>CAMBZJ010000028.1 GCA_945872365.1 Klebsiella pneumoniae
CTGCGCGCCCAGGGCGCGCAGGCGCAAGGCGAGAATCCCGCGACCCGCAGATCCATCAACGGCCGGCTCTGCGCGCAGCACGACCGCACCGGCGGCGTCGCCGAAGAGCGGCGACGTCACCCGGTCGGTCGGCTCGCAGAGCGCGCTCAGGCGATCGGCGCCGAGCACCAGAACCGTGCGGTGATCGCCGCAGCGGATCGCCTGGTCCGCGACCGACACCGCGTACGGAAACCCGGCGCAGGCGGCGGCGACGTCGAACGCCGGTTGCATCCGCAATCCCAGCCGCCCGTGCACCAGACAGGCGAGCGACGGGAACAGGAACGGTCCCGAGGTCGTGGCCACGACCACCGCGTCGACCTCGGCCGGTGCAATTCCGGCGGTGCGCAAGGCCTCGCGCGAGGCTGCTTCCGCAAGGTGTAGCAGAGTCTCACCCGAAGCGAGCACCCGCCTTTCGCGCACCCCGGTGCGGCTTTCGATCCAGCCGCGCTCGACGCCGAGGCGCTCCTCGATCTCGACGTTCGCGATCACATGCCCGGGCAGCGCCGCACCGACGCCGACGAAGCGCGCACGCATCATGCCTCAGCCCTCCCCGGCGCGCGACGACCGGACCGCCGCCCGGACCAGGTCCCCGGCGGGTGACGTCGGAGCCGCTGGCGAACCGCCGCGGGGCTCGGCCCGCGACCCCGAGGGGTCGTCGCCGCGAAGTCCATGGAGTTCCACGAGATCCAGCGTCGCCGGTCCGTCGAGATGCAAGCGCAGACGCAGCGTACCCGTGGATTCCGGGAGGATGACACCCCGGCCGAGGAAGCCGACGCCCGAGAGGAAGGTCTCGCCCGGCGGGTCCACCGAGAGGATCTCCACGCTTCCTCGGCCGACAAGGCGCGGGAACGCGCGTACGACGACCCCGCGCGGCGGCGCGCCGAAGGGAATGGCGACCACGGCGTCGCTGCACGGCCAGGCCGTCTGCCGCGGTTCGCCGTTGCCGTAGTCGAGCGGGGCAGGCACGGGCGGCGGCGGCAAGCCGCCCGAGGCACAACCTTCGAGCCAGCCGTCCCGCGTGTACAGGGTCCCCGGATAGGCATAGGCGTCGATGCCGTTGACCCGGGTCGGTTCGGAGAAGCCGTCGATCCAAGACGCCGGCACCCGACCCGGCGGCACGAGCAGGGCCTCGAGCCCGGTGCTCTTCGGACGCCCCCGTTCGCGGGCCTCGCGCAGGATGAAATAGCCGTTGTCGTTGTCGAGGTTGTTGGCGCCGGGGCCATGAACATACCAGCGCAAGGGACGTTCCACGTCGCCGATCGTGTCGACCAACACGTCGGCGAGTCGGCGTCTCGCGGCCACCGTTAGGAGCGGCGCCCGGGCCGACGGCTCCGCCGGGCGGGCTCCGCCGATGCGGAAATAATCGAGGTTGGCGGGGATCGAGCCCTGCTTCGCGGCGCCCGCGACCCACCACGCGAGGAGCGCCGTCCGTCCGACCGCAAACACCAGCAGCCCGATCGACCAGCGGCGATCCAGGCGGGAGGCCGCGACGCCGACGGCGACCGCACCGCAGACCATGCGTGCATCGAGATAATAGGCCCAGACCTCGATCGGCAGCAGCAGGGGAACGAGGATCGTCGCAACGAATGCGGCCAGGACGAGGCGCAGGGTCGCGGGTTCACGCATGCCTGCCGTCCGCGAGGCCAGCCAGGCCGCGGCGCCGAGCGGCAGCAGGATCGCGCCGAACTCGAGCGGGATCCACACCCGCACCGCCGCGGGCAGAGCGGCGTAGGCCGGCGTCAGCCCGGAGAGCACGCGTGGGACGAGGAACAGGAAGTCGATCGCGCGGTAGGCGTAAGGCGAGACAGCGACGTCGGTCGCGGCTGGCGCGACCGGCACGGACTGGAGTACCGCGAGTCCCATCGGCCACAACACGGCCCCGGCCCCGAGCGCCGCGGCGGCGAGTCCCGCACGGCCGACGCGGCCGAGTCGAGCGAGCAGCGTTCCCGCCGCGACGGGCAGGAGAGCCGCCGCGGCGAGGTGGACCTGGGTCGCGAGAGCCGCCACCCCACCCAAGAGCGTGGCGGAGCCGAGGCGAGGTTCGCGAAGGAAGCGACGGCCCACGAGCAGCAGGAGCGCGCAGATCGCCGGCACCGCCGCCGGCGCCCAGGCGATGCGCGAGTGAATCACCGCCACCGGGTGCGCGGCGAGCCAGAGCATGGCGACGAGGCCGGCCGCCGGGCCGGCGATCCGATGCGCGAGCAGGCCTGCGCCGGCGACCGCGGCCGTCCCGAGGACTGCTGCGAACGCGTAGCCTGCGAGCGGCGAGTCGGCGACCAGCGCGGGCAGCGCCCAGAAGAAATAGTAGGTCGCGCCGAGACGCACGCGGTTGCGCATCTGCGGTCCGGCCACCGGCCAGGCCGTCCCGCTCGCGATACGCTCCGCCCATGTCGCGTCACGGGCCTGGTCCACGCCGAACCATCCGGCGTCGAGGTGCCAGAGCCGCAGAGCTGCCGCCAGGGCGAGCAGGACCGCCGCGAGCAGGAGGGTCTGCGATGCCGAGATGGGCCTGTTCGCCGGACCGGGCGCCGGGCACGCGGCAAGGGGCAAGCTCGGCGTACTCATGCCCGGCCGGCGATCACTTCGCGAACGGTACCTTGCGGACCATGACGTCGATCGGCGTGGGAATATCGGCGTCGGCGAGCGTCTTGCGCACTCCGGACATGTCGGCCCATCGCTCCCACAGCACCCAGGCGCCGGTGTCGCCGACGGCGACCTGCGGCTGGCGCAGCGACTCCTTCTCGACGCTCGCCACCGCGATCGCCTTGTGGCCCGGCCAGGTCTTGCCGCCGTCGGCCGAAAGCCGGACGAGGATCGCCTTGTCCCCTTCCTGCCAGGCGACCCCGATCTTGTCGCCCGCAACGGCGATGCGGGGGCGTACCGCCATGATGGCAGGGCGTGCGTCGTCGAGGCGCGCCGGCGCGTCGAAGGGTCGGGTCCAGGTCGCGCCGCTGTCCTCCGAGGAGTTGAAGTAGATGCCGGTCTCGTCGTTGCTGCCACCGTTCCAGACGAGGTAGACGCGGTCACCCTTCGCCAGCAGTTGGAATACCGCCTGCGCCGATCCCTCGTAGACGGCCTTCGGGTCGCTCCAGGTGCTGCCGCCATCGGTCGACGACGACAGCCAAAGCCAACTGCGCGAGGTCTGCCCGACGATGCCGGCGGTCCACACCGCCGTGAGTCGGCCATGGGACTCGACCAGCGCCGGCCAGATCGGCGACGCTCGCTCGGCGGATCGATCGATGCGCACCGGAGACGACCAGGTCGAGCCGCCGTCCGAACTGCGGGCGACCTGAATCGAGGCGTCGCCGCGCTTCTTTTCCTCCCAGGCGACCCAGGCGTCGCCGCCCTTGCCGAGCGCCGGCGCGGGGCCGACCGATTCGGCCTTCGCCGACGGCATGACCACCGCGTCGGCGGGCTGCCAGGTAGCTCCGCCATCCGTCGAGTGGTTCGCAAAGATGTCGCGCTCGATGTTGCGCTCGTCGCTGTAGGCGACCAGCACCGCACCGTCGTCGCGCGAGGCCGTCCCCTGCGGAAAGGACTGCGCCACCGAGTTCAGGGTCTGGGTCGGCCCCCAAGTGGCGCCGAAGTCGGTCGAGCGCCGGGCGAGGATGAACTTCTGCCCGACCGCGTTGCGCCGCGCCTGCCAGGTGGCGAGCAGGCCACCGTCGGCGAAGGGCACCAATTTCGGCGCGACCGAGATCGTGTCGCCGAAACCCGGCTCGTCGAGGATGGCGGGCGGCCCCCAGGTCGCGCCGCCGTCCTGGGAGCGACGCACGACGACGTGCCGGTTCATCCGGCCGTTGGCGACCATGAAGGTGGCGGCAACCACTTCACCATGGGCGGCGAGGTCGGTGTAGTAGGGAAACGAGAACGTGGCGCCGCTGCGCTCCGGTTCGGTCAGGCGCACCTCGTGGCCCAGGGCCGGCCCGCGGTCGCATGCCGCGAGCAGGGCCGCCAAGCCGCAAGACGAGGCGAACCCGAGTACCCGCCGAAGCTGGTTCATCCGTCCGTGCATCGTCACCCTCCCCGCCACCGGACGGTATCTACCCGGGCGGCGGACGGAAAAAAAGCGGGGCCGGAGAAACTCCGACCCCGCTTCGATGCGACTCCTGCCACGGCCGCCCGTCCGGGCGGCCGTGCCGGGAGATAGTTACTGGTTCGAGCCGAGAACTCGGTACTTGCCGTTCGAGCCCGCGCCGAAGCGGCCGACCGCCTGGCCGTACACCGCATAGATCCAGCGGCCCGTATCGCCACCGATGCTCGGGTCGAAGCTGCCCATGCGGAAGATACCGGCCGTGAGACCCGAGACCGTGCCCGGGATCAGGTTGCCGGTGCCGGGCGTCAGGGTGTTAAACTCGGCGCAGTTCACTTCCGCGTCGGGGAGCGAAGTCGCCGTCTCGGTGTTGTCGTAGTAGGTCACGCTCGTGGTGATGGTCTTGTTGTTCGGGCCAACCTCGACGAACGAGGTCGCGCCGTTGCCGGCATGCTCCTTGAGCGAGAGCAGAATGACCGCCGACAGGTCGAGCGAATCCGGACGGAAGGTCTGGATATCGATCGCGTCGGTCGTGATCGCGGGCAACTCTGTGTGAGCACCGCTACCGTGGAGGCCCAAGCCGATCGCGTCGGCGCCGAGCGAAGCGCCCGAGGTCGTGTCGGCCAGCGTGTAGGTACCGACGATCGCGTTGTCGACCGGCTTGTAGCCGGCGTAGGACGCGTCACCGCACTCCGGGCCGGTCTCGTAGGCCGTCACGACGACGAAGCCCTGCTTGCCGCTCAGGTTGATCGACGGACCATAGACTTGGTTCGCCGCGTCGACCGAACGGATGTCCGTGGGATCCACGACGACCGTGTCGTTCAGCGTGAGGCACGCGTAGACGTCGGCGAGGTGGTCGCAGTTCTCCGACCAGTACGACCAGTGAGTCGTCACGCCCGCGAGCGTCTGGTTGCCGAAGTTCGAGAAGCCGCCGAGGTTGCTGACGACAAAGAAGCTCTGACGATTATTCGACGCATCGAATGGCATGACGAGCGCATTCGAGGGCTGCGTGTAACTCGTGTACACATCATCCTGCGACGCAAAGCTGCTGCTTGCGCCAACCAATCCGACGGCCAACGCCACCGCGGCCACCCCTAGCATACGAAGACCTCTCATAATCCCCTCTCTCCTTTCGCTGGACCGCTCAGAAGTTGATCTGCGTCCACCGTTTCTCCATGCTGCAACGGATTAGCGGACGTCAACGCCGAGCCCATTAGAACGCGTGCTGAAAAAATCCCCTGTTTCCGACGGGGTACGCCAACGAACCCCGCCACGAACCCCCAGACGCCAACTCCATCCCCCACACCCTACAGAGGGAAGAACCTCCGATAGCGCACCGGCCCCGGTCGAGTCAACCCGAGCCTCCGAAGATTGGCCGTCCAGGCCCTCTGATGGCACTTATTTCCCCTCCAGCCGGATGTACCAGCTGCCATCGCGCTGCACCCAGTCCTGTTGCTCGTCGATCTGCCTCTTGAGGACCAGTGGCGGCCCCGAAGGCTTGAGCACAGGCACGTTGGCCTCGATCCGGGTCTTCACCGTGGCCCGCTGGCCCTGGATGTCGACCTGCTGGATCGAACTGCCCAGGAACTCCATGGTCGACTGCCTTGGCCTGAGAAAGTCCTCTAATTTCAAGGACTTGCGGACCTCCGGATCGAGCAGTTCCGCATAGATCCCGTTCCACTCGAGCTTTTGCCGCAGTTCGTTGAATCGCACGACCCGGGCGGTCAGATCCGCCTTGGGGTCTGCGCTACGGCACGCACTGGCAAACCCCATCGCGCAGGCCATCGCGACGAACAGGGCCACCCTCGACGCCTTGGGCAAGCCGGCAACCTGCAGACGCACTGCGGCATACGCCCCGGGGGTGGTCGGTGCGGTCGGCGCTCCTCTACGCACGACCCACCTCCGGTCCGGCCGGGTCGCCACCCGGGCCGTCCACCGACCGCCACTCGTGGGCGAGCCGGCACACCCCCCAATCCGCTTTCGAGTTCACGATCGAAAACGGCGCCTCCCCCTCCTTCACATCGAGCATCGTCAGCGGCCGTCGGTCATCGATGGTCGCGACGTTGAAGTGGTAGCTTCCGCCGAGCAGCTCCAGGCGGGGAAAGTGCAGGGCCACGAAGAAGCGGCGGCCGTCGAGCCGAAGCGCCTTCGCGCCGTCGAGTTCGGTCGATCCGCAGTAGCAGACCAGGCCGTCGCTGCGGACGACTCCGATCGCCACCCCCGGCTCCAGGTCGACCCCCGGGGCGAGTTCCAGCCAGACCTGAACGGTGATCGGATCGCCCGCCTGGACCTGTCGCAAGCGGCGACCGGCGCCGTCGATTGCACGCACCCGCTCGATCCCGACCAACGGGAGCCCCGCACGTTCATCGGCCGTTCCGGCCTCCTCGGACGGGAGTCCGGTGCTGCCGCGCAGGAGGCGCGCCCGCGAGCGATCCGCGTAGGCGTCGCAGACTTCGGCCGCGTCGCCCTGCCCCGCGACCTGGCCGCGTTCAAGCCAGATCGCCTGCCGACACAGCTTTTTTACCTGGTAGAGGTTGTGCGAGCAGAACAGGAGCGTCCCGCCGGCCGCCAGAAAATTCATAATCCGGTCGGTGCACTTGGCCTGGAAGCGTTGATCGCCCACCGCGAGGGCCTCGTCGATGACCAGGACATCGGGCTCGGCCGCCGTGGCGATCGAGAACGCGAGTCGCAGGAACATGCCCGAGGAGTAGGTGCGAACCGGCTGGTCGATGAAGTCGCCGAGTTCCGAGAACTCGACGATTGCGTCCGCGCGCTCGGCGATTTCCTCTCGGGTGAGCCCCTGGGCCGCGCCGGCGAGAAGGATGTTCTCGCGACCGGAGAACTCGCCATGAAACCCCGCACCCAGTTCCAGGATGGAACCGATCCGGCCGCGAACCTCGAGCGAGCCTTCGCTCGGAACGGCGGCCCCCGCGGTCATGGCCAGAAGCGTGCTCTTGCCGGCACCGTTGTCCCCGATGAGTCCTAAGGCCCCGCCGCGCTCGATCTCGAAGGAGACCCCGCGCACGGCCCTGAATACTGCATGACGCGGTGCGGCACCGAACCATTCCGCGACCCGGTCGGTCGGCCGGGCATAGCGTCGATAGACCTTGCCCAGGCGGTGCGCCCGCACCATGGTCATACGAGGTCCGCCAGTTCGTCCCGTGCCCGAGACACCGCTGCGGCACCCGCCAAAAGAGCCCCGATCGCTGCGGTGGCGCTCCAGGCGAGCGCCGCCCACGGCACGGGCCCGCCCAGTGCAAACGCCCGAAATCCCTCGATGATTCCCGCGAGAGGGTTGAGCGAGAGCAGCCCCCGCAGCCCGGGTGGGGCGGAGTCGGCGGAGTAGACGATGGGGGTGAGGTAGAACCATGCCTGTAGGGCGGCAACGACCACCTGGGCCGTATCGCGAAGATAGACGTGGAGCACCCCGAGAATCCAACCGATTCCCGTGGCGAGTGCCACCAGCAGCAGGAGCGGAAGCACACAGAGGGGGGCGGTCGGCGCCGGCACCACCCCGAAGGCCGGCATGACCAGCAACAGGAGGCCCAAGGCGACCAGGAGCTGGACGGCTGCGGCCAGGGCGGGTTGCGTCAGGACGACCTCCGGCGGGAAGGCCATCCGCTTGACGAGGACCCCGTTGTCGACGAGCGCCGTGGTCGCCCGTGCCACCCCTTCCTGGAAAGCGATCCAGGGGAAGAGCCCCCAGGCCAGCGCGATCGCGAAGGGTACCCGGGCATCCTCGCCGAAGCGGACCCTCAGGACCATCGAGAAGACGGTCGTCAGGATCGCAATCTGCAGCAGGGGACCAACCACCGCCCAGAGCATCCCGGCCGCCGATCCGGCGTAGCGGGTCCGTAGGTCGCGCGAGACCAGCGCCCGCAGCAACTCGCGGCGCGCGAGGAGGCGACCGAGCGATCCGCTGCCGACCCGCCGAGTGCGCGGGGCGTCGTCGGCAGAGGGATCGACGGCCGGATCCCCCGTGGAGACCCGCTTCATCGGCGACCTCCCCCGCCTGCGATCGCGCGCAAGCCCTCCTCCGCTTCGCCCTCGGAGCCGAGCGCCCGCGCCTCCTCGAAGCTGCTTCGCGCGGAAGCCGGGTCGCCCGCCGAGAGTTGCGCCCAGCCCAGGACATTCCACGAGCCGGCGTCGCGACGCCTCTCGACCACCGGCTTCGCAAGAGCCGTGGCCCGCTCGCCATCGCCGAGGTCGGCGAGCAGGCGGGCGAGCGTCAGGCGGACGTCGAGGTCGTCGGGATCGGCGGCGTGCGCGCGCTCGAGCGGATCGCGGGCCGCGAGGAGTTGGCCATCGGCCGCGAGCGCGGCCCCGAGATTATGGAGCGCACGCTGCGAGGCCGGGGCGACTTCGAGCGTCGACCGCCAAAGCGTCGTCTCGTCGCGCCAGTCGGCGACGCGGTACCAGGATCGGGCGGCGAGCAGCGCGACCACCGCGACCGCGCAGGCGCCTGCCAGCCGACGCCGGCCCGGCACGAACCGCGTGAACGCGTCGCCGACGGCGAGAGCGAGGCCCGCGACGGGCAGGTAGGCGTTGTGCTCGGCGACGACCTCGCCGTAGGGCACGAATTGCGCGACCGGTACGAGCGCGACGAGAAACCACAGCAGCCCCAGCCCCGCCACCCTGCCGGCGCGCAGCAGCACCGCGCCCAGGGCGGCGAGCCCGCCCAGCGCGAAACCCGCTGCGAGCGAGTGCGCATCGAGAGCCGAGCGCGGCAGTTCGAAGGCGCCGGCGCGGTAGTCGGCCGAGAGTTCGTCGGGGAAGGCGGCGAGCCGCAGGTAGCGGCCGAGCGTGCGCAACGTGAGTGCGGGCTGCGGGGCGAGCGGCGGCGACGCCGCCCGCTCGAGAAGAGGCGTGAAGCGCTCGCGGTACGACACGAGTCCGGCGCCGAGGGCCGCCGTCGCCGCGAGCAACGCACTCCGGATGACACGCGGTGCCATCCCCGCGCGCGCACCGGGTGACCGCACGAACGTCATGAACCAGGCGAGCACCGGCAGGACGAGTGCGGTTTCCTTGGAGCCGAGCGAGAGAAGTGCCGCGACCAGGGCCACGGCGAGGGTCGGGGTCGCCCTCGTCGGGCGGCGGTCCGAAGCGGCGCCCGTGGCGCGGTCGCCCGTGCGATCGGCCCCGGCGAGGAACGCCCACCAGCAGCGCAACGCGAGCAAGGCGAAGAGCGCGCACAGGAGGTCGCGGCGCCCGGAGACGTAGGCGACCGCCTCCGTACCGAGCGGATGTACGGCGAACAACGAGGCCGCGACCATGGCTGCCGGATCCGAATTCAGCATCGCCCGGGCGAGGCTCCACAACAGCCACGTCGCGAGAACGTGGTAGACTAGGTTCGAAAGGTGAAAGACGCGCGGGTCCATACCACCGGCGAGCAGGTGGTCGACCTGGTAGGACAGCACCCGCACCGGCCGGTAGGCGAAGCCCGCTCGCTCCGGGCTGTGGAGGAACAAACCACCGATCCGGGCCGGCGATTCCCTCACGAGCGGATTCTCGACCACCAGTGCATGGTCGTCGAAGACGAACCCGGCGCCGACCGCGCGACCGTAGACGATGGCCACCAGGCCGGCGAGGATCGCGGCGGCCGCCATGGACCGAGTCCGCTCGCCGATCATCGACGCGCTTTGCGGAGACCGCGATCCGATCTCACTCGTCGTAGGGATCCCGGTTGGGCAGGATCCCGAGCCGGGGCTTCTCCGCCGTCGTTGCGCGCGAACGCAGGCGCTTGCTGCGGTACATCTCCTCGCGAGTGGGCGCTCGCATGCCCTTCGTGTTCTCGATCTCGTCCACCACATCCCACAGCCGGTCCTTGTACTCCTGGGTGACCTGCAGGGCCTCGGCCCGGTTGCGGATGACCTTCGGCGAGAGGAGCACGATGAGTTCCACGCGCCGAGCCGTGTCGCTGTCGCTCCGGAAGAGACGCCCGATGCCGGGGATGTCCATCAGGTAGGGTACGCCGCTGCGGCCGCGCGAGGTCACCTCTTGGATGATGCCGCCGATCAGGAGCGAGTCACCGTTCTGAACGACCGCCGTGGTCTCCGTCTCGCGCGTCGTGAAGGCCGGAGACCCGGTCGAACTCTGGAAGTTCTTGTCGACGTCGCTGACCTCCTGACGGACCTGGAGGTTCACGAGGCCGTCGGCGTTGATCTGCGGCAGGACGTGCATGATGACGCCGGTGGACCGGTACTGCACGTTGTTGACGAGCGCGGTCTGGCCATTCGCGCCGGCGATCCCCGGGACGTTCGACTGGGAGGTCAGGATCGGGATCTCGGTGCCGATGTGGATCGAGGCCTCGCGGTTGTCGGCCGTCAGGATGTGCGGGCTCGCGAGCACCTTGAGGCGCCCCGACTGCGCGAGCGCGTCGAGCTGGACACGGAAGCTCGACTGGTCGGTGATGATCGCAGTGAGGGCGCCGGTCGGATCGATGCTGATGACGCGCTTGAGCAGGGAGTCGTTCACGCCGGGCGGGATACCCAGGAGGTTCGAGAGACCGCTGGCGGTCCCGGTCGGTACCGGCGTCCCGCTCGGGATCGTGCCGAGTCCGCCCGGGTTCGTGATGATGGACTGGATGCCGAACTCCATGTCCTTGTTCAGCGAGACCTCGGCGATCAGCACCTCGATCACGACCTGGCGCGGCACGACGTCGAGCTCGCGCAGCACGCTCAGGATCTGGTTCCAGTCGCGCCGCGTCGCGAGAATCACCAGGGCGTTCGAGATCTCGTCGGCGACGATCCGGACCTCGTTCTCGAAGATCGTGTTGCCCTGTCCGCCGGCGAGCACAAAGCCGGACGAGCCGCCGCCGCCGCCGACCCCGCCGGCCACGCCGCCGAGGACGCCGGCCGGTTGCGCACCGCGGGCGCCGCGGCCGCCGCGTCCGCCGATGCCGCCACCACCGCCCATGCCGCCACCGCCGCCGAGCCCTCCGGAGCGGCCACCACCACCCATCTGCGAAGCCGAACCCATGCCACCGCCGCGGCCGCCAAAGCCACCGCCACCGCCACCGCCGGACGAACCCCCACCCCGGCCTGCGCCGCCGCGTCCACCGCTCAAGCCGCCGCGTCCGAAGGCGGCCGCCCCGCCGGCGAAACCGGGCTGTCCGGCCACCGCGGCGCCCGACTGCCCACCACCGCCGCCACCCCCACCGCCGTAGAGTTCGTTCAGTACGACGGCGAGGTCTCCTGCCTTGGCGTTCTGGACGTTGTAGACGCGTACCGCCCGCGAGGTCTCCTCGTCCTGCGGCACGTCGAGGAGGCTCAACCAGTGTTCGACCGCGCGGAACGCGTTGTCGTTGAATGCGAGCACGGCGATCGAGTTGAGCCGTGGCAGCGGGATCGCATAGACGCCGCGCTCGGCGGCGGCCTCCCCGGTGATGCCGTAGGTATCTAGCACCGAGAGCAGTTCCTGTCCGAGCGTTTCGATGTCGGTGTTCTTCACCTTGAAGATGCGGGCCTTCAACTCACGGAAGCTGTCGCGGTCGAGCAACTCGACCATTTCCTTGAGCCGCTCCACGTTCCCGGCAGTATCCGACAGGATCAACAGGTTCGCACGCGGATAGGGGATGACGTCGCCGCCCGGCGTGATGAAGGGCTGGATGAGCGTCGCCATTTCCTGCGCCGCGAGGTTCTTCACGCCGATCAACTCGACGACGAAGAGATCCTGCGCGGACATCGCGCCGAGCTTGCCGCGATCGACCCCGACACGGGTCTTCGCCTCGGCGATCGGCATGATGTTGTAGATCTGTCCGACCTTGACCGCCGCGATGCCGACCGAACGGAGGATCTGGTTGAAGATCGGGAACAAGTCGCGGCGCGGGATCTTGCCGGTCGTGCGGATGGTGACCTGGCCTTCGACGCGCGGGTCGATTTCGTAGGAGATGCCGAGCGCGCCGGCGAGGCTGGCGACGACTTCGCGGATGTCGGCGTTCTCGAAACTGAGCACGATCGCGTCCTGGTCCCCCTCAAAGGAGGCGGGACGCTCCGGCTTGATCGGCGTGGCGCGTGGCGCGGGGGCCGCGGCCTCTTCTTCTTCGGGTGGCGGCAGAGCGGCGCCTCGCACGGGCTGCCCGGCCAGGCCGCCGGGGGCGGCCACCGGCATGCGGCCCGAGGGGATGCCGGCGCTGCGCGAGGGCGGCTGCACGGCCACCTCGGGCGGCACGGTGCCGGGCTGCGCCGCGGGCGGCGGCGCCTGCCCCGGCCGTCCGGGAGGCGGCACCTGCACGACGGGCGGCGCGGGCGCCACCTGCTGCCCCGGTTGCGCGGGAGGCGGCACCGGAACGGCCGCTGGTGCCGCCGGCAACGGAGTCGGCTGCGGATTCGCGGGCGCCGCACCCGCCGGTTCGGAGGGCAGACCCTGCGGCAGGTTCGGCGGCGCCTGGGCCGCGGCGATCGCCGCGACGGCGAGGAGACCCGAGAGAGCCGCCAGAAACATGCGACCACCCGCCCGGCCGGGCCGGATGCCCGTCGCTGTCTCCCCGTCCGGTTTTCTCGAAGCCATCCCGCTGTTCCTCTCCGGCGCCCGCCCCCTGTAACGGAGATCGCCCGGCCGGGAAACCTCGCGTCGAGCGCGACGACCGCGGTGCATCACTGGTGGGCCGCCTCGGCCCGCAGGCGCCGCAGGCGTTCGCGGGCGCTCTCGGCACGGGCACGCGCGTCGCCCGCCGGATCGCCTGTCGCAGCCGGCGAACCGGCCACCGGAGGCGGCGACGTGCCGGGCGGCACCGAGGCCACGGCGGCTCCCGGGACCGGCTTCGGAGCTGGCTGGGGCTTCCCACCCGGGCCGAATGCCGGACCCTTCTTGCCTTTTCCAACCTCGAGTTCGAGCACCGTTTCCTCGCCTCCGGGACCGACCAGCGCGACGCGTTCCGACTCGATCCGCGCCACCCGGTAACCCATGAGGTCCTCGCCGATCCGCATCCGGAGGTGCTTGTTGCCCTGGGCCGAGTCCACGAGTAGCGCTTCGCGCTGCCTTCCGACGACGACCACCCCCGCCAACTTCAACGTCGGTGGCGGTGGAGCGGGCGTCGGGATGGGCGGCGGCGCCTCGGCGACCTGCGGCTGGCCCTCCTTGCGCGACTGGTCGAAGAGATCGTGTTCGGCGATCGAGGAAATGACCTGGTTCGCAGGCGGCCGTCGCGGCGGCGGTGCGAGCATTCCCTCGCCGGGCGCCGTGCGGCCCGCGGGATCCGCGGGCGGGAGTTCGTGCTCAGGGACTCCTCGACGCCAGACGCCGACCGTCCGCGACACGGCAAGGCCGAACAGCGCGAGGAGGAGCAGATTGACGATGCTGAAGCGCTTCACGAAGGCGCTCCCTGGATGGCGCCGGTGCCGAGTGGATCGCGTGGGACGTCGCGCGGCTCTCCTCCGGGTGGCACGCCGGCCCCCGTGGACTGCGCCTGTGCTGGCGCCGCCCCGCCCGGCTTGGCCGCCGGCTTGGCGGCTGCGGCCGCGGCGGCGAGGTTCGACTCTTCGGCGCTGCCCTGGACGATGCCCGACACTTCGAGGGTCGCCGATACGCTGCGCCCGGAGTTGCCGACCCTCACCCCGCCGCGCCGATTCAACTCGATGAACGGGATGCTCACCCGCAGTTGGCCGAACTCCAGGTCGGTGAGGAACTCCGCGAGGTGGCGCAGTTCAGCCGACGCGGTGATCCGCAGCGACACCTTGCGAAACGAACCCACCGCCTCGTCCTTCATGACCTGGGTCGTCTGCAGGCTCACGCTGCGCTGGCCCGCGATCGCCGAGACCCGCTCCTGGAGGGTCGCCGCCGCGAGCGTCGGCGTCTCGCCGGGTACGAGTTGGCGGACGGTCTCTCGGTAGCGCTGCTGGAGACCCTGGAGATTTCCCGCCAGTTCCGGTGCGCGCTCGACCGTGCGCCGGGCGTTGGCCAGCCGCTCGGCGCTCAACTGGATGTCTTCCTTGATGCCGCGTCGGTAGGCCACGAGCCAGGTGATCGAGTAGCGGGCCAGCACCGCGGCGAACACCAACCCGAGCAGCGCATACAGTCGCTGCTGGCGGTTCAGGCCGCCCACCCGGGCGAGCAGGTTGGAGAGGAAGTCCCTCATTCCTCGATCTCGGCGTTGAGCGAGAAGCGCTCCTGGTTGTTCTGCACCTTGGTGACCGGCGAGGTGAATTGCGCATTGCGGAAGTGCTTCGACTTCTCGAGCAAGGGGACCAGGTCGGAGGCGGAGCGCGCGAAGCCCTCCAGCTCGACCCGGTCGTTGCGCAGCCGGAACGTCGAGAGGTAGGCGTCCTCGGGGATCACCTCGGTGAGTTCGCGCAGCAGCACCGAGACCTTGCGCTGGTCGCCCTGCACCAGGATCTTCAGGCGGTCGCGCGTCACCTTGGACTCGTCCTCGTCGCGGTGCACCTGGCGCACCTGCGGCTCGACCGCCGCAAGCTGGTCGTGGAGGGCCGCGAGGTTGCGATGGTCCTTGAACATCGCCGTTCCGAGCCAGCCGAGCGTAGCCAGCACGAGGAGGCTCGACAGCAGAAACGTAAGGACGGGCGCCCCCTCGTCCCCGGTCCGTCGCTCCTCGGGCGGCAGCAGGTTCAGGCCGGCACGATCCTCGCGCACCGCGCCGAGCGCCGTCCCGATCGCGGGTGCCAGCGTCGGGTCGGGGGCGTCGTAGAAGCCTTCGGGCGCGGAGAGCGTCCCCTCGAGGCGCCGCAGGAGATCCGGGCCGTGCGAGAGCATCTGCTCCGGCAGGCTGCCCGCGACTCCCCCGAGCAGCGCCGCCGCGTCGGCCCCGGCGCGCCAAGCGTAGACCTCGGGCTCGACCGAGGACACGACGCGGGTCTCTTCGGCGACCAGCCGCTCGACCGCGGCCGCGCTCCCGACCTCGGCCGGGCGCAGGAGATGGCTCGCGCGGAGCGCGTTGGCGACGACGAAGTCCATCTCGAGGACCCCGCCATCGTCGACCAGGGTCGCGACGGGCGCACCCTCGCCGCGCGTCGCGAACGAGACCAGGTCGAGGAGGGCGACCGGCGTGATCGTCACGCTGCGCGCCCGAACGCCGGCCTTCTCGAGCGCCGCCAGGTGATCGGCCACGACCTTGCGGGGCATGGCGACGAGCAGGACGTCGAGCTTGTCCCCGGCCTCTCGCACGAGAAAATCGTAGTAGAGTTCGCTGCGCGCGATCGGCAAGGCGCGATCCGCCTCGAACTCGACCACCTGGCGCAGGTCGTCGCGTGCCGCGGCCGGCAGCATGAGGCGCGCCAGCAGCGCGTTCCCGCGCGGCAGGCTGACGAAGCAGCGGTCCGCCCCGATCCCGTTCGCGGCGATGAATCCGCTCACCACGCGGACGAGCTCCTCCTGGCGCGCCTCGGCCTGGTCGGGGGGCGGAAGGGCGGCGACCGTCCAGTGCTGAAGCGACACCGTCGACAGGCGCTTCACGAGGTGGGCGATCCCGACGTGGCGCTGGCCGATCGAGATGCCGAGCCCGTCGAGGAAGTCGAGCCGGGTCACCTTGCGGAAGAGGCGGAGCGCATCGGTCGGCAGCGTCGGCGTCACGAGATCTCCGCCGGCGCCATCTGGTCCATCCAGCGCTGCACGTAGACTCCCTCGCTCGATTCGCCGAGGTCGATGACCGCGCCGATGTGGGACGAGATCTTCGACGAGGGCAGCTTCGCCTGCACCTCGACCGAGAGCAGCGTGGGGGCGAGCTCGGCCGTGAGCTTTTCGGCGACCCGCGGATCGGGCACCTTCGACTTGAGCAGGCCGAGGAGATCGCCCGCCTGGCCGTTCTCGCGGGTGTCGAGGAGCTGCGCGAGTTCCTCCTTGTCGAGTCCGAAGAAGGCGCGCAGCACCTCGGGGGTCAGGTACTGCACGTTGAGCTTCTCGCCGGGAGGGTGGAAGACGGTGAAGATGTCGTGCATCCCGATCGGGAAGTCGTCGGTTCCGCCGTAGAAGAGATCCGGCGTCACTCCCTTCACCATGAGGAGTTCCTCGACCGAGTCGAACGGCGCGTTCTTGGCGACATAGGGCCGCGGGAGCGAGGAGTAGTACTCGTTCTCCGCCCCGTTCAGGCGCTTCTCCTCGTCCTTGTCGCGCCAGTCGAGGATGCTGTCCGCGATCTCGGACGCCTTGTCGGGAGCCAGCCCGAGATTGTTCAGGACGTGAATGAGCACCGTCTGGTCCACCCAGTTGATCGCGACCTTGCCGCCCTCGTCCACCACCCGGACCGAGACCGGGGCGCCCCACAAGTCGACGTCATGCCAGACCCCGTCGGTGGCCACCAGCGCCGGCTTCTTCTCCCCGTCATCCATGCCCTTGGCAGCCAGGGCGGCGGGGTCCTGTCCGAGCGCCTCTTCCCGGTGCGCCAGGAGGAGCCTGTAGAAGGTGAGGTTCGCCGCCGCAGAGGCAAGGTAGTAGCTCTGGGTCTCGTCCGCAAAGTTGGCCGTCGCGACCGCGTCCTGCCGCATCTCCTGGGAGAACTCGGCGCCGAGCGCGAACAGCGTGATGAACAGCCACAGGACGATCACCAGTGCGAACCCGCGCCGGTCGCCGATCGGCGAGGGGCGCGTCACGGTTCGCCCTCGTCCCCGCCGTCGTCCGTGCCGCCGTCCTTGCCGCTGCCGTCGCCCCCGACCGCGCCCTGCTGCTGCACGGCGACCTCCGGGTCGTAGGCACCGAGCCCGTAGGCGACCGGCATGAGCGGGATCTCCTGCACCCAGTAGGTCCGGCCCTCGTTCACGCCTCCCAGCGAGATTCGCACCGCCGCGGGCAAGCCCTGCTCCTCGAGGGCATCCCACGCGTCGCGCCACTCGCTCTCGTCGCCATCGAGCCGCAGGTACTCGAAGCGGGCCGAGGAGAGCCCGTCGAGCAGGACGGTCTGCGAGGTGGGATCGGGCGCGCCGCCGCTCACCGAGTCCGCGGTGAAGATGAGTCGCTCGCCCATCGACAGCGAGCGACCATCGGTCCAGTAGGTGACCCAGCCCAGTCCCTCGCCACCTCGGTGCTGCGGGGAGGCGGTGATGAAGCTGAAGGAGCCGGCGTCGCCCCAGAAATAGGGGAACACCTCGTCGTTCTCGCCGTGTGCGGGATAGTTCACCGCCGAGCGTACCTGCTTCGAGATGATCGAGGTGGCGGCGCGGAAACGCGCCGAGCGCGCAGCGAAGTCCTCGCCGCGCGGAACCGCTGCGAGCGCGGTGGTAAAGACGCTGTAGGCCATCGCCATCATCACGCCGAGGAGACTCAGCGAGATCATGAGTTCGAGCAGGGTGAAGCCGGCCTCGCCGCCCCGCCCCGCGAAGGCCGGATGCTCAGCCATTCTCTTCCCCGGTCTTCGGCACGACCCGCATCGTGCCGATGCGGTAGTTCTTCGTACCCGACGTCTCGTCCCACTCGATGAGCACCGAGATCACGGCGAGCCCGATCTCGGGCTCGACCGCTCCCTCGGCCGGGGGTTCGATTCCGTCTTCCGGGCCCGCCGGTCGGATCGTCCGGCCCCAGCGATAGCCGTCGCCGATCTCGCCATGGGTCTCGCCCGCCCGCAGGTTGGGGATCCAGAGCGCCGAATCCATGAGGGCCCGCGCGTGCACCACCGCCTCCGAGCGCCGCGAAGCCGCGCGCGCGAGTTGGACGCCGCTGCCGAAGACCTGCAGCGCCGACGTCACGCCGAGTCCCAGGATCGCCATGGCGATCGCGATCTCGAGCAGGGTGAAGCCGCGCGCGGAGCCGCGAACAACCATCTCAGGACCGGGGGTCCTCGACCGACACCATGCCGAGCAGCGGGTTCAGTCGGACGACGAAGCCCTCGTTCAGCGGCAACTCGCGGTCGCCGATGAGCAGGTCGACGCCCGTATTGCTTCCGTTGGGATAGAAGGTCACCTGAACCGAGCCGTCCACGAGCATCTCGCCGCCGTCCACTTGGCCGATCCGAACGCTGGGCGCGATGTCCACCGGCTTGCCGTCGTCGAGTTCCATCGCGCCACTCGAGACGTCGATCAGGACGCGCCGGAGCTTTCCCGTCTGCACCGAAGCGGCCTGGAGTCCACGCATCGTCCCCGCGACGCGCCGCACCGCACTGCGCACGTCGCGTGCACGGAGGCCGCCGTCGATCGCCGGCGCCACCAGGGTCGCCGCCATGGCGATGATCACCAGCACGATCATGATCTCGAGCATGGTGAATCCATCGGCCGAGGCGAGACGGCTTGGCTTGCCGGTCGTCAATGGATCAACCCGAGAGAGAGACGTCCGCGTTGTTGCCGTCGCCGCCCGCCCGCCCGTCGGCGCCGTAACTGCCGAGGTCGTAGTTGCCGCCACTCTCGCCCGGGTTGCGGTAGATGTACGGATGCCCCCAGGGATCCATCGGCAACTCGTCGCGCAGGTACGGGCCCGACCAGCGCGTCGCCGACGACGGCCGCTGGCGCAGCGCCGTGAGCCCCTCCTCGGTCGTCGGGTAGCGGCCGACGTCGAGCTGGTACATGTCGAGCGCGTTGCGCATGTTCTCCATCTGGACGCGGGCCGCCTTCGGCTTCGCCTTCTCGCTCTGGCCGATGAAGTTCGGTGCGACCAGCGTCGCGAGCAGGCCGATGATGACCAGCACCACGAGCAGCTCGATGAGCGTGAAACCGTCTGCCCGGGCGATGCGGCGAGCGGCCGGGCGTCCCTCAAGCCATGATCGAGTCAATGTCTTCCTCCGGGTCCTGATGCCGATCACATCGGCAAATTGTTGATGCTGAAGATCGCAGAGAACATCGATAGCACGACGAAGGCGACGACGACGCCGCCGACGAGAAGCAGGACCGGCTCGAGCAGGGACGTGAGGCGCCTCACCTGCGCCCGGACCTCCTTGTCGAAGTAGTCGGCGACCTGCACCAGCATCTCGTCGAGTTTGCCGGTCTCCTCGCCGACGCTGATCATCTGCAGCGCGAGCGGCGGGAAAACCCCGGTCTGGCCGAGCGGCCCCGAGACCCCGGAGCCACCGCGAACGCCGACCTTCACCTGTTCGATCGCCTTCGACAGCACCACGTTCCCCGAGACGTCACGGACGATGTCGAGAGCCTGGAGCATCGGCACGCCGCTGCGCAGCAGGGTTCCGAGGGTACGCGCGAAGCGTGCGACCGAGAGCTTGCGCAGCAGGTCGCCGACGAGCAGCAGGCGCAGCTTCAAGCCGTCCCAGCGCAGGCGCCCCGCTGGCGTGCGCGTCCAGTGGGTGAAGCCCATCGTGAGGAGCGCGGTCGCGATCAGCATGAGCCACCAGTAGTTGCGCATTGCGTCGGAGACGCCGAGCAGGAAGCGCGTCGAAAGCGGCAGCGCCTGTCCGGCCTGCGCGAAGATGGTCGCGAATTTCGGCAGCACGTAAGTAAGCAGGATCGTGACCGAGCCCAGCGCGACGATCGTCAGGATGACCGGGTAGATGAGCGCGGAGCGGACCTCGCCGCGCAACTCGTCGGCGCTCTCGAGGTATTCGCGAAGCCGTGCGAGCACCGCGTCGAGCACGCCGCCCACCTCGCCCGCTCGCACCATGTTCACATAGAGCGGGGCGAACACCTTGGGGTGGTCGCCGAGCGCCTCGGCGAGCGACTTGCCGCGCTGCACCGACTGCAGGACGTCGGCGACGACCCGCTTCATCTCCGGGTTCTCGGAGAGCTCCGAGAGGATCGACAGGCTGCGGTCGAGCGGAAGACCCGCGGCGAGCAGGGTCGACATCTCGTGCGTGAAGACCAGCAGGTCGCGCGACTTCGGACCACGGCGCTTCAGGCTCAGGTTGGGAAGCGAGATGCTGCCGATCCCGCTGCGCTTGGCGGATGCCTCCCCGACCTTGATGGGAACGAGCCCGCGGTCCTGGAGGCGGGCGACCGCAGCCGCCACCTCGGGGGCCTCGATGGTCCCCTCGACGACTTTTCCGTCGCCATCTGCCGCCCGGTACTGGAATTGCGCCATCGCCTGTCGCTCACGCCCGATCTCGGCCGGGCGGCGACGACGGGCCGCGACCCCACGGTCCGCGGACTCCGCCGTCCGACCGACCGACGCATGGTTCGGACGTCATCATCGCCCAGATATTCAAAGGAAATCAAACCATGTCACGGTACGAGGCGCACCGTCCGGAGGCCCCGGGCGAGGAGCGCCCGGGACAATTCCCGGTCGGCCCCGGCGCGATCCGTGCCGCCGGACTCCGGCATCCCGGTCCGAACCAGCGCGCTCCGCGGGCAGACCAGAACTCCGCCGCCGGGCGCGGCGAGTTCCTCGGACACGGCCGAGGTCCGGCGCGACCACCCGCTGTCGGGCGGGCCCCCGGACACGGCGGGCAACTCGACCGCCCCGATGGTCGGGTCGGCCGCGAGGAGCGCGAGCGCTCGATCGAGCGGCTCCGCCGAGAGGCTGTCGATCGCCGCGGGGTCGAGCAGCACCACGACCTCCCCACCCGTCGCGCGAAGACCGACTGCGCGCGCCGCGGCGACCCCGGGGCGCGCGCAGCGCAGCAGCGTCAGGCGCGTTCTCCGTCCGCCCGCTTCCGGGCCGGCCTCCGCCGAATCCCCCTGCTCCGCGAAGCCACCCGATTCGTCGCGCACGACGGCCGCGCGCAACGCGCCGAGGCCGTCGCGGGCGAGCAGTCCGGCCAGCGCGTCCCCGAGCGCATCGGCCGGCGAGCGCGCCACGACGAGTGCGGTCACCGTGGGTCGCTCCGTCGCCTGCTCCAGAGAGCCGGCGAGCGCGTCCCAGCCGGTAGGCGCTCCCGGCTCGCCGTCCCCGGGTGAGCGCAGCAAGTGCACGATGCGGCGTGCACCGGCGAAGCCCGCGGCGAGTGCGCGATTCGCGGCCACGAGGTCGTCGGCGAGTGCCGCGAGCGAGCGCTCCCCTTCCGCATCCCCGCGGCGAGGGTCGCCAATCGCCTCCCATGCGAAGGCCCGGTCGTAGACGACGCGCGCACCGGCGAGACGCGCCTCGCGCGCAAAGGCGACCGCCTCGGGGTGCGGAGCGAGCACGAGCACGCACAGTCTTCCGGTCGCGGCCCCGAGTTCCGCACGCAGGGCGCCGATCGACCACTCGAGTTCGCCCCATCCGTCGACGCCCTGTCCCGACGGAACGTCGCCGGGCGCATGCGGGGCGACGAACGTGACGCGGGCGCCACGGGCCGCGAGCGCACGCGCGATCGCGCGGCCACGAGCGGACCGCCCGGGTGGGATTACGGAGGGCGGATCGAGGACGAGCCAAGCCGGGCGCGCAACGGGTCCGGAGGCAATCTCGGTGTCGCCGTTTCCGGCCGATGTCGACGGCCCCCGGGCCTCGCCGGACGGCCGGGCACCCGGTGCCGGGACGGGGACCGATGCGGCGCGGGCGAGCGGCGCGGGCCAGGTGCGGGCGGCGGCTGCGCCCCTCTGCCAGCGTGGCCGCAACGCGCGCCGGGCGACCGCGATGGCGCGGCGGAGTCCGTCGCGCAGGCCGCGCACCGCACGGTCGGCGACGCCCCCCTGCCCGATCGCTTCCGCCTCACGTTCGAGATCCGCCGCCAGCGGCCGCACCTCCGCGATCCCGGAGCGCAGCAGGGCGCCGGCAAACGCCCGTCGCCCGAGAACCTCGCCGCGTCGACCGGCGACCCCGCCCGCGAAGCGCCCGATCCAGTCGGCGCGCGCCCCGGGTGCGACCGCACGCAGCAGCGCGCGCGCGCGTTCCGCCTCGGTGGAAGGCGTGGCGACCGCGCTCTGGTTCGCTCCGTGCCACCGCACCCGTACGAGTCGCTCCGGGAGCAGCCGGGCGCGCCGGCGGACGAGCAGGCGCAACCACAGGTCGTAGTCCTGCGCGACCTTCATCTCCGGGTCGAAACCGCCCACGGCGAGCGCGAGTTCGCGGTCGAAGAGCGCGCCGGGCGCACACAGGAAGTTGCGCTCGACCAGGCCGGGCAGGATCGACCGGTCGTCGCGAGCGGCGGTGTCGAACCAGGCCTGCGGCGCGGGGTCGGCCAGCGGTCGGCCCGCCGCATCGACCACCTCGGGCAGGCAGAAGACGACGCCCGTGTCGGGTCCGTCGATCGCCGCGAGTTCGCGTTGCACGCAAGAGGGAGCGAGCATGTCGTCCGACGGCAGGAACTTGACCCAGGGTGCCCGTGCCGATTCGAGTCCGCGGTTCAACGTGCGCGAGAGTCCGCGATTGGCGTGCTGCAGAACCGTCACGCGCGGATCGTCCACGGTCGCAAGCCGGGCCATGCTGTCGTCGGTCGAACCGTCGTCGAGGACGATGATCTCGAGGTTGGACTCGGTCTGGTCGAGGGCGCTCTGCAGGGCCCCCAGCACGAACGCCGCGTGGTTGAAGCTCGGGATCAGGATGGTGGCGCGCGGCCCCGACCCGGCCCCGCGCGCGGCGTCGGCGCTCACGACGTCTCCGCGCTTTCGTCGCGAGCCGGCCGCAAGCCGTCGTTGCGGCGAAGGTGGTGCAGCGAGAGCCGGCGGCGCCATCGGTCCGGAAGGCGCCCCGCGCGCGCGCCGAGCCAGCGTCCGCCGAAGGCGCCGAGATGGTAGGCGAGGGACGGCCCCCCCCAGCGGGCGAAGACCCGCAGGCGCCCCCGGTCGCGCCGCGTCGCCCAGAAGTCGACGTCGCGACCGGTCTCGTGCACCGACTGGCGCAGCGCCTCGCGCAGCGTGAGCCCGTCCTCGCGGCCCATCGTCTCGCGCATCGCCCGGGCGTGGTCGAAGTGGCGCTGCAGGTTCACCCATGGCCCGTAGTCGTGCGAGTGCAGGATGACCGACTCGTTCGCGAGCGCAGTCCGGAAGCCGGCTTCGAGAACCTGCCGCGCCCAGGCCTGGTCCTCGGCGAATTCCACCTCGGGAAAGGGAAAGCGCTCGAGGATCCCACGCCGGATCGCCGAGGCGTTGTTCGAGAACCACACCGCCATCTCCGGTCCGTGCCGGTCGACCGCGCCGCGGCGCAGCGACGAGACGACGAGCGCGCCTTCGCGGAAGAGCGGGAACTCCTCCACCCGCCGACTCTCCATCGGGTGGCAGCCCGGCCGCGGCACATGCCGGCTCCAGGTGCCGGCGATCATCGGGTCGTCCGCAAACGGCGCGACCAGCCGGTCGAGCCAGACCTCGTCGGCCGGCTCCGCATCCTGTGTGAGAAAGACGACGACGTCGCCGCGCACGGCGCGCGCGCCGAGGTTGCGGGTGCGGCCGTGGCCGAACTCCTGCGGCGTAATACGCAGCAGGCGCGCACCGTGACGCTCTAGGATCGCAGGCGTCGCATCCGACGAGCCCGAGTCCACCGCGACGATCTCGAGAAGGTCGAAGGCACCGCGCTGGCGTCGCACCGCCGCGAGCGATGCGTCGAGGAAGTCGGCACCGTTCTTGGTGACGTAGACTATGCTCACCGCCGGCCCGTGCCGGGGCCCGCCTTCGATCGTTCCGACCGGGGCGTTCGCGGCGCGCTCCGCCGCCCGCGCGACGAGGCCGAGATACTCCTCCTCGAGGCGAGCCGCCGCCTCGGCGACGGTGGGCCAGCGCGCCGGCGCCGAGGCGAGCCGCCGCACCAGCGAGGGGTCGTCGAGAAGGCGAGCAAGCGCCTGGTCCAAGGCTTCCTGCGATCCTGGTTCGACCAGCAACGCGTCGACGTCGTCGCGCAGCGCCTCGCCGGGCCCGCCGGTCGACGGCGCCACCACCGCGAGTCCGGCCGAGCGAGCCTCGCGCACGATGCGCGAATACGACTCGTCGCAGCGCGACGGCAGCACGAGGACGTCGGCGGCCGCAAGGACTTCGCCGAGCCGCTCTGGCGGATAGGTTCCGCGCCACTCGACCGGCAGGCCTTGGCTCGCGCCGCGCAGATCCTCGACGAAGGACTCGCGGCCGGCGACGCCCGCGCCGTGGATCGCGAGGGTGAAGCGCGCCGGGTCGAGGCGCCCCACCGAGCGCACGAGCAGGTCGAGTCCCTTGTGCGGCAGCCAGGTGCCGGCGAAGAGCAATCGGAGCGGGTCGCCCGGGCGGCCCTGGCCGAGGGTCCGGGCGACCAGCGGCTCGACGGGCCCCGGTGCGCCGGGCAGCCCGGGGTCGGCGACGGCGATCCGCCCCGCGAGGAAGGGCCACTGTGCCTCGTGGCGCGCCGCGACGGCGTGCGACGGCGCGAGCAGCAGGTCGATCGCGTCGAGGTTGCGCGCCATGAAGTCGAAGCGGGCGCGCGCCACGCTGCGACCGCCGAGATCTGCGAGGCACTCCTCGCAGCGCGCCCCCTCGTCGGGGCCGGGGCAGCGTCGGCCGTCGCGATCGAGCAGGTAGAGCCGCTGGCAAAGGTGCCAGGCGTCGTGCAGCGTCAGGACCGTGGGGAGGCCGCGCCGACGCGCGACCTCGACCAGGTTCGGAGAGAGCATCACGGTGTGCTGGAAGTGCACGACCCCGGGCCGGGTCTCGTCGAGGAAGCGGCCGAAGGCCGCGTCGAAGACGTGGTTGTCCCACGTCGAGGCGAAGTCGGCGATCGCACCCGCGGGTGCGCCCACACGCCAGACCGCTACCGCGCCGTCGGCCTCGCAACGCGGATGCGGATCGCCGGCGTAGGACCGGGCGAAGACGGCGATCGCGTGACCGCGCTCGGCGACTGCTTGGGCCTGCTCCCGCGCCACCAGCTCGACACCGGCTGACTCATCCGGCGGGTAGCCGTGCACGACGAAGGCGATGCGCACGCGGTCCGTCTAACAGAAGCCCGCGGCCCACGGCCACGGACGACGACGTTCTCGGCCGTGCAGCGAGCGAGGCGGAATCCCCAGGCCGGCCCGGCCGGACCGCCCGCGCCCGGCCGGCTTGCGTCGTCCACCCGCGCCCGGTCGACGGGTCGACGGGTCAGGACCTGCTTCACGGATTGAACCGGAAGTGGATCACCGACTCGACGAAAGCGGTGTAACGCGACACGCGGGCATAGACCCCGTAGAAACTCGGAACCGCACATCCATTGCCCCAACTCGTGATGCCGACCAGGCGCGGGTGACCGTTCGACCGCGTTTGCACCAGGGGTCCGCCCGAATCGCCCTGACAGGTGTCCTTGCCGCCCTCGCGCAGCCCGGCGCAGATCATGTTGGCGGTGATCGAGCCGGCGTAGGAGTCGGCGTCGTTGCAGTCGGTGCGATCGACGAGCGGCACCCGCACCTCCATGAGCTGCAGCGGAAACCCGAATTCCGTCGCGCCCCAACCCGTCGCCAGGAGCTCGGTGCCGGCCGGGGGGTCGAGCCGCCCGATCCTGGCCGGTCGGATGTCGAGCACCGGCGTCGCGAGTTCCCAGACCGCGATATCGTTGTCGAAGGTCTCGGGGTTCCACGCAGGGTGGATCGTGATGCGTTTCACGTCGTGTCGGTCACCGCTGCCGTCGAGCCACTGCGTGTGCGCTAGGACCTGCACCTCGCTCTCCAAGACGAAGTCGCTGCAATGGGCGGCCGTCACCACGAATCGCTTCTTGACCAGCGTACCCGCGCAGTACTGGGCCAGAAAATCGTCGGTACGGACCTTGATCAGAAGGCCGACTTGGAAGGGGTTCGAATCGGGCGACGCCGGGACGCCACCGACGATGCGCGGCTCGATGGCGGAAGTGGCTGCCGGGGTCGACCGGGACGCACGGAGGGTCACCTCGGCGACGCGCTCGCGCACGTAGTCGCGCGCCGGGTTGGCGCTCCCGTCGGGGCTGGACGCCGCGTCGGGCTGGCCCCCGACCTCGGCACCGCAGACCGGGAGCGGTGTCGAGGCGACTGCAACCATGACGAAAAAGACTGCTCGATGCAGGATGCTGCGGACCATGATGCGCTCCTCCGGGCTCGGCGCCGTGGTGTGCCGACAGGCGAGCCGAATCGGTTGTGTTCAGGGGCGAGTTGCAGGCTTGCCAGGGCAGACCGGCCAATCACACGCCGGCGGGCGGAGCCGGGGTCTCGACGAATATCCCGGCGAAGTCGAAGCGCAGTCCCACCAGCATAACTTCGAAGACGAGTTGGCTTCCGTCGTTGGACAGCCGGCCGGCCGAGCCCGGGTCGGGACAGGGCATGTTGCCAAGGCCGCAGGCTCCGGCGATCGTCTCGGCCGCGGTCAGGTCGAAGGTCCGCTCGCCGGTGACGCGACCGGAGTAGCAAAGGCCGCCCGCGACGCCGATCCTGCAGACCTTCACGCGCAGGCCGTCGCTCTCCAAGCTGTAGGAATCCTCCGAGTCGGATTCGAACACGTACCGGAAACCCGAGCAGTCGTTGGCCAGGTCGCCCGGCCCGTTGCGGCATTCGGAACTGGTGGGCGGCTCCGGGGGAACCGGCGTCGCCGTCGCCGTCGGCGCTGGTGACGGCGTCACGGCGGGTGTACGCGTCGCCACCGGCGTCGCCGTCGCGGCAGGTGTCGGCGTCGGCGTCGACGCTGGTGACGGCGTCGCAACCGGCGTCGGTGTCACGGCGGGTGTCGGCGTCGCAACCGGCGTCGGCGTCACAGCAGGTGTCGGCGTCGCAGCAGGTGTCGGCGTCGCAACCGGCGTCGGTGTCGGCGTCGCGGGATCACAGGACGCGAAGGCCTCGCGGAACAACCGCGGGAAATTGCCCTGCGCGTTGAGGTAGGATCGCACACCGCCCGAGACGGTGTCCGTCACCGTGAGGGCGAAGTCCCGATCGCTCGCGGCCGTCGCGAGGACCGTGAAGAAGTTCTCGGCCTCACACAGGTCGGCCGCCTTGATCATCATCTCCCAGTTCGAGGGGCCGAATTCCGGAAAGTAGAACAGCCCCGAGCCGGAGGCCACGGGATCACCCACCACCCTGGCCCGGCGATACGATTCCGAGGCGCCCAGGCGGTAATCCATCACTACCGAGAACCGGCCACCGAGGAGGCACAGCCGTTCGTCCGAAGTCACACAGTCAGCCGCCGTCGCTTGCCCGCCGGGCTGCTCGACCGACGCGGCATCGCCGGCCGACGTCTCCGAGAGACTCCGTGCGAGATCCTGTTCGGCCTCCGCGAGATCCTGTTCGGCCGCCAGCACCTCTAGGTCGACCCGCTCCTCGGTGGCGGCGCTCTTCGCCGGATCGCAGGTCGCGAACGCCGTCCGGAACAGGATGGGGCGATTCCTCTCCGGGTTGTCGAAGGTCTTGGTGTCACCGGTCAGGACGTCGCGGATGATGACCTGGTATTCCCGGTCGCTCGCGGCCCCGACGAGCAGGGCGAAGATGGGGTTGGCGCTACCGCAGAGGTCGACGGCCTTGGCGACGATCTCCCAGTTCGAGGCGCCGAATTCGCTGAAATGGAAGAGCCCCGACTCCCGGCCCCGGGTCGAACCGGGGACGACCAACGCGGAGTGGGTCGGATCCCCGAGGCCGAGGCGGTAGCGGACCGACACCTCGAAGCGATCGAGCAGGCAGAGCTTGGCCGGCCCCACCGTGCACTCGCCGAGGGCCTCGGGCGCGGAGAGCGACGCTGCATGGGCTTGGGAGGATTCCAGGGGCACTCCGAGCAGGAGGCCCATGGCGAGAAGAATGACGGCGGCGTGGGGTTTCATGTCGGCCAATCGACGCCGACGACCCGCTTCCCCTTTCTACTAAATCTTGCCGGACGGGCGATCTACGGGTCGCGGTCGAGTCGCGACGAGGCTCTCCATGGCGGCGATGAATCCCGCCCAGTCCGCCCGGGCGACTGCGTCGGAGATGCGGACGGGATCGAAGGGGAAGCCGCGCCGGATCCGCTCGAGCGCTTCCGCCAAAGCGGCCGGGTCACCCGGCGCGACGAGCAACCCCGTCGCGCCGTCCTCCACCGCGTCGGGCAAGCCGCCGACCGCCGTGGTCACGACGGGACGACCGTGCGCCCATGCGAGCGGCACCACCCCCGACTGCGTCGCGTCGCGATAGGGCAGCACGACGACGTCGCAGGCGGCGAACAGTTCCGCCGCCTCGTCGTCGGGAACGTAGCGGTCGACGATGTGCACTCGGCCCGCGAGCGGCGGCCGGGCGACACGCGCATCCGCGGAGGCGCGATCCACGTACCACTCGCCGGCGACGATCGCGCGCCACGGCGGGCCTGCGGCTTCGAGTCGCGACAGCGCATCGAGGAGCAGGTCGACACCCTTGTAGGGACGTACGTAGCCGAAGAAGAGAAAGAGCGTTTCCTCCTCGGGTACGGAGAGCCCACGACGCGCCTCCGCACGTTCGCGTCGGACGACCACACGCTTCGGCACGGGATGACGCAGGACCGTGGCGGGTACCGTGACCCCGATCGCCGCGAGGCGATCGGCCTCGCTCGCCGCGTGCACCAGGAACGAGTCGCCGGACTGCATGCCCAGGGTCGCGAGAGCCCTCGGAAAAGGCGCACCCTCGTGTGGCTCGGCGTTGTGGACCATCCAGGCGACCAGGGCGCCGCTCCGCCGCGCGATCCTTGCGACGGTCGCGAACGCCGCCTGGAAGAAGGGGTGCCAGCGCTGGAAGACGACCAGGTCGGGCTCGAAGTCCAGGATCGCCGCCCCCGCGCGCCGCCAGGACAGCGGGTCGAGCGAGTCGAGCAGGGGCCGCGCGTCCCGGTCGTCGGCCGACGGCGGCGCGGCCCCGGGTTCGAGTTGCGAGGTCCCGGGAAAGAGCCATCCCGGGTAGAGCCGCCGGAAGGACACGACGAGGACCTCGTGCCCACGCGCCCGTGCCGCCGACGCCATCTCGGCGGTGTGCAGCGCGATGCCGCCGCGCCAGGGCGGCGCCGGACCGACGATCGCCAGGCGCATCGCCGCTCAGACCCCGCGCGCAATCGAAGGCGATGCGGTCGGGGCATCGCCGACCGCACCGTCGGTGGCGACGCCGACCGGAGATGATCCCGCTGCGAGTCCGAGCAGGACGCCCGTCATGAGCCCGTCGGACGCGAGCCGCAGGAACCAGTGCACCATGTCGTGCGCGAGCAGGGCGATCACCCCGCAGGACGCACCGACGGCGACGCCGAGCCATGCGGGCGAGCCGCGGCGCGCTCCGGCGAAGCCGAGCGCGACCGGCCAGAGCAGGGAGATCGCCCCGATCAGAACGCCCACGATCCCGAGTTCGGTCCACCATTGGAGCACGATCGAGTGCGTGTGACCGCTGAACCAGAAACGGTCGACCGGGTTGACGGCGGCCTGGAAGCCCCAGTTGCCACCTCCCACGCCGAGCCAGGGCGACTCGCGAATGACCCGACCGGCCAGGACGTAGACGCGCCCCCGCGGTCCGAGACCACCATGGGCGACCCAGGCCTGGCGCGCGACCACGGCAGCGGCGACCGCCGCCAGCGCGACGCCTGCGGTCGCGAGCGCGAATCCGCGACGGGCGGCCGGGTCGCGCCGCCAGCGGCCGGCGAGACCACTGCGCCATGCGAGCAGGGTCGCTGCGGCAACCATGCCGCCCCCCGCCATGACCGCGAACGAAGCCGCGGACCCGGTCGCCCACGTCCCGGCGACCGCGAGCAGCGCACCGGCGGCGCAGAGTGGCCGCCACGGCCCGAAGATCGCGCAGGAAACCAGCACCATCCCGACCTGCTCGACGAATTCTCCGAGTCGGTTCGGGTGATAGAAGAGCGCGCGTCCGCGCACGAGATCTCCGAGCGTGATCACGCGCAGCGCGAGTTCCCGGGGGTCACCGAGCGGACGCACCCAGTGCAGGCGCTCGGCCAGCGCCCAGGCGGCCGAGGGGAGAAGAATCGCGAGGAAGGCCGCGACGAGTGGGCGCGGATCGCGACGCTCGTGCGCCATCGCGACTCCCGCGGCCAGCATCACCGCGAGCCACTTGCCCGCCTCGCGTAACGCGAACCAGGGGGCTCGTGCCCAGGCGGCCGAGACGAGAACCCACGCGGGCAACGCCAGCAGTACGAGCGTCGTGGTCGTCCGCGACGAAGCCGCGCGCGCGACGTCGCCCGCGCGACCGATCGCGACACCGAGCAGCACCAGCGTGGGCAGCTCGGCCATGCCGGCCAGAGGCAACCGCCACGGCAGCGACAGCACCAGCAGCGGCAGGGCCCACGCCGGACGCGCCAACGCCACGCCGGCAGCGAGGGCGACGATGGCGAGCGCGACCGAGGCTTCCACGGTCGCGCCGCTCAATGCGCCCGGTCGGTGCCGGACCCGGCACCGGCGGTCGCATCCGCCCCCGGCTCGAAAGGCGTCCATGATTCGCCGCGCAGGATCGAGACGATGCGCTCGGAGGCGTGGCCGTCGCCGTAGGGATTCACGACCCGAGCCATCCGCGCATGCTCCTGCGGGTCGTCGAGGATCCGGCGCGCGGCACCGAGCACCGCTGCCGGATCGGTGCCGATGAGCCGGACGGCCCCCGCTGCAATCGCCTCAGGCCGCTCGGTCACGTCGCGCAGCACGAGTGCCGGCACACCGAGCGACGGCGCCTCCTCCTGGACCCCCCCCGAGTCGCTCACGATCAGGTGGGCGCGTGCCATCAGGCGCACGAACGGCAGGTAGCCGAGCGGCTCGATCAGGTGAACCCGGTCGACGCCCGCGAGGCGCTCGTACATCGGGCGGCGCACGTTCGGGTTGGGGTGGACCGGGTAGACGACGCGCACGTCCGGCCAGGTCGTGGCGATGTCGGCGAGCGCGTTGGCGATCGAGCGCATGCCCTCGCCGAAGCTCTCGCGACGATGCGCGGTGACGAGCACGAGGCGCTCATGCGGTGCGAGTTCCGGCACCGGGTCCACGGCGTCGACGGGCGGTGCCATCGAGCGCACCCAGTGTAGCGCATCCACCACCGTGTTGCCGGTCACATGGACGGCGCGCGGATCGGCGCCTTCGCGCAGGAGGTTGTCGCGGGTCGAGGCCGTCGGCGCGAAGAGCCCGGCGGCGACGACGTCGATCCAGCGGCGGTTCAACTCCTCGGGAAACGGGCGCAGCAGATCCCCGGTCCGCAGCCCCGCCTCGACGTGGCCGACCGCCACCCGGTGGTAGAAGCCGACCAGGGCGCCGACCATGGCGGTGGTCGTGTCGCCCTGCACGATGATCCAGTCCGGTCCTTCGGCCGAGACCACCGGGTCGAGGGCGACGATGGCGCGCGCCGTCAGGTCGGAGAGCGACTGGTCGGGACGCATCAGGTCGAGGTCGTGCTCGCACTCGATCCCGAAGAGTTCGAGCACCGGGTCGAGGAGATCGCGGTGCTGGGCGGTCGCGCAGACGACGACGTCGAGTCCGCGTCGCCGCGCCTCGGCCACGAAGGGCGCGAGCTTGATCGCCTCCGGCCGCGTGCCGATCAAGGTGAGGACCTTCATCCGGGCTGCCCCCTCCCGCTTCCTTCAGGCGGCGAGCCGCGCCGACCGGGCATCCGTTCACCGGCGATCGTCATCTCCGGCTCGCCTCCATGCTCACCAGGCCCGGCCGGGTCGCCTCGCCGCGCACCCGGATCGGGATCTCGACCGTGTCGTAGAGTCGCGTAGCGGTCTCGTCGAGCGCGTGCGACTTCACGACGTATCCGCCCGGGAGGAGCGGCAGATCCGGGAAGGTCAGCGAAAAGCGCCAGCGATCGTCGCCGAGCGAACGCGGCACCACGTTCTCCATGTCGCTCGAGATGCCGTAGACCGGGACGCCGTCGTCGCGCACGAAGCTCAGGTGCACATGCGGCACGGCGGCCACGGCGCGCAGGTCGGCGACGAGCGTGATCGTGTCGCCCGGGTCGATCTCGCGCACCTCCGCCCCCGCAGCGTCGAGCACGTGGAGGTCGACGACCTCGAACTCCAGGCCGGACCCCTCGCCCGGGCGGTGGCGCGTGCCGGCGTCGGCTTCGCCCGCCTCCCCGCCACCGGTGGGCGCGCTGCCGACCTGCTCGCGGTAGTGGCGCACGACGTCGCGGCTCGAGCCGAGTTCACGCGCGACACCGCCGTCGAGCCACAGCGTGCGCTCGCACAGGCGCTGCACCTGGAAGAGGTCGTGCGAACAGAGAACGAGCGTGCCGCCGCCTCCGAGGAAGCGATCGAACCAGCGATTGCACTGGCGCTGGAAGCTGTCGTCGCCGACCGCGAGCACCTCGTCGGTGACCAGCACCTCGGGCTCGAGCTGGGCCGCCGTCGCGAACGCGACGCGCAGCTGCATGCCCGAGGAACAGGTGCGCAGGGGGCGATCGAAGTAGGCGCCGATGCCGGCGAAACGCTCGACCTCGCGGGCGGCGCGGCGCGCTTCGCGGCGGCTCATTCCGCCCTGGAGGACGAGCCAGCCCTCGGCGTTCTCGCGTCCGGTCTCGAGCGCCTGGAATCCGGCCCCGAGGTCGAGCAGGCAGCCGAGGCGCGCCGCGACGTCGACCCGACCCGAAGTCGGACGGGCCGTTCCGGCGAGCAGGCGCAACAACGTCGACTTGCCCGATCCGTTGCGACCGATCAGGCCGAGGGATTGTCCCCGTTCGAGGGCGAAGGAGACATCGCGCACCGCCCAGAGGCCGCCGTCGACGGCGCCGGGCACGGCACGGTCACCGCGGAGGATCCCGCGCAATAGCGGACGCAGCCGCGAACGCCCGAGCGCATAGTGCTTGGCGAGGGCGTGGGCCGCGAGTGCGCCCCGGAAGCCGGCGGGGGCTCCGGCCATCAGGGTGTGGCCGGATCGAAACCGCTCTTGCTGCCCTGGAGCTTGCTCGTCGGTGCGACCGTCGCCTTCTTCGCGGCGTCGAGAAAGGCGTCGAGGTTCATCGAGGCGCCGTAGCGGCGGGCGAGGTCGTCGACACGCTTGCGCGTCGCGACGCGGCGGTACTCCTGGTTGATCTGCTCGACGAGTTTGCCGCGACACTCCTCGAGGGTTTGCGGCCGGCCGTCCTCCTTCTCGATGAGCGTGAAGATCTCCATGCCGCGCCGGGTCTTGATCGGCTCGGTTCGGCCGCCGACGCTCAGGACGCGCAGCACCTCGACACCCTCTTCCTTGCCGAGATCCGCATCCTCGATCCAGTCGAGTTCCCCGCCGGGATTCTTCGACGGAAGGTCGGAGAACTGGTCGGCCACGGCGGCGAAGGACTCCCCGGCGAGGAGTTTCGCCTGGATCGCCTCGAGGCGCTTCTGGGCCGCAGCCTTTTCCTCCTCGCTCGCGTTCTTCGCGATCTGCACGCCGACGCGCGCCAGCCGGTAGCGGACCGGCATGCGGCATTTCTCCTTGTTCATCGAGTAGTAGGAGGACACCTCTGCATCGCTCGGCTTGAGCTCGTCGGCGAGCATGGCGTCCACGTACTGGTCGGCGATCAGGTTGCGGGAGAGGTTTCCGGCCGCGCCGGCGAGACCGGGCTTCTTCGCGAGCAGTCCGTCGTCGGCCGCCGCCCGGGCGAAGAGTTCCGACTCGTACCAGCGCACGGCGAACAGGGAGCCGAAATTCCGGTCCTCGCGCATCCGTTCGACGAGCGGCCCGGGCTCCCAGGCGAGTTCCGCGGCGAGTTCGTCGACGGTCAGGGTGCGGGCGCCCACGCGCAGGACCGCACTCGCCGGAAGGCTCCCGGGGGCGGCCGTGTTCGGCGCCTGCGAGCCCGTCGGGGCCGCCTCGTCGGCCCGAGCCGAGGCAGCTCCGGCAAGGAGGGCCGCCGCCAGGGCGACCACGAGACCCAAGGTTTCCTGCTTGCCAGCTTTCATCACCACCTCCCCCGACGCGGGAATTCAAGGAATATCGCGACCGAAGCGCCTTTTCCAACCTTCAAGGGCGCCCCCGGGCGGCGAGTCGGGAAAATCCCGATGGCCCGGACCTCGGCGCACCACTAGCATCTGGGTCGCGAGGCGGGATCCGGACGGGTCCGCTGAGAGTAGCGGGGCATGTCGCCCTGTCGGCGAGTCACTTTGACAGTCCGGAGCCACGGCCGATAGAGTTCGCCTCATGGTGAGGGGGCTCACCTGGGGGTCGGCATGGTGGCGACCCGCGAGGAGGATGATGGGATGAAGAAAATCAGTCGGAATTCCGCGCCTTTGGCCCTGCTCGGGCTGGCGCTCTTCGGACTCGCGGGGACGGCTCTCGCGGCTCCGCTCGTCATCGGTGGGAAGCCGTGCGGCTCCCTCGACAAGGTGCGCAGCGGCGACACGGCGGTCTGGAAGATCGACGGCTGCCAGCCGCTGACCGACCTGGTGAATGCCGCACAACCGACCCCCACCCCTACCCCGTCGAGCCTGTGCGGCAACGGCCTCGTCGATGCCGGCGAGGTCTGCGACAAGGGCGATCCGTACACCTGCTTGGGCAAGGGTCCGAGCGCCTGCGTGAACGGCTGCACGTCCTGCAGCGGGTCGACCGTCCCGACGCCGACTCCGGCGCCGCAGCCGACCAGCACGCCGCCGGTCGACGCGAGTTGCGACATGGGCGTTCTGCCGCCGCTCAACCTCGACGGATTCCCCGGCTGGGACGGCGTCCGCAAGGTCTCGATCGACCCGGGCCAGACCCAGACTTGGTGCGTCAACCTCGACAGCGTCACCAGCAAGTGGACGATGTCCGTGATCGACCGGACCGGCGCCTGGCAGTGCATGTACCACACGGTGGACTACATCCCGCCAGTTGGTAGCGGGCTCAAGACCAGCAGTTGGACGGACGCAACGACCAACACTACCGCGACGTGGCGCAACTGGAACGGCGCGGCGCTGCCGCAGGGGACGTGGAAGGTCCGTGTCACGGCATCCTCCGCCTTCCCCGATTGCCCGATGTCCTACGAGGTCAACGCCCACCCGTACGCGGGAAGCTCCGCCCCGGGCCGCCGATGGCGGTCCGGGGCGTTCCCCGGGGGCGTCCTTTCGCGCAACCAGGTAGAGGTGTCGCGCGTCACCAGTACTCGTCGAGCACGGCTCCGAGTCGACGCAGGATCCCGAGTCCGAGGGTCCAACAGGCGAGCGTCGCCGCGACGCAGACCGCGACCGGCAGCCACGAGAGCGGCTGCCCCAGTACCACGGCGCGGTAGAGCCCGATGAGGCCTGCAACCGGGTTCAGCTGCGCCAAGGGTTGCAGCGCCGCTGGCAGGGATTCGATCCGGTAGAGGACCGGCGACGCGAAGAAGAGCAGCGTCAGAATCGCGTTCACCAGGTGCATCGTGTCGCGCACGACGAGTTGCAACGGCGCCAGCACGAGCCCGATCCCGGCCGCCAGCAATGCTCCCAGCAACATCACAAGCGGCAGCCAGAGAAGTCGGCCCGACGCCGGCAGCAGACCCGCGACCGTGAAGATTCCGAGGAAGACGAGGAATCCCGCGGCCTGCAGAACCGCGGAGCCGGCGACCTGCGACAAGACGCACAGGGCCGGCGGGATCGGCATCTTCTTGAGCAAGGCCGCCTGGTCGACGAGCGCACCCATGCCGCGCACCACGCCCTCCTGGAAAGCCCACCATGGCCAGAGGCCGCAGAAGAGCGTCGCGACGAATACGCCGCGCGGCGTGTCGCCCGCACCGCCGTAGACGAATCCGAAGATGAGCCCGTAGGAGACGATCTGCAGCAGCGGGTTCAGCAGCGACCAGACCAGCCCGAAGCGCGAACCGGCAAAGCGCGAGCGCACGTCGCGACGCGCCAGTTCCAGGAGAAGACGAAGGCGCGCCCCGGCCGGCGACGCCCCGGAGTCGAGGCTCATGCGGATTTCACCGCGTCGCCCCAGAAGTGTCGCAAGCGCACCGTTCCGAGTTCACGGCTCGAGCCGACGCAGTCGAATTCCGAGTCTCCCTCGAGCGCCTGCGGGGCACCGGTCGAGTCGACGAGGCGCACGCGATAGCGCCCGGGCAGCAGGGGAAGTGCTTCGAGATGCACACCCCGGCCCGCGACATCGAGACTCGCGACGCACACGCCGTTGGGACGCAGGATCTCGATCCGGCTTCCGTCGGCGGCGGGCGGGTCGAACAGGAGATCGACCGGACGCCCTTCGGCCAGCCGTGCCCCTTCGCGACCGTCGCTCCTCAACAGGAACCGGTGCCGGGGCTTGGACGCAGAATCCGGGTCGCTCATGCTGCTGCGCGACGGGTTGCCGGCCTCGGTCTCGTCCGCGGATGGCGGCAGATCGGAGGCTTCCACCGCAGCGCGATAGGCTGCGGTGACCTCCCGCGCGGGCCCCCTGGCGCGCACCCGCCCGGAATCGAGCCAGATCGCGTCCCGGCAGAGCTTCTCGATGTGGTAGAGGTTGTGGGAAGCGAGCACGAGCGATCCGCCCGCGGCGAGAAAGTCGCGGACGTGATGCGAGCAGCGTCTCTGGAACTCCTCGTCACCCACCGCGAGCACCTCGTCGGCGACCAGGATGTCGCAGGGGATCGCAATGGCCATTGCGTACGCGAGGCGCACCCGCATCCCCGAAGAGTAGGTACGTACAGGTTCCTGGGCGAATCGGCCGAGGCCAGAGAACTCGAGGATTCCGCGCCAGGCGGTGGCTCTCCGGGCTGACCCCAGACCGTCGAGACCGAGCAGCATATGCGCGTTGTCGTGACCGCTCAGGTCGTCGAAGAAGCCGGCACCCAGGTCCAAAAGGCTCCGCCGAGAGCCTCGCACCAGAAGTTTCCCGGAACTCGGACGAGCCACGCCGGCGAGGATCCTGAGCAGAGTGCTCTTGCCGGCACCGTTGCGGCCGATGATGCCAAGGGAGGCTCCCGGCTCTACCTCGAGGTCCAGGGGTTCGAGCGCAGCAGGTCCTGGAACGTCCCGGAGGGGGGCTGTCGACCCGAACACCAACTCTCGGAGCCCTGCATCGCGGTAGGTCTTGGTGAGACCTCGCGCCAGCAGGACGGGAGTGGAAGCAGCGTTCATCGCACCCCCCAAAAAAATCGAGGGAGGCGACCGGGTTTCCCCCGATCGCCTCCCTCGGTTCAGTTACGCTTCGAGAGCTGGATCAGCTTCCGATCGCGTAGAAGACCTCGTACGGAGCAGGCACCGCGCCACCGTACACACCCGAGGGCGCGAGGCTCGCGTTGATGTACTCCTGCAGGATCAGGGTCAGGGCCGGGAGGCCCTCGTAGCGCGAGTAGAACGAGCCGAGCAGGTTCACGTTCAGGCCGTCCTGACCATGGACCTGGGTCGCGTTCGACGGATCGCGGACCAGGTTGAAGTCAACCCAGCCGGCGAGATGCTCGCGGGGGATCGAGGTCACGTTGATGATCTCATCCGACACCGCGCTCAGGTTGAGCGAGGTCGGGCTGTCGTTGGCGACGATGTTGACCACCGTTACCTCGCGAGGCAGCACGCACACGCCAGCCGCCGTGCCCGGGGAGAAGATGTCGTCACCCGCCGGGACCGAGTCCTCGAGGCGGTTGTAAGGAACGCAGCCGATCTGCTCGCCACCGAGGCCGTTCGCCGCGCCCTGGCAGGAGAACGGAGGCTCGGCCACGCCGTTCCAATCCGTGTTGGGCGCATTGCGCGAGCAGGAGTAGTGCTTGGTCGGCAGGGTGATCACCACACGGGTCGAACCACCCGTGATGCTCTGGATGTCATACTGCGCCATCACCCGGCTCTTCGACAGGATGAAGTTCATCTGGTCGACGCAGTCCTGGCCGGACTGGCTTTCCGCGACGCAGTTGGTCAGGTCGGGAGAGCCGCTCGAAGGGGTCTGGGTCACTTCCCCGCCACCGGCGACGATGTAACGCGAGATCGCCTCGGCGTTGTAGATGTGCGACACGCCAGCCGCGACGCGGATGAGGATGACCTCGGCCGACAGCGCGTTCGACGGGGTGCGGTCGCCGTCGATGATGCGGTGCCAGGTGTCTCCCTCGCGGTTCACCTGGCCGTCGATCGGCTCGCAGGGCAGAGCCTCCTCGGCGATGACCTCGAAGTATCCGCGCTGGATGTCCGCATCGGTCAGGCCCACCGGCTTGGTGAACGTCCGGCCCGAAGCCAGTGCCGGCGAGGTGGTGAAGGTAGCCGCACCGCTCGCCGTGCGGATCGGGTCGTTCGACACGACGCGCGGCGTGCCGGAACCGGCGGGCAGTTCGATCTTGCCGGTCCAAACCTCGGCGCAGGACAGAGCGACGTCGAAGTCGAGCAACTCGCGGCTGGTCTTCGACTCGCGGAAACGCACGCGGGCGAGGATGCCGCCACGGGAGTTGTACCCGTCGCTACCCGGGTTGTTGGGGTTGCTGTTCAAAATCTGGATGTTGACGTCTTGGGCGTCCGAAGAGCCCGTGCTGCCGTTCTTTACCTGGCGGACGTCAAAGTATGTGCCCCACAGCCACTGGCCGGTCAGGCCAGGATTGAGGGTCTGCGTCGCCTCGGTGTTCGCCGTCGAGATGCCGAGCACGTTCGTGTACGGGCTCCCGTCCGAAACGGCCATCGCCGTCGACGCCGACACGGCGAGCACGCCTGCGGCAGCCAGCGCGGCCAACGCTCCTGATGGTCTCCAACGATTCATTCCGACCTCCTCTTTCATACTGCCTCCTCTCGGGAAAGCTCGTTCAAGCTTGAGATTCGAGGCTTTCGCCAATCCCAAAAACCCGACTTCCTCTTCCGTCGGCTCGCCCCTCGGCACGCCGTCGCACTGCCCTAACTACTCCCTGACGCCCTCGGTGGCGGGTCCAACGGAACACCACCAGGCCGACGCGACTCCCAGCCTGATACACCGAACCAAGCGGCGCTTCAAGCCCCCATGTCGGGCGGCCAGCGATACCAGCCGCCGTTCTCCTGAACCCACCTTTCCCGCACCACGTTCTTGGTCTCGAGGTCGGTGAGCCCGGGCTTCGCGATCTTGTACGTGATCTCCAGATCGACCAGCCCACCCTTATCGTCCAATCCCACGTCCTTGACCGTCGCCTTGGTCCACACGACGATTCCGCCTGAGCGCGCGAAACCCGCCGGATCCACCCTGCGGCGGTAGGCCTCGGTCATGTAGGCGTAGGCGCCCATGCTGTCGCCCGCGAGCCGCATGTCCCAGAAGTGCTGTGCCCGCCGGCCAAGCGCCTTGGCCGACTGCTGATTCAGCGGCCAAATCGCTTCGTACCAAGCGAAACCCAGCGCCAGGAGCGCCAAGCCCGCGACGGCCGCCAGCATGCCCTTACGGCTCCGCTTCGAGCCGATCTCGCTCGAAGCCAAAGCTACCGGTACCCGGCCCGTCTCCACGACCCCACCACCAACCAAGGTTGCGTCCCCCGGCCTCAACTCAGCCGCGCCCGGTATAGCCACGTCGCATGAGCAATGCAATGGCCGAAGCCATATTGCACCCCCCCGGACCCCTAGGGCCCGGCTTGGCGGCTTCTTTCCCTATGTTCGAGGCGATCAAAATCAAAGCCTTTGCGAGAACGACCGATAGACGCCGGGTGCGTGGCAAATCTTTCACACCCTCGAAGCGCATTGGCGACCGAGAACGTCGATTTCTTTAGAAATCCGCGCTAGGCGCCCGTTCCATGGCGGAGGAGGCGCGTTCCGGGCGGTCGCCGTCGAAATGGCAGGTCCGCCTGTCCGTGGTGCTGCTGCT
>CAMBZJ010000029.1 GCA_945872365.1 Klebsiella pneumoniae
GGCGCCGACCTTTCGTGCAAGGGGCAGCGGTCGCAACGGCCCGGGGCGGCATCGCCGACCGCGTCCGCCGCGCGCTGCGACGGTATTTCGTACGCCAGGGCTGGCACCGGACCCGCGTCCGATGTACCCGGTCGGGAGATCGACACGAACTGGCTCGTGCGATCCGCATCAACCACCAAGGAGTCGTCATGCGGAGTCGTAGATCCATCGTCGCTTTGGCAGGCGTCTCGATGCTCGCAGGCGTCGGCTGCATGCATGCGCCCGTCGCCACGCCGCGCGTCGCGGCGCAGGCGCCCGCCGTCGCCGAGGTTCGCCACGTCACGCCGCCGGATCTCTCCGCGGCTCACCTGGGCAAGCACATTCTCTGCGAGCGCCCCATGCGTCACGGTGCGCCCCGCCTGGCCGTCGAGAAGGAAGGCGACAAGGTCGTCGCACACGACTACGGCCACGGCGGCAGCGGCTGGACGCTCGCGCCGGGCAGCGCAGCCTACGTGAACGACCTACTCGTCTCATCGCCGCTCGCCAAGGACCTGCACAAGGAGACGCCGGTCACGGTCATCGGGGCGGGCGTCATCGGCTTGTTCACCGCCTACGACCTGGTGCAGAGGGGCTACACCGACGTCACCATCGTGGCCGAGCGCTTCGACAACCTCACGTCGCACAACGCGGGCGGACTCCTGGCACCGGTGTCCATGGACAACGATCCGGCCATGCAGGCCGTGATCGAAAAGATCGGTCTCGACGCCTACCGCTTCTATGCGGAGGTGGCGCGCGGCCAGCACCCGGTCTTCAAGACGGGAGCGATGATCGTCCCCTCCTACTTCGACGACCGTGAGGAGTCCGGCCTCGAGCCCTACGTCGGCAAGGTGATGCAGCCGGCGAAGGACGTCACGCTCGACTTCGGCACGGGAACCACGCGCCGCATGGTCGCCTACGACGACGGGATCTTCATCGACACCGCCGTCATGATGCAGTCGCTCACCGACTGGCTCCGGCCCCGCGTGACGTTCGTCAAGCGCAAGGTGAAGCGGATCGCCGATCTTCCCGGGCACTACGTTGTCGATTGCGCGGGCATGGGTGCGGGCGCGCTCAACGGCGACAAGGCCATGGTGCCGGTGCAGGGTCACCTGATCATGCTGAAGGACCAGGATCCCGAGAAGCTCAAGTATATGATTTTAGTCTACTTCGGCGACGGAAAGACCCGGTCGGGCATAAAGGTGAAGCGCTCGTTCTACCAGTTCCCGAAGCACCTGCTGGAGACCGCCGCGAACGACGTCGGCGTCGTGGGTGGCACGTTCATCGAGGGAGCGACCTTCGGTACGCCCAACGAGGAAGAGTTCGGCATCCTGCTCGAGAACGGACGAAAGTTCTACGGGCTGAAGGAGTGAGGGAGACACCCTCCGTGCCCTTCGATCCGCTCGTCGCGCGTTGGTTCGCCGCTCGCTTCGGCGGACCAACACCCCCGCAGCGCGAGGGCTGGGCCGCGATCGCGGCCGGGCGCCACGCGCTGATCGCGGCGCCGACCGGGTCGGGAAAGACGCTCGCCGCGTTTCTTTGGGCGATCGACGGACTCGTGCGGGCAGCCCGCGACGGCACGCTCGAGGACGGGACGCGCGTGGTCTACGTCTCGCCACTCAAGGCGCTCGGCAACGACATCGAGAAGAATCTCGCGCAGCCGCTCGCCGAGATCCGTGAGCTCGCGGCCACCGAGGGAATCGGCCTCGACCAGATCCGCATCGCGGTGCGCAGCGGCGACACGACCCCGAGCGAGCGACAGGCGATGCTGCGCCGCCCGCCGCACGTGCTCATCACGACGCCGGAATCGCTGTACATACTGCTCACCGCCGACAAGAGCCGCCGCATGCTGGCGGGCGCGCGCACCCTGATCGTGGACGAGATCCACGCGATGGCCAGCGACAAGCGCGGTGCGCACCTGGCCCTCTCGATCGAACGACTCGAAGCGCTGGTGGCCGGGGGCCCGGGCCCGGCCGGCTGGGCCACCGCGAACGGCGGTCGCGGTCGCGACACGACCCTGCCCCTGTTCGACGACGAACCCGCCCCGCGTTTCACCGGGTCCGGACGGCGGACGCTCCAGAGGATCGGGCTGTCCGCGACCCAGAAGCCGCTCGACGAGATCGCGCGTTGGCTGGTCGGAACCGACGCGGTCGCCTCCTGCGGAACGCCGGACTGCGCCATCGTCGACACCGGCCACCGCCGCGCGATGGATCTCACGGTCGAGACCATGGCCGACTTCGAACTCGGCCCGATCGCGAGCCATGAACTGCGCGATGCCGTGCACGACCGGATCGTCGAACTCGCCGCCATGCACCGAACGACAATCGTGTTCGTGAACACCCGGCGCCTGGTCGAACGCGTCGCGCACGCGCTCGGGGAGAAACTCGGCGTGGACAAGGTCGCCGCACACCACGGCAGCCTCGACAAGCGCATCCGTCTCGCCGCCGAGCGGAAGCTCAAGTCGGGCGATGTGCCGGTCGTCGTCGCCACCGCTTCGCTAGAACTCGGCATCGACGTCGGACATGTCGACCTGGTCTGCCACATCGGCGCGCCGCGCGCGCTTGCGACACTCCTGCAGCGGGTGGGCCGCTCCGGTCACTGGCTCGGGAGCGTGCCCAAGGGCGTGTTCTTCCCGCTGACCCGCGACGAACTCCTGCAGACCGCGGCTGCGGTGCGCGCGATCCGCGCCGGAGAACTCGATCGCATCCACCCACCCGTGCGACCGCTCGACATTCTCGCGCAGCAGCTGGTCGCGATCGCCGCGGCCGACGAGGTGGCGACCGAGGATCTCTGGCGGCTCGCGCGACGTGCCTGGCCGTACCGGGATCTCGAGCGCGAGGACTTCGACGAAGTCCTCGAGATGCTCAGTGAAGGTGTCGCGACGCGACGCGGGCGGCGCTCGGCCCACCTGCACCACGACCGCGTGCAGGGCCGCGTGCGCGGGCGGAGAGGCGCCCGGCTCGCCGCGATCACCAGCGGCGGCGCGATACCCGACACCGCCGACTTCGACGTCGTCGAGGAACCGACCGAGGCGCGCGTCGGAAAGGTGAACGAGGACTTCGCAATCGAGAGCATGCGAGGTGACATCTTCCTGCTCGGCAACCACTCCTGGCGGATCCGCCGGGTCGAGAACGGCAAGGTACGCGTCGAGGACGCCGGGCAGGCAGCGCCGACGATCCCGTTCTGGACCGGTGAGGCCCCGGCGCGCACGGCCGAGCTCTCCGAGGCCGTCGGCGACCTGCGCCAGGCCGTCGCCGACCGGATCGACGACCGCACGGCGGCGGCGTCCTGGCTCCGCACGGAATGCGGAACCGACGCGGGCGGAGCCGCGCAACTCGTCGAGTACGTGGCTGGTACGCTCGCCGTGCTCGGCACCGTACCCACCCGCTCGCGCGTCGTCGCCGAGCGCTTCTTCGACGAGAGCGGCGGCATGCAGCTCGTGGTGCACGCACCCTTCGGTGGCGCGGTGAACCGCGCGTTCGGCCTCGCGCTGCGCAAGCGCTTCTGCGTCGGCTTCGACTTCGAACTTCAGGCGGCAGCGACCGACGACGGCATCGTGCTCTCGCTCGGCGAGCAGCACAGTTTCCCGCTCGAGTCGGTCTTCTCGATGATCCGTCCAGCCACGCTCGAGGACGACCTCGTCCAGGCGGCCCTGCAGGCGCCCATGTTCGCCACGCGTTGGCGCTGGAACGCGAGCCGGGCGCTTGCCCTCCTGCGCCGCGAGGGCGGACGGCGTGTGCCGATGAATATCCAGCGCATGCGGGCCGAGGATCTGCTCGCGGCGGTCTTTCCCGCGCAACTCGGCTGTGGCGACAACCGCACGGGGCCGATCGAGCCGGTGGACCACCCGCTGGTCAACGAGACGCTGCGCGACTGCCTGCACGAGGCGATGGACACCGACGGCCTGCAAGCAATGCTCGAAGGCATCCGCACGGGCAGGATCGAGACCGTCGCGGTGGAGACGGCGGCGCCCTCGCCGATGGCCCACGAGTTGCTGAACGCCTACCCTTACGCCTTTCTCGACGACGCACCGCTCGAGGAGCGCCGGGCGCGGGCGGTGAACCTGCGGCGCACCGACGCGAGTCTAGCCGACGGCATCGGCGCACTCGATCGGGAGGCGATCGAGGACGTGCGACGGCAGGCCTGGCCCGACGTGCGCGACGCCGACGAGTTGCACGACGCGTTGCACGGACTGCTCTGGCTTCCGGTCGAGGACCTCGGTGCGTGGGAGCCTTGGCTCGACGAACTCCTCGCGTGCAGCCGCGCCGGCCTGCTGCACTGGATCGACCCGCGCGGCGTCGAGCGGCGCGCCGCGGTCGCGGCGGAGCGCGCCGACGCAGCCCGCTTGGCGCTGCCGGGTGCGGATTTCACGCGCGGCGTCGCCGTTCCCCCGGGCGTGTCCGTGCTCCTCGATACCGAGGCCGCCGTGCGACTCGCCGTGCACGGCTGGATGGACGCCCTGGGACCGGTCACGACCACGGCGCTGGCCGCTCGCCTCGGTCTCGGGGAAGGGGCGGTCGCGAGTGCGCTCGCCCGCCTAGAGATGGACGGCACCGTGCTGCGCGGACGATTCGTCGCCGGGACCTCGGGTGAAGAATGGTGCGAACGCCGGCTTCTCGCCCGAATCCACCGTGCGACCCTGGGACGCCTGCGCCGCGAGATCGAACCGTTGTCGACCGCCGACTTCACCCGCTTCCTCTTCGAGTGGCAGCATGCGGCGCCCGGAGCCCGGCTGCACGGGCGCGACGGGCTCGCCGCGGTGGTCACCCGCCTGCACGGTTTCGAGCTTCCCGCACCCGCCTGGGAGCGCCACATCCTGCCGTTGCGGGTGGAGAAGTACTCGGGTGCGCTCCTCGACGAGACCTGCTTTGCGGGCGTCGTCGCGTGGGGACGGCTCTCGCCGCCGGGTTTCCTGCGCGGGGCGGCGGGCGACGGCGGGGGGGCGGCAGCGGCCGATGCCGGCCACGGGACCGCGCGACGGCGCCGCAGCACACCGTCGCGCAACGCACCGCTCGCACTCCTGCTGCGCGAGGAACTCGCGACGCTGCGCCAGGCCGCCGACGCGCTCTGGCGCGTTTCGCCGACCTCGACTCTCTCGCATCCGGCCCGCGACGTGCTCTCCGCCCTCACGCGCGACGGCGCCTCGTTCCTCTCGGAAATCGCCCGTGCGACCGGCCTGCTGCCCGCGATGGCGGAGGAGGCGCTGTGGGAACTCGTCTCCTGCGGTCTCGTGAGCGGGGACGGGTTCGCGGGGCTCCGGAGCCTGCTGCTGCCCGACGACAAGCGCCGCTCGGAGTCGCGACTGCGCGCCATCCCCGGCGGACGGGCGAGGGGGCGGGGTGCGCCCGCGGGGCGCTGGGCCTTGCTGCGCGGACGGGATGCGACGACACACGACGACGATGCCGCGTTGCCGGACGGCGGCGACACGGCGGCGCCCAGGCGGACGACGGCACGGCTCGGCGCACGCGAGGCGGAACTCGCACCCGAGATCGTCGACTCGATGGCACGCGTGCTCCTGCGTCGCTGGGGCGTCGTCCTGCGCGAGGTGATCGCGCGCGAGTCCCTCGCACCACCCTGGGGGCTCCTTCTCGGCGCGCTCCGCCGCATGGAGGCGCGCGGCGAGATCCGCGGTGGCCGCTTCGTCTCAGGCCCGGTCGGCGAGCAGTTCGCCCTGCCCGAGGCGGTCGAGGCGCTGCGTGCGATCCGGCGCAAGGCTGATCCGGGCGCGCCGGTGATCGTGTCCGCGGCGGACCCGCTGAACCTGCTCGGGACGCTCCTGCCGGGGCCGCGCCTGTCGCCGCAGAGCGGACAGGTGATCGCGTTCTCCGCCGGGGTCGCGATCGAGAGCGGCGACCTCGGCGCCGTGCGCAGCCGGCTACAGTCGTTCCCGTCGCGCGCCTGAACGCCCTCTCGGGGCGCGTGCTCGAGAGCCGGGGCCGCCGAGTGCAGGCGGGGCCCCCGGCGAGGTGCGCCGATTCTGCGCATGCGCTCGACCGGGGCGGGAGATCGTCGCTGCGGCCTGTTATCCCCCGCCGAATGGAACCGCGCGCGCTGCCCGGCGTCGACGCCGTGCTCTCGAGCGTGGCGGCCCGACCACTGCTCGATCGCTACCCGCATGCGCTGCTCTCGGGAGCGGTGCGGGGTGCGCTCGACGACGCCCGGCGCGCGATCCTCGACGGTACGCCTCCGGACGACGTCTCGTGCGAGGCGCTCGTGCGGCGCGCTGCGGGCCGGCTCGATCGGGATCTCACCGGACACCCACCGACGGTCGTCAACGCGACGGGGACGGTCCTGCACACGAACCTCGGGCGTGCCTCCCTCGGCCCTGGCGCGATCGCGGCACTGGTGCGGGTCGCCGCTGCTCCGTCGGCCCTCGAGTACGACCTCGAGACGGGCGGGCGTGGCGAGCGGGACCGCCCAATCGCGGCGCGGCTCCGCGAGCTGACCGGGGCCGAGGACTCGGTCGTCGTGAACAATGCCGCGGCGGCCCTGCTGCTCGCGGTGGACTCGCTCGCTCGACGCCGGGAGGTCGTGGTCTCGCGCGGGGAGATGATCGAGATCGGTGGTGCGTTTCGTCTACCCGACGTCCTCGAGCGGGCGGGTGCGGTCCTGCGCGAGGTCGGCACGACGAATCGGACACGGCTCGAGGACTATGCGGCTGCGATCGGACGGCGCACCGGCTTCGTGCTGCGGGCGCATCCGAGCAACTACCGGGTCGAGGGGTTCGTCGAACAGCCCGTGCTCGGCGACCTCGCGCGGCTGGCCCACGAGCACGGCGTACCCCTCGTCGAGGATCTTGGCAGCGGCGCGCTCGTCGACCTCGCGAAGCACGGCCTGCCGCGCGAGCCGATGCCTGCCGATTCGATCCGTGCCGGGGTCGACCTCGTGACGTTCAGTTGCGACAAACTCCTTGGCGGACCGCAGGCGGGAATCGCGGCAGGACGTGCGGATCTCGTCGATCGGCTGCGGCGCAATCCCCTCAAGCGCGCGCTGCGCGTCGACAAGCTCGCGATCGCCGCGCTGGCGGCCACCCTCGATGCGCACCGCAGTGCCCGCGACCTCGCGCTCGAGGTGCCGACGCTGGGCTTCCTGCTGCGCCCGATCGGCGACCTCGAACGCATCGCGCGCGAAGCCTCGGTACTGCTTCGCGCGGCGCTCCCCGCGGGTTTCTCGATCGCGGTCGTGCCGTCGGAGGCGGAGATCGGGAGCGGCACCCAGCCGGGTGCGCGCCTGCCGAGCCGGGCGCTGCGCGTCGTCCACGAAGACTGGGGCGCGGAGCGCATCGCCGCGTTCTTCCGCGGCGCACGCCCGTCGATTCTCGGGCGGATCGCCCAGGGGTGCTTCCTGCTCGACCTGAAGGCGGTCGTGCATGCGGCCGACCTGGTGCCCGCGGCGAGCGGAGCGGAGTCGTGAACGACACGACGACGCGGCAGGCCTCCACCGACCGACCGGCGGGGGCGGCCGTGCTCGGCACGGCCGGCCACATCGACCACGGCAAGACCGCGCTCGTCCGCCGGTTGACCGGCCAGGACACCGACCGCTTGCCGGAAGAGCGCGAGCGCGGGATCTCGATCGACCTGGGCTTCGCCCATTACGACCTCGACGGACGACGCTACGGCGTGGTCGACGTGCCGGGCCACGAACGCTTCCTGCGCAACATGCTCGCCGGAGCGCACGGCATCGACCTTGTCCTGCTGGTGGTGGCTGCCGACGACGGCATCATGCCGCAGACCGAGGAGCACTTCGACATCGTGCACCTGCTCGGGGTCCGCCGCGCGATCTTCGTCGTGACGAAAACCGACCTGGTCGACGAGGCTCGGGTGCGATCGGTCCGCGAGGACCTCGCGGTCCTGGCCTGCGGCACACCCTTCGAGACGTCCCCGGTCGTCGCCGTGTCCAACGTCACCGGGGAGGGCGTCGAGAACCTTCGCGAGGAGATCGACCGCCAGGTCCGGTCGCTGCCGCCGCGCGACTCGCGCGGCCTGTTCCGCATGCCGATCGACCGAGCCTTCGTGCTGCGCGGGCACGGACTCGTGGTCACCGGGACCGCCATCGCGGGAAGCCTGCGCGAGGGCGACGCGGTCGCGCTGCGCCCGGGCGACCTCGCCTCCCGGGCGCGCTCGCTGCAGGTGCACGGACAGCGGGTGGCGGAGGTCGTTGCCGGCGAGCGGGTCGCCGTGAACCTTGCCGGGATCGAGCGGGAGCAGGCCGAGCGGGGCCAGGTCCTGGTGGATGCGCAACTCGACTTCACGACCGACCGTTTCGACTGCTGGTTCGAGGTGCGCGGGGGAGGGAAGACCGCTTTGCGCAGCTTCGACGAGGTCCGGGTCTACGCCGGCACCGCCGAGGTCGCAGGCCGGGTCGTCGTTCTCGGAGACGCGCGGGAGATCGCCGGAGGCGAAGGGGGATTCTGCCAGGTCGTGCTCGACGACGAGGTCGTGATCGCGCACGGCGATCGCTTCATCGTCCGCACGGGTAACGCGACGCGAACGAGCGGTGGCGGGCTGGTCCTGCACCCATTCGCCCACCGCCACCGGGCGAACGAACCCGGACTGCTCGCGGGACTCGCGGCATTGCGCGACGGCGATCTCCCAGCCCGCGTGCGCGCATTCCTCGAACTGCTGCACGAGTTCGCCGCACCGACGGACTACGTGGCGCAGGGCCTGAGCCGCACGCCCGAGGAGATCCGCACCGCAGCGCTCGCTGCAGCGGGCGTCGTTCCGCTTCCGTCGGCGGCCGAGCCCCAGGCTTGGACCACGCGGGAGAAATGGGGTCGGCTCGCCGGCCTCGTCGTCGAGGCCCTACAGGCCTTTCACGCCGCGCATCCGCTCGAAGCGGGAATGGAAGCCGAGTCGGTGCGCTCCCGGCTGCGCGTGGCGCTCCCGCCCCGACTGTTCCGGCCGGTGGTCGATCTCCTCGCGTCCCAGGGACTCGTGATGCGGGAGGATGCGCTGTTGCGCCTGCCGTCGCACCGGCCGCGACTGGAAGAGGACGACGCGGCGCTCGCCGAGCGACTGCACCGGGCCATCGCCGAGGGCGGTGCCACCCCGCCCGACGTGAAGCAGCTCGAAGCGGCCCTCGGTATGCCAGCTCCACGCCTGCTCGCGCTGCTCGCCGTCCTGCTCAAGGAGCGTCGGGTCGTCCGCGTCGCGCCCGACCTCTTTTACGAAACGGCCGCTTTCGACCGGATGCGCGCCGCCCTCCTCGACTGGCTGGCCTCCCACCCGGAGATCACGGTCGCCGAGTATCGCAGCCTGGTCTCAGCGAGCCGGAAGTATGCGCTTGCGCTGCTCGACCACTTCGACCGCGAGGCGCTGACGATCCGCATCGGCGATGCGCGCAAGCTGCGCCGCGGCTGAGCCCGGCCCCCGCCGCGTCAGTGCGCCGAGCGGGCGCCACCGTGGGGGCCCATCTCGACGGGCGAGGCGTCGACGCTGCCGACCGTGCTCGCCACCTGCTCGATCAGCCCTTCGTCGAGCGAGTAGCGGGCGCCTTCCTTCAGTCCCGCGTAGTAGGCGGCGACCCGGGACTGGACGGCCTGGTTGCGCAATAGCATCCGGATCTGCTCCTTCACCTGGTCGAGCGGCTCGGGCTCGCCCTGCTTGAACTCCTCGACCAGGATGACGTGCCAGCCATAGGCGGTCTTCACCGGATCGCTGACCTGTCCCGGGGGCAGGGCGAAGGCGACCTCCTCGAACTCCGGGACCATGCGTCCCCGACCGAACCAGCCGAGGTCGCCGCCTTGGCGCGCCGAGGCGAGGTCGGTGGACTTCTCCTTGGCGATTTCCGGAAAGCGGCTCGGGTCCGCGCGCACCAGGTCGCGGATCGCCCTGGCCTCTTCCTCGCTCTTCGAGAGCACGTGGCGGGCCTTGATGGTCGCGGCGGAAAAGCGCTCGGGGTGCTCGACGTAGAACTTGCGTACGGTTTCGTCGTCGATGACCGGCATCTCCTGCAGGCCGCGCATCACCTTCTGGAAGACCAGGCGCTTGCGGAGATCGTCCACCTGGCGGGCGATCTCCGGATCGTCGTCGACGCCCCGCACACGTGCGTCGTCCACGACCAGGTCCGACAGGACCCGGTTCTCGACCATGGCCCTTCGGGAGTCGGAGGTCAGGCGAATGCGGGCCCTCTCGGGGATGCGGAGGAGTTCTTCGGCGACGTCGTCCGTCGTCAACGAGCGGTTGCCATATCGCGCGACGACTTTCCCCGAGAGCGGACCGAGGTCGGACGCCGGCGAGGGCTTTGCGGCCAACGGGCCGGCGGGCTTTCCACCCGACTGGCAACCGGCGACGAGCGCGACCAGGAGGGCCGAAGCGAGGACTGGGTGGTGGGAGTTCATGGCTCCTCTTTATCGAAACCGGGCCGTCCGGGGGAAGCCTGCGGCCGCCCCGATGGCGCGCCCGCGCCGCCGTTCGATTGACCCTTCTCGTCGCGATGGGCTACGGGTCGGCACCGGACCGCGGATGCGATTCCCCAGCCAAGACCGCTTCCTGCAGTACGGCGCCAGCCGGCGCGGGACCTATTTTCGGACCCTGCGCGAGCGCGGCGACGGACGCGGCTTCTTCTCGCTCTGGAAGAGCGAGTGGGACTCCGCCACCAGATCCCTCGCCATCGATGGTCTCACGCCGGGCCAGACGCGCGCCATGGCGCGCGCTGCGCGCTGGCTCCTGCTCCAGGATCTCGTGCAGCTCGTGCGAGACGTCGCGCCCGACTTTCCCCAGGTGCCCCCGAATGTCGTCGCAGCCCTGCCCGGCGCACTCCACCAGGTGCGCTCGGTGCGTTCGATGCTCATCGCCGGCGCGGTTGGCTCGGGCCGCGAGCAGCTCGCGATCCTGCTGCACGTGTTGTCGGGGCGCACAGGCGTCTTGTTGCGCATTTCAGGTGCGGAGATCGGCCGCGACGCGGGCTTCGACTGTGCACGCGACATGCCCGAGCACGGTTCGGTGCTGATCGCGGAGATCGAGGCGATCCGCCCCGAGGGGCAGGCGGAACTCGCGCATTTCCTCGCCGGCGACGGACGACCGCGTGATATCTTCACGTTCTCCACGACCAGCGTCGAGCCGCGCGAACTCGGTGCACGGTGGGGAGTCGCCCGGGAGGTGCTCATGCGCACCGGCCAAGCCGAGGTACGACTGCCGGCTCCCGACGCAACCGAGGCGATCGCGCATTTCGACGACGTCGTGTTCGACCTCGCCGCGGTCGACAACGAACGGCTGCCGGCCCTGCGCGAGGAAGCCCAGGCGATCGCCTCGACCTCCGGCGGACCGGCAGCGGCCGGGCGCAATCCCTTCGAGGAGGCCCTGTCCTGGGTGCTGTGGCGCGAGAAGGCCCGGCTCGCGACCGCGATGCTGGCCGACCCCGCCTGGGAGCGCCTGCGCGCCAGCGCCGCGTCCGACGATACGCGGGCGCTACGCGCACGACTGGCCGGGGCCTTTGCGGGTCGCGCCGACACACACGGCCCCAAGGCCCCGGTGGCCGTTACCACGGGGGCGGTGGCGAGGGCGGGGATACATCGCAAACCCGGCGTCACACCGGGCACACCGGGCACACCGGGCACACCGGGCACGCCGAGCGCACCGAGCCCCGCGGTCGCTCCGGTCGCCGCCGTCGCAGCATCGGCTGCAGCCGCGGAGGACGCGCAGGCTGCACCCGCCCGCGCACAGGAAACCGACACGTGCGCGCCCCCGGTCGCCGTTCCGACGTCGATCGAACGGGACGAACTTCTCCGTCTCTACTACGTGGCGCTGCTCGAAGAGGAGGGCGGCGACCTGCGTCGCGTCGCGACCCGCGCCGGTCGACGCGTCCGCCCGCTGGCCGAGGAACTCGCGCGGCTCGGGGTGCGCGTCCCGAGGAGCGCCGCCCTCACTCCGGCTTCGCGCACCGGCTGAGGACGATCATGGACGACCTGCTGCGCCGGACCGAAGCGCTGCTGCACTACGCGGCCGAACTCGAGAGCCGTGCCGCCGCGAGCGGTCCCGGCGACGTCGACCTGATGCTGGCGCAATGGGATCACCTCCGGGCGGCCCTCGAACCGCTCGATGCGCGCCAACTCGAGGGCGCACGCGAGGAACTCGACGGCTTGATCGCCGCCCTCGACGAGATGGCGCAGCGCCTCGAGCGCCTGCGCGAACTCAAGCAGAGCCTCACCGGAGAATCTTAAGCGAATTCCGGACCCGTCCGCGCCCCGCCCGCTGGCGATCCTCCTGTAGGCGTCGAGAAGCGCAGTTGCACCGAGTGCGACCTAAGGATCAGGAGCCGGCGCGGGGTGCGCGACCCACCGGCGCGCAGGCGGCAACGAGGGCGAGCCCGAGCGCCGCCCCGAAGGCGTCCAACAGGACGTCCGCAACGGAGGCCACACGGCTCGGGACGAACGACTGGTGCCACTCGTCGAGCATCGCGTGGAACGCGCAGAACGCGAGCGCCGCCGCGAGCACGACGTCGAGGGCGCGGGCGGGTCGCGCGAGCGCCCGGGCGACGAGCAAGGCCAGGATCGCGTACTCCGTCACATGGGCGAGCTTGCGCAGGGCCGCGTGAGCGAACTCCGGTACCCGCGCAGGCGCCCAGGAAAAGAGCGACTCGAGCAACGGCATCAGCACTCCCCGGGTGTGCTCGCCGCTGAACGAGTCCGTCGAGAAGAACACCACCGTCGCCGCCCAGGCGAGCACCGGCAACCAGCGCGAAACCGGTCCGGGGCTCGGCGCGACCGCGAGCCGTCCGGCCGGGAAGTCGTCCCTCAGGGCTTCGCCGCCTTCGCGCCGGTGCCGGCGTCGACGAGCGCCTCGCGCTCGATCGCGAGCGCGTACCGGTACTGCTCCGTGCTCTGGAAACCGCCGGGGATCCGCCGATTGTTGATGAAGAAGGTCGGCGTCGACGTGACGCCCGCCGCGGCTCCCGCCGCGACGTCCGCGGCCACCGCGGCGGCAGCGGCCGGCGAGGCGATGCAGCGCTCGAACTCGGTGGTCTCGAGGCCGGCGCGGCCCGCGTAGCCCGTGAGACTCGCCGGATCGAGCTGCGACTGGTTCTCGAAGAGCAGGCCCTGGTACTCCTTGAAACGTCCCTGGGCTCCGGCGCAGACGGCCGCGAGCGCCGCGCGACAGGCACTCCCGTGCACCTCGGTCTGGATCTGCGGATTGCACTGGGAGTTCAGCGGAAAGTTCCGCACGACGACGCGGACGTCCTGCTGTTCCTTTCCGAGCGCCGTCTTCAGGTCCTGAAAGGCCCGTGCACAGAACGGGCATTCGAAGTCGGTGAACTCCACCACGGTGATCGGCGCCGTGGCGGGGCCGATCACCTGTCCGCCTTCCGCCGGCGCGGCGGCGACCACCGACTGCGAGACGTAGAACGCGTAGAACCGCGGATCGCGCTCGCGCACGGCGGCGACCGTGAGCGGGCCGACACTGCCGCCGCCGGCGAGTTGGAGTCCCGAGAGCCCGAGGACAGCGGCCAGGGCCGACGCGCCGAAACCCGCGACGAGGCCGCGCGAGGGCCAGCCCGCGGGCGCGTGGGGCCGGAGCATGCGGACAATCGCCAGCGCCGTCGCGAAGAGGGCGGTGGTGACAGCGTCGAGCGACAGGCAAAGCGGGCAGGCGACCTTGATGACGAACGCGGAGATCGAGAGGAAGTAGAGGGCGATCGCCAGCATGATGCCGGCCACGCCCGCCAGCAGGGCCGCCATGTTGAGGCGCACCTGCCCGGTCGACCGGCCGAGTGCCCAGGCCAGCACCCCGGTACCGAGGAAGGCCAGGGTTCCCCAGAGCGCGACCGGGAGGCCCAGGAGCGTGGCGTAGGCACTACCCAGGACCACGTCGCAGGATACCCGGGCTGAAACGTCGCAGAAGCTGGTGTAGGCCCCTTGGCCTGCTGCCATCCGATGGTGGATAAGCAGAATCCCGGCCGCCACGATGGCGCCTAGGATGGAGAGGATGAGAGCCACCGTGGGAAGAGCCCCGATGCTCGGCGTCGCAGGTGCGATTGATGCCGTACGACGCGCGGAATCCATCTCCGTCGCGAATCCTAGCCACACCCCCGGTGCAATTCAACGGCGGCGGGGATTCCGGCCGGCGACGGCCGGGCTGGTGCTCCTCGGCTGCGCACTGCTCGCTCTCGCCCGGCCGGCCGGGGCCCAGTCGATCCTGAAGAACGGGGGCTTCACCGAGGGCGAAGGTACTTCGGCTCCGGGCTGGGCGACCGCCGGCTGGAGCCAGAACGTGCCGTCGGAATTCTCGGTGCGCCGCGATTCGACCGGACTCGGGTTCGCCGTCGTCCGCAACCCGAAACCCAACGACGCGAGCTGGGTTCAGCAGGTGACGGTCCAACCCAACACCTGGTACCGACTCGCCGGCCACGTGCGGGCGGTCGGCGTCGACGAGAGCAGTCCGGCCGGTGCGAGTCTCTCCCAGACCGACGGCTTCGAGCGCGGACGCGTCGTGAAGGGTGCCGACAGCGGGTGGCAGCGCGTCGAGATGTGGTTCAAGACCGACCCCTCGCAGCGCACGGCGAACATCGCGTGTCGGCTCGGCAGCTACGGCAGCCTCGCCGCCGGCGAAGCCTGGTGCACCGGGATCGAACTCACGCCCCAGGGCGGGCCGCCGCTCAACGCCGACTTCGTCTTCGGGCCGGTCGAGGAGTCGACCACGCCGGTCGGTCTGCCCGCTTCGCTCCTGCTGATCGGACTCGTCGGCTACGGTCTATGGCGCTATGCGCGCCTGCCTGCCGGGGTTCCGCTGCGCGAACGCCTGACCCTCGACGGCATCCTGCTCGCGCTGCTCGTCGCGAAACTGGTCGTCGCACCGCTCTGGCAGTACCGCATCGACATCGGTGCCTACTCGGCCTGGGCGATGAAGCTCGCGGTCGAGGGGCCGGCCCGCTTCTACGCCCCCGGCTACTTCGCCGACTACCCCCCCGGCTACATGTACGTTCTGTGGTGGATCGGGATGGTGGCGAAGGCCTTCTCGCTCGGCACCTCCAGCTTCGTCACGCTGATCAAGCTGCCGGCGATCCTCGCCGACCTCGCCGTCAGCCGGTTGATCTTCGCGCGGTTGCGCGGCGCGGGGAAACGGCTCGCCTGGCTCGGTGCCATGGCCTTTGCGCTCAACCCGGCGCTCGTCCTCGACTCCGCGGTCTGGGGCCAGACCGATTCGATCCTGGCCCTGCTCGTCCTGCTCGCCTTCTTCGCCCAGGGCGAGCGGCGCTTCGAACTCGCCTGGATCTTCGCCGCGGTCGCAGTGCTCACCAAGCCGCAAGCCATGCTGATGGTACCGCTGCTCGTCCTCTGGCCGGTCGGCTGGTGGAAGAGCGGCCGACCGCTGCTCGCCCTGCTCGCCACGCTCGCGACGGTGTTCGTGATCGCCGATCCGTTCCGCGGCGACCGACCCTGGCGCTGGCTGATCGACCTCTACGGCGGAACGACCGGCTATTACAGCGAGACCGCCGTCAACGCCATGAACCTGCAGGCGCTGCTCTTCGGCATGCGGCGCCCCGACTCGACGATCTTGCTAGGCCTTACCGCTCAGGTCTGGGGCTACGTGATCGGCGGGCTGCTCGGGCTCGCCTTCTTCGTCGCCTACGTGCGGCGGCCCACGCGCTGGGCACACGCCTCGATGTTCGCGTCGGCGACGCTGGTCGCCTTCTTCTGCCTGTCGCGGATGCACGAGCGCTACCTCTACCCCTTCTTCCCGTTCGCGGCGCTGCTCGGGGTGACCGGACCGCTCGGCTGGCTCTACGGCGCACTCTCGGCCGTGTTCTTCGCCAACGAGTTCATCGTCTACCTCTTCCAGAAGGACGCGAGCGCCGGCCCGAACTGGTTGTGGATGACCGTCTCGGCGCTCGGCGTCCTCGGGATGTTGGGCTGGCTCGCAGCCATGTGGCGCAGCTCGACCGGCCGACTCGGTGAGACCAGCGAACCCGCCTTCACCGGCGACGACGATGCATGGGTACGCGAGAGCGCGGAGGCCCTCGCGACGAGCACCGCGGTGCGCGAAACCGCCCGTCGCGTCGGATCCGCGACGGCGGCGGCGCGCGAGCCAGCCTGGGGGTGGCAGGAACTGTTGCTGCTCGCGCTCTTGACGCTCGGCGCGGCGGCGATCCGCTTCCACGACCTGGGCACCCCGGCGGAGATCGTCTTCGACGAGGTCTACTTCGTCGAACAGGGCCGCAACTACATCAGCGGCAAGGACTTCATGGATCCCCACCCACCCATCGCCAAGCTCGGCATCGCGGCGGGAATCGAGATGCTGGGCGACAAGCCCGCGGGCTGGCGTCTGGTGAACGCCATGGTCGGCACGGCTCTCGTCCCGCTCATGTACCTGCTGGCACGCGGCCTGTTCCTCTCGCCGATCGCGGCCGGCATCGCGGGCCTGCTCACCGCGATCGACGGCCTGCTCATCGTCGACTCGCGCATCGCCGTGATCGACATCCACTACGTGACCTGGGCGGTCGCCGCCTACGCGCTGCTCGTCCGCATGGTGCGGGCGGGCCAGCTCCAGAACCTGCCGCGCCTGGTCGCGCTCGGGGTCCTGATCGGGCTCTCGGTCGGCGCGAAGCTCTACATTCCCTTCTTCAGCTTTCTGCTCGTGCTGGCCACGATCGCGCTGTGCGGGCGCCATGCGGCGCGGGCCGCCCGGGTACCCGTCCTGCCCTGGATCGCGCGGCCGATTCTCGTCGTGGGTTCGGTCGCGAGCCTGGTCTACGTGCTCTCCTTCGCCCCGCACTTCCTGTGGGGCTGGTGGCACTCGCCGCTCGACCTCTTCAAGTACATCACGATCAAGGTCCCCGAGTACCAGGCGGCGGTGAAGACCATGACCCACCCGTACAGTTCGAAGTGGTGGACCTGGCCGCTCATGATGCGACCGGTCTGGTACTTCTGGAAGGATCCCGGCGAGATCCCCGGAACGGTCTCAGGCATCTGGGGCGCCGGCAACCCGACGATCTGGTGGGCCTCGGTGCCGGCGCTCCTGCTCGCCGCCTGGGTCGCGGTGCGCGAGCGTCAGCCCGCGCTCGCCTTCGTCGTCGCCGGATGGCTGATCCACATCGCCCCGTGGGTGTGGATCCCGCGCACGCTCTTCCTCTACCACTACCTGCCGTCGCTCCTGTTCGCCCTGCTCGCGCTCGCCTGGATGCTCGATCGCCTCTGGCGCGGCGAGGGCACGGCCATCGAGCGCGGTCTCGTGGGCGGCGCGCTGCTCGCGAGCGTGCTGCCCGCCTGCCTGAACGCCGCCCCCGCCTGGTCGCCGCTCGTCTTCCTGGGCGCGCTCGTGGGCTACGAGGGGATGGTCTTCTCCAAGCGCGCCGACTCCCGCGTCGGCCCCGTCGCCGTCGCGATCTGGTGCTGCGCCGCGATCGCGGTCACGGCCTACCTCTTCCCGATCTGGATCGGCTCACCGATCGCCAAGGCCGCATGGCAGGCCCGGATGTGGATCTCCGGGTCGGGGTTCATGAACTGGATATGATGCGTTCGTTTCGCTCCGCCGTCGCGCTCCTCTTGCTGGGAGCGCTCGCCCTCGCCGCCGTCCCGGCGTTCGCCGTGCAGGAACTCGTGCGCAACGGCGACTTCGTCGAGGCGATGCCGACCGGTCTTCCCGTGGGCTGGACCAACGAGTCCTGGCTCAAGTCGAAGGAGTCCACGGCGTTCTCCTGGCAGCCCGGAGAGAACGGGATCGGCATCGCGAGCATCGAGAGCCGGGAGTCCAACGACGCCAGCTGGGTGCAGTCCGCCGGCGTGTCACCCTCGACCTGGTACCGGATCGCGGGCTGGATCCGGGCCGAGAACGTCGGCACCGACCACATGGGCGCCTACATCTCGGCCATGGACACGTTCTTCTACTCGGTGGACCTGCGTGGCACGCGCCCGTGGACCCCGGTCGAACTCTGGGTCAAGACCGGCAGTCTCGACACCTCGATCAAGATCGCACTGCGCCTCGGCGGCTACAGTTCGCTCAACGTCGGCAAGGCTGAGTTCGCGATGATCTCCGTCGAACCCGCGGGCAGCCCGCCGCGCGGCACGAAATACGTCTACGGAGGCAACGCGGAGACACCCGTGGCAGGAAGCATTCCGCTCGCGCGCCTCGCGGCGCTCCTGGTCGCGGCCGGAGTCGGTTACATCCTCTGGCGATACATGTTCGGCGCCGCTGGCCGCACCCCCGAGCCCGGCAGTCGGAAGGCGAAGAGCGCCGTACCAGACGGACCGCTGCCCGAGGCGAAGCCCGAACCGGTCGCGGACCGGAATCGACCCGCGAAAGCCGGCGAGGCCGGGAAGCCTGCGTCGCCGGGTGCGTTGCGTCGGCGCAAGGGCCGGGGTAGGCGGGCCGGGATGGAGAAGGTTCGGTTCTATCACAACCCGGTCTGCGGAAAGTCGCGCGGTGCACTCGAAATCCTCGAGCAAAGGGGCGTCGAAACCGAGGTGGTCGAGTACCTGAAGACGCCGCCGGATCGCAAGACGCTCGAAGGCTTTCTCGACCTGCTCGGCGGAGAGCCCGGCGACCTGATGCGCAAGGACAAGCGCTTCAAGGAACTCGGCCTCGACCCCAAGGACTACGTCAGTCGCAAGCAGGTCGTCGACGTTCTTCTGAAATACCCCGAACTGATGGAGCGGCCGGTGGTCATCCGCGGCGGCCGCGCCGTGATCGCGCGACCGTCGGAACGCGTGCTGGAGCTCTTCGAGAAGAAGCGTTGAGCGAAGCGGTGCCCGGCGAACGAGGGGACGACCGGACACGCTTCCTCTCGCTCGGCGACGCGGAGTTTCCGCTTCACGTCGGCTCCGTCTGGCTCTTCGACGCGGTACCGTCGATCGACGTCGTCGAGCGCCGGATCGCCGCACAGCTGGTGACCCATCCCTTCCTCGGTCGCCCCCCGGCCCGCAGTCCGCTCGCCGCGGCCCTGCAACTCGAGCCTCCGCCGGCACCCGGTCGCATGCGGCGGGTGGAGCGCACGGCCTCGTCCCGGGCGGGCGATGCCTCGGCCTTCGCTTCGATCCTCGCCGAGGTCTGGTCCCGCCCGCTGCCCCTCGACCTGCCCTGGCACCTGTTGCTCGTCGAAGGGTTGCCCGGCGGACGCGCCGCGCTGGTCGCCAAGGGCCAGCGCAGCCTCGTCGACGAATGCGGCGGCCTCGATCTGCTCGACCTGCTGCTCGGGCCGGACGAGGTCGCGGCTTCCGACGCGACCGGGCACCGGAACGATGCCCCGTCGGTGCAGGCCTCGGAAGGCTCCTCGCGCCGGAGCACGGTCCGCCTGCCCACGTTCGCGGAAGTCGCCGGCGCAGCGCGCGGCGCCCTCGACCTGCTGCAGCCCGACGTCGCCCGCGCGCGCGCGCTGGAGGTGGCGCGCTGGATCGAGGCGACGACCCGCGTCGTCGCCTCGCCCGCACCCGAAACGCCGGTCAACGGCGCGGTCGGGCGCGGACGCCGCATCGCCTGGGTGCGACTCTCCCGCGACGCCGTCCTCGGCATCGAGGAATCGATCGGCGCGAGCAGCGAGCAGGTCGTCCTCACCATCGTCGCCGATGGTCTCGGCCGCTACCTCGCCGGACGCGGGCGTGCCGTCTCCGCCCTCGAACTCGAGACGGTCGTGCGGTCCTCAGCCGGCTCTGCACTGATTTCCCTGCCGGTCGGCGACCTCCCGCTTCGCGATCGCTGCACGGCGATACGCCGCGCCCGTCGGGCACCGGCGGCGCGCGAGCGGTGGGATCGCCTCGACCGCGTGTTCGACGCCTGCCTCGCCCTGCCCGCACCCTTGCGCGGGGCCGCGGCCAACCTCGCCTGGCAGGCCGTCAACTTCGTTTGCGTGGAGGCCCGTGTCCCCAAGGCGCGCTCGATCGGCGGATTGCGGCCAGTGCTGGCGGTACCGCTCGCGCCGCTGCCGTGGAACGTCGGCCTGGGACTCGCCTGGTACGACGGTGGGGCGGGCGAGATCGTGCTCGGCATCACCTGCGACACGAGGCTCGTGCCCGCACCCGAGGAGGTGGCGAACGCGTTGCGCGCGGCTGCAGCGGAAGCAGCGGCCGCGGCAGGCGTCCCCGCGATCGACCCCGAGCGACGGCCGAGCCTGCTCGCGACCGGCTGAGTCCGCTCTCAGCGGCCGCGGCGACGGGCGGGCGACGGTGACGCGAGCGGGCCGAGTGCGGCGATCTGCTCGACGGCGTGACGGCGTTGGGTGTCCAGCCGCGGATCACCGACGGTGGCATCGAGATAGGCCTGGTAGAACGCGACCGCGACGCCGCGCGCACCGCGCCGGGCGCCGCGCTCCATGATCCGCGCGGTCGCCTCGGCATGGTGCAGGGTTTCGACGGTGCGGCGAAAACTCGCCGAGCCCGTCGGGTTGCCGGTTTGCAGGACGGCGAGCGCATCGGCGAGATCGAGCGCTGCCGCGGGCTCGCGCGGCTTGAGCGCGATCGCCAGGGCCAGGGCCGGCGCCGCCGCCGCGGCGTCGCCGTTATCGAACTCGAGCCGGCCGAGCAGGCGCCAGGACGTCGTCGCACAGCCGTCGATCGCCACCGCGTCCCGCAGCAACGACCGCGCAGTCGCCAGGTCGAGTTCTTCGGCCGCGCGGGTCGCCGCCGCCACGCGCTGCTGCACGCCACGCGTCTGCCAGTTCGCGATGCCCTGCGATCCGGCCTCGCGGAGTGCGTCCTCGAGCTTCCAACCGAGGCAGCGGAAAGGCTCTTCCTCGCGCCAGCGACCGCCGACCAGGTGCAGCGATCGTCCGCTCGTGCCGGCGACGCCGGACACCCCGCCGTCGCCGGGCAGATCCGCCTCCCAGATCTCGAAAAGCCTGCGGTCGACGAGCCGGTAGTGCGACGCTCCGCCGATGGAAGGCGCGCAGACCAGGCGGGAGCGTCGTCTCTCGAACCACCAGCCGCAGGCGACCACCCGCCCTCGCCCCTCGATCTCCGCGAGCACCAACGGCTCGGCGGCGTCCGACATGGCCTCGAAGGTCGCCGTCACCCGCACCGGAGCACCCGCCGCCTCGCCGGCGGTTCCGAGTTCGTCCGGTCCGAACTCATGCTCGCCTACGATGACCCCGGGATTCGGTGCGAGGTCGAACAGGTAAAGTCGATCGCGGGCCGCACCGGCCCCTGAGGAGGCGAGTTCGACCGCGAAAGCGTAGCGCGAGCCCGGCCCGGCCGGGACGACTTCCGGAAGGGGGCGCGGCGCGGTCCACGCGGCACGCGCCCGGGCGAGACGTTCGGTCGCATTGGTCGGCGGCCGGCCCGGGAGCGGTGTCGGCGAAGGCTCTCCAGCGCTGCTCGCGTTCGCACCTGCCTCGCCGCCGGCACGGTCGAGCGACGCGCGCAGCGCCTCGACACGGGCAACGTCGAGTCCGGGTGTCGCGCGAGCGCACGCAGCGAGGGCGAGCGCGAACATGGTCGCGATCGCCCAGCCGCGTGCCGCGCCCGGGCGTGCGTTTTTCGAGGCCAATCCGGTCGGTGTTCTACCGGCCGATGTGACCCCGCGCACCGCCCATACCACCGCCGCCCATGCCGCCACCGAAGCCGCCGCCGTAGCCGCCGCCCGACATGCCGCGGCCACCGGAGCCACCATAGCCGCCGCCGCCGCCGTAGCCGCCGCCGTAGCCGCCGCCGCCATAGCCGCCGAAGCCGCTGCGCCCGATGCCGCCGGAGGAGCCGGCGTCACCGTAGCCTCCGGTCGTCTGACGTCCGATGCCGCCGGCGCCGCCGGCATCGGACCCACCCGACGGGGCGGGGGCCGATGGCACGCCGGGATTGCCGGACCATCCACGCGCGGCATCACGCGCCGAGAAACCGCTGGGCAAAGTGGAGCGGCCGCTGCCGGACTCGGTTGCCGCGCCCGCTTTACCGGGAGCCGTCGGGGGCATCGCACCGCGCGATAGTCCGGAGCGTCCTGGCGAGTAGTTTCCGCCCGATCCGGCGGATCCGACGTTGCGCGCACCTGAGCCCCCCGGTTGGGTTGGGCTGGTTCCGCGCCCCGGCGCTCCGACCGTAACGGGGGTCGAACCACGCTGGACCGTCGAACCTGCCCGGCCGGAAGGCCCACCGGGGCGCTCGCCGGAGGGAGATCCAGCGGCCCCCGCCGGGTTCGTCGCCCGACTCCAGGGCATGCGCGGCGGGGCCGCGCCGCCGTCGGTCAAAGTACGCGGCGTGGCCGGGCGCGGCGCCACGTAGGGCGACCGGCCACCCATGCCTGGATCGCTCGACGAGCCCGGGCGCGTCCAACTGCGGGTGAGCGGCGGACGGGCTACTTCGTCGCCCGCGACACCGGCTGCACCGCGCGTAACTCCGCCGAACGGCGTGCGGCCGAGCGCGTCCCGGGTTCCCGGATTCGCCGGTCGTGCGGCGGTCGTCGGGTCGACGGGTGAAGTGGCCCGACCGAGCGGCGAACGACCGCCCTGTGCTGTCGTGTCCGGAACACCCACCGGATTCGCAGAGCGGCCGAGCCCGCCGCGACCCGTGCCGGGCGCTGGCGCACCCGCCGTGCCCACCTCGGGCGTCCGGCCGAGCGCCGCGCGACCCGTGACGGGCGCTTGCGCACCCGCCGTGCCCACTTCGGGCGTGCGGCCGAGTGCCGCGCGCCCCGTCGCCGCGCCACCGACACCTCCACCGAGGGGCACGCGGGAGAACGCGTTCGACGGCGGCTGCATCCCGCGGGTCAGGCTCGCGCGCTGGGGATCGGCGAGCGTCCGGCTCGCTGCATCGGGGTTCACCGGGATGCGGCCGTTGATCGGCGTGGCCCGGCTCGGGTCGAAGCGGCCGATCGGGACGCGGCGCTGCTCGCCGTTTGCGAATGAACCGGGGTCGACGGCGTTGAAGCCACCGGGGTGGCGGGTGTTGCCGTAGCGGATGTCGTGCGGATGCTGGTTCCAATAGTTGAAGTTCTGGTTGCGGATGACGGCGCCATTCACGACCCAGGGGCCGCCCCAACCGCCCCACCAGGGGTAGCCGGCGTAGATCCCGCCCCAACCGCCCCACCAGGGGATGCAGGGTTCGCCCCAGCCGAGGGGCGCCCAGCCGATCCACGGGTTCATGCCCACGCCGATCGACCAGGAGTAGCCGCCGCCCCATCCCGCGCCGTAGAAGCCGACGAGTGCCGGGGCGTAGACAGGGGTGGTCACGATCGGACCGGGCGCCCACCACCATCCGGTATCCATGTAGACCCAGCGGCCATAGTGAAACGGGGCCCAGCCCCAGGGCGAGTAGTCGAGCCAGGTCCAGCCCCAGGGGCCCGACCAGACCCATCGGCCGGAGGTGTACGGCGCCCAACCCGAATCCACGGTCGTCGGCTGCCAGACCTGGCCGTATTCCGGGTTCGAGTCCCAGCGGCCGTATTCGTCGAGGTCCTCGGTCCCGTAGATGCCGGGGCTCACATAAGCCGCGCTGCGCGAATTGTCGGCGCGCGCGGCGCGCTGCACGTCCCAGGCATCCAGATCGTCGGTTCCGCCCATGCGAAAGCGTTCGGCCTTGCCCGCCGGGGTCAGAAACGCACCGTTGCCGGCGGAGATGCGCACGGTGCCACGCTTCGCGCGGGCCTCGATCTCGCCCTCCCGGGCGATGACCTTGGTGCGGCCATCGGTCTCGACCTCGACGCGGTAGACGCCGGGTCCGGCGGGTTCGAGCATTCCGCCGGGTGTCTCGAGTTCGAGGCGCGTGGCCCCGTCGCGCACGCGGAAGTTCACCCGTCCCAGCGCGACCCGGAGCCGGGCCTGATCGGGAGCGAGTTCGACCATGTCGAGTTCGGTCTCGGCACCCAGGCGCGATTCGATGCCGCGCCCCAACTGGATCTCGGCCCGGCTGTCGGCGCCTGCGTAGAACCGGTCGCCGGTGATCAGGGGGGCATTGACCGAAACGGCCGACCAGTCCTTGGCGTCGCTCGGAAAGGCGGAAGCCTTGCCCTCGATGAAGCTCACGCGGGCGACGCCTGGTTCCGTTCCATTGGCCGCCTGGGCCCCGGGCGGCGCCTGCCCGTCCGGGGCCTCCTGGGCTCCCGAGGGGCCGTTGAACGCGAGGAGGGTCGCTGCGCACACGATGGCGGGGATCGATCTCCTGAGACTATTCATCTTCTTTTCTTCCGGGAGGGGCTGCCGCCGGCACACGGCGTCCTCGCCGTGCAGGGGCAACACGCTCCCGGTGCTTGGAACACCCCCGGGGCCGCCGGGATGCGGCCCCATGTAAATTTCGTCGACGAAACCGGAGCGCCGCCTGCGAAATCCGCTGGTGCTTCGTCGTGGCACCGTGCTAGCCGGAGCCATGCGAAGCCTACTCGAAGCCCACCCGTTCGGTCGGCGCCTGCGCGCCGGCCTGCTGCTCACCGCCTGCGCCGCGCTCGCCGCCTGCGGCAGCGACTCCGCCCCCGCCCCGACGCTGATCGCCGACGCCGAGTTCAAGACGATCTCCCCGGTCGGCCCGATCGAGTACGAGGGACGCAACCTGCAGCCGCAGTGCATGGACGGCTCGCCCTACCATTTCTTCGTAAAGCGCGGCTCGGTGAACAAGGTGCTCATGTACTACCAGGGCGGCGGAGCCTGCTGGGACGAGCAAACCTGCTCGCTGGCGACCTGCGACACGAACGTGAACCCCGACGGCGGCGACAACCCGAACATGCAGAAGACCGGCTTCGGCGATCGGGACAACCCCGACAACCCGTTCCACGACTGGAGCATCGTCTTCGTCTCGTACTGCAGCTGCGACATCCACTTCGGCGATGCTGCGCAGGACTACCCCAAGCACGTCGAGCACCGCGGCTTCGACAACGCGAAGGTCGCCGAGAAGTGGGCGCGAGAGAACCTGCCCTATCCCGACGAGGTCTTCGTCACCGGATCGAGCGCCGGCGCCTACGGCGCCTTCTTCCACGGCCCGTTGCTGATACGGGTCTGGCCCAAGGCACGCTTCAACGTGCTCGCCGACGCTGGCAACGGTGTCATCACCCAGCAGTTCCTCGACGGCAGCTTTCCCAACTGGAACTTCGAGGCGAACCTCCCCGGCGACATCCCCGGCCTGAAGGAAATCCTCCGCGACGGTTCCGGGATCCCCGGCTACACGAAGCTCGTCGCGAACGAGTTTCCCAAGGCCCACTGGGCCCACTACTCGACCGCCTTCGACGGCGGCTCGGGGGGCCAGACGGGCTTCTACAACCTCATGCTCCAGCAGAACCTGCTCGGCGCCGTGAACTGGTGGGAGGGCAGCTGCGCCTTCACCCGCCAGATGACCTACCAGGCGCACGAGACCGCCGCCGCGGTCCCGGCGAACTACCGCTACTACATCGGGACGGGCTCCCGGCACACGATGTTCGGCAGCAACAAGGTCTACGACGACACGACCGGCGGCGTGCCGACGATCGTCGACTGGGTGAACGCGATGCGCGCGGGCAGCCAGGAATGGAAGAACGTCGAATGCGAGGACTGCGGTCTTCTGCTCGACGACGACGTGCGCCCGAAGCCGCTTCGCCGGCCGTTCCTGCCCATGGGTGACGAAGTCGTCGTGACCTGCACGCCCTGAGCGTCGGCTCTTTACATCCGGCGCATTCCGTTCCATAGGGGGGCATGCGCCTACCCAAGCTCGGCCCATTCGCCTCGCTGCTCCCCCTCCTGCTCGCCGCGTGCTCGACGGCCGTGACCCGCCCGCCGACCGTGGCGCCGGTCACGCCGGCGCAGGTCGCGCCGGCGCCGGTCGCGGCATCACCCGCGCAAACGAGCGGAATCGGGGCACAGGATGCACTGCGCGAGTTGCTCGAGGGGAACCAGCGCTTCCTGCAAGGCGGCATGGATGCGCACGCCTGGCAGAACGAGCGCGTCATCAAGACCGGCACCTTCGGCCAGAGCCCCTCGGTCGGCGTGCTGAGTTGTGCCGACTCGCGCGTGCCGCCCGAGATCGTCTTCGACCAGGGGGTCGGCGACCTGTTCGTCGTCCGAGTCGCGGGCAACTTCGAGAGCGACGAGGCGACGGGCACCTTCGAGTACGGGGTTGCGGAACTCGGCGTCCACACCATCGTCGTACTCGGCCACACCAAGTGCGGCGCGATCGACGCGACGCTCTCCGGCAAGAGCCTGCCCGGTCACATGAACGTCCTCACCGCGGGAATTCGCCCCGCTCTCGCCGGCTTGGCGGCCGGTGCGTCGGGTACCGATCTCGCCGAGGCTTCGAGCGCCAACGTGCGCTGGCAGATGAAGCGCCTGCTGCAGAGGAGCGCGATCCTGCGCAAGGCGCAGGCCGAGGGTCGCCTGAAGGTCCTCAGCGCGATGTACGACGTCGACACCGGCCGCGTGACATTCCTCGACTGAACACACCGCCGATCGCAGCGCGGCGCGGACGACTTCGCGTCCGCACACCGGGAGTCCGGCCGCAGGGTCCGGACTGGGAGGATCAGGAGCGCGGCGGCCCGAACCAGGTCACTTCGCCGCGCACTCGCAGCTCGCCGGCGACCCGCTCCGCCTCATCGCCAGGTCCGAGGAACAGGTCGATGCGACCCGGACCGCGGATCGCGGCGCCGGTGTCCATCGCGAGAACGAATTGCGAGAACTCGCGACCGTCGGGAAGCCGGATCGCAAGCCAGCCGACGCTGCCGAGCGGCGTGACGGCGGGGTCGACCGCGACCGAGCGCCAAGGCACGAGCGGCGCCCCGAGCGATCCCGGGGGCCCCTCGTCGCGAGTGCCCGGCAGCACGCGGAAGAACGTGAAGCGCTCATTCTTCTCGGCAAGTTCGGCAGCCTCCCCGGGGTGTGCACGCATCCACGCCTTGATCGCGGGAGCGGTCGCCTGTTCGGGCGAGGCGAAGACCCCGCTCTTCACGAGCAGCGCCCCGATCGAGGTATAGGGGCGACCGTTCGTGCCGGCGTAGCCGATGCGCACCCGGGTGCCGTCGTCGAGGACGAGACGTCCGGAGCCCTGTACTTGAAGGAAGTAGAGTTCGACCGGGTCGTCCACCCAGAAAAGTTCGAGTCCACGGCCGGCGAGCGCGCCCCGCCCTATCTCCGCCCGCGACGGGAGCGTGCCACCGGTCGGCAGGCCGAGCAGCGGGTGAGGGAACTTCGCGTCCGCACTCCGTCGCGCGCGAAGCGACGGCTCGTGGTATCCGGTGACCATCACCGGTCGGGTGCCGCTTGCGGAGAGAGCGTGAGCCATCCGCCGCTCGTCGAGCGCATCGGCGCCGGAGGAGCGCGACCCGAGCGCTGCCTGCAACCCGGCAAGGGCCGCCTGCGCGTCGCGCGTCTCCGCGGTCGGCGGGCGCTTCGCCAAGGCCGTGCGTGCCGACGCGATCGCGTCCCGCAGGGAGCCGCGCACGCCGGCGGTGGAAGCCACCGTGCCCGCCTCGGCCGACGACGACGACGGGGCCCAGGCGCGGACGTCCGACGACGGCGTCGCGGCGCAGGCCACGAACACGACGGCGGCACCGAGCGCCGCGCGCAGGCTGCGAACCGGGCCGGCCGCCTCCCTGCGCCCGCGGTGGGAAGGCGCCCCGGGGGTCCGCATCACGCTCCGGCGAGGACGCGTTCCGCCGCCGTCAACGCATCACCCGTCGTCTCGGTGCCGATCGCCTCGCCGAGTGCGGCGAGCACGAGCAGGACGTTGGACGGGGTGGAGGATTCGCCCATGAGCCCGATCCGCCAGACGCGCCCCTTCCACGGACCGAGCCCCGCGCCGATCTCGATGCCGGATCGTTCGAGCATACGCCGGCGCACCGCCGCCTCGTCGACGCCCTCGGGGACGCGCACGCTGTTGAGCATCGGCAGGCGGTGGCCCGGGGCGACCGCCATCTCGAGCCCGAGCGCCTCGAGGCCGGCGACCAGCGCCTCGTGGTTCAGGCGGTGGCGCGCGAAGCGCCGCTCGAGGCCCTCCTCCTGCACGATCCGCAGCGCCTCGTAGAGCGCGTAGTTCATCGAGATCGGCGCGGTGTGGTGGTAGACCCGCGCGTCGCCCCAGTACTGCTCGAGCAGCGACAGGTCGAGATACCAGCTCTGCACCGGGCGGGTGCGCTTGCGGATGCGCTCGACGGCCGCCTCGGAGAAGGTGACCGGCGACAGCCCGGGCGGGCACGACAGGCACTTCTGCGTGCCGCTGTAGCAGGCGTCGATGCCCCAGGCGTCGACCTCGAGCGGGCGGCCGGCGAGCGACGTCACCGCATCGACCACGAAGAGAGCACCGTGCTCGCGCGCAATCCGGCCGATCTCCTCGAGCGGCTGGCAGGCGCCGGTCGAGGTCTCCGCGTGCACCACGGCGACGAGCCGGGCATGCCGCCCTTGCGCCGCGAGCGAGGCGAGTCCGCTCGCGAAACGCGACGGCTCGATGACCTCGCCCCAGGGCACCTCGACCTGGGTCACCTCCGCGCCCGCGCGCCGTGCGACCTCGGCCATGCGGCCGCCGAAGACACCGTTCACCCCGACGAGCGCCGCGTCGCCCGGCTCGAGGAGGTTCACCATGACCGCTTCCATCCCGGCGCTGCCGGTCGCCGAGAGCGGCAGCGTCAGGTGGTTCTTCGTGCGGAAGGTGTCGCGCAGCATCTGCTTCACCCGCTCCATGAGCGCCACGAACTCGGGGTCGAGGTGGCCGACGAGCGGGGTCGAGAGCGCACGCAGGACGCGCGGGTGCACGTCGCTCGGCCCGGGGCCGAGCAGGATACGACGGGAGATCTGCAACTCGGGTTCCATGCGTAGGAATGACCTTTCGGGGTGGGCCGGGACGGCGAGTCGGTTCAGGCGACGTCGCCCTCGAGGTCGAGGGCGAGCCGGGCGACGGCATCGAGGTGAACGCGCAATCCCCAGCGATAGCCGTCCACCGGCACGCGTTCGTCGTGGCCGTGGAACATCGTCGTGAAGCTCATGCCTTCGGGCAGCATGAGCGGCATGAACCCGTAGCACTTCGTGCCCAGGCGCGCGTAGAACTTCGCGTCGGTGAAACCGGGGATGAGCCAGGGCACCGGAACGCCGGTCGGGTCGTGGCGGCGCAGCACGTCGCAGAGCAGCCGGTATTCGGGCGTGTCGCAGGAGGTCGTGACCGGCTCGAGGTCCTCGAGGATCTCGACCTCGAAATCCTCGCCGACGACGGCGCGGATTTCCCGCACCAGGCTCGCACTGGTCTGCCCGGGCACCGTGCGCCCGTCGAGTTCGACCGTGGCGATGCCCGGAATCACGTTCGTCTTATGCCCGGCACGCAGGACGGTCGGCGAGACGGTGTTGCGCAGGATCGCGTCGAGGCCGCTGCGCTGGCCTGCGTCGCGGACCCCGAAGTCGAGGACCGAGGCCGCGAGAAGTGGCTGCTTCAGGCCGCGCAGGGCGAGCGCCACCGGCGCCGGCTGGTTCGCCGCGAGCGCCTCGACGAAGCGCATGGACTCCGCGCTCAGGTGGATCGGCAGGCGCGTCGTGCCGAGCTTCGCAACCGCGGTCGCGAGCTTGACCGGGGCGCTGTCGGAACGCGGCAGGCTGCCGTGGCCCGGTGCACCGCGGAAGGTGAGCTTCATCCAGCAGACGCCCTTCTCCGCGACCTGCACCGGGTAGTAGCGAACGCCGAGGAGGTGCATCGTGAAGCCGCCGACCTCGTTCAGGCAGACCTCCGCCGCGACCAGGTCGGGATGGTTCTCGACCATCCAGCGCGATCCGAGCGTGCAACCGGCCTCCTCGTCGGCGACGACGAGCAGTGTCACGTCGCGACGCGGTCGCACGCCGCTGCGGGCGAACGCGAGCATCACCGCGAGATCCATCGCGGTCTTACCCTTCATGTCGATCGTGCCGCGGCCCCAGAGACAGCCGTCGGCGATCTCGCCGCCGAAGGGGTCGTACCGCCAGCTCTCCGCCTCGGCTTCGACCACATCGGCGTGCGACGCGAGGAGCAGCGGCCCGCCGGGGCCGCGACCGGCGATGCGGCAGACGAGGTTCGAGCGGCCCGGCGCGACCTCGAAGATGCGCGGTTCGAGCCCGGCCGCGCGCAGTACACCCGCCACGTATTCGATCGCCTGTGCCTCGTCGCCCGGCGGATTCACCGTGCGCATGCGGACCAGTCGCTGGAGGTGACCGAGGGCCTCGTCGGCCCAGGCGTCGGTCGCCTGCGCCAGCAACGAACGCGATTGCGCCGAGGCCGTCGTCGGGGTCGCGAGGTCCGCCATGCATCTCCGCTTAACAGACCCGCGCGACGCAGGCGCGACAGCACGACTCACCCGCGGCGACCGGTCGGCCCGGGGTCAACCGCGCGGATCGGCGAACGGAGCCCGGAGCAGCGCGGCAAAGCCGCGGTGCAGGATCGTGCGCCGGGCGAACTTTTCCACGTCTACGGTCACTCGGACCGCGGGCCAGGTACCGTGCACCGAGAATGGGATCGAGAGGCTGCCGTCGTCGCCGACCAGGCTCGCACCACCCGGCAGGAGGGCGACCAGTTCATGCGCCGCTCCGGGGGCTACGTGTAGCTCGCCCGCGAAGTCCACTTCGCCGTTGCCCGAGACCGCCGCGCGCCCGGAAGCCCCGAAGTCGCCGGCGACCGCTTCGAGGGCCGGGCTGGAGAGACGCGAGTCGGCGAGGGCCACCTGGCCGCCGATACGATCGAAGGAGGTGTCGTTCGCCGCGAGCAGGGCCGCGAGTCCGGCGGGTGCCGCAGCTACGCCCTCGGATCCGAGCAGCGGACCGACGACGTCGCGAACCAGATTGTGGCCGGCGATCGACCCCGCCGCGACCAGAAGCTCGCCGCGCCCCTGCGCACCACCTGCGATCTCGGCCCAGGAGTCGCCGGCGCCGGCCAGACTGCCGTCGAAGGAGAGCCCGCCACGCACCGTCCGTCCGACCGGGAGATTGCGCAGCGTGACGCCGTCGAGCGCGACGTGCGAGAACCGGTAGGCGGGTTTCTGCCCCTGGCCCCACGGCCCGACCTCGCCCTCGAAGGCGGCGTTGTGGCGGGTCGACTCGAGCCCGCCGTGCGCGACGACATGCGTGGGTCCGGGCTTGGAGATGTCGCTGAGCTGAGCGTCCACTGCGGCCATCCGCACCTCGCGGGAGTCGCCGCCGTAGCGATCCGTCAGACGAACCGTGCCGTTCACGACCTCGACACGATCGACCGCCTTGCGCCGCGCCCGGGCGAAGAGATCGTCGCTGCTGCGGGATGTCGGCAGCACGCCGTCGACGTTCAGGTGGCCGCCGGAGTCGCGCACGATGTTGATCGTCGGGTCCTGCAGCCGAAGTGCACCGGTGACGTCGCCGCGGGTCAGCGCCGCGAGGTCGACCGTCCAGCGCGCGGTCGGCACCGTGATCATCGGCGGACCGCCCGTCGGGTCAGCCACGGCGAGGCCCGCTACGTCCACACCCGGGCCACCGCGCAGCGCGAGCGCCACGCTCCCGACGCTTGCCTTGTTGCCGAGCAGGTCCCGCAGGGCGGACGCCATGCGCGCCTCGACCCGGCCACTCACCGCGCGGGTCGCGAGCAGGGCGGCAACGAGACCGCCGAGGACGATCGCTAGGGAGGCCGCGATGCGCCACGCCCAGGCCGTCCTCTCGGGCTCGGGTTCGACGCCGGTGCGGCGAGCGAGGACGAGTTCGTCGGCGCAGCTTTCGCAGGCCGCGACATGGCGCTCGAAGACTTCCTCCGCACCTGCGGCGAGCGAGCCTTCGAGGTAGCTCGCGAGGGCGTACTCGGTCGGATGATCGCCGTACTCGCCGCGGGGAGCGGCGCCCATGGCGAGGCGCACGAGGGAGCGGATCTCCTCCTCGCGCGGGACGTCGTTCTTGCCCGTCCGCAGCAGGCGCATCAGACGTCGCCTCCGAAGCGATCGCCGGCGATCCGGCGCAACTTGTCGTGCAGCCGCATCTTGCGGACGTAGGCGGCGTTCGTCGTGATCCCGAGCGTCTGCGCGACTTCCTCGATGGGCAGGCCCTTGAAGTAGAACAGGCGCACGAACAACTGGTCCTTGGGGGGCAGGTCCTCGATCATCGCGCGCACCCTCGCCGCACGCATGGCCTCCTCGACCAGCGGTTCGGGCCCCGGCCTGGCGTCGGGGTGGGTTTCGCGGACCATAGAAGTCTCTGCATTTCCGGGATCATCCAAGGAGACCGTTCTTCCCTCTCGCCGGAGCCGGTCGATCGTCAGCCGGTTGGCGACGACTCGGATCCAGCTCGCCAGGGAGCACCCGTTGCGCCCCTGGTACTGGCGGAGCTTGCGGGCGTCCTGATCGAACAGGGCCAGGAAAACCTCCTGGCTCATGTCCTCGATTTCCTCTTTCCTAGATGGACGGCCGAACTGCTGGAAAATTACGGAGACGCCGTAGGAAACGATGCCGGAGTACTCCTCGACCAAGCGCTGCCGGGCCGCAGCCTCGCCCCGGATGCAGCCATGGAGGAGTTGCTGCGTCGGGTCGAGCGGCTCGGAGAGCGAAATCCCGCCCTCGGCGCTCGTGTAGGCTCCGCTCATGGCCGATGCGATCTTCTAAGGCGAACCCGCTGAAAGGGCAAGGGAATTTCTCCGCCGACGCAAGGCCCCGGGAAGGAAAGACGGTCAACGGGCGTCGTTTCTGACAGTGTTCTGGTTCGTCGGGATGGCGTTCGCGTGGGTGATGCTGGCATCGCTGGGCCTGACCTGGTCGGTTGCCTACCGGGTAGGCCATGGCGACGGCCGACGCGAACGCGAGGAAATCGCGGTCGCGCATCCCGGCAGGCGGCCTGCGGAGCCGCTCGCCCGCCAGCCTTCAGTCGACCGGGTGGAATGCCTTGCCGGTCCCGGCGAGCCCGGGCCCGGGCAGGACCATCCGTCGATCCGGGTCGTCGACCGCCCGACCGATCACCCTGGCGCGGGTGCCCTCGGCTCCGACGAGTTCGATCGCCCGGGTCGCCTCGGCCTCGGGAACGACCACACAGAATCCGACCCCCATGTTGAAGGTCGTGTACATCTCCGCCGCGTCGATCCCGCCGCGCGACGCGACGAGGCGGAAGATCGCCGGTGGCTCGGGTAGGGAGTCGAGCCGGAACCCGATGCCTGGCGCGTCCACGCGCAGCAGGTTCAGCAGGCCGTCGCCGGTGATGTGGGCGAGTCCGCGCACGTCGATGCCCGCGTCGACGAGCGCCATCACCTCGCGGACGTAGATGCGGGTCGGCCGCAGCAATTCGTCGCCGACGCTCGCGCCCCCGAGTTCGGTCGGTCGAGCCGCCAGCAGGTCGAGCGCTTCGCCGGGTGCGAGCAGCCGACGGGCGAGCGTGAGGCCGTTGGAGTGTAGGCCGGACGAGTCGAGTCCGAGGACGACGTCGCCGGGCCGGATCGACCGGCCCAGCACCATGCGGTCGAGCGCCACGACACCCACCGCCGCCGCGACCAGGTCGAAACCCTCGCGGCCGTCGGGGCCGTGCGGCCGCAGCAGTTCGCGCACCTGCGCGATCTCGCCGCCTGGAATGCTGACGCGCGCCTGCCGGGCTCCCTCGGCGAGCCCGATCGCGAGTTGCTCGATGAGATCGGCATCCACCGTCGGGATCGCAACGTAGTCCACCAGGGCGATCGGCTCCGCGCCGACGCAGAGGACGTCGTTCACGTTCATCGCGATCACGTCGATCCCGATCGTGTCGTAGCGCCGGAGCGCGTCGGCGACGAGAACCTTCGTGCCGACGCCGTCTGTGCTGAGCGCGAGACCGAGGCCGTGGCCCAGGTCGAGGACGTTCGCAAAGAAGCCGTTGGGCAGGACAGGGCGGCCGCGCCGGGGATAGTCGTTCGTCGCGGCGAGACGGCCGAGCAGCCGGCCGAGCCCGCCCTCGAGCCGGGCCACGTCCACGCCGGACTCCGCGTAACTCGCACCGCGCGACTTCGTGCTCAATCGATCACCCCTTCCCCGGAAGCGGGCGCGCCCGGTGCGCGCGACGCTGCGGAGCTTCCATCGTCCATGGCGGCAGGATCTTCAACCGTGGCCGTCAGTCGACCGAGCCGTCGGCGCGCAGCGCCTCGACCTCTGCGTCCGTGTAACCAGCGATCGTCGTCAGGACCGCCGTCGTGTGCTCTCCGAGCAGGGGACCCGGGGCCCGGACGTCACTGCCGAGATCCTCGGGGTGGAAGGCGAGGCCGTCCACGACGTGGGCGACACCGTCGGGTCCGAGCGGTGCGCGGGCGAAGCCGCGCCAGGCGAGTTGCGGATCGGTCGCAAGATCCTCGCCATCGGCGACCACCGCCGCCGGTACCCCGACCCCCTGGAGGCGCTCGACGAGGTCCGCTGCCCGACGCGGCCGCACCCACGCGCCGAGGCGCCGGTCGATCGTTGCCGTCTCGGCGAGGCGGACCGCGAGGCTGTTCAACGCCGGCGACACCGCCCAGGCCTCGCCATCCTCGGCGAGCACGGTCGCGAGCGCGCGCCACGCCATGTCGTCGAGCACTGCGATTGCGATCCAGCGGTCGTCGTCGAGGCGCCCGCCCGACCGCGTCTCCGCGGCACAGTGGAACAGGCCGTGCGGCGCGGCCCGGCCCTCCTGGGAGGCGTTGCCGGGCGACTCGACCGGTGCGCCGCGCAGCGCCTCGATCACCTGCGGCCCGAGCAGGGATACGAGGGTCTCGTACTGTCCCAGGTCGACCATCTGCCCGCGCCCGGTGCGGCGGCGGTGCTCGAGCGCGACGAGCGTCGCGAAGGCTGCCATCATCCCGCCCGCCATGTCGGACCAGGAGTACCCCCAGCCGGCGGGCCGACCTCCGGCGTGGCGCATCAAGTAGGGGAAGCCGACCAGCGCCTGCAGGGTCGGCCCGTAGCTCACGTTGTCGCGCCACGGACCGGTTCGCCCGAAGCCCGACATTCCGACCGAGATCACGCCGGGATGGTTCTCGCGCAGGCTCGCATGGTCGAGGCCGAGGTTGCCCATGACGCGCGCGGAGAAGTTGTCGATCACGACGTCGCTGCACGCCGCGAGACGGCGCGCGGCCTCGAGGCCGCCGGGCTTCGCGAGATCGAGGACGATACTCTCCTTGCCGCGGTTCAGGTTGCCGGAGAGCCCGCCGCGACGGTCGCCGAAGTTCGCGGCGTTGCGGCGCTCGATCTTGATGACGCGCGCGCCGTGGTCGGCGAGGATGCGCGTCGCTACCGGGCCGGCAACCACCCAGGTGAAGTCGAGTACGGTGACGCCTTCGAGGGGGCGCGGCACGACGGCGCCCCCGGTCGGGTGCACCGCCGCCGCGGCGGATGCAGGCGGCGTGCCCGGGGCGGGGGCCGGGACCGGGGCCGCGGCGCGGCCACCCGCCCCCGACGCCCATGCGGTCGGTGCGACCGGGCCGGACCAGGCCGGGTCGAGGCGCACCTCGTCGTCGTGCTCGCCGACACGCGGCGGTCGACGCCCGGTCCGCCATGCCCCCTCAGAGAGGTGGAAGGGCGGGCCCGGACGGCGCAGATCGCCCGCGTTCGCGCCCGCTCCGGCGACGATGTCGAGGCCGCGCTCGGCGAGTTGCGGATCGTCCGCGAGTTCCCCCGGGCGGCGCACGCGCGCGAACGGCAGGCGCATCGCCTGGGCGGTGACCGCGGTCTCCTCCGCGCCTCGACTCGACGCCCAGCGGTCGAGCACGTCGAAGATCGCCTCGCAGTCGCCCTTGCGCTCGTCCACTTCCTCGAAGCGCGGCTCGCGCAGAAGGCCTGGCTCGATCTCGCTCGACACCCACTCGACGAGCGTCGTCCAGTCGCCGAGGATGCATTGCAGGAGATCGCCGTCGCGGGTGCCCGCGATGCGGAAACTGCGGCTCCAGTGCAGGGTGCCGCGCCGTGTCTCGACCGCGCCGTTCTGCCGGTAGAAGCCGCCGACGTGCTCGACCGCGGCCGCGGTCGCCGCGTGTGCGGAGACGTCGACGGTTCCACCGGTGTCGGTGCGTGCCCGGCGCAGCAGCGCGAGCAGCGCAGCGATCGCCGCGAACAGGCCCGTCGCGTGATGCGACTGGAGGCCGAAGGGCGCGATCGGTGGACCCCCGGGGAAGCCGTTCACGAAGACCATACCCGCCGCGGCGGCGCAGACCAGGTCCGAACCCACCCAGCGCGCTCGGGGCCCGCGCAGCCCGAAGGGGGTGATCGCGATCCGCACCAGCGCGGGCCGCTCGCGTTGCAGGTCCGCTGCGTCGATGCCGAGCTGGCCGAACCAGTCGGGCGGCCGAGCGTCGAAGATCACGTCGGCGTGGCGCGCAAGTTCGCGCAGCCGACCGGGCGATGCCGGGTCGCCGGGATCGACGACGATGCCGCGCTTGCCCGCGTCGTAGAGCCAGTCGGCGGCACTGCGGGCGGGGTCGGGGCGGCCGTCGAGGAACGGGCCGAGCCTGCGGATCGCGGCCCCGCCGGGCGGCTCGACGCGGACCACGTCGGCGCCGAGATCGCCGAGCAGGCGCGTGCCGAGGGCGCCACGCAGGTCGGTCAGGTCGAGCACGCGCAAGCCCGCGAGCGGGCCGCCGGCGTCGCGTGGCGCGCTCATGCCGCGCGCCCCCGCCGCTCGGCGAAGAGCGGCCCCGCATCCGCCGCCAGGTCGCTCACTCGCGAGATCCGATCGGCGATCGCGGGCAGGGTTTCGTCGCGGCCCCCGGCGACATCGATCAGGATCGCGTAGAGCGCGAACGAGCGCTTGCGCTTCTCGGCGGCGAAGCGCGTGCGGAACTCCGGGCTGGTCTCGCACTCTCCGTCGGTGACCAGCACGAGGTCTCCGCGACGCATCTCGCGCGTCGCGAGGATCTCCATCGCGGCCTCGAGCGGAGGCTCCCAGTCCGTGCCCCCGCCGGGGAAGTGCTCGGCGAGATCCAGCGTGCGGTCGAGCGAGATCTCCCAGGAGGAGCCGGGGTTCAGGTCGAAGCGACGCAGGCCGTCCTCGCCCGAGGAGAAGCACAGGACATGGCAGCGGCGGCGCCGGCGGCGCGCGAGTTCGATGAAGGTGAGCGCAACCGCCTTCGACCAGGTCTCCTTCTCGCCGGCCATCGACGAACTCACGTCGAGGCAGATGACGAGCGGCCCGCGGCCGCGCGAGTCGACGCCGCGAAGCGCATGGGCCGCGAGACCACCGTCGAGCAGGCGACGCCGGAAGTCGAGGCGCAGGAGCGGGTGCCCTAGCGCGAGCAGTTCGTGCGGGAGCAGGCGCGCGATGTCGTCGAGCCCCGTCGCGGGACGGACGTCGTGGAGCTCCTCGTCGGCGCGCTCGAACACCTTGCGACGCACGGCGAGCGCGCTCTCCCGCATGCGGCCGAAGACCTCGGCGAGACGGCGCAGCTTGCGGTTGTCGGCAAGCCGGCGACCGAGGTCGATCGCCTGCCCGGGGTCGCGCCCTCCACCGGCGCCGAGGCCGCGGCCCCAGGCTGCGAGCGCCTCGGGAAGATCGGCGACGCGGGTCGCCGCCTGCGCTGCGGCCGCGCGCACGTTGCGGTCGAGGTGCCCGGCGACGCGATCGAGCGAGGCCTCGACCCGTCGGCGCTTCTGCTCGCGCTCGGCGGCGGCCCCGCGCGCCGCCAGTCGCGCCGAACGGGC
>CAMBZJ010000030.1 GCA_945872365.1 Klebsiella pneumoniae
CAGTCGTCGCGGCCCCCGCCGTCGAAGGCGCAGCCGCCACCCGCGCACCCGCCACGGCGTCACGCCGGATGCGCGCGTGGGGTGCGAAGCTCCGTGGTAGATCAGCAAATGGATGCGCGGCCTCGGGACGAGCGCCGCGAGCTTCTCGAACAGCTCGATGGGCGTGAACAGGATGGCGCAGGTACCGTCGCGCTAGGGGCGGCGGAGCGCGAGGCAAACCGTGCCATCCGGCAGGATCTCGAGCGCGTCCCGGGCCACGGGCGGGCGCAGGACGTAACGCACGAGGCCCTCGAGCCGGCGGTGGTCGCCGGCCGGGACGAAAACGCTGGCGTGCAGGTCGAAGCCCGCCACTCGGGCGTGGTACGGCCCGCGCGAGGACGGCATGCCAACCGCGGCCGATGCGGTCGCACCGGCGCCAGAACCGCCGTCTTCGTGCGCGTCGATCGCGTTACGTAGCCGCCGCACAGAGCCGGTGCTTGCGACGTCGCATGCGGCTGAGCCACCGCGACCTCACCATCGCATAGCTCCTGATGAAGCCGTCGAGCCAGAACGAGAAAAACCGCCCACGAGCATCGACCTCAAGCCGCATGGCCTCCCGCAGGTAGGGGTAGCCGGAGTCACGGGCGCCCACGAAATGGGGAAGGACCGGACGGACGACACGGCCGAGCCTCATGAAGGAGCAAGTGCCGGCAAGCACGTCGATGTCGATCTGGAAGAGCGGCTGTTCGGGCGCGAACATGATGTCGAGTCGCAGATCGTCGACTGCCTCCAAGCCCAGTTTCGCCATCGCCAGACTGAACAGCGGCTCTTCGGACTCCACGCCGTTCGGGCAGTCCGGCGAGTGTGAGACTCGCGCGAGGTCGAGGTCGTCGTACTGTGGCAGTAGCGCCTTGGCCTCGCGGTAGACGGCGGCCGCGACGGGTGACTTCTGAAAATAGTAGAGCCCGCCGTTGAAGACAGGATATGTCGCGGACTGCACCAGGTCGGCGACCTTGTCGGGCGACTGGATATAGTGGGTCGCGGGCTCGTTTCTCCCGAAGACGGCAAACGGCCGATCGAGAAAATAGTCGAACACCAGTTCCAGCGACCGTACGGCCAGGCAGTCGGTCTCGATGAAGAGCGTCGTCTCGAAGGGGGAGATTTCGTAGGCCTCGAGCTTGCAGAGCACACCGGGCCAGCCGCTGAAGTCCCAGGGAATGACGATGTCGTAGAGACCGCGGAACAGCCGGGCATCGAGGTCGGTCGCCACCGCCAGGGGCATGTCGGGATCACGCAGCTTGATGGAGCGAGCCAGCGTCACGGCCTGCGTCGCATATTTGGGCTTGGTGTGGGCGATCGTCAGAACGCCCTTGGCTTTAGGCACGCCGCATTCTTTTGAGTTCATGGATGGCATGACAGTCCGGGATCGATCCACGGTTCTGGAGCCGCGAGAGCCTCTTCGCCACGCTCTTCGATACCGAGTGATCCGTCCATCGGCGACCTCGCCGATCGTCCCTTCGCGGGTCTTTGACCTAGCCACCACGCTTCGCCTAATCTTGAGCGAAGAGATGCTTGCGCTCGTGACCATGCGGGAGATCGAGGCGATCTTCGAGATCCTCGACCGGCTCGGCATCTCCAGGGAGGCCGTCGTCATCCCGCTGCGCCCGGTCGCCCCGGGCCGCGCGGACCGGCGTCCCGACGGCAAATACGAGATCCTCGTCGAGGCGGAGCGTCCGCTCGAGGATTGGCTGCCGGAACTCGAGGCACGTCTCGTCGACCTGCGCGACGGTCGGGCCACGTGACCGAGGCCCAGGCGCTCGGCGAGCACGTCGTCGTCCTCGGCGACGAGCGCGGCGGCAAGTACCCGCACGGCCGCTCGCTCCTCGTGCGCGGCGCCGAGGAGACGGCCATCATCGACCCCTCTCTCGCGGTCGTGGCCCGCTCCGCGCCCGACCGGCCACGGGCCGACCGCGTGCTTGGAAGTCATTGCCACGAGGACCACGTCGCCGGGAACCACCTCTACCCGAAGGCGAGTTGGCACCTGCACGAGGCCGACGCGCCCGGCCTGCGCTCGCTCGAAGGCATGTTGGCGATCTACGGCATGAGCGGCGCCGCGGCCGCGGCCTTCGGCGAGGCCGTCGTGCGCGACTTCCACTGGACGGCGCGGCCCGACGTCGAGACCTTCGTCGACGGCGCCGTCTTCGACCTGGGCGGCGGCTGCCGGGTGCGGGCCGTCCACACCCCGGGTCACACGCGCGGTCACTGCGTCTTCGCGATCGAACCCGACGACGTGCTCTACCTGGGCGACATCGAACTCACGAGCTTCGGACCCTACTACGGCGACGCCTGGTCCTCGCTCGAGGACTTCGAGAGATCGCTCGACCTGGTGCGCGGCCTGGAAGCGCGCTGGTACGCGACCTTCCACCACGTCGGCGTTCTCGAAGGTCGAGCGGCCTTTCTCGACCGCCTCGATCGCTTCGCGGCCGTGATCGCGGTCCGCGAGCGCAGACTGCTCGACTTTCTCACCGAGCCACATTCGCTCGATGACGTCGTACGCCACCGCTTCGTCTATCGGCCGGGGGACGCGATTCCATGGGCCGACGACGTCGAGCGGCGCAGCATGGGGCAGCATCTGGCGCGACTGCAGTCCGCGGGTCGGGTCGCCGAGGTCGAACCGGGCCTCTATCGCGCCGCCCGGTAACGAGAGCCGCGGGTCGCCCGGGCACCGCGAAACCCCGCGCGAGACGCGGCCCATCGCCGCGTGCGAGTCCGCCGCAGCCCGTCGGAACGGAACTCCCTAGCGCCGGTCGTTCCGCACGAGTTTCGCCGTGATCTCACTCATCATCTCGATCGCCTGGCGGCGCGGCAGCGAGGCGATCGCCGCGGCGCCCATGCGGTTCATCTCGCCCGGGATCAGCACGGTGGCCTCCCCGCCGAGCGCATCGAGTGCCTCACGCACGACCTCGCCGGGCTCCATGACCATCGGGCCGGTCGCTGCCCCCTCGGGCTTCTGCGAACTGAGCCAGCCCGGCGTCCGGGTCGATCCCGGCTGCACCGCGAGCACGTCCACGCCCCGGGGATGCAGTTCCGCCCACAGCGCGTCGCACAGCACCAGGTCGAAGGCCTTGGTCGCGGCATAGACGGCGAGTTGCGCCGAGCCGACGTTGCCCGACATCGACGACATGAGGATGATGCCGCCGCGCCCTCGTCCGACCATGGCCGGGGCGAGTGCACGCACGAGGCGCATCGGGCCGCGGCAGTTCACGTCGAGCATCGCGTCCATGTGCGCGGGATCGAGGTCGAGAAACGGGGCGACGGTCCCCAGCGCCGCGTTGTAGACGAGCAGTCCGATCTCGGAACCCCCGAGTACCGGGGCGAGTGCCTCGACCAGGTCTACACGCCCGAGGTCGAGCGCTACCGCCGTGACCTCGACGCCGCACTCGCGGCGGATCGCGTCCGCGGTCGCGCGCAGCGGGCCCTCGTCCCGGTCCACGAGGACGAGATCGAGGCCCCGGTTCGCGATCTGCCGGGCGTACTCGGCGCCCAGGCCGACTGCGGCCCCGGCGACCAGAGCCCGCGGGCCGTAGCGTGAGGTGAAGTTCGATGCGTCGGGCATGCGATCGTCCTAACCCAAGCCGTCCCGCCGCGAAACGGGTCGTCACCGGCTGCAAAAGGCGCCGGCCGCCGCGCCGGCCCACCTCGACCGGTGGACCGCGCCGTCCGGAGTTCTGCGCGCACAAGAAGCTCGGAATTGCCGCCAACAACAGCAACGGCATGGTCCGCCCGATCCGCTACTTCGAGGTGATGGTGCCGACCCCCTGAAGTCGCCCGGGGACTCGACGCGTCCCGGGCCGGTTCAGGCCCGGGACGCCGCCGCCCCCCAAACTTCGCGGTTGTCCCGCCGCTCGACGCGTCGGTGCGTTCGTAGGTCGAGCAGCGGCTCGAGGCCGACGGCGGCGAACAGGTCGCGCACGGCACGCCGTCCGCCGCCGTCGCACTCGGCAAAGGCGTCCTGGATCCGCTGGAGGAGCCAGATCCTGTAGGGAAAAACCCCGACCGAAAGCGTTCGACCGCGCCAGGCGACTTCGGTACGGCCGATCGACCGTTTGTTCGGCGCACCGCCGACCACGTCGCCGTCGTCGATCGACGGGTGCTCCGACAGGTGGCGGTTCACGAAGTCCACCTGGGCCGTGATCTCGTCGAGGTACTCCTCGGCGACATAGCGAAGCAGCGCCGCGAGCGTCGGCGGGATGGCGTCACCCTCGAACCAGGCGGGTTGCACGTCCACGTACTCGGCCATGTCGAGTCCGGGTGCATTCATGCGCTCCACCCAGCGCGCCACCCGCGGTGCCGTTCGCCGCATGAGGTCGGCGGGCCTGGGGTCGCGTGCGAGGTGCGCGAAAAGCGGCGCCAGCAGGCCGTAGTCGCCGATCGAGGGCCGCCCGCCGAGCAGGTAGGGCGCCGTCTCCACGTGGGCGTCGAGCAGAGCCAGGAACTCCGCGTAGGCCGCCTCGACGGTCGGGATGCTCCGCTCGTTCACGCCGAACAGATCCATCGCCTGCTTCATGCGACCGGAAGCGAACTCGAACACGGCCTCCTTCTCCGCGGGGGAACCGCCCGGGGCGAGGAAGTTGCCGAACTCGATGCGCAGGAAGCGATCGTTCTCCGCGGGGAAGTTCCAGCGGTAGTGCATCGCCGGCCGCAGCAGACCCTCGCCGCCGAACAGTTCGAAGACGAGCGCCACGACGCGCTGCCTCGGCGTGGTCGGATAGGCGCTCCAGCGCGCGAGGCCCGTGCGCTCGAAGTAGTCGATGATCGCGGTGCCGTCCTGCACGATCCCGTCCTCGGGCGTGAGCAGCACCGGGACGATGAAGCGGCCGATCCGCGGCACGATCTCCTCGCGGAAGCGCTTCGTGCCCATCGGGTGCTCGACGAAGTCGATCCCCTGCTTGCGCAGGTACGAACGCGGCTTGCCCGTGTAGAGCGAGCCCGGCATGCCGATCAGGGTGTAGGTGCTCATGCGCGGAGAGCCTCCTCGGGGCGTGATGCGCAACCGCTTCGAAGGCTCAGGGTTCGAACTCGCTCGGCGGGATGAAGCGGCGTTCCTCCGCGACGCAAGCGGCGAAACTCGGCCGGTCGAGCATCGCCTCGACGTAGGCCGCGAGGGCGGGCCACCGGGAGCGGTCGATCCGTGCCCCGGCGTGGTGGAAGTTCACGAACTGGGTGGCCACCGCGACGTCGGCGATGCCGAGGGTGTCGCCGAGGAGGAAGGAGCGGCCTTCGACCGACTTCTCGAGGTGGTCGAAGAGCGGCGGCAGTTCCTCGCGCAGCGTCTTGCGCGCGCGCTCGATGTCGGGCTCCTTGCCAAACATCCGCGCCATGACCATCGGACGGAAGATCCCGAGCCCGATGCGCGACGCGAGTTCCGAGTCGGCGTATTCCTCGATCGAGATCGCCTGGGCGTACTCGAAGTCGTCGCGCGGGAAGAGCGCGGGCTCCGGGTACTTGCGCTCGAGGTAGACACAGATGGCCGAGGAGTCCGGGATCGTACCCGCCACCCCCTCGGTCCCGACCGAGCGATCGCGCAGCACGGGAATGCGCTTGGCCGGGCTGATCTCGGCGAACCAGTCGGGGGAGGGGAACGGGCTCGCCATGACGAACTCGTGGTCGAGCCCCTTCTCGGCCAGAATGACCAGCACTTTTCGGACGAAGGGCGACCCCTTCATGCCGTAGACGACGAGATCGGTGGCCATGGACGACTCCTCGGGATGCGCGGCCCCGGCGGAGCGCGTCCGGCGGCCGGGAAATGGCGCCTCCGCCGTGCATCCGGCGGAAGTCCGCCGAAGCTAGCATGGACCCTGCCGATTCACACCGGCGCGATCCCGGTCGCTCTGGCGGCGTCTCCGTGCCGCGGCCGCGACCGCGACCGCGACGCCGCTCGCCCGTGCGGTGCTACCAGGCGTCGATGCAGGGCCGCTTGCGGCCGCTTCGCACCTGCGGCGGGGGTGAAGCGCGCAGCGCCGCTGCGACCCGAGCCCGCGAGCCGGCCGGGTCGATCACGTCGTCGATCTCGAAGTGGCTCGCGGTGTTGAGCGCCTTGCCGCGCTCGTAGGCCCGTTCGACCATGGTCTCGTAGAGACGCCGCCGCTCTCCGGGATCCGCGACGGCCTCCAACTCCTTGCGGAAGCCGAGCTTCACCGCGCCCTCGAGTCCCATGCCGCCGAACTCGCCGGTCGGCCAGGCGACCGTGAACAGGGGCGCCTTCTGGCTCCCGCCCGCCATCGCCTGCGCTCCGAGTCCGTAGGACTTGCGCAGCACGATCGTCATGAACGGCACGGTCAGGCTCGCGCCGACGACGAAGAGGCGAGCGCAGTGGCGCACGATCGCCGTCTTCTCGACCTCGGGTCCCACCATGATCCCCGGTGTGTCGCAAAGGAACAGGACGGGGAGGTCGAAGGCGTCGCAGAGTTGCAGGAAGCGCGCGGCCTTGTCGGCCGCGGGAGCGTCGATCGCCCCGGCGAGGTGGCGCGGGTCGTTCGCGACGATGCCGATCGGGCGGCCCTCGATGCGAGCGAATGCGGTCACCATGCCGCTACCGAAGCCGCGCCGCAATTCGAGCACCGATCCCGCGTCTGCGAGCGTCTCGATGACGGAGCGGATCTCGTAGATGCGCAGCCGGTTCTCCGGGATCGCGTGGCGCAGCGCGCGCTGGTCGTTCTCGGTCCACGTCGGCAGATTGCCCTGGAAGTAGGACAGGTAGCGCCTGGCGACCGCGACTGCCTCGCGCTCGTCCTCGACCGCGACGTCCACGACCCCGTTGGGCACCTGGACCGACATCGGCCCGACCTCCTCGGGCCGGAAGACGCCGAGCCCGCCACCCTCGATCATCGCGGGGCCGCCCATGCCGATATTCGAATTTCGGGTCGCGATGACCACGTCGCAGCAGCCGAGGAGCGCCGCGTTGCCGGCGAAACATCGGCCGGAGTTGATGCCGACGAGCGGCACGAGCCCCGAGAGACCGGCGAACAGGTGGAAGGCCATGCAGTCGAGCCCGGCCACACCGGACACGTCGGTGTCGCCGGGGCGTCCGCCACCGCCCTCGGTGAAGAGGACCACCGGCAGGCGGAGTCGGCCGGCGAGTTCGAATAACCGGTCCTTCTTGCGGTGGTTCAGCGCGCCCTGCGTGCCTGCGAGAACCGTGTAGTCGTAGGATGCGACCGCGCAGCGGCTGCGGTCGTCGGTGAACAGGTCGCCGTTCACCCGCCCGATGCCGGCGACCAGGCCGTCCCCCGGCGTGTTCGCGACCAGGTCCTCGACCGACCTGCGACCACGCTGGGCGGCGATCGCGAATCCGCCCCACTCCTCGAAGCTGTCCGGGTCGCACAGATCGGCGACGTTCTCGCGCGCGGTGCGCCCGCCGATCTTGCGGCGGCGCGCCACGGCGTCGGGACGCGCCTCGTCCATGAGGAGTGCCCGGCGCGCCCGCCATTCGGCGAGATCGGGACGGACGTGATCGGGATCCGGGGCCGCCACGGCGTCGCCCGCGTCGTCCGGTGCCTCGCCCGGCTCGATCCAGGCGAGCGCCAGGCCTTCGGGTACCGTGTCGCCCGTCGCGACGGCGATCCTGCGGACGATCCCTGCCAGCGGCGCCGAGACGACATGCTCCATCTTCATCGCACTCATGACGAGGAGGGGCTGGCCCGCACGCACGGCGTCGCCCTCGGCAACGGAGATCTCGACGATCGTGCCCTGCAGGAGTGCGCGCACGGCGCCGGGCCCGGCGGACTCCACGGCGTCCCCGCCCGCTGCGGCGGACGCCTGCTTCCCGTAGGCGAGCACCGCCAGCGGATCGCCGGTATCGATGCGCGCGCCGAGGCCGCCGCGCCCAATGGGTTCGCCCACGGGTCCGGCCGGGACTTCGGCACCGATTGCTGCGCGCCGCGTCCCGGAATGCGCCGCGATCCGCGCCGCCTCGTCCGCCAGTTCCTCGCCGTGCCGCTCCAGGAACCCGGTGTCGATCCGGTTCGCGATGAACTCCGGGTGGCCGAGCAGCGCACGCAGGAAGGCGAGGTTCGTGCGCAAGCCCGCGATCCGGAACTCGTCGAGAGCGCGGGCCGTGCGGGCACACGCGTCGGCGAAGCGCGGCCCGCCGTCGTGGCCGATCACCTTCGCGAGCAGCGAGTCGAAGGCAGGGTTCGGTGCCCAGCCGGCGCGCGCGGCGGTGTCGGTGCGCACGCCCCGCCCCGAGGGCGGCTCGAAGACGAGCAGCGTACCGACCGACGGTCGCACCGATCCGTCGGGATCGATCGACTCCGCGTTCACCCGCACCTCGATCGCGTGTCCGCGCGGGCTCGGTGTGGCGGCGAGTCCCAGCTCGGCGAGGGAGCGACCGCAGGCGATCTCGAGCTGCGCGCGCACCAGGTCGATTCCGAACACCTCCTCGGTGACCGGGTGCTCGACCTGCAAGCGAGGATTCGCCTCGATGAACGCCCAGCGGGCGCTCTCGTCGAGCACCGCCGCGCGCGCCTCGATCAGGAACTCGAAGGTCCCCGCGCTGCGGAAACGCAGTTCGCGCGCGAGGCGCAGGGCCGCCTCGACCAGGCGCGTGCGCAGCCCCGGTGCGAGACTCGGGCAGGGCGCGATCTCGACGAGCTTCTGGTGGCGGCGCTGGATGCTGCACTCGCGCTCCCCGAGGGCGACCGTCGACGCCCCGTCGCCGAGCACCTGCACCTCGATGTGCCGCGCCGGCGCGAGCAGGACCTCGACGTAGAGACGATCGTCGCCAAAGGCGGCCCGCGCTTCGGACCGGCAGCGCAGCCAGGCCGCGTCGAGTTCGTCGGCCGAGCGCACGACGCGCATGCCGCGCCCGCCGCCGCCGGCGAGCGCCTTCACGACGATCGCCGCCGTCCCGCTCGTCGTCCCGGCGACCGTGGCCGCGAGGAAGCGATGCGCTTCCTCGACGGAGATCGCTCCGTCGCTACCGTCGAGAAGCGGGATGCCGCAGCCTGCGGCGAGAGAGCGCGCGCGCGTCTTGTCGCCGAGCGCGTCGAGCGTCGCGGAGTCCGGACCGACGAAGGCGATGCCCGCGGCCTCGCAGCGCCGGGCGAAAGCCGCGTTTTCTGCGAGGAACCCGTAGCCGGGATGGATCGCGTCACAGCCGGACTCTCGCGCGATGGCGACGATGCGCTCGCCGTCGAGGTGGGCTGCGGTGCCGGGGCCTGCGAGGGCGCGCGACTCGTCGGCGCGATCCAGGTGCGGCGAGGCGGCGTCGTCGGTCGCGTGGACGGCGACCGTCGGGATGCCGAGTTCCGCCGCAGCGCGCAGGATGCGCGCCGCGATCTCCCCTCGATTGGCGACCAGGAGCTTCCTCATCGAAACCTCTCCCCCGCAGCGAATCCCCGGCTGGAGCGTCGTCCATCGACCCTGTTCCGCGGCGCCCGGATGTTGTAGGTCGGCACATGGACCTGGTCGAACTGTTCGGTGGAATCGTGAAAGGCGTGCGCGTCCTTGGCATGGCCCTCGTCGGGCTCGCGGCGCTCTGCGCGCTCGCCCCGGTCGGGACGGGCGCGGCGGTGATCCTGCTTCTGGGCCTCGTGCTGCTGGCCGCCGGCCTCCTGCGGGGAGCCTTCGGCTGGCGCGCGCTGCGCGCCGGAAGGGGCCCGATGGGATTCGTGGTCGGCCTGCTGACCGGGCTGTTCGGGTTCTTCCTCGCGCTGCACCCGGTCGCGGCCCTCGGCCCGGCGACCTCGCTGGTCGCGCTCTACCTGCTCCTCGACGGCCTCGCCGGTGCCGTCTTCGGCTTCCAGATGCGGCCCGAGGACGGCTGGTCGGAAGCCTTCGTCGAGGGGATGCTCTCGATCCTGCTCGCGGCTTCGATCTGGAAGGGATGGCCGGTGGCCGGCGAACGGGCGATCGGTCTCGTGCTCGCGGCAAAGCTCACCGCGTCCGGCGCCCTCGTCCTGCGGCTGCAGCACAACATCGCCCGCGCCGAGGCCCGCGTGCTCGGCCTGCGCGAGCAGGTCGCGCGCCGGGTCCGTGCCGGTCGCCAGCCGCTGGCCTAGTCGCCCCGGCGCATCCCGAGTTTCTCGCGCTGGCGCGCACGCGCCGTACGGCTTTCCGCGGAGCTCCAGACGTCCGCCGCGCGCTCGGCCTCCGCCTCGCTCTCGCCGCGTACGCGCACACCGGTGTCCGCGAGCAGACCCTCCTTGGCGTGCGCATAGGAGGCCGCGGGGAAGGCACCCAGCCGTGCTGCGCGGCGCAGCACGGTCGCCTCGGCCACGTCGGCGGGCAGCATCTCGTCGACGACGCCGAGCCGGATCGCCTCGCTCGACGGGTAGATCGACGCTCCCAGGACGAGTTCGCTCGCCCGCGCGGGCGTCAGTCGCAGCTTCACGATCTCCAGGGAGACACGCTTGAAGGACGCGCCGATCGCGACCTCGTTCAGGCCGAGCCTCCAGTCGCCGACGGCTCCGAGCCGATAGTCGCAGGCGAGGACCAGGACCAGGCCGCCCGCGGTCGCATGGCCGCGGACCAGGGCGACGGTCGGCTTGGGCAGTTCCAGCAGACGCAAGTGCGCCTCGCGGTACAGGTCGCGGAGACGGCGTGTTCCCGCCGCGTCGCGGCGCTGCAAGCCCAGGTCGAAACCGCCGCAGAAGAAGGCGCCGGCCCCGGTAAGGACGACCGCGCGTACGCCCGGGTCGCGCGCGGCCGCGGAGCAGGCCGACTCGAGCGCCTCCAGCATCGCCTCGTCGATGGCGTTGGCAGGGGGGCGGTCGAGCGTCAGCAGGAGGACGCCGCCCTCACGGAGATCGCTGCGCACCGGGGTGGACATCGCCGGGAAGCTACAACGCCGCGTGGCGCCGGCAAAGTTGCGAGGGCCGACCTCCTGGACCCGCGCCGAGAAAAGTGCCAGCCGGGGCTTTTTGCTGGACGCAGCCGTGACGCAAGCGGAGTGTCGATGTCGACGGGTAGTCCGTCCGTCGGGATCGAAGGAGATGCGTCATGAATCGATCGAAGGCATGGCTCCTGCTGTTACCGCTCCTGCTGCCAGCCCCGGCCCTCGCGTCCACCGGGAGGACCCCGGGTGCTTCGGCTCCGAGGCAGGGTCGGCCGCCCGTCGTCCAGCTTGCCGGGACGACCGTGCATAGCGGCAAGAGCAACTCGAGCGAGCGCACGGCCCCGCCCGAGGTGGCCCCGGCGGCGACGACCGTGAAGAGCAGCAAGAGCAACTCGAACGAGCGCATGGCCCCGCCCGAGGTGGCCCCGGCGGCGACGACCGTGAAGGCCAGCAAGAGCAACTCGAGCGAGCGCACGGCGGCGCCACCGCAGCCGCCCGGAGCGTCGAACCTGAACAGCTCGCGCAGCAACCGTATGGCTGCACCGCCGGGTGGCTCGGCGCCGCAACCGTCGATCAACCTGAACGGCTCGAAAAGCAACTGAACCGCGCCCGGAGCCGCGCGGGACGTCAGCCCCGCGCCGCCCCGGCGCCGGCCTGCCGTCGCGCGGCGAGATCCTCGGCGTAGCCCTTCGACAGCGTTCCGAACACCCGGTCCGTCCACACGAGGTACCCCGCGTAGTTCCCGCGCACGCGCAGGTGGTGCATGTCGTGGTGGCGAGCGCCGTCGTTGCTCGGCAACCAGTGCGTCGGCGTCCGGCCCGGAACCCGTCGGGGAGTTCAGGATTTCCGGCGACGCTTCAGGTCTTCGATCTCCCGCTCGAGGCGGCTCGCCTGGCGGCCGATCGAGAGCAGGTAGAAGAAGAGCCCGCCCCAGATCGCGAGGTAGGCGGCGGCGAGATAGTCGAGGCCCCTCATGAGCGTTCGTCCTCCAGGTCGAGGGCGGCGATCTCCCGGTCGATGCGCAGCAGCCGCATCCGCAGGGAGACGAGCCAGTCGAAGAGCAGTGCCATCGCGACGTTCGCCACCAGGAGAGCCCAGATCATCGACGGATCCTTCAGGCCCGCCTCGGGATCCTTGTTGATCATGACCGCCGGGTGGATGCCGCGCCACAGCCGCACCGCGAGCACGAGCAGCGGAATGTTGAGCGCACCCACGATGCCGAGTACCGCCGCGTAGCGACGGGTCGTGTCGTCGCCCGCCGAAAGCCGCCCGAGCATCAGGTAGGCGGCATAGATCGTCCACAGGACGACCGTCATCGTGAGTCGCGGATCCCAGGTCCACCAGGTCCCCCAGATCGGCCGGGCCCAGATCGGACCCGTCACCAGCACGAGCGTCGTGAAGAGCAGCCCGACCTCGGCGCAGGCTTGCGCGAGCCGGTCGGCGGCCTCGCTGCCGGTGCGCAGGAACCAGGCGCTTGCGGCGGCGACCAGCGCGAATCCGGCGAACGCGAGCCACGCGGCCGCCACGTGGAAGTAGAAGATGCGCTGCACGACCCCCTGCTCGCGCTCGTCGGGCACGACCAGGAAGACCATCACGATCGCCGCTGTCATCGCGGCCCCGGTGAGCCAGGGCAGGATGCTGTCGCGCCAGGGCCGGGGGTTGCCGTCGTTCGTCGTCATTCCTCGATGATCCAGTCGAAGGCGAGCCAGCCCGCCGTCGTGAAGATGATATCGAATCCGAGCAGCACGGCCAGCCAGGAGGCGATGTCGGCCGGGCCCCGGCCGACCAGCGCACCGGAGGTCGCCCGGGCGGCGGCGATGAGCAGCGGCGCGAGCAGCGGGAAGGCGAGCAGCGGCATCAATACCTCGCGAGCCCGCGACCGGCTGGCAATCGCGGCGCAGAGCGTGCCGATCGCCGCGATCCCGAACACGCCGAGGAAGAGCGTCGTGACAAGAGTCACCGGGGCCGGCTCCAGCCCGCGTGTGCCGAGGAGGATCGCGATTACCGGCAGCAGAACCACCGCGGCGAAGGTGAGCAGGACCAGATTCGCGAGCATCTTGCCGAGGTAGATCGATCCGCGATCCACGGGCAGGAGCGCGAGGGCCGTCCACGCCCCGGCCTCGCGCTCGATGAGAAACGAGCGGTTGAGCGCGAGCGTGCCCGAGAACAGGAGCGTCGCCCAGAGCATGCCGGCCGCGATTTCCGGGCCGGCGAGCCGCTCCGGTTCGACGGCGAACGCGAAGACCAGGATGACGAGCAGCGCGAGCAGGAACAGCGACGAGAGCATCTCGCCGGTGCGCCGTTCGATCGCGAGGTCCTTACGCGCGATCGCCCACATCGGGATCCTCTCCGGTCGCGTCGCGCCAGGCTTCTGCCAACCCCCTCGCGTCGGGTACCGGCGAGATGTCGAACGCCACGCGGCCGCGATACAGCAGGACCGCACGCGTCGCGATCCGCGGCACGGTGGCGAGGTCGTGTGAGACCAGCATCACGCTCCGGTCGGCCGCGCGCGACTCGGCGACGAGCGTTTCCAGGTGGGCACTCGCCGCCGGGTCGAGCCCCGTGAACGGCTCGTCGAGCAGGAGCAGGTCGGGGTCGTGCAGCGTCGCACGGGCGATCGCCAGCCGCTGCAGCATGCCGCGCGAGAGCAGGTGCGTCGGCCGGGCGGCCGACGCCGTGAGCCGGGCCCGTGCGAGCGCATGCTCCACCAGCGCCGCCCGTGCGGCGCGATCGCCCACGGTGAACGACGCGAAGAAGTCGAGATTCTCGCGCGGGGTCAGGTCGCGGTAGATCAGCGGCTCGTGGCCGAGATAGCCGAGCCGCCCGAGCACCAGGGGATCGGGCGGTCCGGGACGGACTTCCGCGCCGAGCACCCGAAGCCGCCCGCCGCCGGGACGCACGATGCCTGCGACGAGCCGCAAGAGCGTGCTCTTTCCGGTGCCGTTGGGCCCGAGGATGGCCACCACCTCGCCGCGTGCGACGTCGAGGTCCACGCCACGCAACACCGGAAAGACGCCGAAGGATTTCGCGAGGCCGCGCGCGGACACGAGGCTCGCTGCGGCATCCGGGGTTGGCGTCGCCGGGTTTTTCGTCGCGGACGGCAAGGTTCCTGCCGGGGCCCGGGTGGAAGGACCGAGCGGGAAGCCGTCCAGCTCAGTGGGCCGGATTCGGCGGGCTCGGTGGCGCCTCGGGCTTGGCGGCTGCCGCGCCGGACGGTCGCGCAGCGGTTGCCGGGGTGGCAGCCGGGCTGGCGGGACGAGGCGGCGACAGGGTCGGGATGATCTTCTTGCGCGCACCCGGTGCGAGCACGAGGTTCATCACGCGGCCTTCGGTGCGCGGCTCGAGTTCGATCCAGCCCACGTCGGAGAGCTGGTCGGCGACGCGCAGCAGTTTCTCGCGACCGAGCTGCTGGTGGGCCATCTCGCGACCGCGGAAGCGCAGCGTGAACTTCACGCGCTGTCCGTCGGAAAGGAACTCGTGCGCCTTCTTCAGCTGGCGCTCGAGGTCGTGGTCGTCGGTGCCAGGCCGCACGCGCAGTTCCTTCAACTGCGTCACGTGCTGCTTCTTCTTGGCCTCCGCTTCCTTCTTCTGCTTCGAATAGCGGAACTTGCCGTAGTCGAGCAGCCTGCAGACCGGGGGCTGCGCCGCAGGGGCGACCTCGACGAGATCGACCTCCGCCTCCTGCGCCATCCGGATAGCCTCTTCGGTACCCACCACCCCGAGTTGCTCGCCCTTGACGCCGATCAGCCGGACCTGGGGAACCCGGATCTGGCGGTTGATCCGGTGCTCGTCCTCGGGCCGGACGGGCAGGAATTGGCGTCCACGCGGTCTCTGCATAGCTCTCCTGGGTCGAACCGGACGGGCGGTCCGGGAATCCTTGGGCTAGCACAGCGCTCGGCTTCGACAAACCCGCGAAGAGCAAACCCGCGGCGTTTGCACCCAGCCGGGGGGCGTTGTAAGAGCGGCGCCGATTTTCGAGCGGGAGCATCGGTGCGCAACGCGTTCCGGCCAGGGTGGTCGGGCGCGGCACCCGGGCCGCCCGCGTTGCATGAGGAGTCGACAGAAATGCCCACCGGCAAGGTGAAGTGGTTCAACGCGCAAAAGGGTTTCGGCTTCATCGAGCAGGAGGGCGGAGAGGACGTCTTCGTGCACTACTCGGCGATCTCGGGTGACGGCTACAAGGCGCTCGAGGAGGGCCAGGAGGTCCAGTTCGAGGTCGTCCCCGGCCGCAAGGGCTCGCAGGCGGCCAACGTTCAGAAGGTCTGACGGGCGGGTGGGGCGATCGGGCTGCTTGTCCGGTCGCCCCGACCTCAGGGGATGACCAGGGGCCTGCGCACCGGCGCCACGCCGCAGGCCGAGAGCGGGCCGTCGGCGGTCTGGACGAGGCGTGCCTCGATCTCATAGTTGCCGGGTGGCAGGTCGCCGGCGTCGATCCAGTTGCCCGAAGATACGGGTTCGCCCGGACGCAGGTCGGCGGGGAAGAAGAAGTCGATCGCGGGGCGGATCGGGCGCCCGTCTCGAAGAATGCGAGCTTCGCCCTTGACGAGGTGCGCCGGAAAGAACCCGAATGCGGGCCATGGCGTGTGGCTGCGGTTGACTGCCTCGATGACGAACCACTGCGGGCCTGTGCGGTGCGGGAAGTCGATGGTCGCATCGACGAAGCGGAGCGCGCCCGGGCAACGCGGTCCGACCGACGTGAGTTCGACGCGGCCGGGTGTCCGGGTCGTGGAGAGGATGCGCGTGCGCATGTCGTCGGTGGCCCGTCGCGTGACCGAGAAGAGCAGGTCGTCGCCGAATTGCCCCTCCGGCTGCAGGCCATCGGGAAGCGGCTCGGACCAGCGCGCGGCCTGCTCCGGTGTCATCTCGGCGGTGTGGACGAGGATCCAGCCGAGGTCGACGTTGTTGACCAGGGCCTGCAGGCTGTCTGCCCCGGGAAGGTTCCAGGCGACCCAGTAGAGGTGCTGCGCGGTTCGGGGCGGGTAGCCGCTGTAGCCGTCGATGATGGGCAGCCAGTGGTAGGTGCTGAGATACATGCGCCGGCCCGCACCCGAGAAGGTGCTCCCCGGCAGTTCCATGAGCGGCCGTCCGTGTCCGTTCTCCGCGAGCCAGCGCACCGCCCCGGGTAGGTCCGCGGGCGAGGGCTGCTTCGCCAGGTCGACTTCGGGCCGGTTGGCCGCCGACAGCGCGAGCGAGGCCGCCCCGACAGCGACGGCCGCCGCCCAGGCGACCCGGCGCGAAAGGCGTCGCGCGAGAAGCTGGAAACCCGCGGCGCCGGTCACGGCGATCCCGAGTTGCGTGAGTACGAGGAATCTCCCGAGACCGCGCATCGAGGCGAAGCCCGGCACCCAGCGAAACAGCAGCAGCACCGGAGAGGTCAGCTCGCGGCCACCGAGGTCGACGATCGGCCCCAGTGCCAGCACGACTCCCGCGACGGCGAGTGCGATTCCGCAGCCGATCGGTCTGCGCAGCGCGCCGCCCGCGCGCAGCGCCGCGCCCACCGCGAGCAGGGCGAGCAGCCAGCCGACCGCGCTCGGACCCGTATGCAACAGGTAGTCGCGAACGAGGAAGGCCGCGTTGGCCGGCTGCAAACCGGTCATGGCTTGCAGGTCGGTCGGGTCGTAGGTCGGGATCAATCCGAGGGCCCGCAGCTCCAGGTAGGGCCGCGCCATCAGGACCACGGGCAGCCCCGCCATCCCGAGTGCAAGGGCGAGACCGACGAGACGGCGGGCGTCGAGCCGGTCGCGAAAGCGCCACAGGGCGGGTGGCAGGAGCAACCCGAGCAGGATCGCCACGATGTAGGCGAAGTAGAACGAGGTGAGCATCTGCATCGCGACCGCGATCGCGAGCAGGACCGCATCGAACGCACGCGCGCGCTCCAGCCAGCGCAGGACCAGCAGGATGACAAGCGGCAACCACTGCGCACCCAGCATGTAGACCTGCGGGGGTGCTCCGAAACGCATCGGATGGAAAGCGAACACGATCGCAGCGAAAGCAGCCGCAGGCGGATCGACCCAGCGCCGCGCAAGTGCGTACGCGGCGAGAGCGCACAGCGGATAGGTGAGGAAGATCAGGATATTCGTCGCGAATTGCGCGTTGCCGGTCGCAAGGAAGGTCGGTGCGAAAAGCGGTGCAAGTCCGAGAAGGTGCTCCGAGTAGGCGAGTGCATGCTTCGTGGGGTGAAAGATGTTGGCCTCGAAGAACTGGCCGAACGGAAGAGAGACCAGTGCGTGCGTGCCCCAGGCGAGTTCCCAGATGATCAGGTTCACGTCGGCGGCGCCTAGCTCGACGATCTCCGGCACGACGCCGTGGGACTTCCACCAGATCGTGTTCACCGAGTGGTCGCGCCACAGGGCCGGCAAGGGCCACAACCACCACAGGGCGACGGCGGCGAACGCGAGTGCGAGGAGGATCGCCGTCGCGCCGCGGGAGAGGCGGCCATGGCCTGGCGCGGGAACCATCGCGGATGGTTTCTACCCGCCATCGCGGAGTCGACCAAGCGGGCGGCGATCTCGGCCGCTCTTGAAGAGGCACTCGGCCGTCGCATCAAGGGTCGTCGCCGCCATCGCCGCCGGCGTCGCGCGTTCGCCGGCGCGTGCTAGGACGTTCGCGTGAACGCCGAAAGCGCAAGCGCCGCATCCGACCCCGCTTCTAATCCGTTGCTCGCACCGGGCTCCCCACCCGCCTTCGACCGCATCCGGCCGGAGCACGTCGTGCCTGCGGTGCGCGCGCTGCTCGCCGAACTCGCGGTTGAACTCGAGCGCGTCGAGGCCGCGGCCGCACCCGACTGGCCTCGCTCGGTCGACCCGATCGAACGTATCGGCGACCGGTTGTCGCGGGTCTGGGGCACGGTCGGTCATCTCATGGGGGTGCGGAACTCCGACGACTTGCGGCGCGCACACGACGAGGTGCAGGGCGAAGTCGTCGCCTTCTCCATGCGGATGGGCCAGAGCCGTCCGCTCTACCTCGCCTTCAAAGCACTGCGCGACGGCCCTGGCTTCGCGTCGCTCGACGCGGCCCAGCAGCGCATCGTGCAGGCACTGGTGCGCGATGCCGAACTCTCGGGCGTCGGCCTCGAGGGCGAGCGCCAGGAGCGCTTCAACCGCATCCAGGCGGAGCTCGCCGAGGTCGCGACCCGCTTCTCGAACAACGTGCTCGACGCGACGAAGGAATGGAGCCTCCTCCTGCGCTCGCCCGAGGAAGCCGACGGCCTGCCGGCGAGCCTGCGCGAACTCGCCGCACAGTCCGCGCGCGAGGCCGGGGAGAACGCCGCAACCGCCGCAGTAGGCCCCTGGCGAATCACGCTTGATGCGCCGACCTATAGTCCCTTCATGCAGCACTCGCGCCGTCGCGACCTGCGCGAGAAGACCTACCGCGCCTTCGTCACGCGCGCTTCGAGCGGCGCTCACGACAACGGCGGGGCGATGCTGCGCATCCTGCGGCTGCGACGCGAGGAGGCGGCCCTCCTCGACTACCCGAACTTTGCCGACGTGAGCCTCGCGACCAAGATGGCGCCCGACGTCGCGACCGTCGAGAAGATGCTCGAGGAATTGCGCCTCGCCTCCTTCGAGCCCGCGCGCCGCGACCTCGCCGAACTCGTCGAACTCGCCCGCTCCGAGGGTGCGGCCGAAGCGGGCGACCTGCGACCGTGGGACGTCGCCTTCTGGGCCGAGCGCCTGCGCGAGCGGCGCTTCGAATTCACCGACGAGCAGTTGCGCCCCTACTTTCCGCTGCCGCGCGTGCTGCAGGGACTCTTCGACCTGGTCGGCCGGCTCTTCGAGGTCACCGTGCGCGCCGCCGACGGCGAGGCGCCGGTGTGGCACCCCGACGTCCGCTTTTTCCGCATCCACGACCGCACCGGCGCGGAGATGGCGGCCTTCTACCTCGACCCCTACAGCCGCCCCGCCGAGAAGCGCGGCGGCGCCTGGATGGACGAGTGCGTCGGACGCGCCCCCGGCCGTCTCCCGATCGCGTACCTGGTCTGCAACCAGGCACCGCCGGTCGGCGACAAGCCCTCGCTCATGACCTTCGGCGAGGTCGAGACGCTCTTCCACGAGTTCGGACACGGCCTCCAGCACATGCTGACGCGAGTCGACCATCCGCTCGCCGCCGGGATCCGCAACGTCGAGTGGGATGCCGTCGAACTGCCGAGCCAGTTCATGGAGAACTGGTGCTACCACCGCGAGACCCTGCTCGGGCTCTCGGGTCACTGGCAGACCGGCGAGAAGCTGCCGGACGACCTGTTCGCCAAGATCCTCGCCGCGCGCACCTTCCGCTCCGGGTCGGACATGCTGCGCCAGATCTACTTCGCCGCGACCGACCTCGCGCTCCACTCGGACTACGATCCCGACGGCCCGGCCTCGCCGATCGACGTCCAGCGTCGCATCGCGGAGAAGACGACGGTCCTGCCGCCGCTTCCCGAGGACCGCATGCTGTGCAGCTTCAGCCACATCTTCGCGGGCGGCTACGCGGCCGGCTACTACAGCTACAAGTGGGCAGAGGTGCTGAGCGCCGACGCGTTCGCCGCCTTCGAGGAAGCAGGACTCGACGACGCGGACGCGGTCGCCGCGACCGGCCGTCGCTACCGCGACACCGTGCTCGCGCTCGGCGGCAGCCGTCATCCGCTCGAGGTGTTCAGCGCCTTCCGCGGTCGCGCGCCCAGCACCGAGCCGCTTCTCCGCCACGCGGGACTGTTGCGCCCGGCGGCCTGAAGCCACGGGCCGGTCGCAAAGGACGGGGGGCATCGGGACGACGGCATGCGCGACCCACGCGACCGACCCGTCCGCATCCGCCCGGGGCACGGCGACGACCTCGTTGCATTGACGGCGATCTACAACCACTACGTCCGGGCCACGGCGGTCACTTTCGACGTGGCCGAGTTTTCCATCGACGCCCGCCGGGCCTGGGTCGATTCGCACGCCGAGCGCGGCCGCTACCGGCTGCTCGTCGCGGAGGTCGACGGAAGCGCCATCGGCTGGGCGTCGAGCGGGACGTATCGCGCGCGTGCGGCCTTCGAGACCACGGTGGAAACCGCCGTCTACCTCGCACCCGGTGAGACCGGTCGCGGCATCGGGACGACTCTCTACGGCGCGCTCTTCGAATCCCTCGAGGGCGAGGACGTGCATCGAGCCGTCGCCGCGATCACGCTGCCGAACGAAGCCAGCGTCCGATTGCATCGAAGGCTCGGCTTCACAGCCGTCGGGCGCTTCTCCGAGAGCGGTCGCAAGTTCGGCCGGTTCTGGGACGTCCTCTGGATGGAGCGTCCGGTCGGGGCCGCCCGGCGCACTTGACTCCGACGGGTTGCCTTAGTCCGTCGCCGTTTCGAGATGCCCATCCCGAGACCGACCCAATACGAGAGCGCGATGCTCGAACCGGCGGCGCCGGGCTACTTGACGCGAGCCCCCGTCGCCATCGTCCGCTCCGGTCGTACGAGCGCAAGCCCGCTCTCGTCGCTCGCGGCGAGCAGCATGCCCTGGCTCTCGATGCCGCGCAGCTTCGCCGGCTTGAGATTCGCGACCACTACGACCTGTCGGCCGACGAGTTCCTCGACCGCGTAGGCGGCCCGGATGCCGGCGACGATCTGCCGGTCATTTCCCTCGCCTAGATCCACCCGAAGGACGACCAGGCGGTCGGCGTTGGGATGCGCCTCGGCGGTGTGGATGGTGCCGACCTTGAACTCGATCCGCGCGAATTCGTCGATGGAAAGCAACTCGGGGGTGGTCGGGGTGGCGGCGACCGGGGTCTCCGCGGCCGGTGCCGGCGATGTCGGCGGGTTCGGATCGTTCACCGGGAAATCTCCTCCTTCGTTGCCGCGGGGCAGCACCTTCCGACGCTCGCCTCAGGACGGGCGGACTCGAGCCCCCGACGGAGCCTGCAGGGACTTGCCGCAAGCCTTGCAGAAGCGCGCGTCGCCCGGCGCGGCGGATCCGCAGGCTGAGCAGAAACCGTGCCGGCCCGCCGCCCGGCGGCGCGCCACCCCACGCTGCAGGGCGTTGCGTTCGATCGGGCTCGCCTCGTCGACCGCGGCGATCGCCGCGATCGCCGCCAGAGCGCGCTCTTCCTGCCCGGCCCGCAGGAGGCCGTAGTCCTGGTCGGAAAGCTTGCCGAGCCGATGGTCGAACTCAGCCTCGCGAATCGCTGCCAGGGCGTTGTCGCGAGTTCTCTCCAGATCGCCGCGCTCGTCGTTCGACGGGGCCTCCGGGATCGCCGGGGCGACGCTCTCGGGCGCCCCGGCGAGCAGCGGCCAGGTGACCCACCATGCCGCGCCGAGCACGCCGAGCAGACCGAGCAGGGTGACCAGCATCGCGATCAGCTCCGCTTGTCCCAGTCGTCGAGGGCGGCCTCGATGCGGGCGCGCCGCGTCGGGTCCTCGACGTCGGCGACCTGCGCGTCGGCTGCGGCCGCCGCACCGCTGCGACGCCACCGGGTGAGCACCCAGCCGACCAGTCCGCCGCCGAGGCCGATCGCGATGAAGGGCACGGTCCAGGCGGCGAGATTGAAACCCGTCGTCGTCGGCGAGGACAGGATCTTCTCGCCGTACTTCGTCTGGAAGTAGCCGACGATCTCTTCTTCGGATCCACCGAGCGCGATCCGTTCGGCGATCTCCTTCTTGAGAGGAATTCCCGAGCCGCAGTTCAGGTGGTTGCAGGAGTGGACGGTAAGGCCGCAACCGCACTGGCAGGTGAGCCCGCTCTCGACCGCGAACTGCGACGCGGGCGACTCCGCCGCAAGGGCCGGGAAGGCCGAGACGACCGCCGCTGTCCCGAGGACCGTTCCGAGGAACTCGCGCCGCGATCGCGACCGGGGGAAAGTTCGATTCAAGACGCGGTCCGTGTTCGGGACGGCACTCCTGCCGCGACGGTCGACATCTGCTCGGACCACGAGGGCCACATGCAGACGGCCGTGCCCAGCGCCATGACCACGCCGCCGATCCACATCCAGGAGATGAGCGGGTTCACGAACACCTGGATGACCGCCGACTTCGTCGGCGGATCGTAGCTCCCCAGCACGACGTAGAGGTCGGCGCCGAGCGTCGACCAGATCGCGACCTCCGTCGTGGGCTGCTTGGGCTTCTTGTAGAAGCGCTTCTCCGGCTCGAGCGTGGCGATCGGCTCGCCGTCACGCGACACCGCGATCTGGGCGAGCGTCTTGTCGACGTGTGCGTCGCTCTCGGTTCGAACGCCGTCGTAGCGCAGCGTGTAGCGCCCGATCGAGACCGTTTCGCCGGGCTCGAGCCCCTTTTGCACCTCGACCTTGAAGACCGAGGACGCGACGATGCCGACGAAGACCATCGCGGTTCCGACGTGGACGATGTAACCGCCGTAGCGACGGCGGTTCTTGCCGATGAGGCGCGATAGCGCCGTCCACGGCTTCTCGCCGAGCATCGCCTGGCGGACCCGCATGCCGCGCCAGAACTCGGTCCACACGGTGGTCAGCGCGAAGGCCGCGAACGAGAAGGCGACGACCGCGTAGTAGTTGCCGCCCGCTTGGGCGAGCGCGAGCGCTCCGACCGAGAGACCGACGAGCACCGGCCAGAGGAAGCTGCGCTGCAGGCTCTGCCAGCTCGCTCGCCGCCAGGCGATGACCGGACCGACGCCCATGAGGAACACGAGCGCCAGCGCGAGCGGGGCGTTCACCCGGTTGAAGAAGGGTGGACCGACCGTGATCTTCACCCCGCGGACCCACTCGGAGATGACCGGGAAGACCGTTCCCCAGAAGACGGTGAAGGCGATCCCGACCAGCGCGAGGTTGTTCAGCAGGAAGGCCGCCTCGCGCGAGAACACCGATTCCAGCTCGTTGCGGCTCTTGAGCAGCGGCAGGCGCCAGACGAGCAGGCCGAGCGAGAGCGCGAGCATCGCGAGCAGGAACCCCATGAAGAACGGGCCGAGGCCCGACTGCGTGAAGGAGTGAACGGACGAGATCACGCCCGAACGCGTGAGGAAGGTGCCGAAGATCGTGAGTGCGAAGGTCAGGATGACGAGCACCATGTTCCAGACCTTCAGCATGTCCTTCTTCTCCTGGATCGTCACCGAGTGCAGGAAGGCGGTCGCGGTGAGCCAGGGCATGAAGGCGGCGTTCTCCACCGGATCCCAGGCCCAGTAGCCGCCCCAGCCGAGGACGACGTAGGCCCAGGCGGCGCCGAACAGGTTTCCCAGGGTGAGGAAGAACCAGGAGAAGATCGCCCAGCGCCGGGTGGTCCGGATCCAGGTGTCACCGAGCTTGCCGGTGGCGAGCGCGGCGATCGCGAAGGCGAACGGAACGGTCGTCGTCACGAACCCGATGTAGAGCGACGGCGGGTGGATCGTCATCCAGTAGTTCTGCAGGAGCGGATTGAGGTCGGACCCCTCGGCGGGGGTGAAGGAGAGCCGCTCGAACGGATTGGTGATGAAGACCAGCAGGGAGAGGAAGAATGCGCCGACCATGAGCAGCACGGCCGTCACCCAGGGCATCGCGTCGCGGTTCTTGTCGCGGTTCTGGAACTGTACGATCGCGTTGCAGACCGCGAGGATGAAGGTCCACCAGAGCAGCGAACCCTTCATGCCGCCCCAGAGCGCGGCGATCGTGTACCAGACCGGAAGCGTCGACGAGGAGTAGGCGGAGACGTACTCGACGTTGAAGTCGTGGGTGAGCAGCAGGTAGAGCAGGGCTGCGACCGCGATGCCGACGAGCCCCGAGAAGGCGTAGGCGGCGTGCGATCCGCTGGCGACCAGATCGTCGTCGCGGCGCAGGGCCCCCGCGACGCTCGCGACGATGCCCCAGATCGCGACGATGAAGCCCAGGACGATCGCCAGGCGGCCGATGTCACTCACGTCTTCGTCTCCCCGGTGGCACCGCCGGCTTCGGCGGGCTTCTGCCTTTCGGCCTCGTACTTCGACGGGCAGGTGGTGAGCAGGGAGCGGGCTCGGAAGACGCCGTCGACGACCCGACCCTCGACGATCACGTCGCGACCATCGGCGAACATGTCGGGCACGATGCCGTTGAACTCGACCGGCAGGCGGGCCTGCGCGGTCGAGGCGGGGAGGACATCGCCGTCCCGTCGGGCCTCGTGGGTGCCGCCCTCGCCCTTGGGGATCGCCTGGAGGACGAATGCGAGGTCGAGCGTCCTCGGGTTCCACTGGACGCTGCCCTGCGAAACCCGACCGGCGAGCCGCAGTGCGTCGGAAGAGTGCGCCCCCGGGTCCGCCGCCCACTCGTCGACGGTCATGAAGTAGGCCGAGGTTTCCCGGACGGCGGTCCAGATCAACGCAGCCACCGCGGCGACGATCAGGACCGACCCGACCAGGAACTTGCGCTTTCGGTTCACCGGCACCTCTGCTCTGGGGGGCCGGGCCGCTCGTTGGGCCGGAAACTCCGGCCGGGAGGATCCGGCCCGACCTGCTGAAGAAAAGCTAGCCCAGCCCGCTTGGGGGCGCAATTCGCTTCGCTTATGATCTTCTCGCCGCCATCCGGCGGTGGACGGGGCGGCAGCGGCGCGGAGGTGGACGTGGACGGGATCGCCGACTTGTGGAAGGCGGCCACGCTGGGCGTGGTCGAGGGTCTCACCGAATTCCTGCCGGTCTCGTCGACCGGGCACATGATCGTCGCCGGCCGGCTGCTCGGCTTCGGCACGCCGACCTTCGAGATCTTCATCCAGCTCGGAGCCATGCTGGCGCTCACCTGGGTCTATCGCGAGCGGATCCTGGGCCTGTTGCGCGATGGCGCCACGCGGCCGGCGACCAGGCTCCTGGCCGTCAAGATCGCCCTCGCGTTCCTCCCGGCGGCGATCGTCGGATTCCTCGCCCATCACTGGATCGAGGACCACCTGTTCCGGCCCGTGGTGGTTGCCGCCTCGCTCATCGCGGGGGGGTTCGTGCTGCTCTGGGTGGACGGCCCGGGGCGCTCCCCGCAGGGGCATTCCGAGGGACTCTCCGACCTGGAGGAGATGAGCTTCGGCCAGGCGCTCGCGGTCGGCCTCGGCCAGACCGTGTCGATGATTCCCGGCGTGTCGCGATCGGGCGCGACGATCGTCTCGGGCATGCTCGCCGGACTCGACCGCCGTGCGGCGCTCGACTTCTCGTTCCTGCTCGCGCTGCCGACGATGTATGCGGCCTGCCTCTACTCGTTGTGGAAGGCGCGCCACGACCTCGACGCCGCGGGTGCACTCACGATGACCGTGGGCCTCGTCGCCGCCTACGTGAGCGCGCTGGTCGTCATCCGTGCGTTCCTGCGCTGGGTCGGCGATCACTCGCTGCAGCCCTTCGGCTGGTACCGGATCGCCGCCGGCCTGGCCGTGCTGATCTGGCTCTTCCTGGCCTCCTGAGGGAGGCGTGGTACCTCCCGGTTCGCGTCATGAAGCGAGCAAGGCCACGACCACCCGCTCGAGTGCGATCCCGCGCGATCCCTTGACCAGTACCGTCGCCGGGCCGCTACCGACGAGTGCCAGCACGCGGTCGGCCGCGGTCCGGGCATCGGCTACGTGCTCGGCCGAGACGCCCCGCGCCCCGGCCGCGTCGGCCGTGCGCCGCGCCGCCGTACCGACGGCGACCAGGTGCGCGCCGGGTGCGATCCGGGCGACGTCGTCCCCGAGTTCACGATGCGCTTCGTCGCTCGCGGTGCCGAGTTCCAGCATGTCGCCGAGAACGGCGACCAGGCGCGACCCCGGTTCGCGCAGCGCGACGGCCGCCTCCAGCGCGGCTCGCGCCGAGGCGGGGTTGGAGTTGTAGCAGTCGTCGAGCACGAAGAGCGGCCGGGTGGCGTGCCGCACCGGCGACATGCGGTGCGCCGCGGGGCGCGCGAGCTCTAGACCGGAGCGGATCTCCTGCGGCGAGAGCCCGAGATGGGTCGCCGCGGCGATCGCGAAGGATGCGGCCCATGCCGCGGGTTCGCCGAGCAGCGGCAACCGCCACGCGGTGCGCGGCGCGCCTGGGCCCTCCAGTTCGAAGCGGGTTCCGTCGCGTCCGAGCGAGATCCCGCCGAGTCGCCAGGCGTCCTCGGCTCGCCGACCGAGCGATTCGAGCCGGACCGCGCCGCGCCGCCGCGCGGCCGCGACGAGCCGCTCCTCGGCGGAACCGACCAGGGCGAGTGTGCCCGGCGCGAGGTGGTCGAGGATCTCGGTTTCCGCCTCGACCACGCCGTCGACGCTGCCGAGGAATTCCAGGTGTTCGGCGAAGGCCGCGGTGACGATCGCCAGGTCCGGCTTCGCGAAGGAAGCCAGCCGGCCGAGTTCGCCCGGAAAGCTCGTGCCCAGTTCCAGCACCAGAAACTCGACGTCGAGCGGGGTCGCGAGGATCGTCATCGGGGCGCCGATCTGGCTGTTCTCGTTGCCCGGGGTGGCGAAGGTCCGGCCACGCGCGGAGAGGACGGCCGAGACGACTTCCTTGGTGGTCGTCTTGCCGTTGCTGCCGGCGATGCCCACGACCGTCGCCCGGAGCCGTGAGCGCCACTCGCGCGCCGCCGCCTGGACGGCTGCGAGCGTGTCCGCAACCTCGATGACGACGGCGGCACCCGGTACCTCGCCGGGACGCGAGACCAGCACGCCGTCCGCCCCGGCGGCGAGGGCCCGGGGCAGGAACTCGTGGCCGTCGACCCGTGCCCCCGCAAGCGCGACGAAGAGCGATCCGCGCGGCACGGCGCGCGAATCGATCGCCAGCGAGGAGAACCGTCGTTCGGGGTCGCCAGCGACCACCCGTCCGCCCGCCGCAAGGGCGATTTCGCCCGCCGAGAGTTCGATCGGGTGCAGCGGACCGCCGTCGCTCACGACTTGGCGCGCGGCTTGTCGCGCAGGAGGTTGCGATTCTTCTGGCGGCACGACTCGGCGAGTTCCGCGCGGTGCGTCGCCAGTCGCGCGGCGACCTCCTCGTCGGAGGTGCCGATGATCTGGGCGGCCAGCAGGCCGGCGTTGGTCGCCCCGCCGATCGCAACCGTCGCGACCGGGATGCCGCTCGGCATCTGCACCATCGACAGCAGCGAATCGAGGCCTCGAAGCGGCTCGATCGCGACCGGGACGGCGATGACCGGCAGCGTGGTGTAGGCCGCGATCACGCCCGCGAGGTGGGCCGCGCCGCCTGCTCCCGCGATGATCGCCTTGAGCCCGCGCTCGCGCGCGGAGCGCGCGTATTCCGCGACGTCGTCGGGTGTTCGGTGCGCCGACGAGACCCGCACCTCGCAGCCGATGCCGAGGTCCGCGAGGACGTCGGCCGCCTTCTGCATCACCGGAAGGTCCGAGTCGCTGCCCATGAGGATGCCGACGAGCGGACCACGCGTCTTCTTGCTCCCGTGGGATTCCGACATCGACGAAGCGTTAACCGATTCGGTCCGGCGCGTCGAGAGTACCGGGTCGCCCCGGGGGTCATTCGTGCCCGAAATCCTCGTCGGGTACGACCGGCATCCAGCGCTCGAGTTCGTCGAGCGCGGTGCCTGGGTGGAGCGGATAGCGGGTCGCGTAGCAGGCGTGCGCGAGGAGGTAGGTGGCGCTCGGCGTCGTCAGGAACTGGAAGACGATCGCTAGCGTGCCACGCAGGCTTACGAAGGGTTCGCTCCCCGCGAAGAAGAAGACCGGGGCCAGGATGAGGAGCGCCACGCCGATCGTGCCGGCCTTCCCGGCGGCGTGCATGCGCGTGTAGACGTCGGGGAAGCGGAGCAGGCCGAGCCCGGTCACGAACATGAAGAAGGCGCCGCCGAGCATCGCAGCCGCTGTGAGCCCCTCGCGCAGGGTGTTTAGTGCGCTCACGGGAAGAGCCTCCCGCGTGCCAGGTAGCGGGCGATCGCGGCCGACCCGAGGAAGCCGACCAGCGTCAGGATCCACACGGCGTCGAAGTAGAGGCTCGACTGCCAGAGGATGCAGAACAGGCAGATCATTCCGATGATGATCGACGAGAGGGTGTCGAAGGCCACCGCGCGATCGGCCGCCCCGGGCCCGACGGCGATGCGGTAGAGGCAGAGCAGCGCGCTCGCGAAGAGCATCAGGAGGCAGAACTGCGTGATCCAGGCCAACCAGGGGCTCATTTGCCGGCTCCCTTCCCCGCCCGACCGGCGCGCGTCCAGCGCAGGATGTTCGCCTCGAGCGCGCTGCGCGTCGCCTCGCGCACGCTCTCGGGATCCTCGCCGATGTCGATCGCGTGCATGACGAGCAGGCGCTCCTGCGGATCGACGTGGACCGTGATCGTGCCGGGCGTGAGCGTGATCGAATTCGCCAGCGTCGTGATCTCCAGATCGGTCTCGGCCTCCATCGGGTAGGCGACGAAACCCGAACGCAGGCGGTCGATCGGACCGAAGACGAGCTTGGTCACGCTGATGCTGGCGAGGATCACCTCGCGCATCAGGATGACGAGGTAGCGGAGGAACTCCGGGATCGCGCGCAGGCTCACGGGGCATCCTCCCCGGCGCGGCCCGCCAACGCCACCCGCGACGCCCCCGGCCCGAGTACCGCGCGTACGTACTCGGTGGGGTCGGTCACGCCGCGGGCGGCATCCGCGGCGAGTCGCAGAAAGGGCTGCGCCGCGACCCCGAGCAGGACCGTCGCCGCGACGAGCACCGCAACGGGCGCCGCCATGCGTCGCCAGGCACCGCCCGGCGGCGCGCCGTGCCAGTCGCCCCAGAAGGCGTAGCTCCAGATCTTCACCATCGACAGCAGCGTGAGGAAACTCGTCGCGACCGCGGCGGCCACGACGAACCAGTGCCCGCCGCGCAGGGCGGAGCGCACCAGCACGAGTTTCGCGAGGAACCCCGAGAACGGCGGCATCCCCGCGAGCGACAGCGCCGCGACGAAGAACAGGACCGCCGCGAACGGAGCGGCGAGCGCGATGCCGCCCATCTCCTTGAGGCGCCCCGAACCCGAGACCTCCTCGGCGATCCCCCCGATCAGGAAGAGGCTCGCCTTCACGATAATGTGGTGGACGACGTAGAAGATCGTCGCCGCGATCGCGGCGGTCGCGATCGCGGCGTCGCTCGCGAGGCCGATCCCCATGAGCATGTACCCGACCTGGCTGATGATGTGCCACGACAGGACGCGCCGGATCTCCCACTGGCAGAGGGCCCCGAGGACGCCGACGACCATCGTGAGCGCCGACAAGACGAGCAGGATCTGCAGGGCGAACTCGTTTCCACCCTGCCGAAAGGTCATGACGAAGACCCGCAGCAGCGAGTAGATGCCCACCTTGGTGAGGAGCCCCGCGAAGTAGCCGTTCACGCCGGCCGGCACGACCGGGTAGGAGTCGGGCAGCCAGAAGAAGAGCGGGAACGCCGCTGCCTTGAGGGCGAAGACGACCAGCAGGACCATCGAGGCGGCGGTCAGCATCGCGGCGCGCGGCGCCGGGAGCGCGCTCGAGACCACCGCGATGTCGGCCATGTTGAGCGTGCCGACGATCGAGTAGACGAGCCCGAGCCCGATCACGAAGAGCGATCCGCCGAGCAGGTTGATCGCGATGTAGGTCAGCGTCTGGCGCACCTGCTGGCGCGAGGCGCCGACCATCATCACGCCGTAGGAGCCGATCAGCATCACCTCGTAGGATACGAAGAGGTTGAAGAGGTCGCCGGTGATGAACGACCAGTTCACGCCGAGCAGGAGCACCTGGAAGAGCGGGTAGAAGAAGTGCCGCTGCTGGAGCGGAGTGACCGTAGAAGGGACGTAGAACGCGACCACGCTCGCCACGAGCATCGAGAGGCAGAGCATGATGCACGAGAGGCGGTCGGCGACGAAGGCGATGCCGTAGGGTGCAGCGTAGCCGCCCATCATCGAGACCTGCGGCCCGGTCGCGTCCACCCGGAACAGGAGCCAGGTGACGAAGCCGAGTAGCCCGAGGCAGGAAGCCGCGTTGAGCGCCGCCTCGGCCCGCGGGTGCTCGCGCAGCAGCGCGAGCACGATCGCGGTGAGGAACGGGACGAGGATCACGAGGACGATGGAGTTCACGCGCGTGCCCTCACTCCTCGTACTTCGGCGGACCGGATTCGCGTGCCGGGCCGACCAGAATGTCGTCGATCTCGCGGACGGGTAGCAGCTCCGGGTCGTCGGTCCCGTACTCGCGGTAGACGACGTAGCAGATGGTGAGGAACAGGGCGCCCACTGCAAAGCTGATGACGATCGCCGTCAGGATGATGTCCGGCGGGATCGGGTCCATCAGCCCGTCGACGCGGCGCGGATCGGTGACGAACGGCGCGGCGGTCTCGAGCTTGAATCCGCCGCAGAGGATCATCAGCAGGTTGACGGCGTTCGACAGCAGGCCGAAGCCGATCACGATGCGGAACAGGTTTGGCCGCAGGATCGAGTAGGCGCCCCCCGCGAAGAGCAGCGCGATCGCGATGGCGAGCGGCAGTTCCACGTCAGCGCCGCTCCAGGCTGAGTTCGACGAAGATCGTCATGAGCGTGCCGACGACGATCAGCATGACGCCGAGGTCGAAGAAGGTCGCGGTCGGAAGGTGCACCGGCCAGTGGAGGATCTCGTTGTCCATGTAGGGGTGGCCAAGCAGCATGGGCCAGATGCCGTTGCAGACGGAGACCAGGAGGCCGATCACCGCGACCCGCCACCAGCGGATCCGGGCCGCGCGCTCGACGCCGTACGAAAGAAGGTGGATCGCACCCGCGGACGCCACCAGGACGCCCGCGATGAAGCCGCCACCCGGCTCGTCGTGCCCTTGGAAGAAGATGCGCAGGGCGACCAGCAGGGTTAACGGGATCGCGTACCCTGCGACCGTGCGGAGGATGGGGGATTCGGCGTTCATGCAGCGGTGCTCCTTGCACGCCGGGCGCGCAGCAGGCCGTAGATGCACAATCCGACCCCGACGAGGACGGTGATCTCTCCGTTGGTGTCGAGCGAGCGGATGTCGACGATGATGACGTTGACCGCGTTCGCGCCGCCGCCCTTCTCGAGCGCGAGCGAGAGGAGGCCGCCGGGGCGGACCGCGATGTTCGCCTCCTCGCGCAGGCCGGGGGTCATCGACAGCAGGAGCAGCACCGTGATCGCCAGGCTGAACATGGTGGCCACGCCCATCGCCACCAACTGCGAGGATCGGTCCATGTCGCGTTGCGGAAACGCCGGCATGAAGAGCAGGACGAGCAGCACGAAGATCGTCGACACGGTCTCGATCAGGATCTGCGTCAGCAGGATGTCCGGCGAACGATAGACCACGAACAGCATCGAGACGATGAAGCCGATCGTGGTCGTGGCGATCGCCGCCTGCAGGCGGTTGGTCGCGCTCACCGCCGTGACCGTCGCGATGCCGAGCAGCACGCACAGGAAGAGTCCGAACCACGGCAGGTTCGTCAGGCTGACGGCGATGTCGCGGTACGAGAGCCCGACCCTCGCCAGAGCGAGCCAGGAGAGGACCGGGACGGCGAGCAGCGTCGTGATGAAGTAGCGGCGCAGGGAGCCGTTCTGCCAACGGGAGGAGAGCGCCTCGCCGAGCACCGCGAGGTTGGCGATCCCGCGCTCCCAGAGCCGGTCGAACGAGTGGTGGGCGGCATGGGCCGCGGGCAGCGCCGCGATCCGCGTGCGCATCGACCAGAGGACGAAGGCGAGCAGGAAGCCGGCGAGGGAGAGCCCGAGCGGAAGGCCGATCCCGGGGAGCAGCGAGAGATGGAAGTCGTGTTCCGGACGCGACGCGATCGCTGTCGCCAGGTGACCCGTGAAGCTCGTGGCGCCGAGCAACCCGAGCGCGAGCGCCGTCACGGCGAGGGCAAGCGGGGAGATCCAAAGCGGAGGCGACTCGATGTGCGCGCCACCTCCGCCATGTCCCCCCCCGTGGTCGTCGGCGTGGTGCCCCGCCGTGGCGTGTGAACCGGCGCCGTCGTGGCCGCCGACCGGCGTGCCCTTCCTCTCGCCGAGGAAGGTCCCGATCACGAATTTCGCGGCGACTGCGGCGACCAGCGCATTCGCCGCAAGGCAAGCGAGAAGGATCGCCCACCGCAGCAGAGGCTGGCCGGCCAGGAGTTCGTCGTGAAGCATCCCGGTGTAGAACGATTCCTTCGCGAGGAAGCCGAGCATCGGCGGCACGCCGGCCATCGACAGGGCGGCGAGCGTTGCCGCGAGGAACGGCAGCGGGAGTTCGCCGCGCAAGCCGCCGAGTTTGCGCAGGTCGCGGGTGTGGACGCGGTGGTCGACGATGCCCGCGACCAGAAAGAGCGCCCCCTTGTACAGGGCGTGGTTCAGCATCTGCAGCGCGTCCTGCTCGGCCGCCCCTAGTCCGTAGAGCAGGGTGAGGAAGCCGAGCGTCGAACCGGTCGTGCGAGCGAGGATCGCCTTCAGGTCGGTCTCGTGGAAGGCCTTCCAGGCGCCGAGAAGCATCGTGATCGAGCCGACGATAACGAGGGTCGGCGTCCACATCGGGAGGCCTCCGAAGAGCGGAAGCATGCGGCCGAGCAGGAAGACGCCGGCCTTCACCATCGTCGCCGCGTGCAGGTAGGCCGAGACGGGGGTCGGCGCGACCATGGCGCGCGGCAGCCAGAAGTGGAACGGGAACTGCGCCGACTTGGTGAAGACGCCGACCAGGATGCAGGCGAGCGCGGCGGGTGCGAGCGGCGAGGACAGCAATGCCGCGACCTGCGCGGGGCTGGAAGCGATGCCGCTCATCGAGAAGGTGCCGGTGATCTGGGCGACGAGCAGGATGCCGAGTGCGAGCACGAGACCGCCGAGGCCCGTCACCTGCAGCGCCAGCAGGGCACCCGCGCGCGCCTTCGGGTCGTCGTCGTGGTGGCCGATGAGCAGGAACGAGGAGAGGCTCGTGATCTCCCAGAAGAGGAAGAGGAGGAGCAGATCGTCCGACAGGGCGATCCCGATCATCGCCCCCATGAATGCGGCGAGCGCGGCCCAGAAGCGCGGCATGCGGCGCGCGTCTTCCCCCGCCATGTACGCGATCGCGTAGAGGACGATGAAGATCCCGACGCCGCTCACCAGGAGGGCGAAGAAACGCCCGAAGGGATCCGCGCGCAGCGCGAAGTCGACGCCGATCGCGGGCAGCCAGGGAACCCGGAACCCCGCCACCTCGCCATGTCCCGGCAGCCCGGCGAGGATGGCGGTGCTGGCCGCAGCCGCCGCGAACACGATCCAGCCGGTCGCCCGGCCGAGCCGTCGGCCAAAGCCGGCGGCGATCGCGGCGGCGGCAAAAGGCAGCGCGAGCGCGAGGGGAAGGGCGTTCACTTCGATCGTGGGAGGGGGCGGCACGGGGCCTCCCCTTCAAGTCGCTTCCGGTGGCGAGATCAAGCGCGCCCGCCCGATTCCCGGCTCAGGGGGTGATCGTCGCCATGACCTCGCCGGAGGACTGGTCGACGATCTCGACGGTCGTGGCGGGCGACCCGGCGAAGCGCTGGCCAGCATCGGCGATGCCCTTCTTCATCTTCTCGAGGTAGCCGTTGCGCATCATCTCCGGCATCTGGCCCATCGGAAACCCGTTCATCGAGACGCGGACGCGGTCGGGCGAGGACCAGTCGACGGCCGTGACCTTGGGACCGGCGATCGCATGGCCACGGAAGAGCGCCTCGACGGCGGCCGTGTAGGTGGTCGCCGCCGCGGCCGCCGCGTTCGCCGCGGCTCCCGCCGCGGCTGCGTTCGGCGCCGCCATGCCGCCGCCCGCGGGGCCGGCCGCCCCCGCCATGCCCGGGGGCATCGCACCCGGGACTGCGCCCGCGCCCGCGCCCGCGCCCGCGGCGCCGGGCATTCCACCCGCGGGGGCCGCGGCGGTCTGGGCCGACAGGTCGTCGGCCGCCTCGGCGAACGACTTCCCGCCGGCGGTAGCCTGGAGCAGACCCGAGATGCGCTGCTTCACGGCATCCTCCGGGGCGAGGTCGCGCGCCTTCTCGAGATCCTTGCGGGCCCCGTCGCGATCGCCCGAGGCGTCGTGCACCACGGCCATGTTGAAGTAGGCCTGGAAGAACTTCGGGTTCTTTTCGAGGACGCGCTGGTACTCGAGCAGAGCCCGCTCCTTGTCGCCGCTTTCGAAGAACATGGTGCCGAGATCGGTGCGCACCTCGGCGTCATCGGGCTTCAGGTCGAGGTACTTGTCGTAGTATTCGATCGCCTTCGCCCGGTCCTGCCGGTCGTAGGCGACGTTGGCGAGCCCGCGGATCCCCTCGAGGTCCTTCGGATCGACCTGAAGCACGTGCTGGAAGGCGGCGACCGCCTTGTCGGCATAGGAGGGATCGACGCGCGACGCGCGATAGTAGACTCGGGCGAGGGTCTGCCAGGCCGCGAGATCCTTGGGCTTGGCGTCCGCGTCCTTCTGCAGGCCCGCCATGTACTGCTTGATGTCGTCCGGCAGATCGATCTTCTGGCGCGGTCCTGCGCCCGCCGCTGCAGGAGCACCGGCCGCCGCCGGTGCGGCCGCAGCGGGTCCCGCCGCGGTCCGGCCCTCGCCCGGCTTGAGGCCCCGGGGGGTTTCCGGAGCGAGCCGCTGCCAGAGCCAGAAGCCGCCCCCCAGGACGAGCAGGGTCGCGAGCGATACCAGCCCCGCGAGGGGCGCCGGAGATCCGGCCCGCACTCCTCCCACCGGTTTCCCGCAGCCGCCGCAGAAACGGCCTCCGGGCTCGACCTCGACGCCGCACTCCGGGCAGTATTTAAAGGCCATCGGGCGCTTCTAGAACACTCGCTGGTCGATGTCATCCCGCACCGGCCCGCCTCGACGCCCTTCCGCGGCGAGTCCCCCGAGGTCGAAGCCCCTGGCCGCCGCCTGAGCGTCGGATGTGCCGACCGTCCCGGTCCCGGCAAGACGTTCACGGTCAAGCGGTCGTCGGCTTCTGAGCCTGCGACGGCAGAGCGACGGCAAGCAGCCCAGGTGCGGCGACGTCGCTCGACGCGACCTCCGACTGTGGCGCGAGGTCCGGCGACGGCAAGCGCAACGTCTGCATCTAGCTCGACGGCGGCCAACTCTTAACGCTCGGCGTCAAAATCGGCGTCAAAATCGACGGCAAAAGTCGCGACGACGCGACAGGACGCGACGGCATGACGCGGCAAGGTGCGGCGAAGGTGCGGCGAAGGTGCGGCAGGTGCGTGCCTATGCTGCGCGACGCCGGCGCGTATCGCCGAACGGATTCCGCCTCGGCGTCGACCCGAGATCCGCCGCGCGCATGATCCGCGCGCGCAGGCCGTCGACTTCGACGCCGAGCACCTCGGCGACGAACTCGACGCTGAAAGCCGGACCCGGCTCTGGCTCGTTGCCTTCGACCCAGGCACGCGCGTCCGGGTCGCCGCGCTGGAGGTCGCCGATCGCGACGGCGATCAACGCACCGACAAGCGCGAGCTCCGGTGTCGGTGCGCGCGACGGCACTAGCGCGTCGGTCGGGTCGTCGCCGACGAGATCCGCGATCGCGCAGTCGCTCACCCAGCCGGACGCGACCGACCCAATTTCGTTCCGCATCGCACCAGCCTAGTGGATCCCGCGCTATATCGAACCGAAACCGCTGGCGTTCGCGCGCGTTCGCTGCGGTAATCCGGATTTCCAACGCCCATCGTCCACGAGGGTTGCGCCATGCAGCCCGACCGCTTCGATTCCTGGCCGACTCCCGGTCGCGTGCCTGTTCGCGCAGTGCGACCAACCGCACCGGCGCGCTCGACCGCACCCGTCACGATCCGCGCCTCGGCCTCGTGGTTCGCGACGCGCGCCGCTCGTGCCGACTGGCTTGCGCTGCTGGCATCGACGCGCGCGACGCTCGCCGCTGCGAAGGTGCGTTCATGATCCGTTTCGTCATCGAGGGCGACGAGTCGACGCGCCACGGCTTCGCCGAGAAGGTCGAATGGCCCGACGGCGCGACCTACACGATCCGAGAGTTGCCATCCGGCCGCCTGCTCGAAAACGGCACCGCGGTCCGTGTCCTGGGCGTCGATCCGCTGGATTATTTCAGGATCAAAGAGTCGGCGCTTTGCTTCGTCGGTGGGCTTCCGACACCTCGCGCCGACGACGGTTCGCGCTGGCTGCGCGAGCAGCTCGCTCGCGAACGATGAGCAGAACAGTCGGACCCGAACGCCGCGCCCAGTCCGCGACCTCGGCCCGTCGGGTCGGCGCCCGCGAGCGTGAGCTCGCCGCGGTGGGTCTGCGGCTCCAGGGCTTGCCCTACGGAGCGATAGCCGCGCGGCTAGGAACCAGTCGAGGGACGGCGCACGCGCTCGTCCTGCGGTCCCTGGAGCGCACGGCGGGGGCCCCGGGCGAGTCGGCCGGCGTCCTGCGCGAGATCGAGGTCGCCCGGCTCGACGAGTTGCTCGCCGGCCTCTGGCCCGCGGCGATCTCGGGCGACGTGCCGTCGGTTGGCATGGCTCTCCGAGTCGCAGAGCGACGGGCTCGGCTACTTGGCCCCGATGCGCCGACACGCCAGGAACTGACGGGCGCCGACGGCGGACCGCTCTCGTTCGTCGAGGTCGCGACGGCCTGGGCTCGCGACCGGGTGACCGCGTGATCGTCCGCACCGGAGGCCGGCTAGCCGAGGGCCGGATCGCCTGGACCGAGGGCGCTCGCGGTCGCATGCTTCCGTCCGTCATCGTCGGCTTGCAGGAGCTCGGGCCGGCCAGCGTCGAGGTGCTCGTCGCCGGCGACGACCAGGCCGAGGCGCTCGTCGCGGCCGGGTATCGCGTGAACATGAAGCACTAGGACTGCCGCCTGCCTCGCGCTGGTGGCGGCGAAGGTCCGGGCACGATGGGCTCCGGTGTGCCTGGCTGGCGTCGGAATTGTCTGGCGTCGGTGGCCGTCGATCCGCGTGGGTGGCCTGCGAGGATCGACGGTCGGGCCTTCGACGCGCGGCACCGACCCGACCCTCCACGCACCCGTGCTGCCCGCCTGCGGCACGATCCCGACCCGGCTGGAGTCGCCCTAGCCGCCAGCTGCTCGGCGCTCCTGCGGGCG
>CAMBZJ010000031.1 GCA_945872365.1 Klebsiella pneumoniae
GTCGATGTAGCGCGGCAGGTTGAGGTTGAAGTCGTTCTTCGGGTCGGCGATCTCGGTGAGCGGCACCATGCGGGCATAGCGCGGCACGTCGGCCTGCCGGGTGAAGGTGTCGACGATCTTGTGCAGGTCCTGCTCGCGCAGCCGGTTCTTCGGGCCGTCTTTGCGGAAGCCCTTGGAGGCGTCGATCATGAACACGCCCTTGCGGGCGGCGGCGTTCTCCTTGTCGAGCACCACGATGCAAGCGGGGATACCGGTGCCGTAGAAGAGGTTGGCGGGCAGGCCGATGATGCCCTTCAGGATGCCGGAGCGGACGAGCTGAGTTCGGATGAGGCCTTCCGCGCCGCCGCGGAAGAGCACGCCGTGGGGCAGGATGCAGGCGCCTTTGCCCGCGCTCTTGAGCGAGCGGATGATGTGCAGCAGGTAGGCGTAGTCGCCCTGCTTGGTGGGCGGCTCACCCCAGGCGAAGCGCTGGAAGGGGTCGTTCGAGGTGTTAAGGCCGGTGGTCCAGGTCTTGTCGGAGAAGGGCGGATTGGCGACGACGTAGTCGTAGGTGCGGAGCTGCTCGCCGTCCTTGAACTTGGGCTCGGCGAGCGTGTTGCCCGAGACGATGTTGGCCGTGGGGAAGTCGTGCAGGATCATGTTCATGCGGGCGAGGCCCGCCGTGGTCACGTCCTTCTCCTGCCCTTCGAGCGTGATGTGCTTGCCCGCCTCGGCGGCCACCTTGAGCAGCAGCGAGCCGGAACCGCAGGTGGGGTCGTAGGCGGTGGTGGACGCCTTCGTGTTCTGCGGCGAGATGCCGATCGCCTTGGCGATGATGCGGCTGACCTCGGCGGGGGTGTAGAACTGCCCCTTGCTCTTGCCGCTCTCGGTGGCGAAGTGCCGCATCAGGTACTCGTAGGCGTCGCCGAGGATGTCGTCGTGCTCGGCGCGGTTCTGCGAGAAGTCGAGCTGCGGGCGGGCGAAGATGTTGATCAGGTTGGTCAGCTTCTCGACCTTGGCCTGCCCCTCACCGAGCTTGTTGGAGTCGTTGAAGTCGGGGAAGTCGCTGCGGGCGAGCCGGGCGTTGGCGTTCACCAGCGGCGCGATGACCTGCGTGTTGATCTTGTCGCCGATGTCGCTCTTGCCGCGCAGGTCGAGCATGTCCTTGAAGCTCGCGCCCTTCGGGATGGTGACCGGCGGGGCGAAGTCGGTGCTGTTGCCGTACTTGTCGGTGATGTACTTGATGAACAGCAGGAACAGGACGTAGTCCTTGTACTGGCTGGCATCCATGCCGCCGCGCAGCTCGTCGCAGGAGGCCCAGAGGGAGGAGTAGAGGTCGGATTTCTTGATGGGCATGGGTTGTTCGCTCAGTGGGATTGATTGGGCATCAGTTCAGGGGTCCACGAGCGACGTGTGGACGGCAAGGACCGGGTCGAAGAGGTGGGCCAGGCGAATCCGGTGGGCCTCGGCGACGAGCCGGTAGAGATGGCCATCGCCGTCGAAGCTGCACGGCCTTCCGACTTCGACGATGTCGAGCCGTGCTTGGTCGTGGCGGTAGAAGATCTCCTCGGCCACCCGGCCCGAGGGGCTCTGGTAGACGAGGGTGAGGGCATCCGAGCCGTGCCACTGGGTGCCGACGACGGAGACGGCTGTTTCGGGGAGGATGCCGCCGACGGTGGTGCCGGGGGTGAGATCTTCGAGTCGCATGCGGGATGGTCCGGTTGTTCAGGGATTGACTGGCCGCCTGCCGAGTCTCGAGTGCGACTGCACCCTTCAGATCACAAATCGGACTGACAACGCCAGAGATGGCCGGAGCTCGCGCTTTTGGCGCAGCCAGGGGCCATGCCCGGCGGGCTGATCACAGTCGCTTCGGCGAGTCCGAGCGGGCGGCACACTCCGTAAGAAACTTCGAGTCCTTCCCGATCTCCGAAACGACCTTCGCCGCCGCGCGGTCGATCACGCTCGCAGAGAGCTCGCCTACGGCCTTGTTGATCTGGCCGATCCCGATGGCGGACGAATCCCCGCTTTCGGTGACGGCAAACGACCGCCGCTCGGCATTATCGCAGATCGCCTCGAGGTTCACCGCGAGCCGGTAGTCGTAGGAGTACGGGAGCACTGGCGTCAAAAGGAACATCGTGAAGCCCGTGAAGAACGCCTTAGTCCCGTTCGCTGCGTCGTGAGTATCCAGGTCCTCCTGTGCGGTGATTCGGATCGTCACCACGCCCGCCCGCCCGATCGGATAGGACGTCACCACGTGCTCGAAGATGTTGGCGTCCGAGAGCTTCCGCACGAACTTCTCCTTGAAGCCCGAGCTCGGGAGAGCTGGCGCAGCGGCTCCGCTTCCGCTCTGGACCTCGATGGCGTCGACGAAGCCAATCGGGCAGTTCGTGCATGGAGTCGTCGCAGTCGGAGGCAGAGCAGGCGCCTGCGAATCATGGAGCCGTACCGTGTGGGTGCACCCGGACAGGACGACGAGGGCGGCGGCGATCGGGAGGAGCCCTGCCCTGCCTGGCAAGCGGCGGACTCTGCGGCTGGCCCCCTCGCGGGGGGTTGTGGTGAGAGGTCGGATGGACGTCGATCAAGCCCTCGTGCGGCGCACCCCGACCACGTTTCTCGCGATCTCGCCGAGATGCTCGTCCCAGGTGCCGCAGCATCCCCCCAGGATGTCGAGGTGCGGATATCGGCTTGCGATCTCGCCCATGCGCCGTCCGAGGTCGACCGGGTCGCCCGACTCGAGGTGGCCGAGCGAACAAAGGGAGACCTTGTCCATCGAGGCCGCGTTCGGGCGCAGGCACCGGACCCGCTCGAACCAGCCGCCGGGCTCGATCGCCGGGAGGAACTCCAGCGGGTGCGAGCAGTTGATACCGTAGAACGCGGGACGCGCCTCTCCGGCGAGCGCGTCGACCTCGAGCACGGCCTCGCGCAGCGTCGGGCCCGACGGGAGGCGATGGCTCGCATCGAGCGTGAACGAGATCGAAACCGCGAGCCCCGCAGCCGCACCGGCCCGGGCCACGCCCACCGCCTCGGGTACGCCGTTGAAGGTCATCGCCTCGGCGAGGTCGACACCGGCCCGGACGAGATTCGCCATCTGCACCGAGTGGTATTCCTCGGCACTCGCGGCGGTGATCGTCTCGTTGCGCGAGTAGGCGTCGCCGCGCGGGCCGACGACTCCGGCGTAGTAGAGGGCGGGAAGCCGGCCGCGATGGGGTTCGGCGACCTCTCGCAGGAAGTCGATCGCGCGCACCTGCACGTCGGCGAGCGCCTCGGGCGGGTAGCCGACGCGGCTCGCCCAGTCGGGGCTCGCCCGGTAGTCGAGACCGCCGAGCAGCACGCCGCAGCCGTGCTCGACCGCCGTCTCGAGCACGGCCGTGTACATCTCGCGCAACTTCGCAACACCCGCGGGGTCGTCGAGCAGCGGGAACATCGCGAACTCCGGGAGTTCGAAGCCGTGCTTGTACATGACCTCGGTCTCCTGCCCGCCTTCGGTCAGGTAGACGAGGCCACTCCTTCGCGGCGGGAACGCTGTCTTCACGATTCGACCTCCTTCGGGCAGGGCCCCCCGGGTCAAACTCCGAAACCGAGAGCCCTCAGTAGTTCAGCTGCACCTGGAGACGGAAGATCTGGCCGTTCCAGTCGCGGTAGGAGGTCTGGCCCGCCTTGTTGGCGGTGACCCCGTTGATGCCGTCGACGATCGCGTACTCGCCGGTCAACTCCAGTTCGCGCAGGATCTGCCACTCGACGCCCATGTCCCACTCGGTGCTGGTGCCGTAGGGCGCGTTGGCCAGCGAGCGGTAACCGCCCTTGTAGTACTGGTAGCGACCGTAGGGCGTGATGATGCCGAAGCGGTCGGTGTCGAACTTGTAGGATGGCATCACGTAGCCGCCCCAGAGGGAGCGTACATCGACCTCGGTCTGCAGGTTGTTCAGGCCGGGTCCCTCGCCCCAGTTCCACTCGGTCTCCAGGCCGATCGGCTGCGGGTACCAGATGAAGCTGCCGGCGACGCGCCGGTCGGTCAGCCCCTTGTTGCCGCCGGTGCCGGCCGGCGTGATCTGGTCGGTACCGCCGTTCGGATAGAACTGGCTGCCACTCACGACGTACTTGCCGGTGTAGCCCTGGACGCTCGCTTCCACGACCTGACCGTTCGAGAACTGGACGGGCCAGGTCGCGCGGGCGACCACGTTTACGTTCTGGTTGAGCTCGATCTGGGAGCCGCCTTGGCCGTCGTAGACGCCGAAACCCAGAATGCCGTAGTTGCCCGAGCCCTTGAGCCCGCCGTCGACCAGCTCCTTCAGGAGCTTCTGCTTCGCGACCGGCGTGAAGTAGTAGAAGACGCCCAGGTCGCGCTCGTTGGGAGACACGCCGGTGTTGATCGAGACCGCGCGGTCGAGCGGCACGCGGTTCTGGCTCGACTGCATGTTCTCCCAGCCGTAGGGCACCTTGGAGAGGCCGACCCGGAAGCGGTGGACCTTCGTCTTGTCGATGTAGACGTCGCCGTAGAGGTCGCGCAGCTGTGCAAAGTAGGTCGAGTTCGAGCTCGGCGATGTCGATCCCGCGAACTCCGGCTGGATGTAGACGAAGAGGTGGTCGCTCACGTCGGACGAGAAGATGAGACGAGCACGGCGGATACCGAAGTTTTCGGCGTTGCCGTTGATGAAGCGGTCGGAGAACATCCAGGGATCGGCTTCTTCACGGTCCCACTGGATGCTGCGGTCGAAGCGAATCTGGGAGTAACCGCGCAGCGACATCTTCTCGTACCAGGGCTTGCTCTTGTGGTCCTGCGGATGCAGCGAGTCCCACAGGCTCTTCAGGCCGTACTGGTCGCTCCGGTGCATGTTGTCGTAGAGCCGCGCGTCGGGCGCCGGGACGGCCGCGTCCGCAACCTTCGTGATGCCGTCCTGGGCGGCGCCGGCGGTGACCGCCTTCGGCGTGCCCTCGGCGGGTGCGGGCTTCGCTTCGCGTGCCACGGCCGACGCCTCCGCTGGCGGTCCCGCCTCCTCGGCGACCGCGGTCGACGGAGCCTCGGGGCCGGTGCGCTTGGCGGCGGTCGCTGCCTCGGGCTCCCTCCCGGGAGACTTCAGCACGGACTGCCGCTGGAGCTGTTCCTTGAGCTCGCCGATCACGCTGTTCTGCTGCCGGATCAGCGCGCGCATCTCGTCGAGCTGCGACTGGACCTCGGGAGGTACGGACCCTGAACTCCGGGCGAGTGCACCTGCCGGAATCGCGAGGGCGCTCCACAGGGCGAGCAAGGCGAGGCCCGAACGGGTGCATGCCCCGCGGCGGAGTTCTCGGCGGGTCGACGCGGGCTTCGTGTCCATGGATTCCCCTCCGGCGCGTGGGCGTGGGCCAACCCGCGACCGGCACCCTAGGAGTGCCATGTTACAACAGCGTGACAGGATCCGTCGGATTTGGCGAAAACGGATCCCGACCGGGCGGGTAGGCCGCGCCAAAGCGGTGGGTCAACGCGATTTTCCGATCGGTCGCGAAACCCTCTGGGCAAGTCACCGGGTCCCGGGGTAAGGGAGAATCCGGCCCCGGCCGAGGAGGAAGCGATGGGAATCACCCGAAGAGAATGGCTCAAGACGGCAGGGGCGGCAATCGTGGCCGGCCTTCTTCCGAACCTCACTGCGTGCGGCGACGAGGCGAGCGGTCTGCCGCGCTACGACTGGACCGGACCGCTCGGGCCCGAATCGACGTTCGAACTCGGCGTCGCGAGCGGCGATGCGCTCGCCGACGCGATCGTGCTCTGGACCCACGTCTCGCCGGGCTTCGACGTGGGCCCCGTCGACGTCTGGGTCGAGGTCGCGGTCGATCCCGGGTTCGCACGCCGCGTGGTTGCGCGCAGCGTTCCCGTGGACCAGTCGACCGACTACGCGCTCAGGGTGGATGTCGACGGCCTCGAGGCCGGCCGGACCTACTACTACCGCTTCTTCGCGCTCGGCGTGGAGTCGCCGACCGGGCGCATGCGCACGCTTCCGCTCGGCCCGGTCGAAGAGCTGCGCCTCGCCGTCGCGAGCTGCTCCAACTACGGCTACGGGTACTTCCACGCCTACCGGAGGATCGCGGAGCGGGCCGATCTCGACGGCGTGATCGGCCTTGGCGATTACATCTACGAGTATGCGCAGGGGTTCTATCCCTTTGGCAACGAGATCGTGCGCGAGACGGCTCCTGCCGGGAAATGCGTCGACCTCGACGGATACCGGGCGCGGTATCGCAAGTACCGCAGCGACCCGGACCTCCAGGAGGCACATCGGCAACACGGCTGGTTCGTGGTCTGGGACGACCACGAACTGATCAACGACGCGACCTCCGACGGCACCGACCTGCTCTCGCACAACCCGGCAACCGACGGCGACTACTTCGAGCGGCTCGCCGCTGCCAAACAGGCCTACCACGAGTACATGCCCATCCGGGGAGGGGCGGCGGACTCGATCTACCGAAGCGTGCGCTTCGGCGACCTCGTGGAGCTCCGGCTCCTCGACACCCGCGGCGAGGTGCGGTCCGGCGCGATCGGCGACGTCGCCCTGGACACGCCGGAGCGGACCATGCTCGGACCCAGCCAGGAAGCCTGGCTCGATGCGGAACTCGCCGCCGGGCAGGCGACCTGGCAGATCCTGGGGCAGCAGGTCCCCGTCGCCCACTACACCTACGACGAAGTCGAACATCGACCGGTATTCTTCGACCAGTGGGACGGTTACCCGGCCGCGCGCCAGCGGCTGTACGACTCGCTGGGGCGCCACGGTCGTGGCAACGTCGTGGTGCTGACCGGCGACCTGCACGGAGCGTGTGTCTTCGACCTCCCGCGTGACCCGTGGTCGGGCTACGTCGCCGCGACCGGCGAAGGCTCGCTCGCGGTCGAGTTCATCTGTACGTCGGTGTCCTCGCCCTACCTCCCGTTCGTCCCGGTCACGACCGAGGAGGAGCAGCTCGCGCGCGCCTGTCCGCACCTCGCGTGGACCAACCTCGTCGCGAAGGGCTACTCGGTCGTGACGGTCACGACCGAGTACGTGCAGAACGACTTCTATGCCGTCGAGGACGTGCGCTCGCCCTCAGGCGGCGCGGAGCGGCACCTGGCCGGCTACCTCGTGCCGCTCGGCAGCACGCATGCGCTCCAAGCGATGGCGCCGGCCGCGGCCGCCGAGGCGCCTGCCTCGCTCGCGCCCTGAGACCCGCCCCCGGAGTCCGATCTCCCCGGGTTTCGCGGCGCGTCAGGGCGCGTCGCGGAATTCCGGCAAGAAACTCGAGCGGTGAGTGGTCTCCGCGCCGCAATGGAGAAGCATTCGGATCCGCGGCATGCTCACAGGCCGAGAGTCAGTCTCCAGAAGGAATCCCATGGCGGCACCCATCAAGTTCGCTCACATCGTCCTCAAGACCACCCGCTACGGCGAGATGGTGGCCTGGTGGAAGAGCTTCCTCCAGGGCGAGGCCCGCCACGAGAACGAGTTCATCTCGTTCATCTCCTATGACGACGAACACCACCGTATCGCGATCGCCCACATCCCGAATCTGGAGCACCAGACACCCGTGCGGGACGGCGTCGAACATTTCGCCTTCACCTACGCGACTCTCGATGACCTGTTCGATCAGTACGAGCGGATGAAGGCGAAGGGCGTCTCTCCGTACTGGACGATCAACCACGGCATGACGTTGTCGGCCTATTATCGCGACCCGGATGGCAACCAGGTGGAGACGCAGGTGGACTCGATGAACATGGAGGAGGCCGATGCGTTCATGGCTGGTCCGTTATTCGCGGCCAACCCCATCGGCCGGGACGTCGACTTCGACGCACTGATCGCTCGCTACCGCGCAGGCGACCCGGTTGGGTCGATCACCGACTACGCCACGGCCGGAAAGTGACCTCCGTCGTCGGCGAACTGCACTCGGCCATGCGGGCACCCGCGATGCCGGCTTCGGGTCAGCCGCGCAGCGCCGGAAACGTGTGCTCGATCGTGGCGAGGAGATGGGCCAAGGCAACCCTCTCGGCTTCGCGCCGTTGGATCCGGCCGGTCACGAAGAGCCAGAGCAGCTCGTCGAGCGCCCGAAGCTCGATCCGCATCGCGAGGCGCACGGAGTCCGAATCCTTGACGACGTGGCGCATCCACTGAAGCCAGGCCTGCGCGATCTCGCCTCGTAGCAGCACTCGCTTCAGGCCCACCTCGTGCGACATGGACGAGGCCTCGCCGGCAAAGATCCATGGTGCTTCGATCGACTTCGCGAAGTCGAAGAAGAAGGTGAGGACACCGGGGAGCGACTTCTTGAGCTCCCTGAGGTTGCGCGGACGTTCCCCCGCCGCCGCTTCCACGAGAAGGCTGAACTGCTCGCCGAAACGGGTGATCAACTCCAGATGCATCGGGGTGACGCCACCCCCGGGAAAGTACAGCGACACGAGTTGGCGGGTCACGCCGGCTTCCTTCGCGACGTCGGCCAGCGACGCGTCCGGGTTCTTGATGAAGACCCGCATCGCCGCCGCGAGGATGAAATCCTTGCGCTCGCTGGGGGACAGGCGCTTGCGTCGCTCCTTCATTGCTCTGCTCTCCTGCTTTCCGCGGGCATCCCGTGCTACGTCCATCACTCCACGCAGGCTATCGGGCCGGAACAATCGGCGATCCCCCGCCGCCTACTCGACCTGGACCTGCGGTTCAGACAACATGGCCTTGGGTGCCTCGGGCGGAGGTGTGCCGCCCATTGCGAGGATTCGGGCGCGAGCCAGGTCGCGTACCGCGCCATCGGGTTCGTCCTTGAGGTAACGCAAGTAGGTTTCGACCGCTGCGTCCTTCGCGCCGGCAGACTCGTGAACGCGCGCTAGCGCGATCAGCGCCTCCCCGTGCGCCGGCCCGGTCATCTCGACTGCCTTGTTCGCCTCCGCAAGCGCCGCGTCACCCTGGCCCTGGCTGCCGAGCGCGAGCGCGAGGTTGACGTGCGCCAGCTGCTCGAGCGCCGGGTCGGGCACCGGGCTCGACAGGAACTCCTGGAGGCGCGAAATGGCTTCTGCCGGCTTGCCGGCGCGCAGCCCGGCGCGGCCGGCATACAGCCTTGCGATACGACCGTAGGCCGTCCCCGGGTAGGATGCCGCCAACTCGTCGAAACTCTTGGCGGCGGCCGGCCACTGTTCGCGTCGGAAGAGCTCGTTGGCCGCGTAGAAATCGGTTGTCGACCTGGCAGCCCGTGACTGCTGGAGCCACTGCCAGCCGGCGATCCCGAGCAGGAGTCCGGCGAGCACCGCGGCGATCGCCATGACCGTGCTCTGGTTCTGCTTCGACCATTCGACGATCCGGCTCGTCAGGGTGACGAACTCGTCGGGCTCGCCGAGGTGGAGATCCTTGCGTCGCAGTTTCTTCGTTTCGCTCATGTTCGGGGCTCGCTCGTCTCGATCGGGGCCGGCCCGACTACATCTTGTACTTGAAATCGTCGGGGGCCATCTTCTCGAGGATGTCGGCCCACTGGTCGGGCGAGACGTTGGAGAGGTTCTGGTCGCCGGTGCTCTCGCACTCCTGCACGTAGCTCGACTGGACGAGCACCTGCTTGGCGACGTGGATCGGGGCCCGGGTGCGCAGCGCCAGGGCGATCGCGTCGCTCGGACGCGCATCGAGCTCGATCGTGCGGTCGTCGGCCCGGACGAAGACCCGGGCGTAGTAGGTGTTCTCTCGCAACTCGCTGATCTCCACCGCCTCGACCCGCCCGCCCAGATTTCCGATCGCACTCCGGAGCAGGTCGTGGGTCATGGGACGCGCCGGACGCACCCCCTCGAGCTCGCTCGCGATGGCGGCCGCCTCCAGCAGGCCGATCCAGATGGGTAGGTGGAGCTTGTTGTCGGCGTCGCGCAGCACGACGATCGGCGCCTTGGTCGCCGGGTCGAGCGTCAAGCCTCCCACGCTCATGGCAATGGAGTCGGGGCGGGTCATCCGCCCTTCCCCTACCCGCCCCGTCCTGCCCGGTCAAACCCGGAAAGCCCTCAGAAACCCGAGCCCAAGCAGGCTTTTCGGTTTCCGACCGACGGTCGCCCGGGGAAGCGTCAGTCGAGGACCATCCGATCGACCACCCGGTAGAGTTGGTTCAAGTTGCGGCACTCCTCCACCACGTCGCAGAAGGGCATGTAGCGGTCCATCTCGCTATCGCCGAAGCCCCAGGTCGCGCGGCTCTCCGGGTTGAGCCAGATCACCTGCTTGGCGCGTCGCTGCACGTCGCGCAGCACCCACTCGTGGGCCAGGTTGTAGTTGTTCCGGGCATCGCCGAGGATGATGACCGTCGTGCGCCCGTTCACCGCGGAGAGCGAGTCGCGATGGAAGGTCTTGAAGGCCCGGCCGAAGTCGGAGTGGGCGAAGACGTTGATCACGTCGCCCCGCAGCGACAGGTCGATGGCTTGGTTGATCTCGTTATCGTCGAAGAGACGCGTCACCTCGCCGATGTCGGAGACGAAGATGAAGCTTCGGACCTTCGAGTAGAGATCCTGCAGGGAGTAGACGAACTGCAGCATGAAGCGCGAGACGTTGCGGACCGAGTCGGAGACATCGCAGAGCACGACGATCTGCGGCCGATGCTTCTTGCGTCGCTCGAGCTGTACGTCGAACGGAACGCCCCCGAACTGGAGATTCTTGCGCAGGGTGCGCTGGAGGTCGAAGCTGCCGCGCTTGGCCCGCGCCCGCTTGATCGCAACGACGTGCCTGAGCCGCTGCGCGAGCCGGGTGACGGCCTCCTGCATGCGGCGGATGTCTTCCTCCGAGAGGTAGTAGAAGCTCTTCTCGGCGAGTGCGGCGAGCTTGGTCGCGTCGCGGCGGCGGGGGTCGCCGCGATCGCCCTCGAGACGTGCGACGCGCTTCAGCAACTCGGCGAGGTCGGCGAGGCGCTGCTTCACGAGTTCGCGCAGGCGGCGCTCGGTCTCGGGGTCGAGCCCCTGCCCCTCTATCTGGTCGGCCAACTCCTCGAGCTGCCGGGTGATCTCGCCGAGGCCGATCTCCTGTGACAAGGCGTGCGCGAACTGGCCCTCCTGGAAGCTGCGATTGCCCTGCTGCTGTCCGGTGCGGACCCGCTCGGCCGCCTCGCGCAATCGCTTTTCGAGCGTGCCGTCGTCGTTGCGCAGAAGTGCTTCGGCGATCTCGGACAGCTTCTGTTCGCGGCCGCGGAGCATCGCTTCGAGTTGCTCGAGGAGCTTCTGGTAGTCCTCGGCGGATGCCGAGAGGCTCTTCCCGGTTGCCTCCGATGCCTCGCGGATCGCCTGGCCGAGGGCTGAAAAGTAGAGGTCGAAGAGTTCGTCGAAGGCCGGCAGGTCGACCGAGCGCTTCACCATCGTCGCCCGCAGGACGTCCTTCACGACCTGGCGAGAGCCGAGGCCGGCCTGCCCGAGAGCTGCCAGCGCATCGAGACTCTCGGCCGGCGAGATTCGCAGGCCGTGTTGTCTCAGCAGCGCGCCGAATTCGAGGATCCGCTCGTCCACCCGCTCGCTCCCTGCGCCAACCGGACGCCACCCGCCGGGCGCGGGCTAGTGAAGGACGTCCTTGTCGTCGGGATTCGCACCGCCCTCGGGGCGAGGCGCCTTCGCCTTCTGGCGGGCCACGAAGTCGCGCATGTCGCCCTGGGCCTTGCGGATGTCCCCCTCGTGCTTGAAGATCGTGGCAAGAGTGTCGGTCACGATCTCCTCGCCGAGGCTCTCGACGTTCAGGATCGCCAGCGCGCGCGCCCAGTCGAGGGTTTCGCTGATGCTCGGCGACTTTTTCAAGTCGAGTTTGCGTACGCTCTGGACGATGGCGACCACGTCCTCTGCGAGGGCCTCGCGCAACTCGGGGACCTTCAGCTTGATGATCTCGAGTTCGTGGCTCGCGCTCGGGAAGTCGATGAAGAGGTGCAGGCAGCGCCGCTTGAGCGCGTCCGAGAGTTCGCGACTGTTGTTGCTCGTCAGGATGACGATCGGGATGTGCCGCGCCGAGATCGTGCCGAGTTCCGGGACGCTCACCTGGAAGTCGCTCAGGATCTCGAGCAGGAAGGCCTCGAACTCGTTGTCGGACTTGTCGATCTCGTCGATGAGCAGCACCGCCTGACGCTCGGAGCGGATCGCCCGCAGGAGAGGCCGCGGCAGGATGAACTTCTCGGAGAAGAAGATGCCGTCCTGCTTCGAGATGCGGTCGACAGCCTCCGCGAGGGTGCCGGTGCCGGCGAGAACCTCGCCGATCTTGTCCTTGAGGATCTGGGTGTAGAGCAGTTGCTTGCCGTACTCCCATTCGTAGAGTGCCTTGGCCTCGTCGAGGCCCTCGTAGCACTGCAGACGGATCAGTTCCTCGCCTAGCGCCCCGGAGAGCACCTTGGCCAGCTCGGTCTTTCCGACACCGGCCGGGCCCTCCACGAGGATGGGCTTGCCCATTCTCGCCGCGAGGTAGACCACCGTCGCGATGTTCCGGTTGCAGATGTACTTCTGTTCGGCGAAGCGGCGGGAGACGTCGTCGATGGACTCGAACATGGAACCTCGTGGGGGAGCGCGGGCGACGGCGCGAGACTATCACCCGCTCCCGAGCCCGACAACGCGGCGCCCAGCGTAGGGTTCGATCGCCATGTGCACGCTCGCCCTATTCTTCCGCGCCCTCCCCGGGCTGCCGCTGGTTGTCGCGGCCAACCGCGATGAGTTCCTCGCTCGGCCGTCGACCGGGCCGACGCTGCTCGCCTCTGCTCCGCCCATCGTCGGGGGGCGCGACCTGGTCGCCGGCGGCACCTGGCTCTGCCTGCGCGAGACGGGACTTGTGGTGGGCGTCCTGAACCGGCGGACCGGTGTGCCCGCGGACCCGACGCGAGCCTCGCGTGGCGCCCTCTGTCTGGCGCTCGCCCATGCCCGGTCCGCCGCTGAAGCGGCCCGGCTTCTCGCGGACACCCCGGGCAACGCCCACAACCCGTTCAACCTTCTCGTCGCCGATGCCCGGGCGGCGTTCGTCGGGCAGAATCGCGGCGACCGTACGGTCGTCGAGGCCTTGCCCGCAGGCCTCCATCTGCTGTCGAACCTGAACCTGAACGACCCGACCTGTCCGCGGATCTCGCACTCCTCGAAACTCTTTGCCGCGGTCGGACGCCGCTTCGCCGCCGACCCGGTTCGCCCGGCCCTGCTCGACGGCCTGCGCGTCGTGCTTTCCGACCACGAAGTCGCCGTCGACGATCGCCAGCCGACCGACCAACTCTGCATCCACACGCCGGCGTATGGCACCCGCTCCTCGAGCATCGTGCTCGTCGACGACGGGGGCGCTACCTCGCTCTTTCACGCGGAAGGTCCGCCCTGTCGCGAGGGCCACCAGCCCGTGACGCTGCCGTGGAGCCCCGAACACCTGCAAGGAGTTCCCTGACCGGCCCCGTCGGGGTCGCGTCGGCTCGCCGGGGGTTCAGCGGCGGCGCACTCGCGCGAGTACGCCCGGCGTGGCTCCCTCGCGCGCGGCGACCAGGACGTCGCGGGACAGCGCGCCGTCGGTGAGCGATCGCAGGTCGACGGGTTCACCGGAGCGCAGCGAGACGAGTTCGCCGCCGGTCGCCGCGAGCAGCGCGGCGCCGGCGGCGACCTCCCAGAGATGAACCCTCCCGACGACTGCAGCCTCGGCCGCGCCGCGCGCGACCAGCGCCAGGTGGTAGGCGGTCGACCCCAGCGAGCGTATCTTTCGGCTTCCCGGGGAGAACCGTAGCGCAACCCGACGGTGGAACTCCGAGAACGCCAGTACGAACCCCTCATGTCGCGGCGCCAGGCCGCCGAGCGGAACTTCCGTGCCGTTCCAGCGCAAGACCCCGCCGTGCGCGACGTAGAGGTCGCGGAAGGCCGGCAGGTACACCACCCCCGCCACCGGCCTGCCCGCATGCAGCAGGCCGATCGAGATCGCCCAGGTGGGCAGCCCGGCGACAAAGGCGTCGGCCCCGTCGATCGGATCGATTGCGAGCGCCCAGCCCTCCGACGGACTGCCGCTGGTGCCGAATACCCCGCCGACGAGCGCGACGTCGGGAAGAGCGGCGGCGACCTCCTCGCGGACCATCTGTTCGATCGCGCGATCGACGACGGTCACGATACCCGCCTCCGCGATGCCCTCGCCCTCGGCCCGGCGAAAGTGTGCCAGCGCGAGTTCCCCGCCGCGCCGGGCGAGTCCGACCATCGCCCGCGCACCCAGCGGCGGTCGTCCGGTTCGCTCGGCCCGGCTCATCCGCCCGCTTCGTCTCCGGCGCTCTCGAGGGCGTGCTGGGTGAAGGAGTCGGGCGAAAACCCCTGGTCGTAGTGCACGTCGGAGACGTCGACGACGGTGGAGGTGCTGGCGGCCGGCTGTGACATCTCGAGCCGCCGCGCCGTCGGAACGACCCCGACCATCTCGATGCCGTCGAGGCGCAAGACCTTGCGCGGTGCTTCGCCCTCGCCGAAGAATTCCATGCGGCGGATCACCAGGTCGGGGCGCGACAGCGCAAGTCTGATCCGGCGATAGCCCACGTCCTTGCGCACAGGGACAAGCTCGATCTTCACGAGCTCGGTGCCGTCGAGGGTCTCGGATCCGAGCAGGCTCGACCGCGCCTCCTCCTCGTTCCATTCCAGTACGTCGGTGAGCAGCTCCAGGTCGCGATAGCTGAAGTCGGTCCCGACGAAGCTCTCCTCCTTGGAGCGCGAGGAGATCTGCCGCGAACGTCCGAGCGCCGGAAGCCAAAGCCACTGTTCCGCGTCGCGATCGCGGTGCGCGAACTGCAGGAACGAGGTCCCGCGGATCTCGACCGGGGAGACGAACACCGTGAGCGTCTTGTCTTCGCCGCCCTCGCCCCGCAGCGTCTTCATGACGAGCTCTCGCCGTCGCTCGCCGCCGCGACCGTCGCGGATCACCAGGGCGAGCTTCTGCCGGCGGTCCTTCCATGCTCGACTGGTGTGGTCGAGGGATCTCGCATGGTCGAGCAGTTCGCGGGCGGTCTCGGGCGAGCCGCTCGCCGTCGAGCCGGCCCCGGCGATGGCGACCGCGAGACCGAGGGAAAGGCCCCCGGTTGGGCGTCCCGCGAGCAGGACGGCGAAGCACGCCAACGCGAGCAGCGGGCGAAGACGGCCGGCCATGGAAACCTCCTTCGGAGCCGCTCCCCGGCACCGGACGGCGACCCTAGGCCCGAGGCGACTGCCGTTCAAGCCCAAAACCTGCCGTCCGAGCCCATTCAGGCAGGCCGTGACTGGTACCATGTCAGCCCACGCATGACGTACTGGACACCGGCGATCGCCGTGCAGGCCGCCGCGAGGCTGAAGATCGCATCGAGCGGGATCTTCGGGCCGACGGCCGGGTGGGAAAGGACGAAGAGCGCGCTCGCGACCCCGGCCAGTTGCAGGACGGTCGCCGTCTTTCCGGTGAGAGTCGGCCGGATCTCGATCCGCTCGCCGGTCAGGAAGAAGAGCAGCGCGTAGCCGGTGAGGCAGACGATGTCGCGCGTGAGGATGATCGTCAGCACCCAGCCGGGCACCTTGCCGAGCAGCGTGAGCTTGATCAGCAGGCTGACGACGAGCCCCTTGTCGGCGAGCGGATCGAGGTAGGCACCGAGGGCGGTGCGGCTGTCGGTGAGTCGCGCGATCGCCCCGTCGAGGCCATCGGTGATGCTGGCGGCGACGAAGAGCCAGAAGGCGAGACCGAACCGTCCGCCGTCGAGCGCGATCAGCACCGCCGGGATCGCGAGGATGCGCAGGAGCGTCAGGGTGTTCGGGACGTTCGGTAGCATCGCCCTCTCAGCGCTCGATCCCCAGCGCCTTCTGGATCCGGCCCTTGAGCTTCGGTGTCACCATGGCCGAGACCGTCGTGCCCCTCCCGTCGATTTTCTCCTCGACGACCACTCCCTCGCGGTGAAGCTGGGCGAGGACCTCGCCGCGCGAGAACGGGATGCGGAACCGGACCTTTTCGGTGCGATCGACGAGGTGGTCGTCGATCGCCCGCAAGAGGTTGGCCGTGCCCCGGCCGGAGCGTGCCGAGACGACGATCGCGCCGGCGCGCGTGGCCTCCCGTTCGATCGCCGCCGCCGCCGCAGGCTCCAGGCGGTCGACCTTGTTCAGGACGAGGATGGTCGGCAGCTCATGGGCGCCGATCTCCTCCAGCACGCCCTCGACGACGTGCTGATGGGTCTCGTAGGCCGGATTCGAGACGTCGATCACGTGGAGCAGCAGGTCGGCCTGGGCGACTTCGTCGAGCGTGCTCTTGAAGGCCTCGACGAGTTGGTGCGGTAGCTTGTGGATGAAGCCGACGGTGTCGGAGAGCAGCGCCATACCGCCGCGCTTCAAGTCGATCCGCCGGACCGTCGGGTCGAGCGTCGCGAACAGGCGGTCGTCGATCAGCACGTCGGCCCCCGTGAGCCGCTTCATGAGCGTCGACTTGCCCGCGTTCGTGTAGCCGACGAGAGCGACAGCCGGGAAGGGCACGTCGGCGCGCTCCCGACGGTGGAGCTCCCGCGTTCGCGAGACCTCGACCAGGCGCTTCTTGAGCATCGTCACCCGCTCGCGGAGTCGTCGGCGGTCGGACTCGAGCTGCGATTCGCCGGGGCCGCGCGTTCCCACGCCGCCGCCACCGAGCCGCGAGAGGTGCGTCCAGTGCCCAGTCAGTCTCGGCAGCAGATATTCGAGCTGCGCGAGTTCGACCTGCAACTGTCCGGCGACGCTGTGCGCCCTCTGCGCGAAGATGTCGAGGATGATCTGGCTGCGGTCGAGCACCTTCACCACGGGCTCGTTGCCCGGCCCGAGGCCGATCATCTTCTCCAGGTTGCGCTGCTGCCCCGGGGAGAGCGGGTCGTCGAAGACCACGACGTCGGCGCAGTGTTCCTGGACCAGCGCCCGGACCTCTTCCGCCTTGCCTGCGCCGATGAACGTCCGCACGTCGGGGACGGCTCGTCGCTGTGAGGTTCGTGCAACCACGCCCACCCCCGCCGTGTCGCAGAGCCGCTCCAACTCATCGAGCGATTCGTCGACGTCCGGTCCGGACCGAGAGCCACGCCCCAGTTCCAGCGCGACGAGCACGGCGGTCTCAGGACCGCGTCGGACCGCAACCGTCTTCTTGCGACTCACCGTCACCTCCGATGCCTCACGAGATGAAGCGGGCTTCGGCGCCCGCGACCCGTTCCGCGAGCGCCGTGATCAGTTCATGGGTCGCCGCTACCGGGTGCTTGCCCAGAGCGATCCGGGTCTCGTACTGCTCCCGCACGACGTGGACGTAGGCCGGGCATGGCCCGCGGAAGCGCGCGAGAGTCTGCCCGAGCAGCAGGAGATCGTCGCGGGTCACGCGCTGGCCGTCGAGCAGGATCTGCACCTCGCGCACGGTACGGGCACGCGCCTCGTCGAGTTTCACGACTTCGTCGGCGATGATCTGGCAGCGCTCCTCGGACACCTCGAGCTTGCCCGTAAGGCAGAGCGGATCCTGTCCGACGAGCAACGCCTCGTTCTTGCGGAAGCACTCCGGCCAGGCGACCACTTCGACGATCCCGTGTCGATCCTCCAGGAAGAAGGTCGCGTAGCGATCCCCCTTCTTGCTGTTCTTCAGCTTCAGGTTCTGCACCACGCCGGCCACGGTGACCTTCTGCTGGGACGGGAGGCTGCGGAGCGCGTTCGTGTGGCAGGTGACGAGTCTCTCCAACTGCCGGGCAAAGCGGTCGAGGGGATGGGCCGTGATGAAGAAGCCGAGCGTCTCCTTCTCCGCCACGAGGAGCTCCTGTTGGCTCCAACCCACCGTCTGGCCGAAGACGAAGCGCTCGGGGCCGCCCCCCGCACCGCCGAACAGGCTGTGCTGGTCGACCTCGGTGGCGATCTTGCCCGCCCAGCGGACGAGGTCGTCGAGCGCCGAGATCAGGTTGCCGCGATCCTGGCCGGTCGAGTCGAAGGCACCGCACTTGGCGAGGCTTTCCAGTACCCGTCGGTTCACGTGAGCGGAGCGGATGCGGCGAACGAAATCGTCGAGTCCGAGAAAGGGCCCTTCCCGATCGCGACTCTCGAGGATCGCCTCGATCGCCTTCGCGCCGACGCCCTTCACGCCTCCAAGCCCGAAGCGGATCTTGCGCTCTTCGCCGGAGAGCACGACCGTGAAGTCTTCGCGACTTTCATTCACGTCGGGCGGGAGGACCGGGATCTTGCGCTCGCGGGCCTCGGCGATGTTCTTGTGCGTCCGGTCCGCGTCGTCCATTTCCAGCGTCATGAGCGCCGCGATGAACTCCTCGGGGTAGTGCGCCTTGAGCCAGGCCGTCTGGTAGGAGATCAGCGCGTAAGCCGCTGCGTGCGACTTGTTGAAGCCGTAGCCGGCAAAGGTCTCCATCTGGTCGAAGACGTCGCCGCCGACCTTCTCGGCGATGCCTTTCTTCGCCGCCCCCTCGACGAAGCGCGAGCGCTCCTGGGCCATGACGACCTTGTCTTTCTTGCCCATCGCGCGTCGAAGGTTGTCGGCGTCTCCGAGCGAGTAGCCGCCCATGACCTGCGCCGCCTTCATGACCTGCTCCTGGTAGACCATGATGCCGTAGGTCTCGCGCAGGATCGGCTCGAGCAGCGCATGCGGATAGACGGTCTCCTCACGGCCGTGCTTGCGCTGGATGAAACGCTCGACCATTCCCGAGTCGAGCGGGCCAGGACGGTAGAGGGCGTTGATCGCGACGATGTCCTCGAAGCAGTTCGGCTTGAGGCGCGTGACGAGTTCACGCATGCCGCTCGATTCCATCTGAAAGATACCGACCGTCTCGCCGCGCGAGAGCAGCTTGTAGGTCTTCTTGTCGTCGAGGGCGAGAGACGCGACGTCGACCTCGACTCCCCGCCCCACGCGAATGCGCCGAACCACGTTCTGGATGAGCGTGAGGTTCTTCAGGCCGAGGAAGTCGAACTTGATCAGTCCCACCTTCTCGACGTCGCCGCCCGAGAACTGGGTGAGGACCGCGCCCTCCTTGTCGACACAGAGCGGAACCGTCTCGACCAGCGGCTTCGGCGCGATCACGATCCCTGCCGCGTGCTTGGAGTGGTGACGCATGAGGCCTTCGAGCTTGAGCGCGTAGTCGAAGAGCTTCGCCTCGCGCTCCCCGCGGTCGCGCACCTCCCGCAGCTTCGGCTCCATTTCTAGAGCCTTCTCGAGCTTGAACTCGACGCCTTGGCGGGCCGTCGGATAGAGCTTCGCGAGGCGGTCGGTATCGGCAAAGGTGAAGTCGAGTACGCGGCCCACGTCCTTCAGTGCCGCCTTTCCCTTGAGCGTTCCGAAGGTGATGATCTGTGCGACGCGGTCGTCGCCGTACTTTTGTCGAACGTATTCGATGACCTCGTCCCGACGCTCGAAGCAGAAGTCGACGTCGATGTCGGGCATCGACTTGCGCTCCGGGTTGAGGAAGCGCTCGAAGAGCAGGCCGTGGCGGATCGGGTCGAGATCGGTGATCCGCAGCACCCAGGCGACCAGACTCCCGGCGGCCGATCCGCGACCGGGCCCGACCGGAATACCCTTGCGCTTGGCCCAGTTGATGAAGTCCGAGACGATCAGGAAGTAGCCCGCGAACCCCATCCGGTGGATCACCGCGAGTTCGTCGCGAAGCCGGTCGCGGTAGGCGGTCGCCCGCCCTTCGTTCCACGCCTTGCGCTCGCGATCGGCGATCACGGCCAGTCGCTCCTCGAGGCCGGTGGCCGCCTCCTGGTCGAGCGTCTCCTCGAGCGTACGACCCTCCTCCACCTCGAAATTGGGGAACTGGTACTGGCCGAAGCTCATCTTGAAGTCGCAGCGACGTGCCACGTCCACCGTGTTGTCGATGGCCTGCGGAAACTCGGCGAAGGCCGCGCGCATCTCCTCCGGCGACTTGACGAAGAGCTGATCGGTCCCGAATTTCCAGCGCTTCGGGTCGGAGAAGGTCTTTCCGGTCTGGATGCAGAGCAGTGCCTCGTGAGCCTCCGAGTCGCGGCTTTCGAGGTAGTGGCAATCGTTGGTCGCGATGAGCGGAAGGCCCAGGTCGCGGGCGAGCGAGACGAGTTCGCGGTTGGCCGCGACCTGCTCGGGGAGGTGGTTGTCCTGGATCTCGACGTAGTAGCGATCGCCGGCGAAGATGCCGGCGAAGTCCGCCGCCACCTCGCGGGCGCGCTTCGTGTCGCCGCGCGAGATCGCCTGGTTCACCTCGCTCGCGAGGCAACCGGAGAGGCAGAAGAGGCCCTCGTTGAGTTCGCGCAGGAGTTCCTTGTCGATGCGGGGCTTGTAGTAGAAGCCCTCGCGATAGCCCGACGTGACCAGCCTGCAGAGGTTGCGATAGCCGACCTCGTTCTGCGCGAGCAGGATCAGGTGGAAGTTCCCGCCCGCCTCGGGATCGTCGGCGCGGGCCGAAGTCTTGTCGAAGCGTGAGCGGGGCGCGACGTAGACTTCGCAGCCGATGATCGGCTGTAGGCCGGCTTCCTCGGCCTTCTTGTAGAAGTCGACCGCCCCGAACATGTTGCCGTGGTCGGTCATGGCGACCGCCGGCATACCGAGCGCGGCCACGCGCGGCATGAGTTCCTTGACCTTGTTCGCCCCGTCGAGGAGCGAGTACTGGGTGTGCAGATGCAGGTGCACGAAACTCAAGTTGCCGCCCCCTCTTCCCTTCCTGCCATCCGGCCGTCCGGGAACCGCTCGACCCGCCTCACTCCCACTCGATCGTCGCCGGCGGCTTCGACGAGATGTCGTACACCACCCGGTTCACCCCGCGCACTTCGTTGGTCACCCGCCGTCCGATCGTCTCGAGCGTCTCGTGCGAGAGGCGGGCCCAGTCGGCCGTCATGCCATCGACGCTCTCGACCGCACGCACCGCGATGACGCGGTCGTAGGTCCGCTCGTCGCCCTGCACGCCGACGGTGTGGATCGGCAGTAGCACGCCGAAGCCCTGCCAGAGCCGCTTGCCCTCGGGGGCGGCGGCGAGGACCTCGCGAACGACCGCGTCGGCGGCGCGAAGCAATTCGGCGCGATCCGGGGTGACCTCGCCGAGGATGCGCACCGCGAGGCCCGGCCCCGGGAACGGCTCACGCTCGATCAGTTCGGCGGGGAGACCGAGTTGGCGACCGACGCGGCGCACCTCGTCCTTGAAGAGTTCCCGAAGCGGCTCGACCAGTTTCAGCTTCATCCGCTCGGGCAGACCGCCGACGTTATGGTGCGTCTTGATCGTGGCGGAGGGGCCGCGCACCGAGACCGACTCGATGACGTCGGGATAGAGGGTGCCCTGCGCGAGCCAGCGCACGTCCTCGAGCTTCGCGGCCTCCTCCTCGAAGACCTCGACGAAGAGGTTGCCGATCCGCTTGCGCTTGACCTCGGGGTCGACGACGCCGTCGAGGGCGGCGAAGAAGCGGGTCGCCGCATCGACGACGCGTATGTCGAGCCCGAGCGGCCGCAGCGACTCCTCGACCATGCGGCGGTCGCCCGCGCGCAGCAGGCCGTTGTCGACGAAGATGCAGGTGACCCGGGGGCCGAGGGCGCGATGCAGCAGGGCCGCGGCGACCGTCGAGTCCACGCCGCCGGAGAGCGCGCAGAGCACCCGACCCTCGGGCGCGAGCGCACGCAGGCGCTCGATCGTCGAGTCGACGAAGGACGCGGCCGTCCAGTCCGGCTTCACCTTGCAGACCTGAAAGAGGAAGTTCGCGAACATTTCGGCGCCGCGCTCCGAATGCACCACCTCGGGATGGAACTGTACGCCGAAGAGCCGATGGGTGGGATCGCGAAAGGCCTGGATCGGAGCGTTGGGGCTCCGCGCGAGCAGCGTCCAGCCGTCGGGCAGGCTCTCCATGCGGTCCCCGTGCGACATCCAGACGGTCGTCTCCTCGCCGGCGGTGAAGCCGTGGAACAGGTCGCTCGAATCGAGCACCGTGACCGCGGTCCGTCCGTACTCGCGGCGATCGGCCTTGCCGACGTCGGCCCCGGCTTCGCGGTTCAGAATGCCCATGCCGTAACAGATGCCGAGGACCGGGACGCCGAGTTCGAGGATCCCCGCGGCGAGTTTCGGCGCGCCGGGCACGTAGACGCTCGCCGGACCGCCGGAGAGGATGATCCCCGCGGGCTTGCGATCGGCGACGGCCTCGACCGAGGCCGTGCATGGGAGGATCTCGCAGTACACGCTGGCCTCGCGCACGCGGCGCGCGATCAACTGCGTGTACTGGCTTCCGAAGTCGAGGATGATGATCATGCGTCGATTGCCCCGCGTCGGGTCCCGGGCCGACGATCTCGGGACCGTCGTTCTCCCGACCCCTCGGCCGCGTCACTCCATGCGGTAGTTGGGCGCCTCCTTCGTCACGACGACGTCGTGGACATGGCTCTCGCGGTGTCCGGCTTCGCTGATGCGGATGTAGCGGGCCTTGGAGCGCAGTTCGTCGAGATTGCGGCAGCCGAGATAGCCGAGGCCCGCGCGGAGTCCGCCGACGAGCTGGTGGACGTTCGAGGCGAGCGAACCCTTGTAGGGAACGCGGCCCTCGATGCCCTCGGGGACGAGTTTCAGCTCCTCGGGCTCGTCGTCCTGGAAGTAGCGATCGCGGCTGCCGGCCCGCATCGCACCGAGCGAACCCATGCCCCGGTACATCTTGTAGGTGCGTCCCTGGTACAGGATCGTCTCGCCGGGGCTCTCCTCGGTCCCGGCGAAGAGACTGCCGATCATGACTGCCTGGGCGCCGCAGGCGAGCGACTTCACGACGTCGCCCGAGAAGCGGATCCCGCCGTCGGCGATGAGCGGCACCCCGGCCGCCACCGTCACGCGCGCCGCGTCGAAAATCGCCGTGACCTGCGGCATCCCGACGCCGGAGATGATCCGGGTCGTGCAGATCGAGCCGACGCCCATGCCGACCTTCACGCCGTCGGCGCCGGCGCGGATCAGGGCCTCGGCTCCGTCGGCGGTGCCGACGTTTCCCGCCACCACCTCGAGCCCGTGGAAGGTGCGCTTGAGGTGTTCGACCGTGCGCAGCACGTTCCGCGAGTGGCCATGCGCCGTGTCGATGCAGACGACGTCCACGCCCGCCTTCACCAGCGCCGAGGCGCGCTCCTCGCAGTCGGCACCAACGCCGACCGCCGCACCGACACGCAGGCGCCCGCGGTCGTCACGGCAAGCGTTCGGGAACTGGCTGAACTTCTCGATGTCCTTGACCGTGATGAGGCCGAGCAGCCTGCCCGCGTCGTCGACCACGAGCAGCTTCTCGATCCGGTGCTCGTGCAGGATGTCCTTCGCCTCGTCGAGCGTCACGCCCGGGCGCGCCGTCACCAGATCTCGACTGGTCATGACCTCACTCACCGGCCGATCGAGATGACTCTCGAAGCGCAGGTCGCGGTTCGTCAGGATTCCGACCAGCCGGCCTCCCCGGGTGACCGGCATGCCGGAGATGCGCGCTCGACGCATGATCTCGAGTGCCGCCGAGATGGGCTGGTCCGGGTCGATCGTGAGCGGGTCGGCCACCATGCCGCTCTCGAACTTCTTCACCCGGGCGACCTCGGCCGCCTGGCTCTCGATCGGCAGGTTCTTGTGGACGAAGCCGATGCCGCCCGCCTGCGCCATCGCGATGGCCGTCTCCGACTCCGTGACCGTGTCCATCGCCGCACTCACCAGCGGGATATTGAGCGTGATCCGCCGCGTGAGCCGGCTCGCCACGTCGGTCGCTCGCGGCAGCACGTCGGAGGCCGCTGGCACCAGGAGGATGTCATCGAAGGTCAGGCCCTCGGCCAGCCGGTGCAACTCCATCAGGACCTCCCGGCGGGGGCCGCGGCCGGGCCTCGGGCAGCGCCGCAGGGTGCGTCGGCTTGGTGCGGAGGCGCTTCGTCCTGTAGCGGGCTGGGGCGGGGAAGAACCATGAGACCATCTATCAAAGCGCAGTACATGGGACAAGACACCGCACCCCCTACGACCGGTTGTGGTGGCGGGGCGACCCCGTGATTCTCCCTTTCGGCGAGCGAACGGCGCAGATCGACCCGACGGCGGTGGTCTTCGAGAGCGCCTGGGTGATCGGCTCGGTCCGCTTGGGCCCCCGCTCCAGCGTCTGGTTCGGCTCGGTCGTCCGCGCCGACGTCGACGACGTCGAGATCGGCACACGCAGCAACATCCAGGATCGCTGCGTCGTCCACGTCACGACCAAGCGCTTCTCGACCCGGATCGGCGACGACGTGACCGTGGGGCACTCGGTCACCCTGCACGGCTGCGAGATCGGCAACCGCGTGCTCGTCGGGATCGGTTCAATCGTCCTCGACGGATGCGAGGTCGGCGACGACTGCATCATCGGGGCCGGATCGCTGCTCGTGCCTGGAACGCGGATCCCAGCGGGGCACCTCGCGGTCGGCTCGCCGGCGGTGGTGAAGCGGCCCCTGCGCGCGGACGAACTCGCCCACCTCGCCCGCTCCGCCGAGAACTACGCGCTGCTCTCCGCCCGCTACCGGGAACTCGGCATCGCCTGAAGTGGCGGTGTCCGATGCACCGCGCGTCCCCCGCGCGCTGCATCGGCCGGCCCGTGGTGGCCGCGGCTCACTTGGGCGTGACGCAGGGTTGGCCGTTGCACACGTCGGCGATTCCGCCGTCGGGCGCGAGGAACTCCGAGACCAGGAGAAGCACTTCGGGCACCCTCCCGCCGGCGCCGTGCGGGTCGTCGCCCGCGCGCGGCGGCAGGTTCACGTCGGGCGGCGCCGGTGCATCGAAGTCCCACGCCACCACCCCGGAGCCTGGGAACGGGTAGGAGGGGATCGCAGGCAAGCCGTAGTACGGTTCGACCGAGGTCGACCGGCCCGGCCGAAGCGCCGGCTGCCGGACGCTGATTCCCATGGTGCGGGCCGCCGTCTCGGTACCGATATTCGCGACCTGATGGTCGCCGAAAGCCTCGAAGTAGACGATCTCGTGGTGCGGGGTGTTCGGATATTCGTCGGACACCATGTGCTGTAGGTAGCCGTTGGCCTCGCCACGGTCCCAGAGTATCTGGGCGATCGCGAGCAGGAAGGACTGTTCGAGTGGGTCCGGATAGGCCGCGTTCTCGATCGCCGCGAACTCGTCGAAGTCCACGCTGCGCGGGATGAGCAGGCTGTAGTTGGACGCCCCCACGGCGAGTACGCTCCGCGTGAACTCCTGAGCGATCGCGGTGGTCGCGCCGCCGAGGATCCCGCCCTGGCTCGCGCCGAGGAAGTAGAGGTCGCCTGCGAAGGGGTTCGTGCCGTCGCTCTGGAAGGCCGGATCGCTGCCGAAGCCGTCGCGATGGATCATCAGGCGGCCGAGGAAGAGGAAGTTCAGGTGTCCCTGCTGCAGGCGGTCGGCGAGGGTGTGGAAGGTCGAGAGGTCGGCGATGATCTTCGCGGCATTGGGGACGTCCTCGCCGGCCATGCCGATCCAGTCGGTCGCGCAAGAAATGATGTTCACGAGCGCCGCGCTGCCACCCGTACCGACGACCTGCGAGGCGGTCCCGAGGAGCCCGTGGCCGTAGAGGAAGGCACGGGCCGGGTTCGCCGACGTCGCACTCGACGGCACCGTGCAGACGAAGTTCGCCGTCTGCGTCCCGTTGCGCTGCGGCAGGCCGTCGATGCCCGGCCCGTAGTTGAAACCGTTGCCCGGCTTGCCGTCACCCGTCAGGTAGCGCGGCACCTCGAAGGTGCCCGAAACCACCCGCACGAGCGCGCTCGCCTGCGACGTGCCGGTGACCCGGAAGGCAGGTGAAGCGGACCCCAAAGCGGCGAACGCGTCGTCGCGGACGTGGAGCAATCGCTCGGAGAGCGAGCGCTGGCTCGCGACGGTAAAGTCCCATGCCAGATAGAGATCGGTGCGGCTGACACCCGCGCGTTCCAGGTCAGCGAAGATCCGCTCCATGGCGGGACGGCGCTCCTCGATCGCGTCGGCATCGGTGCGGAGCTGGTCGCGATAGGCTCGGAAGACGTCCGACGGGGGGATCGTCGCGCCGGTGGCATCGACTAGTCGCCGCAGCGCCACCACGTGGCGGTGGCCTTCCCGGAGGTTGCGCGCGGGGTGGATCAGCAGTCCTCGCCGGGCGTCGTCGTTCGAATGGGCATCGAGTTCGGCCCACGACAGCACCCGCTCGCCCGTGTCCGCATCGAGGACGAGGACGTTTGCGTCGGCCTCGAGCGAGCGTGCGAGATCGGTGATCGGCGGCAGGTTCGACTTCTTCGGGTCGAGCCCGGGGACGAACGTGGTCATCTGCGAGCCAGGACTGAAGCCGTCGTTCCTGTTCCACTCGGTCGGGTCGATGTGGACGCCCCGGGAGTTCGCCGGGAGCGTCGTCGCGGCGAAGGCGACGCGCAAACCGGTGTCCGTCGCGGCATCCGCCACGGTGAAGCGGTCGCTCGGGAAGGGCAGCACGCAGAGAGACTGGTCGAGGATCTCGCAGTTCTGCGGATCGACCAGATCCACGCGCAGCGGCGGCGCGCTGCTCGTGTCGCCACAGGCGGCGAAGAGCCATGCCAAGGGCAGCGCCCATAGCAGCGCCGGGCGACATACGATGGGTCGGCCGGCTCCGGGATGATGCGCGGCGGTGACGGGGGTGACGGGGGTGACGGGGTTCGGGGTGCGCATGGGCCGGACCATAGGCCGGGCCCGCCACCCCTGGCAAGCGCGTTTCGCCCGGTCCCGGGTCCTATTTCTTCAAGCGCACGCTTTCGATCATGACCGGCTTCTTGGGGGCGTCGGGCTGCGCACCGGAATCCCCCGTCGGCACGGCCTCGATCTTGCGGACCACGTCCATCCCCGAGATCACCTTGCCGAAGACCGTATAGCCCCATCCGGTCGGGGTCTTGCCCTTGTGATCGAGGAAGACGTTGTCCTTGGTGTTCACGAAGAACTGGCAGGTGGCACTGTCGACGACGTTGGTGCGCGCCATCGCGACCGTCCCGACGGTGTTCTTGAGCCCGTTGTCGGCCTCGTTCTTGATCGGGGGATTGGTCGGCTTCTGGTGCATGTCCGGGGTCATGCCGCCCCCCTGGATCATGAAGTCGCGGATGACGCGGTGGAAGATCGTGCCGTCGTAGTGCCCCGCCTGGACGTAGTCGAGGAAGTTCTTCACGGTGACCGGCGCCTTCTGCGGGTCGAGTTCCAGGTCGAAACTCCCGAGGCTGGTCTTCACCTCGACGACCGGGTTCTTGCCCGGCGTCGTCGCCTCGGCTGCCCCCTTCGCCTTGGCGGGGGCTGCGGTCGGCGTCGGCTCGGCTGCGCGGACGACGGACGTCGCGAGCAGGAGCGTTGACAGAAGCGTTGCGAGCCCGATCGTACGTGTCTTCATCTGCCCTCCTCGTGGCCTCGACCCGCCGGTTTCCTAGCCGCCGTCCCGGGGCCGGTCAATCATTCGCAGGCCGGCGCGTCGTCACCCCTATCCCGCGCCACGACCCGGTTGTCAGGCCGGGCGCGCCTTCGTATGGAGGTAGCGCCCGCCCACCCGTTCCGAAGGAGTTCTCGTGGCACGTCGCATCTGCATCACGCTCGACTGGCAAAACCTCGCCGATCGCGACCGCCTGTTCCGGGGCGTCGAGATCGCCGACCGCGTCGGGGTCGACACGGTCTGGGTGGCCGAGGCCTGGGGGCGCGACGCCTTCAGCATCCTCACCCTGCTCGCCGAGCGCACCAAGCGCATCAAGCTCGGGACCGGCATCGTCAACGTCTACTCGCGGACGCCGGCGGCCCTGGCGCAGCATTTCGCGACCCTCGACGAACTCTCCGGCGGCCGCGCGATCGCCGGCTTCGGCACGAGCGGCCCCCAGGTGATCGAGCACTTCCACGGCGTGCCGTTCAAGCCGACGCTCGCGCGGATGCGGGAGACGATCGAGATCTTCAATGCGCTCGTCGCGGGCCGCCCGCTGCACCACCACGGCGAGGTCTTCCACCTCGATCGCGGTTTCACCCTGCGCTTCAAGCCCGTTCGCGAACACATTCCCGTGTGGATCGCGTCGCTGAACCCCCGCTCCCTCGACCTGACGGCGAAACTCGCCGACGGCTGGATGCCGATCATGATCCCCCAGGGGCAACTCGAGGCGGAGATCGCTGCCTTCCGGTCGCGGCTTGTCGCCGCGGGCCGCCCAGCCGACGCGGTGGCGGTCCGCTCGCCCGACCGGGTCGTGGTCGCCCTCGAGGATCCCCGGCGCGCGCGACGTCAGGCGGCCGGGTCGCTCGCCTTCTACATCGCGCGCATGGGTACGTTCTACGGGGCACAACTCGAGCGCTTCGGCCACGGCGAGGCGGTCGCTGCCGTGCGCCGGGCCTGGAACGAGAACGGCGCCGAAGCCGGCATCGATGCCGTCCCCGACGAACTCCTCGACCAGATCACCACCGTCGGCTCGGTCGCCGAGTGCGCGGCCCGCATCGATGCCGAACACCGCTCGGGTGTCGACATGCACAACGTCACGGTCCAGTCGCGTTCCGAGGCCGATCTCGAGCGTGCACTCGGGGACCTTGTCGGCGCATGAGCGATCCGGCGAGCGACGCGCAGCACCCCTGTGAACTCTGCCGGCTGGTCCGTTCGACGCGCTGGTATGCGGAGTTCCACGAGCCGCTGCGCTTCACCGTCCTCGACTGCGACTCCTGCGACGTGCCGATGGCGGTCCTCGGCGCTCACCGGGCGACAGCGACCGTTGACGAGAAGGCCTACATGACCGCGGCGCTGCGCACCGTCGCCGACGCACTGGGGCTCGGCGACGTCACCTTCGACGACCACATGCGCCAGATCCCCGACCACTACCACGTGCACGCCCGACCGCTTCCCGCGTGGTGGCCTAAGCCCCGCTGAACGAAGCTCCGGCTTGCCCCGGGGTGACAGGTCGCGTGGTGACCGGGCCGGGCCGGCTGCCTCAGGCCCCCGAGGTCTTGCGCTTGGGGCGAAACGCTTGCTTCAGCACCCGCTTGCGGACTCGGATCGACTTCGGCGTCACCTCGACGAGTTCGTCCTCGGCGATCCAGTCGAGCGCGTCCTCGAGACCCATCTGGCGCGGCGGCGTGAGGCGGATCGCCTCGTCGTGCCCGGCCGCGCGAACGTTCGTCAGCTTCTTCTCGCGGCAGATGTTCACGTCGAGGTCGCCTGCACGCGAGTACTCGCCGATCACCATGCCTTCGTAGACGGGAACGGACGATCCCACGAACATCGAACCGCGCTCCTGCAGGTTGAAGATCGCGTAGGCGGTCGCGACGCCCTCGCGGTCGGCCACCATCGCCCCGTTCACGCGGCGCTGGATCTCACCGGCCCAAGGCACGTAGCCGTCAAAGACGGTGTTGATGATGCCAAGGCCGCGGGTGTCCGTGAGGAAGGGCGAACGGAACCCGATGAGCCCACGGGATGGGACAGCAAATTCCAGTCGTACGCGGCCGGAGGCCGGCGGCGACATCTTCGTCATCACACCCTTGCGTATGGCCAGCAGCTGGGAGACCACCCCGATGTAGTCCTCCGGCAGGTCGATGAGGGCGACCTCCATCGGCTCGAGCGTCTGACCGTCCTCCTCGCGCAGCAGGACGGTCGGCATGGAAACCTCGACCTCGTAGCCCTCCCGCCGCATCGACTCGATCAGGATCGCGAGCTGCAGCTCGCCACGACCGGAGACCCGCAGGCGGTCGGGGGTCTCGGTGTCGTCGATCCGGATGCTCACGTTGCGCCGCGACTCGTTCTCGAGGCGCTCGCGGAGCTTGCGCGAGGTGACCCAGGTTCCCTCGCGGCCGGCCCACGCAGAGGTGTTCACCCCGAAGATCATCGCGATCGTCGGCTCGTCGATGCGCAGGCGGGGCAGTGCCAGGGGACGCTCGACGTCCGCGACCGTGTCGCCGATCTGGATGTCCTCGACCCCGGCGATCGCGACGATGTCCCCGGCGGAGGCCCGGGTAAGCGGAATGCGCTTGAGCCCGAGCCACCCGAAGAGGTTCGTGAGCTTGAAGGTCTTCGACGCGTCGTCGGCCCCGAGCAGGGAGTAGGTCGTACCCGAGACGAGTTCGCCGCCGACGATGCGCCCGAGCGCGAGGCGCCCGACGTAGTCGTCGTAATCGAGGTTGTTCGCCTGGAACTGGGTCGGAGCGCCCGCGTCGACGAGCGGCCCGGGCAGCTTGCCGACGATGAGGTCGAAGAGCGGTTCGAGACCGGTCCCGGGTACGGCGAGATCCCGCGTCGCCGTGCCGGCCCGGGCGTTCGTGTAGACGACCGGGAATTCGAGCTGACCCTCGGTCGCATCGAGGTCGATGAACAAGCCGTAGACCTCGTCGAGCACCTCGGCGATGCGGGCGTCACTGCGGTCGATCTTGTTGATGCAGAGGACCGGTCGAAGGCCCTTTTCGAGTGCCTTGCGCAGGACGAATCGGGTCTGCGGGAGCGGCCCCTCCGAAGCGTCGACGAGCAGGAGGACACCGTCCACCATCGCGAGTGTCCGCTCCACCTCACCGCCGAAGTCGGCGTGGCCGGGCGTGTCCATGATGTTGATGCGGACGTCGCCCCAGTTGATCGCCGTGTTCTTGGCGAGGATGGTGAGGCCCCGCTCGCGCTCGATGGCGTTGGAGTCCATCACCCGCTCGGCCACGTTCTCGTTCGCACGGAAGATGCCGCTCTGTCGCAGGAGAGCGTCGACGAGGGTCGTCTTCCCGTGGTCGACGTGGGCGATGATCGCGATGTTGCGGATGTCGACGCGGCGCTCGTCGCCCGTGGCAGGACCTGTTTCTGAAACTTGCACCCCCGCGGGCTACCAGACCGCGGCGGGAGCCGCCACGGCCGCGGGCGCCCGGACAGGGCCTCGGGCGGCCTGCCGCGTCGCGCTTCACCTCTGGCGAAACCGCGGCCCGCGTCCTACGAGAAGAGCCGGTCATGCGGATCGGGGGTGGACGATGAATCCAGCGGCGGGCGAAGCGGACCTGAGATCGGAGGCGGAGCACCGCTACCTCTCCTACGCGCTGTCGGTCATCACCTCGCGCGCTCTTCCCGACGTGCGCGACGGCCTGAAGCCGGTTCAGCGTCGCATCCTTTTCGCGATGTTCCAGAACCTCCGGCTGGTCGCCGGGGCGAAGCCGCGCAAATCCGCGCAGATCGTCGGCGAGGTCATCGGCAAGTACCATCCGCACGGCGACACGGCGGCCTACGACGCCATGGTGCGCATGGCCCAGGATTTTTCGCTGCGCTACCCGCTGGTCCACGGCGAGGGCAATTTCGGATCACTCGATGGCGACGAGGCCGCTGCCTACCGCTACACGGAGGCCAAGCTCACCGCGATCGCGGAGGAGATGCTGGCCGATCTCGGTGCGGACACCGTCGAGTGGCGCCCCAACTACGACGCGACGCTCGAAGAGCCCGTCGTCCTGCCGAGTCACCTCCCGCAGCTGCTCATGAACGGCTCGACCGGGATCGCGGTCGGCATGGCGACGAACATCCCGCCGCACCACCTCGGCGAGGTGACCGACGCGCTGCTCGCCATGATCGACGAACCCGAGATCGATGTGAAGGGCCTCCTCAAGCATGTGAAGGGCCCCGACTTCCCGACCGGGGGAGAACTGCTGTCGACCCGCGCAGAGGTGCGCGCCGTCTACGAATCAGGCCAGGGTCCCCTGCGGGTGCGGAGCACGTTCCGCGTCGAGAACCTGCCGCGCGGGCGACGCCAGGTCATCGTGACCTCGATCCCCTATGCCGCGAACAAGGCGACGATCATCGAGCAGATCGCGGCGCAGATTATCGAGCGCAAGCTGCCGCAACTCGTTGACGTCCGAGACGAGTCGACGACCGACGTCCGGATCGTGCTCGAACTCAAGCCGGACGCGGAGCCGGAGGTGGCGATGGCCTACCTCTTCAAGCACACCGATCTCCAGGTCTCGTTCAACGTGAACCTGACCTGCCTCGTGCCGTCGCCAACGAACCCGCTCGGGCAGCCGGCGCGGGTCTCGTTGCGCGATCTCTGCCGCCACTTCCTCGACTTCCGCATGACCGTCGTCACCCGGCGGCTCGAATACGAGAAGAAGAAACTCCTCGAACGGCTGCACATCCTCGACGGCTTCGTGCTCGTCTACGACGACCTCGACCAGGCGATCCGCATCATCCGCAAGTCCGAGAACAAAGCCGACGCCTCCGAGAAACTCCAGGCCGCCTTCGGGCTCGACGACCTCCAGGCGGACGCGATCCTCGAGCTTCGTCTCCACCACCTCGCGAAGCTCGAGATCGGCAAAATCCGGGCGGAGCGCGACGAGAAGCGCAAGCGCCTCGCGGAGGTCGACCGTCTCTTGCTGCGCGACGACGACCGCTGGAAGCTCATCCGCAGCGAGTTGCTCGAGATCAAGCGCAAGTACGCCGATAAGCGGCGCACGGCGGTATACGCCTCGGGCGCCGAGGAACTCGTCTACGACCCCGAGGCCTACGTGGTGCACGAGGAGGCGACCGTGCTGCTTTCCCGCGACGGCTGGATCCGCCGCGTGCGCGAGCTGAAGGACCCCGCCACCGCGCGCCTGCGCGAAGGGGACGCCCTCTCTGCAGTCCACGCCGGCTCGACCCGCGACCGCTTGGCGCTGTTCTCGAGTCGCGGCGTGGTCTACGTCGTCGCCGTCTCCGACATCCCCGCGACCACGGGTTACGGAGAGCCGGTGCAGTCGCTGTTCCGCTTCACGGACGGCGAGAGAGTGGTGACGAGCACGCTCGTCGTCGGGCGTCCGCCGGAGGGTGCGCTGGTCGAGGCACTCCCGCCCCCGCCGGGAAGGAAGGTGCGGGCCTCCCAGCAGGAGCTCTTCGGCGGCAAGGCGCCGGTCGTGGAACTCGTGGACGAGACCCGTTCCCTGCTCGTCGCCTCGCGCCAGGGGTACGGCTTCCGGACGGCTCCCGACCTCTCGCCCACGACCCGCAGCGGACGGCGCTTTGCGCGAGTGGCCGACGGCGACGAACTCGTGTCGATCGTCGAACCCGCCGGTCCGACGGTCTTCTGCCTCGCTCGCTCGGGCAAGGGAACCGCCTTCCCGCTCGACGAGGTCGCCGAGCTTTCGGGCGCGGGACGCGGCGTGATCCTCATGCGACTCGAGGACGACGATCGCCTGCTCGGTGCCGTCGCCACCGGCAGGAAGGCGAAACTGCTCGCCCCGATCGAAGGGGCCGGGGAGCGCGAACTCTCGACCGCGGACTTTCCCGCCGCGCACCGCGGCGGCAAGGGGCACAAGGTCATCAAACGCGGCACGCCGGCCGGGTTGCGCCTTCCCGACCCCGCCTGAGCGACCTCTCCGCTTGCCGGCGACGCCTTTTCCGATAAGCACGGGGCGACCCCCGAGCCGTTGCCCTCCCCTTTCGACCCATACCGCGAGGACGAGCATGGACTTCACCCTGAACGACGAGGACCGCCAACTCCGCGACACCGTCAAGGACTACGTGGAGGAGGTGGTGAACCCGGTCTGGACCGAGATCGAGCGCACCGATCGCCTGCCGCAGAACGTCGTCGACCGGGCGCGCGACCTGGGCTTGTTTGGCCTCGCCATCTCGCCGGAGTACGGCGGGCTCGGGCTCTCTGTCGTCCAGAAAGCGGTCGTGCACGAAATGCTGGGTCGCGGGCCGTGGGGGCTCGCGAGCTACATCAGCGTGCACACCGGGATCGGCTGCACCGGCATCAACCTCTTCGGAACGAAGGAGCAGAAGGAGCGCTACTTGCCGAAGATGGCGAGCGGCGAGTGGCTCGGCTCCTTCGGGCTGACCGAGCCGAATGCCGGGTCCGACGCGAGTAGCCTCGAGACCCGCGCCGAGCGCGACGGCGACCACTGGGTGCTCAACGGCCGCAAGATCTTCATCACGAACGCGCCCTATGCTCACCATGTCATGATCTTCGCCCGGGCCCCCAAGGGCATCAGCGCCTTCATCGTCGACACGGACACGCCGGGTTACGCGGTCGGCCAGATCTTCGACACGCTGGGCCACAAGGGTTCTGCGATCTGCGAACTCGTCATCGACGACTGCCGCATCCCTGCGGGGCAACTCGTCGGCGAAGAAGGCAAGGGCTTTGACATCGCCAAGCGGGTTCTCTCCGAGGGGCGCACCATGCTCTCCTCTCGCGCCGTGGGCTCTGCCCAGAAGGCGATGGAGCTCGCGATCGAACACGGCGAGGCGCGCAAGACCTTCGGCAAGCCGCTGCTCGATCACCAGGCGCTCGCCTTCCGACTCGCGCAGATGAGCGCGCGAACCGAGGCGGGTCGCCTGCTCGCCTACCGCAGCGCCTGGCTGCTCGACCGCGGGTCGCCGGCGATCCGAGAGTCGTCGACCGCGAAGTACTTCTGCGGCGAGGGGCTCTGGCAGACCGTGGACGACGCGATCCAGATGCTCGGCGGCTACGGCTACATCAAGGGCGAGTACATGATCGAACGCATCTGGCGCGACTCCCGGGTGGTTCGTGTCTACGACGGATCTTCGGAGGTGCAGCAGATCCTGATCGCACAACGCCTGCGCAAGGGGGAC
>CAMBZJ010000032.1:0-34173 GCA_945872365.1 Klebsiella pneumoniae
AGAGCGAGTGCGTTCGTCACGCCGCACCTCGCCGGTAATACGGCAGACCCATGAACATCCTGCGCTGCCATGCGCCCGTGCGGATCGACTCCTCGATCGCCGCGAGACCCGCCGCGAGTCTCCCTCCCTCGTCGAGCCAGATCTCGGTACCGCCAGCGACAGCTTCGAGAAGCCATGAAGGCGGGTGGTCGAGCGAGCGTTCGCCAAGAAACGTCGGGTCGAGCACCGGATCCTCGTTCCCGAACTCCTCCACCCACGGAGACCAGGTGTCGGCCCGCCGCATCGGCCCCGCGATCAGGACGCCGAGATCGAGATCCGAGGCTGCAACGGCTTTCCCGCTGATCCGCGAGCCGAACGCGAAGATCCCCTGCAGGCGGGCGCCGAAGAGACCTTTGGTGCGGCGGGCGATGTCGTCCGGGATAGGCACGAGCCGGATCGTAGCCCTCCCCGCTCCCGGTGGCGAGCGGATCGGGGAGACGGGCAACACTTGCGCGACGAGGGTCGACGCCTCGACGCCTGCGGATCGAGGCGCGCGGCACCCTCCTTCAGCCGAAGCGCTCGCGGATCCACTGCGCGACGAGCCGCATCGCCTCGGGGCGGTGGCCCTCGAGGTAGTGCGGGGCGCCCTTCATCTCCCGGTAGGTCACGTCGCTCGCGCCCGCGCGGTCGCGGATCTCGCGCGTCTCGCGCAGCCGGATCTCGGTGTCGGCGGTCGGGTGGAGCACCAGCGTCGGTACCGTCACCTTCGGGATCGTCTCGGACAAGCGCGCGCGCGACGACAGGCTCGACCAGGTCGAGAGCCAGCCGCGCGCGGTCATGACGCGGCCGAGCCCGAAGCGGCCCCAGTTGCCGTCGAAGGGGTCGGGAAACGCGAAGAGCGAGCCCATCGGGCGGTCGTCGGGTTCGATCGAGAGGTCGAGGTAGGCCGGGTTCGCGAGCGTGCGGTAGATCACTATGTAGGGCGTGTGCACGGCGCGGCGGCGCGCCGCTCGCCAGTCCTCGCCGCCCCGCTCGGCCTTGCGTGCGAGCAGCCGGTTGCGCTCGTTGTCGGCGAGCGAACCGCGCGCGATCGCGTCGATGCGCGCGATGCGGGCGCGCTGCGCCGCGCGGTAGGTCGCAAGCCACGCGGGATCGTAGCGACAGGGCTCTGGCCACGGACGCCAGCCGTTTCGCGGGTCGTACATATCGAGTTCGGGCACGACCGAGAGCGGCTCGGACTCGTCGGCGACCGAGGGGTCGATGACCGACTCCATGAAGACGCCCTCGCCCGGGTGCGCGGCGACGCCGACCCAGGCGTCGCCGCAGCCGGTCTCCGCCTGAGCGAGCGCCATGAGCGAGCCGCCGCCGCTGTTGCCGAGCAGGACGACCGACGCGGCGCCGCGCCGGCGCATCTCCTCGACCGCGGCGACGACGTCGACGACGCAGGCCTCGTGCAGGCAGTCGGCGTCGTTGTTCAGGTAGCGGGTGGTGAAGCCCAGCACCGCGAAGCCGGCGGCCGCGAGCAGCGGGCAGGCGTAGTGGACGCTGAAGTCGCCGCGCGGGTGCGCGAGCAGGATCGCGGTCTTCCAGCGGGCTCCCCCCGGCGGCGTCCAGAGGATCCCGCGCACGAGTGCCCCATCCTGCGTGACGAGCCGGATCTCCTCGCGGCCGGGCTCGACCCCGGGGTCGTCGTCCGCGAGGGGCCAGTAGCTCATGCCGAGCGGGCGCTGGTTGCCGATCATCGTCGCCTCCCCGCGCGCCGCAAGGACGCGGACGTCGCGTGCGCGGCGCTACCACGGGTGCGAGCGGGGGGTCAACGGAGCCGCGGGCGCACGGCCGGGCGGACGAGTCCGCGTGTTCGAGGCGGATGCGGCGCCCCCGCTGCACCAACGACAACGGGGCGGCCCCCCGTGGGAGGCCGCCCCGTCCGTGTCGACGGCTTCACGCCGACGGCGGCGTGGACCCGGAGATCACTCGCAGTTTGACTGCATGTTGTAGAAGTTGTCGAGCGCGGTCTGGAGGATGCCCGCGATGACGCCGATGGCCGGCGGCACGATCTTCTTGCTCGCAGAAGCGTAGTTCTTCTCGATGCAGGCCGTGAAGGCCGGGGCGGCACCCGCCGCACCCGTCGTGCCGTCGGAGCTGATGGTGCACGGGGACAGAAGATCCACGGGACCGCCGTTGCCCTTCTTGCCCGAGTAGTCATTCTCGCAGGCGGCTTGGCACTTCTGCACTCCACCCGTCCACTTGGCGAGGACCGACGAGACGCCGGAAACGCACGCCTGGTCGGTGCAGTTGTAGGGAGGTCCCGCGGCGATGCCGGGGATCAGCGACCCGAGCAACTGGACCTGGGTGTTCACGAAAGCCGTGGAAGAGTTCTGGTAGGTCGACATGTTCGAGAAGGGCTGCGTGCCCGGGGTTCCCGAGTCGGAGTCGCCCGGGCATCCGATCGCTTGGTATGCCGTCGAGGGGGTGGTCGTCTTGGCCTTGGCCATGTAGTTCGGCTTCGAGACGCATTTCGCGAGATCGGCGACGAACTTGCCCTTGGCGTCGGCACCGGACATCGGCGTTGTCGTGCCGGTCGAAACGAAGCAGTCCTGCACGGGCGCAGTGCCTTTCTCGCAGGCGAGGTTCGCCTTCACGACGCATGCCGTCAACCCCTGGTTCTGGGCCGAGATGCTCGCGCGGATCTGCTGCGCCTCGGACTTGTCCGTAAGAATCAACGCGCGCGCCGGCGATGCGACGCCGAGCAGCGCGAACGCCCCGGCCGCGGTGTAGATGATTCCCTTCTTCATTCGTCTGCCCTCCGTTCCTTACCTTGGTTGTGACCGGCCTGAAGCGGCCGGGTTGACGCCGACCATAGGAGGATGCTGCACGCGCGGTCAATACGTAAACGCGACCGAGCGCCGGTTTTTGTTGGGCGGCCAGTGACGCGGCGCGCCGAGCAGACACGCGGCGGAGGACGCCCCGGCGAAGGCCGGGCAGTGCGGGTGGGGGGGACCGCGGTACTGCTCGGGGGGTCCGGGAAGTTGCGGGGGCGGTACGGGAGAGTTCCTCAGCGGGCCCGGTCGCTCGTCGCGCCGGCGCCCGGTCCCGCCGGCCCCCCCATGCTCTGCATCGCCTCGAGCGACTTCCGCGCGAGTTCACGGGCCGCCTCCATGCGCTGCCGGATCTCCTCGGGCGAGAGCCCCATCGCCTCGTAGTTCGGCTGCACCAGCACGTCGACCCAGTCCTGGTCGTACTGGCCGTCGGCGTCCACCGTCATGACGCTCGCGCGGAAACTGCCGGGAAGGCGGTACACGTGGGTCGGCTTCGCGCCCTCGACCGCCGGCGTGGCGTCGCCGAAGTCCCAGACGTGTCGATACGGCGGGCGACCACCCTCCTTCTCGACCTCGACGGAGAAGCGCACCGTGAGGGGCGCGTCGGTGCCGCCCCCGTCGTCGCCCTGCGCCGTGGTCGAGAGCGTCGAGAGGTTGAGCGCAACCGCCGGGTCGACCGTGGGAGCGGCGACCGGCTGGTTCGGGGCAGTGGTGCCGTCGGGGGAAGTGGACGCCGTCGTCCGCCGGGCGGGATCTGCCGCGGCGGCGTGCGTGGGCGGCGCGGCGTCGCGCGTGGCCGGTGCGGCGTCGTGCGCGGACGGTGCGGCGGCGTGCGCGGACGGCGCGGCGTCGCGCGCGGACGGCGCGCCGCCACCCGAGCAGGCCGCGAGCAGCGAAGTGATGCCGACCGCAGCCGCGAGCGAGCAGTGGATGCGGCGGCGCGCCATCGTCGGTGAAGGGGTCATGCAAACGGTCATGTTTCCTCCGCGCTATACGGGAGTGTGCGATGGCGGTTCCCCGTTGCGACGAAGGGCCCCGGTCGCGAGACCGGGGCCCTCCGCTGGGCTCCCGGCGGTGCCGGGAGCCGATCGAGACGCTCGGATCAGTTGCAGTAGATCACGTCGCCGATCCCGAGGATCGTGTCGCCGAGATCTTGGACCACCGCCTGGATCTGCGCCACGTTCCCCGGGCCGAGCAGACAAGCCGGAGAGTTGAGGGTCTTGGACGCAAGCGAGCTGAGGCTGGAGATCGCCTTGGACTTCGCCGCGAGGATGCAGGCAGACGGGTCCGCGTCCGGACCGACTGAGGAATTCGCCTTGGTCGCCGCCGCAACCGCCTTGTCGACGCAACCCGCGACAGCCGAGCCGTACTTCGAGGCAATGCCGACCGCGGCGTTCTCGGTCTTGAGGGTATCCTTGTTGGTTGGGATCACCGAGAGGGCGCCGTAGTCGGCGCCCGCACAGTCGCCGGCGGCGCACTGCAGGTCGTTGGTGCAGTTCTTGGCACCATTGATGGTGAGACCGTCCGGCTCGCTCGTGCAGATCTTGGCGACCAGGGGGCTGCTGTTCGCGAGCGCGTCGCCGTCACAGAAGGCGACCGGGAGAAGCGAGGGGATCAGGCCCGTCAGAGTGCCGATCTGCGCGGCCAGGCCGATCGTGATGCAAGTGGTCGAGCCCGCCGGAGCCTTGGCTTCGATCTTGGCGAGGCCGCCCAGGACTCCGCCGATGACGCCGCTCCCGGTGGTGAGGCCGCCGAGGCAGGCCTGCGTGCCGTCCGACTTGCCGCCGAACAGGTTCCCCATTCCCTTCTGGTAGCACTTCGCACCGCCTGCGAGCGCCTTGTTGATCAGCTTGTTGACAGCGGCCTCGGTCTTGAGAAGCCCCTTCGCGTCAACCCCCTGCGGGAAGAGCGCGTTGTTGAACGGCGGGTTGGGCATCGGGCTTCCCGCAAGGGCGATCGTGCCCGAGACGAGCAGCGCGGCGGTCGCTGCGAACGACGTGAACTTCGACTTCATACTTGACCTCCGGAAATGGGTTGTACTTCGACTGCGCCGAGATGGAGCGTCGAGTGGACTCTTTCTATCGCGACCCTGAAAACATGGTCAACAGGCGACGGTGCATTTTTTTCGAGGCGCGCGTTGTCGCCCGATGCATGTCGTCGCCAGCCCGAAACGCCACGAGGCCCGCGGGGTCTCTCCCGCGGGCCTCGTCTCCTGCGACGCCGACCGGCTCGTGTCCGGGCCGGCCGGCGTCAGATTCGGGTCATCACTGTCCGGCCGACGTCTGGTTGGCCAGGACTCGGGCGACGATCGCGATGTCGCCACAGTTCGAGCTGTTGGCGGTACCACCCGCAGGGTCGCACACGCCGCTGCCGAACTGCGAGTCGAGGAAGAAGATCGGCATCTGGAAGAACTTGCTGGTCTGGGCCGCCCAGTTGCCGCACTCCTCAACCGCGTGGTTGCCCATCAGGTTCGCGAAGGCGGAACTGTTCGTGCCGACACCCGTGACGGTCAGCGAACCCGGGTTGGGGCAGTTCGCGATACCCGCCACCGAGGTCGGGCACTTATGGGCGCCGAAGATGACCGACCAGGCGAAGCCCGACGTCAGCGTGGAGCGCGCCTCGCTGATCGCGTCCCAGGCCGAGTTGTTCGGTCCCACGCAGGCGCTGGGGCCGGTGAGGAGCTTCACTCGCACCGGCAACTGGGTCTGACCAGCCGTCGCCGATCCGATGATGCCGGCCGTGTTGGTGAGCCAGCTGTCGTCCCAGCTCGGCTCCGGCGGCGCCGCGGGACCGTTGCTGCTGACGAGCGCCCGGACACTCGAGTCCGTGCCGCCGTCGCAATCGACCCAGCCGTTGCCGTTGCTCTCGATGCGGACGCAAATCCAGTCGTTGCTGGCCGCCGAAGGCTGCTGGACGCGCAAGACACGCGGACTCACCAGGCTGACCGGGGCCACACCGTCGAACAGGTTCCGGCCGCCCGCGCGCAGGTCGAAGCGACCCGCCGTGCAGGTGCCTGCGCCCACACCCGAGCAGTTCGCGTCCGTCGTGCAGGGGATGTCGTTGTTGAGGCTGCAGAAGCGGTTGTCGAAGTTGCCGCGGCTGAGCGAGCACACCGGCGGCGTGCCCGTTCCGTTGCCGGCGCTGGTGCTGCCGGGCATGCCCGCGCCGCGCAGGAAGGAACCCTGGCTGGTCGCGGTGGTCGGGCAGCTCGCACTCGAACCGGTCCCCACGTTGAAGTACCAGTCGCCGATCGGCGTCGACGTGGCCGCCGGGGTCGCGGTCGCGGCCGGGGTGGGCGTCGGGGTCGGCGTCGCCGTCGCGACCGGTGTCGGAGTCGGCGTCGCCGTCGGCTCGGGCGTCGGCTCGGGCGTCGGCGTCGGCGTCGGCTCGGGCGTCGGCGTCGGCGTGGCGAGGTAGGTCTTCGCCCACTGCCAGAGGCTCGCCGTCGAAGTGCGGATCGTGAACTTCAGGTTGCCGTTGCCCAGCGTATTGCGCAGGGAAACGCACGGATCGGGGTTCGCGGTCGCACCGATGCAGGCCTGGACCAGCACCCCGTTCCTCAGGATGGCGATCGTCTGCGCCGTCTCGCCGGGCGGGACGGAGGCCGCCGCGACTTCGAACTCCAGGACGAGCGGGCTCGCGGCCGACTGGGCCGGGGCCTGGATCGCCACCTGGAAGTCGAGCAACTGGTAGCCGGGCGGGCTGGTGATCTGCGCCGGGCCGGTACCGATGCTGACCTGTCCACCGGACGGCGTGGTCACGCTGACCTGAATCGGGTCGGAGGGGCTCGCGCCGGTACCGGTGTTGACCGAACCGGCGTTCGCGGTCCCGCCGGTCACGCTCTTGGCCGGCACGCCGAACATGCTGCGCGTGTACCGAGCCAGTTCGATGTCGCTCGCGCCCGCCCAGACGACGCCGAAATTGCCGGCGACGTCCATGGACAAGGCCGGGCCGGCATCCGTCGCGACCGCGGAGGAGTTGACCTGAAAGTCGTTGCCGAGTGCTACGGGCGGCACCGACGAGTCGAAGTAACGTCCGACCACGCCGGCCGACGTCTGCCACACCGCCGCGTAATTGCCGGCGAGATCCATGGCCGCGCGGACGCGCGCTCCGCTGGCAGGCGTCGCGTCGGAGGACACGTCGAAGGCGCTGCCCTGCGTCGTGCCGTCCTTCACGAAAAGCTGGGCCTTGGGCAGGCCGCTCGAGAGCCAGGTGACCGAGAAGTCGCCGCTCTCACGCGCCGCGATCGACGGGATGGCGACGTCCGCAGACACGCCGAAGGCGGCACCTTCAGGCGAGGCCGCCGAGTCGAAGAGGCGCGCCTGCACGCCGCCTTCCTTCCAGGCGAAGCCCTTGCGGCTCGCGTTCAGGAAGACGACGTCGGGCTCGGTGCCCGTCGCCGAAACCACGAACTCGCTACCGACGGTGAGGCCGGTGCTGTCGTAGCGCTGCGCCGCGATGCCGTTGCCGTCCTTGTCGTAGGCGAGCACGCGGTCGCCGGTCGCGGTCGACGCGACCGCGCAGTGCGAGGTCATGTTGGTGGGGATGAACTTGAGTTCGCCCAGAGTGGCACCCGAGGTGTCGTAGTTCTGGAGGTAGACGCCATCGTCGGCCGACCAGCAGACCGCAAAGTTGCCGGCTGCGTCGCTCGCGACGTCGGGGCTCTCGCCCACGGCCGGGCTGCCGGAGACGTCGGGGACGATTTCGTTGCCGAGGGTGGTGCCGTCCTCCTTGAAGCGCTGGATGACGATGTTGTCGCCGCGCTTCCAGGTGACGACCTGGTCGCCGGCCGCCGTCAGGGCGATCGCCGGCTGGGACTCGGACAGGGCCGACGGCGCGCCCACCGCTCCACTGCCCAACGACTCGGGCGTGGGGAGAGGGGTCGGCGTCGGCACCGGGGTCGGCGTCGGATCAGGCGTCGGCGTCGGGGCCGGAGTCGCCGTCGGCACCGGGGTCGGCGTCGGCGTCGGCGTCGGCGGCGGGCCTTCGAGCTTGCAGTCGGCCGAACAGCCGTCGCCCGAGGCGGTGTTGCCGTCGTCGCACTCCTCGCCCTTCTGCTTCTTGCCGTCGCCGCAGCGGCTGGGCACGCAGTAGAGCATGAAGTTGTCGGTATCGACTCGACCGTCGCCCGCCTGGGCCTCGAGGGTGAACTTCTGACGTGCCTTCTTGAACTTCCCGCTGCGCGGATCCGTCGACATCTTCACCGTGAGATCAATGGGTGCGCTGCACAGGTTCAGGTGGCTCACCACGCTACCGGCGTACACCAGGTGGCCGTCCTGGATGACGTAGGCTCCGACACCCTCGGGGCCCACCGACGCCTGGATCGCATTGATGTTCGCCCGATCGATCGGGTCGTCGCTGAACTTGTAGGGCTGGTTGACCTGCATCGTCGTCACGTCCGACTGGGTGCAGGCTGGGATGCGCGGGTCGGTGTTGTTGACACACCAAGAAGCCCGGAACTTGCAGACGCCGTCGGCGAGGACGGGGTCGACGTCGCAGCCGGTGTCGCCCTCGATGCAGACCACCCGGTTCTGGGGGATGCCGCCCGAGTTCGAGTGCGGCTGCGGAGAGATCTGCCACTCGACCATGCAGTCGGTGTTGGAGGGTCCGCCGCCCGTCAGGCACTGGTTCATGGGCGAAGCGTCGGTGCACGTCTGGGCGCGGGCCGCGGGGGCCGCGCCGGCGAAGATCGCCAGCGCGGCCAGGCCCGAGATGACCCACCCGGTGGCTCCGGGCATACGTCTGGTGGGTTCCAAGTTCGTTCTCCTTCCCGCTGGAGCAGCGGGGGCTTCAGGACAGATGGTCGGATGTTTGGAGGTCATCAGCCTGAGCCTCCCCTCGTTACTGGACGGTCAAGAGCGAGCGGTCCGGGTTCCAGGTCTCATTTCCCTTGTCGAAGACCGTCTCCGCGCAGCTGCCCGAAGAGGCGAGCGGGTTGGAGAAGCTGACGATCACCTTCAGGGTCATGTCCTCGGCGGTCGGGAAGCCGCGGTCGGCCGCCAACTTCGGGAGCGCGTAGCTGCCGTTCTCCACCCGGACCGTGAAGTCCCACTTCGTGGACGTCTGCTGGCTCAAGGTGATCTTCGTCACGCCTTTGATGAGCGGGATGATGGATCCCAGGTTGGTGTAAGTGAAGTTATTCCCGGCCTTTTCCCAACCCTCCTTCAACGCGACGTTGTAGGCGCGACCGGGGATCTGGACGTCGAACACCATGTTCGCCTCGGCCGCTTCGAAGGTGTTGACCGCCGTCGGGTCCTCGAAGCGCATCCGGAATCCGTTCGTCTTGGGGTTGATGGCCAGTCCAGCGGGGACCGCGAACGAGCCGCTGAAGTTGATCTCGTCGTCCGCGGCGGCGGTCTGCGACTTCTTGAGCGAGAAGTAGAGGTTTTCGACCACGACCTCGCCGACGTTGTTGCAGACGTCGCAGGCGTCACCCGGGCCGTCCGTATCGGCGTCCGAGAACGGACGATTATGGGTGCGGGGGCAGTTGTCGTACTGGTTGCAGAGGTTATCGCCGTCCTGGTCCGCCTTGGTCAGGTCGGTGGGGCAGGCGACGCCGCCGGCGCAATACTCCTCGAGGTCGCAGTCGGCCTGGCCTGCGGCCGCGTCGTCGCATTTGGCGCAGGTCGGCTGCAGGCCGCGGCAAAGCTTGGTCGTGGGCTCGCGGTAGTCGGTGGTGCAGGCCGCGCCCGTACCGGGGCAGAAGTCATCGACGTCACAGATGCCGGCCGAGGCGCGGCAGACGACGCTCGTCGGCTTGAACGAATTCGCCTTGCAGGCCTTGGTCGCAGGGTCGCCCGAGCAGGTTTCGGCGACGTCGCAGATGCCGGCCTCGGCGCGACAGACGGTGCCGGCCGGCTTGACCGAGTCGACCGGGCAGGCCTTGGCCGTGCCGTCGCAGGTCTCGACCTTGTCGCAGATGCCGCCGGAGGCGCGGCAGATCGTGCCCGCGGTCTTCACCTTGTCCGCGGAGCACTCGGTGCTCGACCCGGTGCAGGTTTCAACGATGTCGCAGGCGTCGGACTTGGCGCGGCAGTCGGCGCCCGAGTTGCCCGCCGGGTGGGTGCAGATGTTGCCCGTGCCGTTGCAGACGTCACGCGAGCAGGGGTTGCCGTCGTCGGTGCAGACCGTATTCGTCGGCACCTTGCCGTCGCTGTTGCAGTTGTTTCCGTTGCCGGGGCAGTAGTCGTTCGAGTCGCACTCCCCGGTCGAAGTACGGCAGACCGTGGTGGCAGCCTCCTTGGCGTCGGAAGGGCAGGCCTTCGTCGAGCCTGTGCAGTACTCGACGACGTCGCAGATCCCCTGGCTGGCGCGGCAGGCGACCGTCGCCGCCTTCACCGAGTCGCTCGGGCAGGCCTTGGTCGTACCGTCGCAGTACTCGTCGGCGTCGCAGATGTCGGTCGCCGCACGGCAGACCGTGGTCGCCGCCTTCACGGCGTCGTCCGGGCAGCTCGAGCTCGACCCGGTGCAAACCTCGGCCGCGTCGCAGGTGTCGGTGCCGGAGCGGCAGGTGTAGGCGGAGGTGCGGTAGTTACAGGTGCTGGCGCAGCAGGAACCCAAGGTGCCACGGTCGGCGTCTTCGCAATTCTCACCCGTGTCGACGACGCTGTTGCCGCAGAGGCTCTCCAGCGTGACCTGGACGAAGAGACCGTCGTTCGCCTGGGTGCGGGTGCCGACGCCCGGGTAGTTCGCGGCGGAAATGACGGTTCCCCCCTGGTTCGCGCCGAAGCGAACGGCAGACTCGGGACCGCCACCGCCGAAGAGTCCGGTGGCGCTGTAGGCGACCGAAGTCCAGGTGTAGGAAAGGGTCACACTCACCGGCGAGCCGTCACTCGTACCGGTGACTACGCCGGTACTCGACCCGCTGAACTGCTGGTTGCGCCCGCTTCCCGAGTTGCCGAAGCTGCCGCTGGCCACCGTCACCCCCGCGGCGCCGCTGGTGATCGAGGTCGTACCGCCGCTCACCGATCCGGTGATGTTGCTGATTCTGGCGCTGGCGGTGCTGCTGTTGTCGGCGACGGTGGTCAGCGCGCCGAGCATGCTCGATGCGAGGTTCAGCTTGAACTTGCCGGGCGCGGTGACGTTGAAGGTCACCTGGCAGGCGCTGTTGTTGGTCTCGGTCCTGCTGCCACCGAACGTTGCGCCGTCCTGGTCGGCGGAAGTCGTGCTGGCACAGCGGACGTTGAAGACGGTGCCGTTGGTGGCGGTGACCGTCGAGGTGGCGTTCTGCCGGTCGTAGCGGGGGTTCGAGCCACCGGACTCGGCGCCGGACGACCCGGTCGTGCTCAGGGTGGGGGCCCCGAGCGTCTGGGCGTTCGCGACCCCGCTGCCGCCGACCCCGAATGCGATGAACGCGACCACGGTCGCGAGCCTGCCTGCCGTTCTGCTCAACATGTTCGATTCCCCCATCGTTGACCGCCGGCGACCGCTTCCCGCCGACGCACTCGAGTCGTTCGTTGCCGCGAGTTGCTCGTGAAAGTCATGAAAGGGCCGCTCGGAGCGCCCCATCGCGCCTCCGCGGACTCCCGCCGACACCCCGGGGGCGGCGTAGGGATTGGCCCTTAAAGTTCGCATAGGGGGGAGACCTATCCCGCCATTCGAGGCGCGGTCAATAAGGAAAAGGTCGAATTTTCCCGAGAGGAGATTTCAAGCGGGTTCGTATCGTTTTACCGACATCAATCGTCAATAACTTGGAGGTTTTGTAACTTCAGAGAGACACTATCCTGACGCAACGCGCCATCCGAGCCGGGCGGTTACAGCGTCGTTGCGCTGATGATCGGCGGAAGGACGGCTACGGATCGGTCGATCGCCCGGCAGCGGATCGGTCGATCGCCCGGACGGCCGGGTCGGACGGCCGACCGGCACGACGGCGTCTCGACGCCATGGGGCTTTGCCGGAAAAGTACATCGACAGTGCCAGGACCTGCCGGCGCGTCTCCAGGGCTCGCACCGGCACCCGTCGGACGATACGAGTGCGCGATGCACGACGACGCCCTGCTTCGAAGGCTCGCCGACCGGCTCGAGATCACCGACCTGCTCGCGCGCTACTGCAGGGCGATCGACACGCTCGACTGGGACCTACTCGACCGCGTGTTCATCGACGACGCGTGGATCGACTACTCGAGTTCCGGCGGCACGACCGGCCGCTACCCGGAGGTGCGCACTTGGCTCGCGGGCGTCCTGCCGGCCTTTGCGATGCGCCAGCACCTCGTCACGAATCTCGAGGTCGAACTCGACGGCGACCGAGCGACGAGCCGCTGCTGCCTCTACAACCCGATGGGCCGCGCACGGAGCGACGGGCCGGTGCAACTCTTCTTCATCGGCGGCACCTACGAGGACGAACTCGTGCGCACGCCCTCGGGCTGGCGGATCGCGCGGCGCACCGAGCGCCAATCCTGGGTCGATCTCCGCGACTGAGGGCGCGGGCCGCGCGCGACGGCCGTCGCGGACGCGCGGCCGCATGCGCCGGAGTGCACCCCACCGGCCGATGGTGCATCGACCGACGCTCGTTGGTGCATCGACTGGTGCATCGACCGACGCGCGTTCAGATCTCGAATTGTGCGCCGAGTTCGATCACGCGGTTCGGCGGGATCGAGAAGTATGCGGTCGCCGAGGGTGCGTTGCGCGACAGGAACACGAACAGCGTCTTGCGCCAGCCCGCCATGCCCGATCGGCCTGTCGGGAGCAGGGTTTCGCGACCGAGGAAGAAGGTCGTGGCGTCCACGTCGATCGCGAGTCCGCGCGACCGGCAGAGCCCGAGGCACAGGGGCACGTCGGGCGCCTCCATGAAGCCGAAGCGCGCCAGCACCCGGTAGAAACCGTGGCCCAGCTCGGCGACCTCCACGCGGTCGGACGGGCGGACCTCGGGCTGGCGTGCTGTCGAGATCGACAGCAGGACGACGCGCTCATGCAGGACCTTGTTGTGCTTGAAGTGGTGCAGGAGGACCGGCGGGATGCCGTCGGGGCTCGAGGTCATGACGACCGCCGTGCCGGGCACGCGGTGCACCGGGTAGTCTTCGAGGTCGGCGAGGAAGAGTCCGAGCGGAAGTCGCCCCTCGGCGAGCACGCGCGAGAGTTCGGCGCGCCCGCGCTTCCAGGTCGTCATGACGGCGAAGATCACGCCGGCCACGAGGAGCGGGAACCAGCCGCCGTGCGCGATCTTGAGGAGATTCGGCCCGAGGAAGGCCAGGTCGAAGACGAGGAACACGCCGCACAGGGCTCCCGCGGCGAGCCGCGACCACTGCCAGCGCTCGCGCAGGAAGGCGTAGAAGAGGAAGGTCGTCACGGCCATCGTCGCCGTGACCGCGAGTCCGTAGGCGTCGGCGAGCCTGCTCGACTCGCGGAACATCATCACGACGAGCAGGCAGAGGAGCATGAGAGCCCGGTTCACCGCCGGCACGTAGATCTGCCCCAGCTCGGTGTCCGAGGTGTGGATGATCGTGAAGCGCGGCACGTAGCCCAGCTGGACCGCCTGCTGCGTGAGCGAGAAAGCGCCCGAGATGAGAGCCTGCGAGGCGATGATCGTCGCGAGTGTCGCGAGCACGACAAGCGGGAAAAGCCCCCCGGCGGGTGCCATCTCGAAGAAGGGATTGCGCAGCGAGCCACCGTGTTCGAGCAGCAGCACGCCCTGGCCGAAGTAGTTGAGCAGCAGCGCGGGAAAGACGATGGCGGTCCAGGCGAGCCGGATCGGACGCGCGCCGAAGTGGCCCATGTCGGCATAGAGCGCCTCGCCGCCGGTGATGACGAGCACCACCGAGCCGAGGACGAGGAAGCCCGACCAGCCATGCGCGCGCAGGAAGCTCAGGCCGCGCAGCGGGTTGAGCGCCTGCACGACCGGGACGTGGTCGCCGTGCTCGCCCATGAGCTGGCGGAGGCCCAGTGCGGCCAGGACCGCGAACCAGACCAGCATCATCGGGCCGAAGACCGCCCCGATCCCCGCCGTACCGCGGCTCTGGACCGAGAAGAGTCCGACCAGGATGAGCAGCGTGATCGGCACGATGTAGGAGTCGAAGGCATGGGTCGCGATGCCGAGCCCCTCGACCGCGGAGAGAACCGAGATCGAGGGCGTGAGCACGCCGTCGCCATAGAGCAGGGCCGCGCCGAAGAGTCCGGCGAGCAGCAGCACGAAGCGCGGGCGTGGCCCGGCGCGGTCGGCCTCGCCCGCCTTGATGAGCGAGAGGAGCGCGAGGATGCCGCCCTCGCCGCGATTGTCCGCCCGCATGACGAAGGCCAGATACTTGACCGAGACGACGACGGTGAGCGCCCAGAAGATCAGCGAGAGTACGCCGAGGACGTTGTCCGGGGTGATGTCGAGCGCATGCTCGCCGAGGAAGCACTCGCGCAGCGCATAGAGCGGGGAGGTCCCGATGTCGCCGTAGACGACGCCGAGCGCGCCGAGCGCGAGCGGCAGCAGCGGAGCCCGGCCGTGCCCGGCCGCGTGGTCGTGCGCGATGGCGTGGGCCTCGCCCGCGTCCGGCCGCGCGGGCGAAGCCTCGCTCGTTTTCCCACCGGACGGACGGGGGGTTCCTGGAATGGCTTGGCTCATGCGTGGTCTCGGGAGCCGACGCGGCGCGTGAACCTCGATGCGCCCGGCGTCCCCGACCCGGCGGTTAGCACGCGGCGGTCGCCGGGCGCGAGGGCCGCGGCAGCAGGCCTTCGAGGGCACCGAGGAGCGCCCGCAACTCGGAGATAAGCGCCTCGCCGCGGGCCGGGGTCGCGAGCCAGAGTATCCGGTCGGGCGTGAGTGCCATGCGACCGCCGCTGCCGCGGACGAACTCGACCAGCGCCTCGGGCGGGAGCGTCGTCGACGGGTGCACCAGCAGCGCGAGGCGCGGCCCCTTGAGCTTCGCCTCCTCGATGCCGAGGGCCTTCAAGCGCCGGCGCAGGTCCATCACGTCGAGCAGCGTCTCGACGATCGCCGGCGGCGGGCCGTAGCGGTCGGTCATCTCCTCGGCGAGCAGCACGCGCTCCTCGGGGCGCTTCATCGCGGCGAGTCGCTTGTACCAGACCAGGCGCTGGTTCACGTCGTCGAGCCAGGTCTCGGGGATGTAGGCCGGGACGCCGATCGCGATCTCCGGCTCGAGATCGGTCTCGACCGGCTCGCCGCGCAGCTCCTGGACCGCCTGCTCCATCATCTGCGTGTAGAGTTCGAAGCCGACCGCGGTGATGTGACCGCTCTGCTGCTTGCCGAGAAGGTTGCCGGCGCCGCGGATCTCGAGGTCGTGCGCCGCGATTTTGAAGCCGCCGCCGAGTTCGTCGAGGTGCTCGAGGACGGCGAGCCGCTGGCGCGCCTCGCGGGTGAGCATCTGTGCGCCCGGCACGAGCAGGTAGGCGTAAGCCTGCGCCGGCGACCGGCCGACGCGACCGCGCAACTGGTAGAGCTGGGCGAGACCGAAGGTGTCGGCGCGGTCGATGAAGATCGTGTTGGCGTTGGGGATGTCGAGCCCGGACTCGATGATCGCCGTGCAGAGCAGCACGTCGAACTCGTGCTGCATGAAGGACAGCATGACCTTCTCGAGCTGGTGCTCCTTCATCTGCCCGTGGCCGATCCCGATGCGCACCTCCGGCACGAGTGCACGCAGCCGGTCGGCCATCCCCTCGATCGTCTCGACCCGGTTGTGGACGAAAAACGCCTGGCCGCCGCGCCGCAGCTCGCGCAGGACCGCCTCGCGGACGACGTTCTCGTCGAAGCGCATCACGTAGGTCCGGATCGCCTGGCGGTCGAGCGGCGGCGTCTCGATGACCGTGAGGTCGCGGATGCCGGTGAGCGAGAGTTCGAGCGTGCGCGGGATCGGCGTCGCGGTGAGCGTCAGGACATCGACCATCTTGCGCAGCTGCTTGATCCGCTCCTTGTCGCGCACCCCGAAGCGGTGTTCCTCGTCCACGACCAGCAGTCCGAGCCGGGTGAACTTCACGTCGGACTGGAGCAGCCGGTGCGTGCCGACGACCAGGTCGACCTCGCCCGAGACGAGGCCGGCGACGACCTCTGCGTTCTCTTTCTTCGTGCGGAAGCCCGATATCGCCTCGATGCGCACCGGGTAGCCGGCGAAGCGCTTGCGGAAGCTCTCGAAGTGCTGCTGGGCGAGCACCGTCGTCGGCACGAGCACGGCGACCTGGCGGCCTTCCATGGCGCAGACGAAGGCGGCGCGCATGGCGACCTCGGTCTTGCCGTAGCCGACGTCGCCGCAGACCAGGCGATCCATCGGCTTCGCGCTGCCGAGGTCGGCGAGCACCTCCTCGATGGCGCGCTTCTGGTCGGGGGTCTCGTCGAAGGGGAAGCGGGCCTCGAATTCCTGGTACCAGGCGTCGCCGGTCGAGAAGGCGTGGCCCTCGTCGCGGACGCGCGTCGCGTAGAGCGCGAGCAGCTCGTGCGCCATGGCGAGGATCGACTCCTTCGCCTTGGCCTTCAACCGCTCCCACGCGACCCCGCCGAGCTTGTCGAGCAGCGGGCGCGCACCGTCGCCGCCGACGTACTTCTGCACCAGGTTCACCCGGTCCACCGGGAGGTAGAGACGGTCGCCGCCCTGGTACTCCAGGTCGAGGAAGTCGCCCTCGGTGCCGGTGACCGTCATGTGGCGCAGCCCGCGGTAGAGGCCGATGCCGTGGTCGACGTGGACGATGTAGTCGTCGGGGGCGAGCTGCTCCAAGCTGCGCATCACCTGGTCGAGCGTCAGCGCGACCGCCTTGCGTCGCCGGCCGTGGCGATGCTCGCCGAAGAGGTTCGACTCGGCGATGCAGACGAGGCCGTCGGCGGGGAACTCGATCGAGCCGGTCAACTCGCCCTCGATGACGAACGGGCCAGGCCCGCCGTGGTCCGCGAGCGCAGCCGGCAGCGAGGCGCCGTAGGCCGGCAACACGACGTCCTGCCCCTCGAGGATGCGCGTCAGGCGCTCGGCCTGCGCGGCGTTGCCGACGACGAGTGCCGTGCGGCGGCCGGCCGCCGTCCACCCGCGCAGCCGCTCGGCGAGCGCCGCGAAGCCCTTCTCCTCGCGCAGCAGGCGCGTCGCGTGCAGTTCGGGTGCGCGCGAGACGACGCGTATCGCGCCCGCCGCATGCTCGTCGCTGACGACCCGCGGCAGCGTCGCGAGCGTGCGCGCGACCTCGTCGGGCGTCGCGTGGAGCGCCTGCGCGGGGGCGTGCGCGCGTCGCTCCTCGGCCGCGAGCGCCGCGTGCTCGACCACGCTGTCCCAGGCGCGCCGGAGCGCGCCCTCCACGGCGTGCTCGTCGTCGACGAGCACGACGGTCCCCGGCGGCAGGAACTCGCCGAACGGCACGAGTTCGGCGAGGTAGGGGGCGAGCGACTCGACGCCTGGAAATGACCGGCCCTCGCCGAGCGCCTCGAGGAGTTCCGCCCGGTCCCGGCGCGTCATCTCCAGTTCGCGTGCGCGGTCCTCGATGCGCCGCGCGACCGAGGGGTCGCGCATCGCGCGCAGCGGGAACTCCGCCGCCGGCAGCACGAGCGCCTCCTCGCGGTCGTCGATGCGGCGCTGCGTGCGCGGGTCGAAGGTGCGGATCGACTCTAGGACGTCGCCGACGAGTTCCAGCCGCAGCGGGTCGCCGCTGCCGGTGACGAAGACGTCGACGAGACCGCCGCGCACCGCGAACTCGCCGCGCTCCTCGACGATCGGCCGCCGCCGGTAGCCCCAGCCATCGAGGCGCGCCGCGAGCGCGTCGAGGTCGACCTCGTCGCCCTGCACCAGGTAGGAGATCGACTGCTTCAGGACCGCGGGCGACATCACGCGCTGCAGCATCGCGTCGGCGGTCGCGACCACGACCGGGTTCGGGTTCTGCGACAGGTGCCAGAGTCCCTCGATGCGCTGTGCCACCGTCTCGGCGGAGGGCGAGGTCGGTGCGAAGGGCGGCACGTCCCACGCGGGAAAGACGTGCACACGCTTGCCGAGGGCGTCGGGCGTCGGCTCCTCGCCGAGAAAGAAGCGCAGATCCCGGGCGAGTTCCTCCGCCCGCGCCGCGTCCTCGACGAGCACGAGCAGCGGGGCCGGCCGGGTGCGCAGCAGCGCCGCCGCGAAGGCCGCTCGCGAAGGCCCGCGCAGCCCGGCAACGACGACGCGCGCCGCGGGCTCGCGGTCGAGGCGATCGGCGGCGGCGCGCGCCCCCGCGTCGAGTCCCGACGACGGGCCGGGGTCCTGGGATTCGGGGGCGGGGGCGGTCTCCATGGGGCTTCGGTTGCGCGCCGGGCGCGGCGCCGCGGGTCGGGGTCGGGGTCGGGTCGGGGTCGGGTCGGGGTCGGGGTCGGGGGGCGACGAAGCGGCGACGGCGCTTCCCGCCGCAGGCTAGCGAACGTGCCCGTGACCCGCGAGCGTGCGCGAGCCGCGACGTGCTAGCGTCGGCGTGCGATGTCCGGAGAAGGCAAGGAACCACGCGACCTGCTCGCCGAGCGCATCCGGCGGCTCGAGTCGCGCATCGGCGACCTCGGCGAGGCGATCGCGCAGACCCGCGCGCAGGTCGAGCGAGCGAGCGGCCATCTCGACGCGCTGGTCGACCTCGTGGGCCGTCTCGGCCGCGTCGTCGACGTGCAGGGCAGTGCGCTCCACGGCGAGGAGGCGCACCTCGCCCGGCGCGTCGACTCGGTGCAGGGTCGCGTCGAGTCGCTCGCCGACGGGCTCGCCGACGCCGTCACCCGGCTCGAGTCGGCGCTCCGGACGCTCGAGGGGCCGGTCCGAGAAGGCCGACCGGGCTAGAGCGACCCCATCACCGGGATCACGACCTTCGGCTGGCGGGGACTCGTCGTGGTGACGATGATCCGGTCGTTGAAGAGGCCCGAGAGGCCGGTCCCGCGCGGCGTCACGACGATCTTCAAGCCGCGTGCCGGGGCCGGCAGCGGCGCCGAGTGCAGTTCCAGCTGCCCGTACTGGCTCTTCACGGCGGTCACGGTGGCGTTGCGGTCGAGCACGATCACCTCGACGGAACCGAACGTCGGCTGGCCGGCACGCCCGAGGACGATGCGCTGCGGCTTGGCGAGGATGTCGGTCGCGACGTCGCCGAAGAGCCGGAACTCGATCTCCGGGCGCCCCGGCTCGTTGGTGCGGATGCGCACCGCCTTGGACTGCGGCCCGGAAAGTCCGCGGGTCTCGAGCGTGACCTCGACCACGCCCGCGTGCCCGGGCCATACCGTCTTGTCCAACGGCTTCACGACCGTGCAGCCGCAGCCCGGGGTGACCTTGATGAAGTCGAGCGGGTGGTCCCCGGTGTTGACCACCTGAAACTGGTGGCGCACGACCGTCCCCGGCTCGACGGTGCCGAAGTCGAACGCCGCCTGGTCGACGCGCGCCGCCGAGGTCGGGCGGTCGCCGTAGTAATTGCCGGCGGCGGACCGCGGGTTGGCAGCACAGCCGGATCCCGCGACGGCTGCGACGACGGCGACGAGCGCGAGCCCGATCCTACCGGCCGCCTGCGCGCGCGCCGGCGCCGGCCGCCCGCTGCGCGTCCTCACGAGGCCCTCGCCGACGAGGCGATCGCCGGGGTGGCGGTGCGCGCGAGCCAGCCTTCGAGGAAGCCGGTGTCGAGAGCGCCCGCGACCACGTCGGGGTCGTCGAGCAGCGCGCGGTGCATCGCGAGATTCGTCGTCAGGCCCTCGACCCGCGTCTCCGCGAGCGCCGAGCGCATGCGGGCGAGGGACTCGGTGCGGTCGCCGCCGTGCGCGACGATCTTGAAGAGCAACGGGTCGTACTCGCGCGGCACGGTGCTGCCGGCGGCGACGCCGGAGTCGACGCGGATCCCCGGGCCGCCGGGCAGGCGCAGCGCGCGAATCGTCCCGGGAGCGGGGCGCATCGTCCACGGGTCCTCGGCGTTCACCCGGCACTCGATCGCGTGGCCCTGCCAGGAGACGTGCCGCTGCCGCAGCTCGAGCATCCGTCCGGCGGCGGCGCGCAGCCCTTCCTTCACGACGTCGACCCCGGTCACCATCTCGGTCACCGGGTGTTCCACCTGTACGCGCGTGTTCATCTCGATGAACCAGTGACTCCCGTTGGGGTCGAGCAGGAACTCGACCGTGCCCACGTTCGTGTAGCCGATCGCCGACGCGACCCGCACCGCGGCCGCACCGAGGCGGGCGCGCAGGCGGCGGTCGACCGCCGGCGACGGCGACTCCTCGACGACCTTCTGGTAGCGGCGCTGCAGCGAGCACTCGCGCTCGCCCAGGTGGATCACGTTGCGCATGCGATCGGCGAGCACCTGCACCTCGACGTGGCGGGCGCGCGGCAGGAACTTCTCGACGTAGATCCTGCCCTGTCCGAAGGCGGCCTCGCCCTCGGCGCGCGCCTGGCGCATCGCGCGCTCGAGTTCCCCGGGATCGCGTGCGACGCGCAGTCCGCGACCGCCACCACCCCCGGTCGCCTTCACCAGCACCGGGTAGCCGATCTCCCGGGCCGCGCGCAGCGCCTCGTCGGCGGAGTGCAGCGAGGTCGGCGTGCCCGGCAGGACGGGCACGCCGGCGCGGCGCACGAAGCGGCGCGCGCGCGCCTTGTCGCCCATCAGCTTGATCGTGCGCACGCGCGGCCCGACGAAGACCAGGCCCGAGCGCTCGCAGGCCTCGGCGAAGTCGCCGTTTTCCGCGAGAAAGCCGTACCCCGGGTGCACCGCGTCGCAACCGCGCGCGAGCGCCGCCGAGACGAGTGCCGCGATCTTCAGGTAGCTGTGCTCGGCGGGCGGCGGCCCGATGCAGATGCGCTCGTCGGCGAGCGCCACGTGCAAGGCGTCGCGATCGGCGGTCGAGAAGACGGCGACGCTGCGCAGGCCGAGTTCGCGGCAGGCGCGGATCACCCGGACGGCGATCTCACCGCGATTGGCGACCAGCACCTTGCGAAACATCCGCCCCCCGTCCCGGGGGCCCTCCCCCGCCGCTCCGCCTGCGACGCTACGACACGGCGAGACCGAGTGCCACGTCGAGGACCACCTGCCAGAGCCGGAGCGCCATGCGGCGAGTTTTTCGCAGCCGGGGCCCCCAGGTCAACCGGGGCCGGCCGGGGCGGCCTCCCCGTTGCGCCGGGCTCGCGTCGCCGGGGCGACGCGGAGTATGCTGCGGGCCATGACGACGACCTGTGATCGCTGCGGCGGCCCGACCGCGCGCCGGGCGGCGCGCGTGCGCTGGCCGGTTCGCCTCCTCCTGCTCGCGACGACCGCGGCCTTCGCGGCGCTCTGGGTGGCGCCGCGCCTGAACGGCCTTTTCGAGGGCGTGCGCACCGGCTTCCGCCCCGCGCTCCCGGCCCTGCTCGCGACCGCGATCCCGGCGCTCGCCGCCTTCGTCGCGGGCTTCGCCCGCTTCCGACGGCCGACCTGCCGCGAGTGCGGCGAGACCCTGCCCACCTGGCTCTTCGCGCCCGCCGCCCCGGTGCCCGACGCCGCGCATGCGCTCGCCGGAGCGCACGGCGAGGCACAGGGCACCGCGGCGCTCGCGGCCACCGATCGGCGCGGCTTCCTCGCCGCCGCCGGGGCGGTGGGTGCGAGCGGCCTCGCGACCGCCGTCGCCGGCTTGGGCGGCGTCGCCGTGGCCGAGCGCGGCTGGGGCGGGGTCGCCCGCGACATCTTCTTCGCCGACGTCGTGAAAATCGCGCCGAGCCAGCGCGCGGAGTGGGCGGGTTCACGGGTGCGCAACTACCGTCGCCTCGGGCGCACCGAGGCGATGGTGTCCGACATCTCGCTCGGCTCCGGCCGCATCGACGACCAGAAGGTCGCCCTGCTCGCGCTGGACCGCGGCATCAACTACTTCGACACCGCGCCCGACTACTCGCGCAACGGCTCGGAGATCCTGCTCGGCAAGGCGATCCGCGAGCACGGCTCGCGAGACGAGGTCTTCCTCGCCTCCAAGTTCTGCACGGCCGACGGCCACCTCCCGTCCGACACCCCGGTGCCGGAGATCATACGCACGGTCGAGGAGAGCCTGCGCCGACTGCAGACCGACCGGCTCGACCTGGTCCACGTCCACGCCTGCGACTCGGTCGAGCGGCTCATGGCGCCGACCTTCCACGAGGCCTTCGACCGGCTGAGGGAGCAGGGCAAGGTGCGCTTCCTCGGCTTCAGCTCGCACACCCCGAACCTGAAGACGGTCGCGAACCACGCGCTCGAATCCGGGCGCTTCGACGTGATGATGCTCGCCTACCACCACGGGCTCTTTCCCGGGATCCCCGAGATCATCGACCGCGCCCACCGCCAGGACGTCGGCGTCGTCGCGATGAAGACCCTCAAGGGCGCGAAGGCGGAGAACCTGCCCGGACTGCGCGATCGGTCGGTCGCCTACTCGCAGGCCGCCTTCCGCTGGGTGCTGGAGAACCCGGCGGTCTCCTGCCTGGTGGTGTCGTTCTTCAAGCCCGAGCAGTGCGACGAGTACCTCTACGCCTCGGGCACGAAGCCCGGCGACGACGACCGGGCGCTGCTCGAGCGCTACGACCGGCTCGCGTCCGCCGACTACTGCCGCCCGCACTGCGGCGCCTGCCTCGACCGCTGCCCGAGCGGGCTGCCGATCGACACGGTACTGCGCTACGACATGTACTTCGCCGACTACGGACGCGAGGACTTCGCGCGCGAGAAATACGCCCGGCTCGCGACGGCCCGGAACGCCTCGGCCTGCCTCGACTGCCCGGCGCCCTGTGCCGGCGCCTGCCCGTTCGAGTTGCCGATCCGCGCGAAGATGGTGCGGGCGCACGAGCGCCTGCGCGCCTGAACCCCCGACCCCGCCGCCGCGTTTGTCCGGGACGGACGGGCGCGATAAGGGGGGCCGCATGAAGAAGACGCTGGTTTCGATCGCCCTCCTCGCCGCCGCCTGCTCGACCGGCCCGGCGGGACGCCCCGCGGGTTCGATGCTGCTCGGCAGCGACCAGCAGGGGGTGCCCGCCGACGTTCCGCCGCTCCCCGGCATCTACGACATGAAGATGTGCGTCGTGACCGCGGACCCGCAGACCAGGATGGCGACGTTCATGCCGCCGAATGCCGAGAACCCCAACGCTTCCGTCGCGTTCGCCTTCAACGACCTCTCCGGCTTCGCCCAGGGCGACCTGGTGACGCTCTCGCCCGCCGCGAAGGCGGCGAAGAACGGCCAGCCGCAGGTGACGGTGATCGAGGCGAAGTCGAGCCAGTGCGCTCGCTACGCGGGCGCCGGACACCATCACTGAGCCGGGCCGAACGGCGGCGCGGGCGCGGCCATGTCCGGCTCGCGCGCGCGACGCGGGCTGCGGCGCGCGCGGCACTTGCGCGGGAGACGTCGCGCCGCGGCCGCCGCGGCAGGGCGGCGGGCGCCTCGCCCACGGCGGCTGCGAAAGGCCCGCGCTGCCCTCAGAAGCGGCGGGCCCCTTCGCTTTTCGCCGCCGGGCCCGCCGGATCGGGTTCGCGCCCGGGCCCGAGCACCCAGTCCGCGCCCGCCGGATCGCGGTACCAGCCGCCGGCCGCGTGCGTGCCGCCGTCGACGTGCAGAGTGACGCCGGTCACATAGCTCGCAAGGCTCGAGGCGAGAAACACCGCCGGGCCCGCGATCTCGGCCGGCTCGGCGATACGTCCGAGCGGCACGCGGCACGCCTGTCGTCGGAGCGCCGCCTCGGGCATCTGCCGCAGCACGCCCTCGGTCAGGCAGACGTCGGGCGCGATCGCGTTCACGCGGATGCCTTGCGGCGCGAGTTCCAGCGCCATGGTCTGGGTGAAGTTGACGACGGCCGCCTTGCACGCGGCATAGGGAGCGAACATCGGGGCCGCGCGCACGCCCTCGATCGAAACGACATTCAGGATCGAGCCGCCGCCGCGCGCGGCGATCGCCGGCGAGGCACTCCGGGTGCCGTGGAACACGCTCTTCAGGTTGGTGCGCAGGAGCGCGTCCCAGCCCTTCTCCTCGATTTCGAGAAAGGGCCGGGCGAAGGTGCCGCCGACGTTGTTCACCAGCACGTCGAGGCCGCCGAAGGCCTCGACGGCCGCCGCCACCGCCCGGTCGACCGCGCTCGCCTCGCGGACGTCGGTCGCGACGGCCAGGGCGCGCCCGCCCCCGGCCGCGATCTCCTCGGCCGTCCTCGCGGCGGTTTCGGGCCGGATCTCCGCCACCAGGACCGCCGCCCCGTGGGCCGCAAACGCCAAGGCGATCGCCTTGCCGATGCCCTCGCCGGCCCCCGTGACCAGGGCCACCTTCCCGCCGAGAAGTCCCCCCGAATTGCCCATGAAACGGCTTCTCCGGCATGCGGAGCCCTCTTGCAAGACGAAAGACGGCGTTCGGCGCGGATTTTTGGGGCGTTCGGTCTTGCGCCGCGGGTCGCGTGACGGCAAACAGGAACGTCGTGATTCGCCGACCGCGGGAGGGAGATCGGGCGTTGAAGCAGCGCAAAACGGATTCAGGGGCCCGCAAGCGGGCAAGTCGGGTCGCCTCGGCCAAGCCGAGGCCGCGCGCCGCCGTGCGTCGCAAGCCCGCGGCGAGCACCGTGCGCAAGCCGAAGGCCGGCAAGTCCCCGTCACATCCTCCCGCAAGCACGGCGCGGAAGACACCGCGCAGCGCGCCGAAACGCCCGCTCCGGGCGGCGGTTTCGGCGCGCGGGTCGCGAAAGGCCCCGCCCCCCCGCAAACCGACACGGGCCGCGAAGCCTAGTCCGAGGGCGGGAGCACGCACCGCCTTGCGCAAGGCTGCGCGCGGCGTACCGCCGTCGAGTCGGGCGAAACTCGCGGCCGCGCGGACGCGGACGCAACTCGTCAAGGACGCTCGAAGGGCGAAGGTCGCCGCCGCCAGGGAAAAGGCGCTCCGACAAGCCGAAGCCAAGAAAAAGGCCGCCCTCGCCGCTGAGGCCAAGAAAGCCAAGCTCGCCGAAGCCAAGAAAAAGGCCGCCCTCGCCGCCGAGGCCAAGAAAGCCAAGCTCGCCGAAGCCAAGAAAAAGGCCGCCCTCGCCGCCGAGGCCAAGAAGGCCAAGGAAGCTGCCGCCAAGGCAGCGTCCATCCCCGCGCCCCGTCCGGCGCATGACCTCGATGAGCTGGACGACCTCGACGACCTGGATTCCGACGAGGAGGAGGAAGAGCAGGAGGAGGCGGCGCCGGTGGAGGTCGAGGGCGACGGGGCCGGGCCAGAGGCGGCCGTCGAGAGTGGTGCGGCCGTCGTCCGGGACGGCGATGGCAAGTCCGGCAAGACCGACCCGCGCAAGACCTTCCCCCACCGTGTGACCGACTCGGCGTTCCGGCTTTCGCCCGATTTCCGCCCGCGCGAGTACCGGGTTCACGTCCTGCCCGACCTCGCGCAAGGCAAGTTCCGCGGCGAACTCATCATCGACCTCGACCTGAAGCGGGCGACGCCGTCGATCGAGTTGCACTGCGCCGAACTAACGATCGATCATTCCGACATCGCCTACCCCGATATTCCCGATCCAACGGCGGGCCGGCCGTGGATGAATTCGATGCAGCCTTCGGCCGGATCCGGTCCGGTGTCGCAGCGCCAGACCGCGGTGGCGATCGTTCCGCATGCGCCCCGCGAAACGGCGGAGATCAAGTTCCTCCGACCGCTCGCCGCGGGCCACGTGAAGCTCAGCATCGCCTACCATGGACAGCTGCAGGAAAAGTTGCGCGGCCTCTACAAAGCGAGCAGCGGGGGACGGCGCTACGCCTTCACCCAGCTCGAGGCAGCCGACGCGCGGCGCTTCTTCCCCTGCTTCGACGAACCCGAGTACAAGGCGAAGTTCACGTTCTCGGTGACGACCGAGACGAACCTGACGGTGCTGTCGAACAGCCCGCTCGACCGGGTGGATCGCAACGCCTACGGCACCGCGACGCGTCACTTCCGGCCGACGCCGAGGATGTCGACCTACCTGTGCGCGCTCGCGATCGGAGAACTCGAGAGTTCACCGGTTCGCCTGGTCGGCAAGGTGCCGGTGCGCGTCTGGGCCGTCCCCGGGAAGGCCGCGCTCACCGCGTTCTCGCTAGACGCGGCGGTCGAGTGCCTGCGCCGCCTCGAAGCCTACTTCGACCTGCCCTATCCCTACGAGAAGCTCGACCTCGTCGCGGTGCCCGACTTCGAGGCGGGTGCGATGGAGAACGTCGGCGCTGTGTTCTTCCGCGAGACGCTGCTGCTCGTCGACCCCGAGTCGATCACCGTCGCCGAGAAGAAGCGCGTCGCCGAGGTCATCGCGCACGAACTCGCCCACATGTGGTTCGGCAACCTGGTCACCATGAAGTGGTGGGACGACCTTTGGCTGAACGAGGCCTTCGCCACCTGGATGGCCTTCAAGATCGTCGACGAGTGGAAGCCGCAGTGGCGCATGTGGAACAACTTCGAGCCGCACCGCGCCGCCGCGATGGCGCTCGACGCGCTCGCGAACACCCACCCGGTCTACACCGAGGTCCAGAACGCGGCGCAGGCGACCGAGAACTTCGACGCGATCACCTACGAGAAGGGTGCGTCGGTCGTGCGCATGCTGGAGCACTACCTCGGCCCGCAGAAGTTCCGCGCGGGCGTGCGCTCGTACATCCGCCGGCACAAGGAATCGAACGCCGTCGCCGCCGATCTCTGGAAGGCCCTCGAGGACTCCTCCGCCCAGCCGGTGGCGCAGGTCGCGCGCGGCTGGATCCGCCAGCCCGGATTCCCGATCGTATCCCTCGCCGGCGACGACAAGGGCAAGGAGCCCGAGATCTCGCTCGCCCAGGAGCGTTTCCTCGCGAGTCCGACGACACGCGTCCCCAAGGAGGATCCACCCCCGACCTGGCCGGTGCCGCTGGTCGTGAAGGTGCCCGGCAAGCCCGGCGGCCCGGCCAAGCTGCACCGCGAACTGCTGCGGGCGCGGCGCGGGCGCATCGTCGCCGGCGGCAAGCTCCCCGCCTGGTACTACGGCAACGCGGCCGAGGGCGGCTTCTACCGCGTGCTGCACGACCCGGCCTGTCTCGCCGCGCTCGGCGCCGAGTTGCAGACCGCACTCACCCCGGTCGAGCGCATGGGGCTGATCGGCCACCAGTGGGCGGCGGTGCGCGCCGGACGCGCCCCGCTGCGCAGCCTTCTCGACCTCGCCGGGAAGCTCGGCGAGGAGACCGACTACGAGGTGCTCGACACGCTCGCGGCGCAGCTCGCCTTCCTCGACGACCAGGTCTGCGATGCGGCCGCACCCGAGGCCCGCGAGGGTCTGCAGAACTGGATCCGTGCGACGTTCGGCCCCGCCTGGGCGAAACTCGGCTGGACTCCGGCCCGCAGCGAGAGCGAGGACGAGCGCCTGCGACGTGCCTCGCTGCTGCGCATCCACGGACTCCTCGGTGAGGACCCGGCGATCGCCGCCGAGGTGGGAAAGCGGCTCTCCACCTACCTCGCGGACCGCCGCTCCCTCGAACCGAACCTTGCCGAGCCTTTGATCGCGATCGCCGCCCGCGACGGCGACCTGGAGCGTTTCGACCGGCTCCGCGCCGCCGTCGGCCAGGCGAAGACGCCGCAGGAGCGCCGCCGCTTCCAACTGGCGCTGGCCGACTTCCGCACGCCCGAGGCGGTCGAGCGCGCTCTCGGCACCACGCTCACCACGGAGATCCCGACCCAGGACGTCGCCTTCCTGCTGATCCGGATGCTCGGCAACCGCCGCGCGCGCGAGGCGACCTGGTTCTTCATCCAGCGCGAGTGGGAGAGGCTCGCGCGGCGCCTGCCGCCGATGATGGCGTCGCGCCTGATCGAGGCCACGGCCGCGCTGCAGACGCGCGAGCACCGGCGCGAGGTCGCGACCTTCTTCCGCGCGCACCCGGTCGAGACCGGGACGCGGGCGCTCAAGCTCGCGCTCGAGCGCTTCGACGTGAACGAGGAATTGCGGCGCCGGGCCGGGAAGGAGCTTCGCTCCTGGCTGACCGCCCGCGCGCACGGGCGTTGAAGGCGGGCCGCCGTCGCGCGGGCGGGCGGCGACGACGCAGCGGGTGACGGGCCGGAAGCGCCGCGGGGATCAGGGGGCGGCGAGGAGGCTTTCCGCCAGTCGCTTCACGTCGCCCGCCTCGACCTGGCCCTTGTGCGACTTCATGATGTCGCCGACCAGGCGGCCGACCTGTTTCGGGTCTGTCACGCCGAGGGTCGCCATGCGCTCCTCGACGAGGCGACGCAGCTCACCCTCGTCCATGGATTGCGGGAGGAAGCGCGAGCAGAAGCCGACCTCGAAGCGTAGCTGCTCGACCTGAGCGGCACCCTTGTCGCCGAGCTTCGCGTATTCCTCGACCGCCTTCTGCATCTGCTTGCGGTAGGCTGCGACGACCTCGAGCACCGCGGCCTCGTCGATCGGCCCCGCACCCTTGGCGGTCCGGCGCTCGGAGATCTTCGACTTGAGCATGCGCACGACGTCGCGCGTGGCCTCGTCCTTGTCGCGCATCGCCTGCTTGAGTGTCTCGTCGAGCTGCTCTTCGATCGCCATCGCTCCCACCTCCGGCCTCCGCCTACCACCCGCGCGCCGAGGACCGCCACCGGGCACTCGCGCGGCCCGCCCGGGCTACGTCCGCGGGTCGCGGAGCCGCGCTCAGTCAGACTTCCCCTTGAAGAGACCGGGCGGTCCGCCGAGGTTCTTGTTCGGCACGAAGACGTTGCCGAAGCTCGACTCCCAGCAATCGCCCAGCGAGCCGATCAACTGCACCTCGACGGGGAGCAGCAGCGGGAAGCCCGGTGCGGGCAGCAGCGCCCCCTTGCCCTTGGCCTGGATACTCGAGCGGCCGGCGCTCCCTGCCTTGAGCTTCAATTGCTGGATGCCGTCGGGCGTAAGGTCGTCATCGCGGTACTGAAACCCGGTGGTGGACTGGCTCCAGCAGATCTTGCCGTTCCTGCAGAAACCGGCACCGGGGATGCGGCTCTCGGCGACCAGCGACGGCGTGCCGTCATAGACGCAGAGCACGTAGTCGTTGGTCTGCCGCGGGTTGCCGAAATCCGCGACGACCAGCGTCTCACCCTTAAGCCATTTCCACTGCAACTGGTCGCGGGCCGGATTCGACGGGTCGCTCCTGAGCAGGAGCGACGACGAACCCGAGGCGACCGAGACGAAGCAGGTGCCTGGCGCGCGCGGCACCTGCGGACAGGCCAGGACGGGAGTCGGGCTGGGCGCGGGCGACGGACTCGGACTCGGCGTCGGTGACGGCGTCGCAGTCGGCGTCGCCGTCGGGACGGGCGTCGGTGTCGGTGTCGCGGTCGGGACAGGCGTCGGCGTCCTCGTCGGCGTCGGCGTGGGCGTGGCAGTCGGCGTGGCAGTCGGCGTCGGCGTGGCAGTCGGCGTCGGCGTGGCAGTCGGCGCGGGTGTTGGCGTGGGCGCCGTCGTCAGTACCTGGGTCCACCAGGTGCCCCAGCGGTCGTCGTTCACGCCGCTTCCGACGCTCGTCGCCGCATACTCCTGGATCGTCCAGAACGTCGTGTCGTCGCTCGGGTCGACGCCGGTCGCGCTGTAGTCGCCCCAGCGGTTCGCGCCCGATCCGAACGTCTTGAAGTAGCTGTCCTCCCCGGCCTTGCCGACGGTGACGGCGCTCATCGTACCGGCCGCGTCGGACGAGGTGCGGCTCGCCCAGACGGCCTCGGCGAAGCGCCCGGCATCGCTGCGGGTGAAGCCGACCACGGCCGCGTTCGCCGAGTTCGCGGCGATGCTGGGGAACATGTGGAACGTCGCCGCACCGCCGTCGACGACGCCCGACTGAACGATCGGGGCGGCCGCCGACGTCGGCGTGAGCTGGTACCAGAACACCGCCATGCGGTTCTGGGTGCCGGTCGCCGGCAGGGTCGCGCTATGCGTCGCCCAGAGCTTGCCGTCGCGCAGCACCGGACTGGCGCCGATCCGGTACTCGCCCGCGTCGATGCGGCGACACGCGCCGCCGCCCGTGCAATCCGCCGGCGTCCCGCAGGCGGCCCCGTCGTTGGTGCCGCCGCTGCAGGTCGACGCCAGTCCCAGCTGATCCGCGTCGAGCCCGTTGAACGAGAACTTGTTCACCACGGCGAAGAGACCGGAGCCGGAGAACGCGGAGCCGGCAACCACCGACCAGCTCGGCGCGACCGCCGTGCCGGTCAGCTTCGAGAGCCGCAGGAGGGGCGTGCCGCTCGTCGAGTACCCGCTGTTGTCGAGCAGGTAGAGCGAGGTCTCCGCAGCGTCGTAGGTCAGCACCGGCTGCATCGCGAAGCCGCGCTTGCCTCCCGCGGTGTCGAAGCCCGGCGAGAAGGTCGTCAGGGTGAGCGCCCCGCCGCCGAGCGCCGTCGACTTGTCGACGACCCACATCTTCACGCCGACGAAGCCATTCGCCGCGTTCGTGAACATGTTGTTCGTGAGCGCGATCCAGGTCGAGTTCACGCCGAGTCCGGGAAAATCGGCCCAGTTCGTATCGGCCGCATCGGCGTCGATCGAATAGAAGCGCCAGATGCCGGTCGGGTCGTTCGTCGCGGAGACCGCGAAGAAGACCTTCGCGGTCGTCGACCCGGCATTCGCATCGGCGACCGCGATCCAGCGCCCGGAGAGCGAGTCGTAGATCACGTGCGGATCGAACGGGCTGCCGCTCAGACCGGTGCCGCTCGTGAAGAAAGTCGAGAGAGAAACGGTGCCGAGGATTCCGCCGGACTTGTTCTGGATGCGCACCTGCGAGTTGAGCATCGTCACCAGGTGGTTCGGTCCGACCGCACCCATCGTGTCCGGTGGAATGGTGACGCCGCTGTCGGCGAGGGCCTGGAAGCTCGAGCCGGCCAGCAGGTTCCCGACGGGCTGCGCCACCGGAGCCGAAGGGCCCGACGCGGCGCTCGAGTCCCCGGAGCCGTCGAGTGATGCGGGCGACGCGGCTCCCGGCGACGGGCCGGCCGGGCCGATTTCGCGCGGCGCCGGCATCGGCATGCGGCGCGGAGCCGGGACGGCAGCGATAGGCGCGAGCATTCCGCCGCCCTTGGCGGCGGCCTCGCGAGCGGCGAGATCGGCGAAGCCCGCCGAACCGGCGAGCGGGATCTCGACGCTCGCGCCGGTCGCGGCGCCGGCGCGCGCCGACGCGAGCACGGTGAGCGCGGCACAGGCGAGGATCGCGAAGCGCACCGGGCCGGATGATCCGGCGCGCAGACCGTCTCGGGGGCGCTTCCGTTCGGCCACGTGTTCTCCTCGCCCGCGGCAGGCGACGACCGCCCCCCGAGCCGGCCCCAGCATGGCACCTCGTCGCAGCACGGGCGACCCCGAAAACGCACCCCGGACACGCACCCGGGGCACAGCCCTCGGCGAACCGAGCGGCGGCGCCACGAGACGAGAGCCCCTACCCGCGTGAAAAAGGCGGCGGTCGGGCACCGGGGCCCGACCGCCGCATGAAAAGCCGGGCGACCCGCCGGCCGCCGACGCGGATCAGAGGAAGAGCGAGAGACCGAAGTTGGTGACCAGGTAGTTATAGGTGGTACCGGGCGCCGGCGTGCCGTCGTACACGTCGCTCAACGCGAAGCGGACGGCGACCTGCTTCCACACCGGGATCGAGAGGCCGATGTCGGTCTGCAGCAGGTAGTCGCGGGTGAAGTCGCTCACCGACGGCAGGTACTGCACGCGGCCGTCGAAGACCGCCCCGGCGTAGGGGAGCGTGTACCACCAGTCGAGCCCGAACGCCGCCGAGAAGTAGTCCTGGTGGAGGCCGCCGAAGTACTTCTCGTAGACCCAGGCGCCGCCGACCGTCGCCGCGAGATAGTCCTTGCTGTCCTTCGCCGACGACTTCCAGAGCTTGTAGCCGAGGCCCGCCTGCGGGATGCCACGAATGCTCAGTTCCTGCACACCGTTGTACTCGACCTTGCCGTCGCCGTAGACAAAGATGCGCGGGGTCAGGTCGTACTCGCCGCGCACGCCGCCGTACACGCGGTCGGCGAGCGCCGTGCGGCTGTCGCCGATCCGCTGCTGCGTACCGTAGAGCCAGCCGGTGTCGAAGAGGAGCCGGAACGGACCTTTCACGCGGCGCGCCTGTCCGATCAGGCTGAAGGTCGTGCTGTCGATCGTGCCCTGCGAGTAGCCGACGCCGATGTCGACGTTGCCGCCCCAGTAGCGCAGCGCGTTTTTGACGCGCGCGAGCGTCGACTCCTCGAGGAGTTGCGAGCCGGTGACGAGGGAGATGCCCGAAGCGGGGACGGCCGAGGCCGAGGCCGCGCTCGTACCGACCAGGAACGCCCCGTCGCGGATGCCCACGATGCGGCCGCGGGTCTCGGGGGCATCGCCGGCGGCGAAGACGAATTCGCCGTCGCTCGTGATCTGCTGGATGTCCTCGACCGGGATCGAGAGCTTCTGGTCCTTGCCGTAGGGGACCTCGATCTCGACCTTGGCTGCCGTCACGGCGACGATCTTGCCGTGGATCGTGTCGCCCTTGACGACGATCTCGTCGGCCCGCGCCGCCCCAGCCCCCGCCAGCAGCATTGTCACGACGGCGCCGACCACGGCGCCGACCCTCGGACGACGGTTGCTCCTGCTCATCATCGACCTCCCCCACCGCACGGTGGAAACAACTGCTCCCCGCCGGAGCCGAGCAGGTGATTCCCCGATTCGAGGCCGCTCGTCAAGTCCCGAAGATCGTCAGCGCGCGTCGAGAGCCCACCCGCGACAAGGCGAGCGCACGCAGGCGGATCGCCTCGGCCGCGTCCGAACAGCGCGCGACCCGGCGCTGCAGCGTGCGACGCGCCTCGGCGACCCGTCGCGCGGCGTTGCGGGCGGTGCGCAGGGAGCGCAGGGTGCTGCGGACGGGACTCTGCCAGCGGGCGTACCGACCGGCGTCGCCGCCGCGGTCCTGTTCGCCGGGGAGCGGCGCCCGGGCGGGCACGATGCCCGCGAGATCGGTCGTGTTCATGCGGCCTCCTCGGCGCTGGCCGCGGCGAACGGCGCGGCGAGCCGCGCGCCCAGCCTCGCGTAGCGCCACGCCGCCCCGTCGCCGGCGAAGGCGTCCTCTTCGAGCCGCATGAGCGCCGCGAAGTCACCGCGCTCGAGGGGCCGTACCTGGTATTCCCTCATCTTCATCACCTCCGCGGGGAAGACCCCCGCTCCCTCGTTTCGACCTTCTTTTCCGATCGGAGAGCTAGCCGCGTTGTGTGGCGGGAGTGTTTCGGATCCGGGAACCGACGGCGAAAAGCCGGCTCCGAACGCGATCGGCGGGGCCGCGAAGCCTCCCCGGGGGGGGCCGAACGGGTTGGCCCCGGTCACCGATCGGCGTAAGGTTCGTCCCGCGCCGCCGGCGGCGGCGGACAGGCGGGGACGGATTGACCACCGACAGCAGACCCTCGGGACTCTTCCAGGACCCGTCCTTCGACCGGATCCTGACGGGCTCGCCGCTGCGCCGGCCGCGCGTCGCGATCCCGGTCATCGTCGGCCTCGTCGTGCTCATGGGGTTCGCGCTGCTGGCGATGTTCGCGACCTTCGGCAGCTTCGAGCGCGACGTGTTCGGGGTCTTCCTGCGCGGCCTCGTCTACTCGACCATGCTCGCGGTCGTTCCGTTCCTGCTCATCCGCTTCCTCGACCGCCGCGAGCGCGAGTCGCCCTGGCTCATGGCGATCGCCGTGCTCTGGGGAGCCCTGATCGCAACCGGGCTTGCGCTGCCGCTGAACGCGGTCATCCTCCAGGCGACGGCGCGCTGGGTCGACGCCCACCCCGGGGTGAAGGCTTCCCTCGGCTCCGAGGCGGTCATGCTCATCGGCGCTCCGATCGCGGGGCCGCTCGTCGAGGAACTGACCAAGGGGCTCGGGGTGCTCGCCCTGTTCTTCCTGATCCGCTCCGAGTTCGACAACATGCGCGACGGCTTCATCTACGGCGCCCTGGTCGGGCTCGGCTTCACCTGGCTCGAAGCACCACTCTACGTCTCGCAGAACTACGCCCAGTTCGGCTTCGCGCCGTGGGGGTTGCAGTTCGGGGCGCGCTACGCGCTGTTCGGGCTCTCCGGCCACGCGATGTTCACCGGGATCTTCGGCGCCTGCCTGGGCTTCTCGCGGCAGTCGAACAGGACCTGGGTGCGGTGGCTGGCGCCGCCCCTCGGACTCCTGCTCGCGATCGCGGCCCACGCGACCAACAACGTGCTGGCGCTGGTCGCGACCTACGCCGAGACCCGGTCGGGGAAGGCGCCCCCGCAGGCGCCGGAGGCGCCGCCCGACGTCCCGCTCCTCAAGGCGTGGCTCGCGGCGAGCCTCGCCAACCTGGTCGTCTTCCTGCCCTTCGTGATCCTCGTCGGCTACCTGCTGTGGCGCAGCGGCAAGTGGGAGCGCGCGGTCATCTGCGAGGAACTCGAGGACGAGGTCGGCGGCGCGATCACGCCCGAGGACTGGGAGGCGATCCGCAACGACCGCGTGTTCCGCACGCGCCGCATCGACAGCCTTCGCCCGGTCACGTCCGCGGCTCTCGTCCATGCCCAGCAAGAACTCGCCTTCCGCAAGCGCCGGGTCCGCGACCGCGGCGGCGACGTCGCCGCCGACCCGCTCGTGCTCGGCTGGCGCGACGAGATCGACCTGCTCTGGCGCG
>CAMBZJ010000033.1 GCA_945872365.1 Klebsiella pneumoniae
CAGTCCGAGGTCGTCGAGGATCGAGGGGTGAAGGTCGAGCGAGAGATCTCGCACCTGGTTCAGGGCCCGCTTCACGACGTCGAGCGCCTCGTCGAGCTGCTGCCCACCGCCGTGGGCGCCCTTCTCGCTGCGCAACGCGTCGAGGTTGAGGGTCGCGGCAGTGAGCGCCTGGCCGACCTCGTCGTGCAGTTCGCGCGCGAGCTGCGAGCGCTCGGCCTCCTGGCCCTCGAACAGGGCCCGCGAGAGGATCTGGAGGCGGTTCTGGCTCTGGCGCACGACGTGAAGCGTGCGATTCGTCTCGCCGAGGCTGCGTTCGAGCGAGTCCGCCATGTCGTCGAATGCGACGCCGAGCTGGGTGAGTTCATGCGCCCCGCGCGACGTGCCGCTGCGTGCACCGGAGCGGCCCGACGCGAGGTCGCGTGCGGCCTCGTGGATCGAACGGACCGGACGCAGGACGAAGTGGTCGATGCCCCACCAGATGCCCGTGCCGATCGCGGCCAGGGAGACCGCGAGGCCGACCAGCAGACGCCAGAGATCGCGGCGCGGCGCCTCGGTCGCCGTATCGGGCGGAACGCCGACGAGCAGGTAGCCGTCGGCCTGGCCGCGGGTCGCCGGGATGCGCGCGGATCCGAAGACCATGGGCGTTCCGTCGAGGTCGGGCGAGGCCCGGTTCGCGAGTCGACCCGAGCGGAGAAGCCGCCACGTCGGCTCGGCGTCGGCCGAGCGGCCGTTCCACTGCTCGCGGTCGGGCTCGCGCAGGATCACCGTTCCGCGGTTGTCGAAGAGGGTCACGGTGGCCCCGGGGGGCAGCCGGTCGCCGATCGTCAAGTCGGCGAGGGCGCGGAAGCCGAGGGTGACGAACATCAGACCCCGCGCATTGCCGTCGGAGTCGCGCGTGGGCAGCAGGCAGGCGAGCGTTGACCGCCCCGGTGTCTTCTCCGGGGGTAATTCGCGCAGCAAGAGAGAGCGGGCTGCCATGGCCTCCCGGAAGATCGGGTAGCCGGAAAAGTCGGCGGTTCCGTTCAGCGGATGCCCCGAGCAGAGCAGCTTCCCGTCGGTGCCGATCAGCCCAATGTTGCGGAAACTCGGGTGGAGTTGCAGGTAGTCGCCGGCGAGCCGGCTACAGGTCGCCGCGTCGCCGGCGATGATCGCGGGATCGTGCGTGAGCTTGTGGAGTACACGCCGCGCCTCGTCGATGCTCGTCGAGAGGCGTCGCGCCGCATCGTTCGCCTCCTCGCGGATCTCCTGCGAACTGCGGTCGAGGCTGTCGTTCCATGCCCGCCAAGTGCCGTAGGCGGTGGCGCCGAGAATCGGCAGCAGGGAGATCAACAGGAGCGCGAGCAGGGCGCTGCGGAGGGTCGGCGAGCGGAGACTCATGCCCGTCCGATCAGAGGATGTCGAGGCGACGCAGGTGGCCAAGTACGGCCTGCGCGATGCCGGAGCGTCCGAAGGGGGCAAGGTGGCCGCCCCCAAACCAGTGGATCGCGGGTTCCTCCCAGTGCTTCCAGAGCGCCTGGGGATGTTCGGGAGGGACGATCCGGTCGCCGCGTCCCGCGACCAGGAGCAGGCGTTCGCGGGCGACCAGCGGTCGGTACGCGAGCGGTGAATGGCCGCGGAAACAGGTGCGCAGTTCGGCGAGTGTGAAGGCGGCCCGCGCGGTGTCGCGCGCCGAGCGGCTCGCCGCGAGGAAGCGCCAGGCGAGGTCGCCCAGGCAGGTGGGCGGGACGATCGGAACGACGAAGGCGAGATCGGGATCGCGGCAGGCGAGCAGGGCGGCCAGGTATCCGCCGAGGCTCTGGCCGAGAATTCCGACCGGCGCGTCGCTCTCCTCGCGGAGTATCCGCGCGAGCAGCAGCAACTCGTGCAGCGAGTGCCGGATCGTCGCGTTCAGATCCGCGATGTCGCCGCTCGCGAGGGCGGCGCCCGAGAAGCGGGTCTCCTTGTCGGTCCGGGCACCGTGGCGCGGCAGGGTGAAGAGCGCGACGTCGAGTCCGGCGTCGAACCAGTCGCGCGCCTGGAGGGCGATCGCGTCGACACGCGGGTGGCCCATGCCGAAACCGTGCACCGCGCGCAGGACGGCGTGGTCGATGGCGGTGCCGAGCCAGGACGAGAGGCGCTCGCCCCAGCCGTCGCGGGGCAGATGCGCCGCGTCGAGTTCGCCGAGATCGGCGAGGGCGGCGATGCTTGCGGCCTGTGACACCATCCGGGCGGAACGATGCCACGAATGCCTGGTCGCTGTCATCCGGGAAAAGTATCTGCGGGTGACTCGCCCGGAACCGCGGGCTAGCGTCGGCGCATGTCGTCTGAGGGGGAGCCGCTGCGCATCGAAGTGGCACTGCCGAATTACGGCCCGCGCCACCGCGGCGCGGTGACCGAAATGCCCTCGATCGAACCGCCGCAGCCGTCCTCTGAACCTCGGGGCGTCGGTCGCAAGCGGTCGAGAAGCCCCTCGCCCGGCCCTTCGTCGCCGCGCCGCCCGGCTCAGCCGCCGACGCGCGCGAGGAAGAGGCTCCAGGGCACGATCGCCAGCGTGGCGTAGAGTGCCGCTATCGTCGCGAGACTGGTCGCAACGGCGTTGCGCATCCGCCAGCGCGAGTGGAAGTGGAGTTCGTAGACCACGGCGAGGCAGCAGATCGCGAAGATCTTCGCCGAGAACACCCCGGGGACCGGGCCCATCGCCTCGATTGCCCGGTGGATCAGGGGGTTGCCCTCGACGTAGCCGTGATCGAGGCCGCGCACGGTCAAGTGGGCGTCGAAGAGTTGCAGGGCGACGTTGGTGAAGAACAGGAGCTTGACGTCGCTCGAACCGTGTTCGGAGGTGGCGACCGCGTCGCCAAGCTCCGACCCTGGGTGGCCGCGCCGTCGAAAGCCCATTCACCTAGGACTGTGCCCCCGGTCAATCGCAGAGGCAAGATCCCTTTCCTGTCCGCGCTGCATTTTTTCCCACCGGGGTGAGCGCCCGCGAACGCTCGTTCGTGGACCCGCGGATGCGGCTTGCCGGGCGGCTGGCGCTCAGCCTCCGCGCGCGCCGTTGACCAGGGCCGAGATCTTGGGGTCGGCGCGCCGGAGGTCCTCCTCATGCTTGAGCAGCAAACCCGCGGCCGAGCGAACGGCTGCGGGGTCGAGTTCGCGGACCCCGAGTGCCACGAGCGCTCGCGCGAAGTCCAGGGTCTCGGCGATCGAGGGGGCCTTGCGCAGGTCGAGCTTGCGCAGCCCGGCGACGAACCGGGCGACATGGCGGGCGAGTTCCGCGTCGAGCTCCGGGACCTTGCGTGCGACGATCGTCGCTTCGACCAAAGGGGCCGGGAAGTCGACGTAAACGTGCAGGCAACGGCGGCGCAGCGCCTCCGAAAGTTCGCGCGCCCGGTTCGAGGTGAGCACGACCACCGGGTGCCGCACCGCCCGGATCGTGCCGAGTTCCGGGATGGTGATCTGGAAGTCGCTCAGGACCTCGAGGAGGAAGGCCTCGAATTCCTCGTCGGCCTTGTCGATCTCGTCGATCAGCAGCACGACGGGCTTCTTCGAGGTGAGCGCACGCAGGAGCGGTCGCTCGAGCAGGTAGTCGCGCGAGAAGACGTCCTGCGCGACGTCCTCCCATGCGCGCTCCTCCTTGCGGTCGCTCTGGATGCGCAGGAGTTGCTTCTGGTAGTTCCACTCGTAGAGGGCGCGCGCTTCGTCGAGGCCTTCGTAGCACTGGAGACGAACGAGTTCGGCGCCGAGGATCTCGGTCAGGACCTTGCCGATCTCGGTCTTGCCGGCGCCCGCGGGGCCCTCGGCGAGCAGCGGCTTGCCGAGTCGTACGGCGAGCAGGATGGCGGTCTCGACACGCGCGTTCGTGTAGTAGCGCGAACTTTCGAGGCCCTCGCGCAGGCGGTCGAGGGTCAGCTCCGATGCGTCCACGCCCGCACTCTACCCGAGCGGCGCGCGGGGCGGCAAAGTCCGGCGGTCGGGGCGGCCCGGCGGCGACAGGGCGGGCGATCGGCGCCGCGCCCGACTCCCGCCGGATCGCGGGTTTCGCCGCGCGCGACCGCGGTGCTAGGGTGCCGCGCGTTGCCGATCCAGGGCCCCCTTCGCATCGCCGTCCTCGGCACGCGCGGCATCCCCGCTGCCTACGGCGGATTCGAAACCTTCGCCGAGCAGCTCTCGGTGCGGCTCGCGGCGCGTGGCCACGACGTCGCCGTATACGGGCGGGCAGGCAACGTCGCCCAGGCGCTCCACCTGCAGCGCCACCGCGGCGTACGCCTGGTCGTCCTCCCGGCACCGCGCTCGAAGTACCTAGAGACGGTCGCGCACACGTTGCGCGCCGCGCGCTGGGCGGCGCGCGAGCGGCACCAGTTCGTGCTGCTCTGCAATAGCGCGAATTTCCTCGCCCTGCCGATCCTGCGTGCGAGCGGAGCCCGCACCGCGCTCGCCATCGACGGTATCGAGAGTTCGCGCCGCAAGTGGGGGCTCCCGGGTCGGGCTTTCTACAGGGTCGCCGAGCGCGTCGGGCCGCGGCTGGCCGACGTCACGATCGCCGACTGCGAGCACATCCGCCGCATCTACGAGGCGCGCGGCGCGCCGCGCGTCGAGATGATCTCGTACGGGGCCGAGCCGCCCCGATTCCGGGGCGCGACGTCGCTCGACAGGCTCGGGATTCGACCCGGCGGCTACGTCCTCTACGTGAGCCGCCTCGAGCCGGAGAACAACGCCGACGTCGTCATCCGTGCATGGCGCGATGCCCACCCTCCGCTCGATCTCGTCGTCGTGGGCGACGCGCCCTACGCGACCGCCTACAAAGCGCGGCTGCGCGAACTGGCGGCCGGCGAACCCCGGATCCACTTTGCCGGCTTCCTGTTCGGCGAGGGCTACGACGAGTTGCGTTCGCACGCGGCGCTCTACGTCCAGGCGACCGACGTCGGCGGCACGCACCCGGCCCTTCTCGAGGCGATGGCTGCCGGGCTGCCGATCGTCGCGAACGACATCCCGGAGCACCGCGAGGTCCTGGGTGAATCGGGCGTGTACTACGCGCGCAACTCCGCCGACGATCTCTCGCGCCGGCTGCGCGAGATGCTTGGTGCCGCGACGCCCGAGCAGGTCGAACATCGGGATCTCGTGCGCGCGCAACTCGGGCGCTCGGCCGCGGCGCGGGTCGCGAAACTCTACGACTGGGAAGACGTCGCGACGCGCTACGAGTCGCTCGCCCGCCGCCTCGTCGACGAGGCGACCTGACACTCCCCGGTCCGGCGAGGGCCGGGGAATGCGGGATGCGGGCGCAACGCGCGGGGGAGTCGCGCATGAACGTGCCCTTTGCGTGCCCCGACGTGCGGGGAAAACGGCGTTTCGGCGTGCTTGCGAGTTCGCCGGGGCTGGGATAATCGGAGCGGGGCGAATGGCGTCGTTGGCGCGAGGAACCGTGAACGTCGCGACCGCGGGTTCGGCTCGGGGGCAGAGCCCCGGCCCGACGGGCCGAACGGGCAAGCAGGTACGTGCCGCGGAGATGGTTTCGCGCGCCGGGCCCGCGGCCCACTTCCGCCACCTCGCGCAACTCGCCGACGGCGTCGTCCTGCTCGCGGCCTTTCCGATCGCGTACGAGATCAAGCGCGGCTGGATGCCGCCCGACCTGACGAATCTCTACGACCCTTCGGTCTACATCGGCCCCGCGGTCCTGGTCGCGTTCGCGACGCTGTTCGCGCTCGGCCGGCGCGGCGCCTACGACGCGGTGAACCTCCTGCGAGCAGGACGCATCCTCGCGTCGGTAGCGACGTCGGTCTTCCAGGCGCTCCTGGTCGCGACGGCGGCGATCTTCGTCTTCAAGCTCTCGTACATCAGCCGCCTCTTCGTCGGTCTCTACGGACTGGTCGGGGCGTCCCTGCTGGTCGCGGTGCGCTTCGTGTTGCGCCGGATCGCGGCGTCCCTGCGGCAATCGGGCACGGGTGCGGCCCGCGTCCTGATGATCGGCGAGGGCGAGGCGGCGACGCGTCTCGAACGCACCCTCGCCGAGGAGGCTCTCTTCGGGGTCACGGTCGTCGCGAACCTCGCGGCGGAGACGCTCTCGTGCCCGTTTCCCGCGGCACTTCGTGACGGCGGGGAGGAGGACGCGTTCGCGCCGTCGCCGATCGGAGACCTCCTGCGCCACGAGGCGATCGACGAGGTCGCCGTGGCGGCCCACGGCATCGCGCCCGCCGATCTCGACCGGCTCGTCGAGACCTGCGATCGGGAAGGCGTCGTCCTGCACGTCGCCGTGGACGCCTTCGGCAGCGCGCTATCGCGAGCGCACTTCTCGGTGATTGGCGGCGAGCCGCTGCTCTCGGTCAATCCGCAAAGCCACTCCGCCTGGGGGCGAGCGGTGAAGCGCGCCTTCGACCTCGTGGCCGCGCCGGTCCTGATCCTCCTCACCTCGCCGCTCTGGCTGCTGGCCGCGATCGCGACCAAGCTCGACACGCCGGGGCCGATATTCTTCGTCCAGGAGCGGATAGGACTGAACAAGCGGCGCTTCCGGATGCTCAAGTTCCGCAGCATGGTCGAAGGCTCCGAGCACGTGCAGCCCATGCTCCGTCCGCTCAACGAGGCCGACGGCCCCATCTTCAAGCTGCGCTATGACCCGCGCGTGACCCGCGTCGGGCGATGGCTGCGGCGCTTCGACGTCGACGAGCTGCCACAACTCCTCAACGTGATCAGCGGCGAGATGAGCCTGATCGGTCCGCGCCCGATGCTGCCGGCCGAGATCACGGGCTTCGAGCCCTGGCAGCGCAAGCGCTTCTCGATGCAGCCCGGGATCACCGGTCTCTGGCAGGTGAGCAACCGCCTCGGGCAGGACTTCCTCGACGGACTGCGTGCGGACCTCGACTACATCGACCGCTGGTCGCTCTCGCTCGACGCGACGATCCTCCTTCGGACGCTGCCCGCCGTGCTGCGCGATCGCGTGGCGCCATGAGCGACCCCGTCCCGCCCGGGCCGTCCGATCCGGCGGTCGCGGCGATCCCCAACGTCGATCTCGCCGCCGAGTACAGCGAGATCGCGGCCGAGGTCGAGCCGCGGGTCCTCGCCGTGCTGCGCAGCCAGCAGTTCGTCCTCGGGCCGGCGGTCGCCTCCTTCGAGGCCGCGGTCGCCCGTCACCTCGGCGTGGCCCACGCGATCGGCGTCGCCTCGGGGTCCGACGCGCTCCTGCTCTCGCTCATGGCTCTCGACGTCGGCCCCGGCGACGAGGTCGTCACCTCACCCTTCACCTTCTTTGCGACCGCCTCGGCCGTCACCCGGCTGGGCGCCGTGCCGGTCTTTGCCGACATCCGGCGCGACGATTTCCTGCTCGATCCGGCCGCAGTGCGCGCAGCGGTCGGTCCGCGCACCCGCGCGATCCTCCCGGTCCACCTCTACGGGCAGTGCGCCGACTTCGGTGCCTTCGAGGAGATCGGGCGCGAGGGGCGGATCGCGCTCGTCGAGGATGCCGCCCAGGCGATCGGCGCCGCGCGCGACGGCCGAGCCGCGGGTACGGTGGGCGATCTCGGCGCGTTCAGCTTTTACCCGACCAAGAACCTCGGCGCCGCCGGCGACGCGGGCCTCGTGACCACCGGCGACGAACGGCTGGCGTCCCGGGTGCGCCGACTGCGCGTACACGGCTCCGAGCGCCGCTACGAGCACCTCGAGGTGGGCATCAACAGCCGGATGGACGGCATCCAGGGCGCGCTGCTCGAGGTGAAGCTCGGCCGCCTCGGCGGCTGGACCCGGGCACGGATCGAGCGCGCCGCCCGCTACGACGAATTGCTCTCGGACGCGCACCTCGAGGGGCTCCTCGCGCCGCCGCGCGTGCACCCGGGCTCACGACACGTCTTCCACCAGTACGTCGTGCGCGCGGTACGGCGCGACGAACTGCGATCGCACCTCTTGCGCCTGGGCATCTCGACCGAGGTCTACTACCCGATCCCGCTGCACCTCCAGGCGTGCTTCGCGGACCTCGGCTGGCGCCGCGGCGACTTGCCGGAGTCGGAACGCGCCGCGGCGGAGACGCTCGCGCTGCCGATCTATCCGCAGCTGACCGATGCGCAACAGGAGCGCGTGGTCGGGTCGATCGCCGCGTTCTACCGCTGAGACCGGAGCCGCCGCGGGGGCCGCGGCGGCTCCGCCGATTCAGACGTTCACGCGAGCGGGCAGGATCACCATCGTCTCGCCGTCCCATTGGAGCCGCTTCTGGATGGCGAAGGCGGTCTCGTTGTGAAGCAGTTTCTGGTACCAGTGCTCCTCCTCGAAGATCACCTTGCCGGCGAAGAAGGTCACGTTGGGGAAATCCCCCCGCACCCCGAGGCAGACCTTCTCCGCCTCCTCGACGGCGTCGATGCCGAGACCGATGCGCGACGTGGCCGGGATGCCGAGCCGGGCGGCGAGCAGCAGGTAGCGCTGGGCCGTCTCCTCGGTCGCCTTGCGGAGTTCCTCGATCGATTCCTCGCCCTTGAAGCCACCGGAATCGATGACGCCGACAGAGATGAAGACGATGTTGCGGAAGTGCCCCGGGAACGCCCGGAAGATGTTCAGCACGGTGTGGATGCCGAGTCCGCCGTACGAGCCGACGAAGCGGTGCGGCACCCACGAATCGTTCGCCATGTTGGCCAGCACCCGCGGGCCGTCGAGGAAGCCGGCCTGCGCGGCGACCACCAGCAGCGCCCCCTCGGCCACCAGCGTCGCCCAGACGAAGGCGTGGCCGAGCGGCGATTCGCCCGCGAAGCGCGATGCGAGCACCGCGTTCATCGTGAGTCCGGGGACGTGCTCGACGCGCCAGAGCAGGTAGCAGAGGAGCAGCCCGCTGGCGGGAACTCCTCGATGATCCGGCTAGCGCCGGGCCGATTCGTCTGCAACGAAATCCTGAGGGTGGCGCGGGCCGGCGGGCTGGCTCGCGGCGCGGGTGCCGCGCGCGCAAGAACGCACAACCTGTCGTTCGATCGTTCGATCGAGGTTTGGTTGTCGGGGGGCCGGGCGATCGGAGGTGTGGGTGCGCGGGTGCAGGATTCGGAAGGTAGGTGCAGATGTGCTCGGGTGCGTGAGCCGGGTTTTGCGTTTCGGTGTCGATCGCCCGGCCGTCCGCCGGACGTCCTCCGGATGCCACCAAACGCGCGTCGAACGCAAGAAGGTGGCTACGCCGCGTGCCTGCACGCTCGGTCAGCGACGGGCGTGGCCGGCTGATCTCCGCGAACCCGGCGGTCAGCGGCGCTCGGAGTCCTCGAGGTAGGCCCGGCGCAATTCGTCGAGCAGTCTTTCCCTGCGCTCGTAGAGGCGGCGCGGTGGCCGCGGTGCATGCTTGGCGAGCGCGTAGGCAGCGAGGATCGGAAGACCGACCGTCGAGTCGAGGTAGCAGACCACGGTGTCGGGCAGTGCCTCGGGGTCGATCTTGCCCCAGCTGACGGCCTCGGCCGGCGTCGCCCCCGAAAGGCCGCCGGTGTCGGGCCGGGCGTCGGTCATCTGGATGAAGTAGTCGTGCCCACTCTCGTCGAGGCCGAGCACCTCCTGGATCTGCGGCTCGGTCTGCAGGACGAAGTTCTTCGGCGAACCGCCGCCGAGGATGAACACCGCGCTCTTTCCGCCCCCGCGCTTGGCGTCCCAGACGATGGCGGCGGTCTCGTTCACGTCGGTCGACGGGTTGATGCGCAGCTTGTTGCCGGCGAGTTCGGTCGCGGCGACGTTCATGCCGATCGACGAGTCGCCGGGCGACGAGGTGAAGATCGGGACTGCATGGGTGTGCGCGACCGCGAGCAGCGAGCGGCGATCGAGCCCGAGCGCCCGCTCGCGCTCGAGCACGTAGCGACCGGCCTTGTAGTGGAACTCCGCAGTGCCCATCTCCTGCTGGAACTCGGGCTGGCAGATGATCTCTCGGTAGAAGGCGTCGGTCTTCAGCAGGACGTCGTAGTCGAAGAAGATGTCGTAGATGCGTACGACGCCCTCGGCGCGCAGCTCGACGTCGTTCACGCCCGGGCTGCCCTGGTGCATCGCGAGCCCGATGCCGTAGTGCGTGTCGTGGTAGAGGTTCGCTCCCGTCGAAACGATCCAGTCGACGAAGCCGGCCTCGATGAGCGGGATGAGAGCCGAGGTCGCGAGCCCGGCGGGTGTGAGTGCGCCGGTGATGCTCAACCCGACGGTGACGTCGGGATCGAGGATCTTGCGCGCGAAGAGCTGGCAGGCCTCGCGCAGCCGGCCCGCGTTGTACGAGAGCAGGCAGCGATCGACCAGGTCGACGATCGACGTCGTGGGCGAGATCGGCAGCGGATCGATCTTCGGCAGGCGGGAGAGGTTGGGTGCGGCCATGGGCGCGGGGTAGACGACCACCCGTGGTGCCGCAAGCGGCGGCGCTCCCGCCCTCGTATCTCAGCCGTCGCAGTCGAGGGCGGTGCGGAGATCCGCGGTCGCGGCGGAGAGGTCGGCGACCGCGGCACCGTTCGCCGCGCCGAGTGCACGGGTGACGCGCACGAGTCGGCCGCAGGACTCGACGAAGCGGCCGCGACGCAGGAGGGCCGCCGCACGGCTCGCCGCCCGTCGGGCGTCCTTGACCGACGGCCCGCCGATTCCGCCGGCCCGGCGCGCGCGACCGATTTCGCGGAAGAGCGCCTCGGCTCGTCCGGCGAAGGGTTGCGCGCGCGCGGCGATCGCCTCGCGCACCGCGAAGTAGGCGGGCTTGGGCGCGAGGGAGGCGTCGAAGAGGAGCGGGCGATGCGGGGCGGCCGAGGCGAAGAGCGAATCGAGCCAGGTGTCGTCGTCGCGCACGCCCCAGAAAGTCACGCCGGTGCAGGCGGGCACGGCCATGCAGGCACCGACCACGTCGCCGAAGTACTCGGCCTGCCGCGCGAGCGGGTCGGCATCGCCGCGGAAGTGCCAGACGGAGACGTCGATCTCGGTGAGTTCGATCTCGACGCCAAGCGAGGCGAGGTCGCGCAGTTCTTTCTCCAGCGTCTTCCGGTCCGGCAGAGGCAGGTAGGGGTAGAAGTGACCCTGCAGGCCGACGCCGTCGATTGGAGCGCCGCCGGCGCGCAGCGTCGCGACCAAGCTTTTCAGGGCTTCGAGCTTCGCACTCGGCCAGGCGAGGGCGTACTCGTTCAGGAAGAGTCGCGCGCCCGGGTCGAGGGCACGCGCAGCGTCGAAGGCGGAGCGCAGGTAACCCGCGCCGAGATGGCGCAGGAAGACGTTGTCCTCGAGGCCGTTGCCGTCGTTGCGCAGCGGCTCGTTCACGACGTCCCACTGGGCCACGCGGCCGCCGTAGCGGCCGGTCATCGTCGCGAAGTGCGCGCCGACGAGTTCGGCGAGCGTCGCACCCGGGTCGCTCGCGGCCGCGAGCGCCCCGCCCAGATCCTCCGGAAGCTGCATCACGCCCCAGACCAGCGTGTGGCCGCGCAGCCGCAGGCCGTTGGACTCGGCGAACTCCGCGATCGCGTCGGCCCGGCCGAACGAGTACTGGCCGATGCGTGGCGCGACCTCGCCCCACTTCATCGCGTTCTCGGGCGTGACCGAATCGAACTCCCGCGCGACCAGGTCGCGCTCGGCCTGGCTCGCCCCGGAATCCAGCGCGACGCCGACGTGGACCCCGGCACGCGCCGCGGTTTCGGCGAGCGTGCAGTCGGTACCGGGGAGTGCGCAATCGCGATCGACCACGGCCAGTGCGGACCCCGGGGCGCTCGCGAGGGCGAGCGCGAGGATCACGCCGGGCACGCAGCGCCACCGCGCGCGGCGGCGGCAGCGGGAAGCGGCGCCGGCGTCGCCCGGCGACGACCGCAGAGGGGCAATTCCCATGGCACGCGTCTAGACCCGATGTCGTTCGGCGGTCAAGCTCGGGCCGCATGTCAGGCCGCGGCGGAGCCGACGGGCCGGGTCCGGCCGACACCCCCGGGGGGCAGGCGTCTCGCCGCGGCGGTCCGCCCCCCGGGTTCGGGTTTGACTCGAACGGTCCCCGCGCCTATCCACGGCGCGCATCGACTCCCGCTCGCTCATCCTGTTCCTCGCGACCGGCCTCGGCGTCGGCAACGTGCCGGTCGCGCCTGGGACCTTCGGCTCGTTGCTGGCGATCCCGCTGTTCCTCGCCGTGCCGCTCTTCTGGACGATCTCGCCCGCGGCAGTCCTGGCGTTGGCGCTGGTGGTCGCCGCGGCGGTCGCGATCGCCCATCTCGCCGACCCGCTCCTCGGGGAGCACGACAGCGGCCGCATCGTGGTGGACGAGATCGCCGGCATGCTGGTCGCATTGGCGGGGCAGCCGCGTGGCTTGCGGGCGGTGGCACTCGCCTTCGTCGTGTTTCGCGTGTTCGACGTTCTCAAGCCCTGGCCGGCCGGGGCGATCGACCGGCATTGGTCCGGCGGTCGCGGCGTCGTTCTCGACGACGTGGCGAGCGGCGTCTATGCGAACCTGGTCGTCCGCGCCCTGCTCGCGTTCGTCCCCGGCCTCGCGGCTTGATGCCCGCCTGCTCCCGCGTAGACTCGATGAGATCCGGATCGATCCGGCGCCGGCCGCTTTACCTCGCCCGCACCGGGGTCTAGGAGAAGGCGCCGCATGCGCGCGGCGGAGGTTCCCGCTTGGAAAAAGTCGTCATTCTGTCCACCGGCGACGAACTCACGACCGGCAAGATCGCCGACACCAACTCGCAGTGGATCGCCGACCGCTGTATCTCGCTCGGCCTCGAGGTCGTCGCGACGCTCGTCGTCGGCGATCACCGTGACCGCATCACCTGGGCCTGGGAGCGCGCCTTCGAACTCGGCGAGCTGGTCGTCTCGACCGGGGGACTCGGGCCGACGAGCGACGACCTCACCACCGAGACGGTGGCGGCACTTCTCGGCGAACCGCTGCGGTTCGACGAGGCCTCGGCCGACAGGATGCACGCGCTGTTCGCCCGGATGGGACGCCCCATGCCGGAGAACAACCTGCGCCAGGCGCAGTTCCCGCGCAGCGCGGTCATTCTCGAGAACCCGCTCGGGACGGCGCCCGGCTACCGCGTGACCTGCGAGCGCACCGTGACGCCGCTCGGCGGCGTACCGACGCGCGCCGTGCGCCACCTGGTCGTCATGCCGGGGGTGCCGCGCGAGATGAAGCCGATGTTCGACGACCACGTGGCCCCGTGGATCCGCGGCCTGGGCGGCTCCGATGAGGTTGCCGTGGTGCGCACCTTCCAGACCTTCGGAATGAGTGAATCCGCCCTCGACGAGGCGGTGAACGCGATCATCCGCCCGCAGGAGGCGCGCATCGGCTTCCGCGCGAGCTTTCCGCAGATTTCGGTGAAACTGCTCGTGCGCGACCGGCCCGACGCGGCGGAACGCCGGGCCGACGAACTCGCGGGACGCGTGCGCAAGGCGCTCGGGGGCGTGATCTTCGGCGAGGGCGAGACCAACATGGAAGCGGCGGTCGGCGAGGCCCTGCGCGCGCGCGGCGCCACGCTCGCCGTCGCCGAATCCTGCTCAGGCGGCCTGGTCGGGCATCGGCTGACCGAGGTACCGGGCTGCTCTGCCTACTTCCTCGCCGACTACGTGAGTTATGCGAACGAGTCCAAGATCGACATACTCGGCGTCGCCCCGGAAACCATCGCGACGCACGGGGCGGTGAGCGAGGAGACCGCGCGCGAGATGGCCCTGGGCGCCCGGCGTCGCTCGGGCGCCTCGGTCGCGGTCGCAACCACGGGCATCGCGGGGCCCGACGGCGGGACCGCGGAGCGCCCGGTCGGAACGGTCTGCTTCGCCCTCGCAGCCGATGGGGTCCTCCTGTCGCGACGCCACCAACTGTGGGGGACGCGCGACTGGGTGAAATTGCTCACCTCGCAACTCGCCCTCGATTGGGTGCGGCGCTGGGCGCTCGACCTTCCGGTACTGGATTCCGGCTTCCGGAAGTGATACGAAGAAAAGGCGAAGATCGAAATCGGGACGATCCATGTCCTCCTGGCCGGTACGGGGTGGGCTTTCCGGTCGTTTTCGCTGGAGTATGAGGAGCCGCAACCGGGCCCCTCCGCGTGAGCGGGTGGCCGGGAAACGGGATAGGGAAGGCCGCGGGGCGGCCAAGGGGGAAGACGTGATGGAAGGGAATCGGGAGCGGGATCGGGCAGTGGAGTTGGCCATCGGCCAGATCGAGAAGCAGTTCGGCAAGGGCGCCATCATGAAGATGGGTGCAGACGCGGTCACCCCCGACATCGCCACCGTCTCGACCGGGTCGCTCTCGCTCGACATCGCGCTCGGCGTCGGCGGCCTGCCGCGCGGTCGCGTCGTCGAGATCTACGGGCCGGAGTCGTCGGGCAAGACCACGCTTGCCCTCCAGGTCGTCGCCGAGGCGCAGAAGGAAGGCGGCATCTGCGCGTTCATCGACGCCGAACACGCACTCGACACCGGCTACGCCCGCAAGCTCGGGGTCAAGCTCGACGACTTGCTCATCTCGCAGCCCGACAACGGCGAGCAGGCGCTCGAAATCGCCGAGACGCTGGTGCGCTCCGGGGCGGTGGACGTCCTCGTGGTGGACTCGGTCGCGGCGCTCGTACCCCGCGCCGAACTCGAGGGGGACATGGGCGACCCGCAGATGGGCCTCCAGGCGCGCCTCATGTCGCAGGCCCTGCGCAAGCTCACCGCGACCATTGCGCGCTCGCGCACGATCGTCGTCTTCATCAACCAGATCCGCATGAAGATAGGCGTCATGTTCGGCAACCCGGAGACGACCACCGGCGGCAACGCTCTCAAGTTCTATGCCTCGGTGCGCATGGACATCCGCCGGATCGGCGCGATCAAGCAGGGCGACGAAGTCGTCGGCAGCCGCACCAAGGTGAAGATCGTGAAGAACAAGGTCGCGCCGCCGTTCCGCGAGGCCGAGTTCGACATCCTCTACGGCAAGGGCATCTCGCGCGATGGCGAGATCGTCGATCTCGGCGCCGATGCCGGCATCATCGAGAAGTCGGGGTCCTGGTACTCCTACGGTGGCGAGCGCATCGGTCAGGGCCGCGAGAACGCGAAGGAATTCCTCGCCGAGCACCGGGAGGTTTCGGAGAAGATCGAGAACGCGTTGCGCGTGAAGTTCGGCGTGCCCGAGCGCGGTGTGGCCAAGCCCGCGGCCACCGCCGTTGCGGCCGCTGCCGCGGTTGCGGCCGCGCCTGCGGGGGAGGTGGCCGAGTCCGCCTCCCCTGCAGGCGCCGCCTCCTCGTCCGGGCGCCCGGCCCGTCGCTGACCGATGGTCTGGCCGGTCGGATCCAGCGCTTCGGCGCGGCTCCGACCGGCCGGCTCCATTTTGGCTCGATCGGTCGAGGTCCGCGACGTAGGTGATCGAGGCCGCGCCCCGAATGCTTGCCGGGGGCGCATCGGTCGCCCTCACTCCGGTCGAGGGGCTGCGTCGGCGAGGTCTCTAGCGGCCCGTAAAAATCGTTTGACAACGTGCCTTCCGTGGGGTCCAACAAGGCGGGCTTTCCACGCGCCACCCTCACAACGGTTTTCAGGTGCGCCTGCACATGGCAGGCGCGGTGGCGACTGGGTGGAGAACATCGACGGCGGGGACTCAGGACCATGAGACGCAAGAACATCATCATTGCTGCAACGCTGCTCGGGCTCGTGCTGCCCGCCCTCGCGCACGCGACGACCGAAAGACTCAACCGCCGGCACCAGCGCACGCAGATGACGGCGCTCACGCCGACGGTATGCCCGGTCGGCACGCCGAGCGGGTCGGTGTGTGAATTGCGAACGCGGTTCAGGGCCGACGAGGATCGCAAGCAGGGAACCAACCCCGCGCGTCGCGGCACCAAGCTGCGCTGGTCGATCCAGCAGTACCTCTGCGTGAACGGCATCTGCAGCACGCTGGTGCTCGCCGATCGCGGCGTGGCGCCGCGCCACTCGCTGAGTGGGAACAGCACGCGGCGCTTCGAGACGAAGACGCTCTACGGCTCGCACGGAAGCTACCAGTACAGCTACGTCACCGTGGGCAAGGTGCACTACCGGGACCACAAGAAGACCAGTACCGGCCCGGTTCCTCCCTGCATCGTCAACAGTACGACGTACTCGTCTGGCTGGGGCACGAGAGGCACCGGCACCGTCGTGGTCAATCCATACGTGGGACCGTCGAATACGGCATCGGGTCCGGCGAGCAACATCCGCGTGGCCCGCACGCGCGTCACCCAGCTCGAACCGAATTGCCCGTGATTCGAGGCAGGGGGGCCCCGCTTCGGGGCGTCTTGCCGTGGATCGCCGCACTGGCCTGCCTGACGGGCTGCCCGCAGGACCCCGCGATCACGCGCCACGGGATCGTCAACGACCAGGAGTATGCGACCTACCGCCTCGCCGGATCGGCGGTCATCGAGGGGCAGGTCGTAGTCGAAGTACCCGGCCGAGGTACCTTCTATGGCGCCGACGGACAGGTGCTGCTGCTGCCACGGGTGAGCGAGAACGACCGCTACGTCCGCGACGTGGTGCTGCCCGGCAAGATCTCGTTGCCCGATCCCCACATCGACCAGGTGACATGGGCGACCTCGTCCGATGCTCAGGGCCGTTTCCGCTTCGACGGCCTGCCTGCGGGCAACTACTACGTCGTCTGCCCGGTCGCCTGGGTGGCCACCGACGGAACGCCTCAGCAGGCTATGGCGCTCGGCCAGGTCGGGGTGGCCGACGGGCAGCAGGGGCGCGTGATCGTCACCCGGGCCCAGGGAAACTAGGGCACAGCCGTTTAGATAGAATCCAGAGGACTTGCCCCGGTTTCGTGGACAAGTGCCCGCAGGCCCAGCGGATCTCAGGGGCCGGGGGCGTCGGGCCACCGTCGCGTGGCGCGGTCTCCCGGAATCGGGCTAGTCTCCGCGAAATGCATTCGAGGCCGAACTCTCCGAGCCGCTCCGCGCTGGCCGTGGTCATCGCGGCCCTTCTCGCCCAGGCTTCCGCCGCCCGCGCCGACCCGGTGGGTGCTCCGAGGGTCCCGTCGAGCGCCGCGGCGGTCCCGCCGACGACGCCCACCGACGCCGCGGCGGCGCCGTCTGCAGCCACGGCGAGTCCCGTCGCCGCGCCGGAGGCGCCCACGCGGGCCGTCGGCGGCCATGGCATCGCCATGCACGGTGACCTCAAGTACCCGCCCGGCTTCGCCCATTTCGACTATGTGAACCCGCAGGCACCCAAGGGCGGACGGGTGCGCCAGGCCGCCGTCGGAACCTTCGACAGTTTCAATCCCTTCATCGTCCGCGGCAACCCGGCCGCCGGCCTGTCGCGGGTCTGGGATACGCTCATGGTCTCGTCGGCGGACGAGCCGTTCAGCGAGTACGGGCTGCTCGCCGAGAAGGTCGAGACACCGCCGGACCGATCTTCGGTCACCTTCACCCTGCGACCGCAGGCGAAGTGGCACGACGGCAAGCCGGTCACGGCGGACGACGTCCTGTGGTCCTTCGAGACGCTGCGCACGAAGGGCCAGCCCTTCTACCGCGCCTACTACGACGGTGTCGCGAAGGCGGAGAAACTCGCCGAGCGCGTCATCCGCTTCACGTTCAAGCCCGGACAGAACCGCGAATTGCCCCTCATCCTCGGACAACTGGTGGTTCTACCCAGGCACTGGTGGGAAAAGCGGGAATTCGAAAAGACCTCGCTCGAACCGCCGCTCGGCTCGGGCGCCTATCGCGTCGCCGGCGTGGATGCCGGCCGCCGCGTCACCTTGCAGCGGGTAGCCGACTACTGGGGACGCGATCTTCCCGTCAACGTCGGGCGCGACAACTTCGACACGGTGATCTTAGACTACTACCGCGACGACACCGTCGAGTTGGAGGCCTTCAAGGCCGGCGAGTACGACTTCCGGCCCGAGAACTCCTCGAAGGCCTGGGCCACCGCCTACGACTTCCCCGCCATGCGGGAGGGCCTGGTAAAGAAGGAGGAGATCCCGCATTCGCGTCCCGCCGGCATGCAGGCCTTCGTATTCAACGCGCGGCGGCGGCTCTTCGCCGATCGCCGTGTGCGCGAGGCGCTCGGCCTCGTCTTCGACTTCGAGTGGTCGAACCGGACGCTCTTCTACGGGCAGTACAAGCGGACGAGGAGCTTCTTCGACAACTCGGAACTCGCCGCGGCGGGTCTCCCGGGGCCGGGCGAGTCGGCGGTGCTCGAACCGCTGCGCGGCAAGGTGCCCGACGAAGTCTTCACCACCGCCTACGGGCCGCCGGTCACCGATGGCTCCGGGAATAATCGCGAGCAACTCCGCCGCGCGGTCGAATTGCTCTCTGCGGCCGGCTGGAAGATCGATCCGGCGACGAAGAAGCTCGTCGATGCCAAGGGGGAGCCCTTCTCCTTCGAGATCCTGCTGGTGAGCCCGCTCTTCGAGCGGGTGGCACTGCCGTGGGCGAAGAACTTGGAGCGCCTGGGCGTCACCGCGAACGTGCGCACGGTGGACTCGGCCCAGTACCGCCGACGGCTCGACGACTTCGACTTCGACGTGGTCGTCGGCAACTTCCCGCAGTCGACCTCGCCCGGCAACGAGCAGCGCTCCTTCTGGGGGTCGTCTTTTGCCGACAGGCCGGGCAGCGACAACCTGATCGGATTGCGCGACCCCGCCGTGGACCAACTCGTCGAGCAGGTCGTGGCGGCACCCGATCGCGGAAGCCTGGTCGATCGCACCCGCGCGCTCGACCGCGTCCTGCAATGGGGCCAGTGGGTGGTGCCGCAGTGGCATTCCCCGGTCGATCGCGTCGCCTACTGGGACCTGTTCGGCCAACCGTCCAGGGTGCCCGCGCAGGGCTTCCAACTCGACACCTGGTGGGTCGATCCCGCGAAGGCCGAGGCGCTGGCGAAGCGCCGCGGCAAGAGCGCTCCACCCGCGGCGTCCGCACCCGCGGTGCCCTGAAGCCCTCGGCCGCGATCGATGGCGTCATACGTCCTGCGCCGCCTGCTGCTGATGATCCCGACCCTGTTCGGGATCATGGTGCTCAACTTCGTCGTGATCAATGCCGCCCCCGGTGGCCCGGTGGAGCAGATTCTCGCCAAGGTGAAGGGGACCGACGTCCAGGCGACGTCGCGCTTCGGCGGGGGGCAGGGCGGCGAGACCGGCACGGCCGGGCGATTGCCGCCCGGCGCCGGGACGGCCAACGGGGGCAAGTACCACGGGGCGCAGGGAATCGACCCGGCGTTCATCCGTCAACTCGAGCAGCAATTCGGTTTCGACAAGCCCGCGCACGAACGTTTCTTCCTCATGATGGGAAAGTTCCTGCGCTTCGACTTCGGCCAGAGCTTCTTCCGCGACCGGTCGGTGTCGAGTCTCGTCCTCGAGCGCATGGCGGTCTCGATCTCGCTCGGGCTCTGGACCACGCTGCTCGTCCACCTCGTCTCGATCCCGCTCGGGATCGCCAAGGCGGTGCGCGACGGTTCGCGCTTCGACCTCTGGACGTCGGCCCTCGTCGTCGTCGGCAACGCGATACCGGGTTTCCTCTTCGCGATCCTGCTCGTGATCCTCTTCGCCGGCGGGCGCTACTTCTCCTGGTTTCCGCTGCGCGGACTCGTCTCGGACGACTTCGACCGGCTCTCGGTCTGGGGCAAGATCGTCGACTACCTTTGGCACATGGCCCTGCCGGTGCTGTCGATGGTGATCGGCGGGTTCGCCGGACTCGCCATGCTCACGAAGAACTCGTTCATGGAGCAGATCCACCAGCAGTACGTGACAACCGCGCGGGCGAAGGGCCTGAGCGAGCGTCGCATCCTCTACGGCCACGTCTTCCGCAACGCCATGCTGATCGTGATCTCGGGCTTTCCCGGAGCGCTCCTCGGCATCCTCTTCACGGGCGCGCTGCTCACCGAGGTCATCTTCTCGCTCGATGGACTCGGGCTGCTCGGCTTCGAGGCGGCGATCAACCGCGACTACCCGGTCATGTTCGGCACGCTCTACTTCTTCACCCTGCTCGGCCTCGTGGTGAAGCTGATCGAGGACCTGACCTACGTGATCGTCGATCCCCGCATCGACTTCGAGAGCCGTGAGGTCTGACGGCCGCCTGGCGGCCGAGCCGGTCGCGCGCCTCTTCGGCTTTCCGCTCGGTCCTTTGGGGGCGCGTCGGCTCGCACTCTTTCGCGCGAACCGACGGGGGCGCTGGTCGGCCTGGATCTTCGCGGCCCTGCTGCTCGCGAGTCTCTTCGCCGAGTTCGTCGCCAACGACCGCCCGCTCGTCGTCTCCTACGACGGCAAGCTGCGCTTCCCGATCCTGCACGCCCATCCCGAGACCGAATTCGGCGGCTTCCTCGAGACGGAGACCGACTACACCGATCCCGCCGTGCGCAGCATGATCGAGGAGAAGGGGTGGATTCTCGATGCCCCGATCCCCTTCCGCTACGACACCGTGGTCCGCGACCTGCCCGGGCCGGCGCCGTCACCGCCGAGCCAACGCAACTGGCTCGGTACCGACGACCAAGCGCGCGACGTGCTGGCGCGCCTGGTCTACGGCTACCGCCTCTCGGTCGTCTTCGGACTCGTACTCACTCTCTTGAGTTCGGTCGTCGGCATCGCGGCCGGCGCGGTGCAGGGTTACTTCGGGGGCTGGGTCGACCTCGCGCTGCAGCGCTTCATCGAGATCTGGTCGGGGATGCCGACCCTCTACCTCTTGATCATCCTCGCGAGTGTCGTGACCCCGGGGTTCGGCTGGCTCCTCCTGCTGATGCTGCTCTTCAGCTGGATGACGCTCGTGGGGGTCGTCCGCGCCGAGTTCCTGCGTGCCCGCAACTTCGACTACGTGCGCGCCGCGCGCGCTCTCGGGCTGCCCGATCTCTCCATCATGGTGCGCCACGTCCTGCCCAATGCCATGACGGCGGCGCTCACTTTCCTCCCCTTCGTGACGAGCGGCGCGGTGGTCACGCTCACGTCGCTCGACTTTCTCGGCTTCGGCATGCCGCCCGGTGCGCCGTCCCTCGGCGAACTCCTGAAGCAGGGCAAGGATAATCCGCAGGCGCCTTGGCTCGGATTCACCGGCTTCTTCACGATCGCCTTCATGCTCTCGCTGCTGGTGTTCATCGGGGAGGCGGTGCGCGATGCCTTCGACCCGCGCCGGGCTCTCGCCGGACCCGGCGCGGGCGAGGATGCCACCTCGGCGGATGCAGCCGGTGCGCCCGACGGCACGGCCGCCGTCGCCGGAGCTTCGGCGTTCGTGCCCGTCGAAGCGGCGGGTGTGATCGCAGACGCGACGGTGCCGGGGAAGGCGCTGCTGCGCGTCGTGGACCTCGGCGTGCGGTTCGGCACGGGCATGGGTGCGGTCGATGCGGTTCGCGGCGTGAGCTTCGACGTCGCGCGCGGCGAGACCCTCGCACTCGTCGGCGAGAGCGGCTCTGGCAAGTCGGTCACTGCGCTGTCGATCCTCCGCCTGTTGCCCCAACCGCAGGCGAGCCATCCCTCCGGCCGCATCGAGTTCGACGGCGAGAGCCTGCTCGACGCGCCCGCGGAGATCCTGCGTCGAATCCGCGGCGGCCGGATCGGCATGGTCTTTCAGGAGCCGATGACCTCGCTCAATCCGCTCCACACGATCGAGCATCAGGTCGGCGAGTCCGTCGTGATCCACCGGGGCGCGGATGCGCGCACCGCCCGTGAGCGCAGCCTCGAACTCCTGCGCCTCGTGGGCATACCGGAGCCGGAGCGCCGCCTCGCATCCTACCCGCACGAGATGTCGGGCGGGCAGCGCCAGCGGGTGATGATCGCGATGGCACTCGCCAACGAACCCGACCTGCTCGTCGCCGACGAGCCGACGACCGCGGTCGACGTGACGATCCAGGCCCAACTGCTCGAGTTGCTCGCCGATCTCCGGGAGCGCCTCGGCATGGCGATGCTGTTCATTACCCACGACCTGGGCATCGTCCGGCGGTTCGCCGATCGCGTTGCCGTCATGCGCCACGGGAGAATCGTCGAGGCGGGTCCGGTCGCACGGGTCTTCGAGTCGCCGCGCCACCCCTACACCCGCGCCCTGCTCGCCGCGGAGCCGCGCGGTGTGCCCGCACCGCCGCCGGCGGACGCCGAACTGGTGAGCGCCTGCCGCGACCTTCGCGTCTGGTACCCGATCCGCAAGGGCCTGATGCGCCGCACTGTCGACCACGTGCGGGCCGTGGACGGCGTCTCGATCGAGGTTCGCGAAGGCGAGACCGTCGGACTCGTCGGCGAGAGCGGCTCGGGCAAGACCACGATCGCGCTCGCGCTGCTGCGCTTGATCGCGAGTCGCGGCGAGATCCGCTTCCGCGGACGCGAGGTCTCGGGCCTGCGCGCCCGGGAGTTGCGACCGCTGCGGCGGGAGATGCAGGTGGTATTCCAGGATCCGTACGGATCGCTCAGCCCGCGGCTCTCGATCGGCCAGATCGTCGCCGAGGGACTGCGTGTCCACGATCTCGGCGGCGACGAGGCCGGGCGCGAGGAGCGCGTCGTTCGCGCGCTCGAAGCGGTGGAGATCGACCCCGCGGCGCGCCACCGCTACCCGCACGAATTCTCGGGCGGTCAGCGCCAGCGTGTCGCGATCGCGCGCGCTCTCGTGCTCGAGCCGCGCCTGATCGTGCTCGACGAACCGACCTCCGCGCTCGACGTCTCGGTTCAGGCACAGATCGTGGCGCTGCTGCGCCGGCTCCAGGAGGAGCACCGCCTGGCCTACCTCTTCATCAGCCACGACCTGCGGGTCGTGCGGGCGATGAGCCACCGCATCGTCGTCCTGAAGGACGGGCGTGTGGTCGAACAGGGACCGGCGAGCGAGGTCTTCGGAGCGCCCCGCGAGGCCTACACCCGCCAGTTGCTCGCAGCGGCGCTCCACCTGGCGGCGCCGGCGCGGAGCCGGGAAGCGGAGCCGGGGCGCGGCTCCGCCTGACCCGCCCCGCGGGTCGTCGGCGGGGCGCTCTGGCCCCGACTCGGGCAGGGGGATAAGAAAAAGGGCGGTCGGGCCGGTGCGTGCGCTTCGTCCCACCGTGGGGAGATGCGCGATGGTCCAACTCGAGGAAATCCTTCGCTTCGCCGTGAGCGACAACGCCTCGGACGTCCACCTGAAGGTTGACTCGCCGCCGCTGCTGCGACGCTACGGCACGCTCGCGGCGGAGCCGACGCTCCCCACCCTCTCGGCGTCCGACCTGCGCGAAATCGTCGCCCACATCGCCGACCCGGGTCAGGTCGCGCGCCTGGAGCGCGAGCGGCAACTCGACCTCGGCTTCGGCACGGAAGACCTCGGGCGCTTTCGCGTGAACGTCTACCACCAGCGCGGCGAATTGCGGATCGCGTTCCGCGCGATCCCCAGCCGGATCCGTTCGCTGGAGGAACTCCAGATGCCGGGGAGCGTTGCCAACATCGCAACGGGCTCGCGCGGCGTGATCCTCGTGACCGGGACGACCGGGTCGGGCAAGTCGACCACGCTCGCCGCGATGATCGACCTGCTCAACAAGACCGAGGCCGATCACATCATCACGATCGAGGATCCGATCGAGTTCGTCCACAAGGACCAGAAGTCGATGGTCAGCCAGCGCGAGGTTGGCGTCGACGTCGCGAGCTTCGCCGACGGACTGCGTGGCGCGCTGCGCCAGGACCCCGGCACGATCCTCATCGGTGAGATGCGCGATCTGGAGACGATCGAGACGGCTATCCTTGCCGCCGAGACCGGGCACCTCGTCATGAGCACGCTGCACACGCTCGATGCGGCCGAGACGATCACGCGCGTGATCCAGGCCTTCCCCGACCACCAGCGCGACCAGATCCGGCTCGTGCTCTCGTCGGTGCTCAAGGGCATCATCTCGCAGCGCCTCGTGCCCCGCGCCGACGGCAAGGGCATGGTGCCGGCGGTCGAGGTCCTGGTATCGACCGCGCTCGTGCGCTCGATCATCAGGGACCGCAACCGCAGCACGGCCGAGCTGACCGACGCCTTGGCCAAGGGCCACGTCACCTACGGAACGCAGACCTTCGACCAGTCGCTCATGAACCTCTACCGCCGCGAACTCATCACCTACGAGGAGGCGCTGCGGCAGGCGACGAACCCCGACGACTTCGCGCTTCTCGTGCGCGGCATCAGCTCGACCTCCGATGCGCGCTGGAACGAGTTCGAGAAGGCCCAGTCCGGGGAGGCGGGAACGGTGGGGCGGCCGGAGGCGCCCGCGCCCGGTGGCCCGCTTCGGCCGAAGGAGCCGGCGCCGCAGGTCGGTCCGGGGACCATCCGGCGCTTCTGAGTGCCGGCGCGCCGTGCTAGGCGGACCGGTCATGCGTTCCCGGCAGCGCCGCCCGCTCGGCGAGGACGCTGCGCCGGCCCGGGTCGCCGCGGCGGGGGATCAAGCGTCGCACGAGAAGCGTGCCTGGGCGACCGCCCTGCGCGCGCTCGCCCGCCGTCCGCGCAGCGCGATCGAGATCGAGCGACTGCTGCTCGTGAAGTTCGAGGACGCGGCGCTCGTCGCGCGTACGCTCGATCGGCTCGCGGAGGCGCGCCTGCTCGACGATGCAGCGGTGGCCGACGCGGTCCTGCGCGATGCCGCGCGCCGTGGGCTCGGCAGCCGCCGCGTCGGGCGCGTGCTCGCCCGGCGGGGCGTGGCGCCAGCCGCGGAATTCGGGCACGAGGTTGCCGTGCACGACCGCGAAGCGGCCGCGGCCCTTCTCGCGCGTCGCTTCCCGGACGGACCACCGCGCGACCCGCGCGGCCGCGCACGCGCGTTGCGGCTGCTCGCCGCGCGCGGATTCCCGGGCGGCCTCGCGCGTCGCCTGCTCGGCGTCGATCGGGCCGTGGACGACGACGTCGACCTGGATCGGTCGGGCGAGGACTGACGTGGTCGCACCACCACCACCACCACCCCCACCACCACCACCCGGACTCCACCGCCATCGCGCCTGGGTCATCGTCGCCGCGTCGCTGCTCGTCGAGTTCTTCGGCATCGGCTTTGGCTTCTTCGCGCTCATCGCCTCGTATCCGAGCTTCGAGGCGATGGGCTGGGACCGGACCACGGTCGTCGCGTCGAGTCCGATCATGATCCTGGTGATCGCCGTGCTCTCGCCCGCGATCGGCGTCTGGATGGACCGTCACTCGGTCCGCGCGCTCTTCGTGGCGGGTGGACTCGTCATGGCGCTCGGGCACTCGATCCTCGCCTTCACGGAGACACCGGCCGTGTTCTTCCTGGTCATGCCGTGGTGGCCGGCCGTCGTCGCCTACGTCGTCCTCTTCGGCCTCGCCTACGGCGGCATCATGCCGATGATGCCCATCATGGTCGTGGAGTGCTTCGGTCTCGCGGCCGTGGGCTCGATCCAGGGCGTGATCAAGATTGGCTACGATCTCGGGGCTGCCTCGGCGCCGCTGGCGGCGGCCTGGGTCCACGATCGAACCGGCAGTTATGCGTGGGTCTTTCTCGTGAACGGACTCTGCGCCTGGGCGGCGGTGGGGTGCGCGGTCGCGCTCCGGCGACGGCAAGGTTACGAGGCCGGCACATGAGAACCGGGACCCAGCGACGCCGCGTCGGGCGCCTTCTCGTCGCCCTCGTCCTCGCCTCGGCGATCACCGGACCGCGCGCCGCGAGGGCGGGCGACCCCCTGGTATTTGCCGCATCGAGTCTCATCGATGCGCTGACCGAGATCGGCAAGGCGTGGCAGCGCGAGAAGGGCAGCCACGTCGACTTCGCGTTCGGCGCATCGAGCGACCTCGCCCGCCAGGTGGAGCAGGGGGCCCCGGCCGATGTCTTCTTCTCGGCGGACCCGGCGCAGATGGACCGCCTGGAAGCGGCCGGCCTCGTCGCGGCGGCCGACCGGCGCGACCTGCTCTCGAACTCGCTCGTCGTCGTCGTTCCCGCGGATTCGCCGCTGCGGATCGAGGCGCCGGGCGATCTGGCCGGGCTCGACCGGGTGGCGATCGCCGATCCGGACGCCGTTCCGGTCGGCAAGTACGCGCGCGCTTGGCTCGAGCGAGCCGGGGCCTGGGAGAAGGTTCTTCCCCGGGTGGTCCGGACGCTCGACGCACGCGGGACGCTCGCCGCGGTCGCCGAGGGCCATGCAGCGGCGGGCGTGGTCTACCGAACCGACGCGGCGACCAGCGGGAAGGTGCGGGTCGCCCTCGAGGTGTCGCGCGAACAGGGTCCGGTGATCGTCTACCCGGTCGCACCGCTGCGCGACGCGCGCCACGCGGCTGCGCGCGAGCTGGCTGCATTTCTCGCCTCCCCTGAAGCGCTCCGGGTCTACGAGCGGCACGGCTTCGTGGTCTTGAAGGGCCGCTGAGGTGGAAGCCGGCGATCTCGAGCTCGTCGCCTTCACCTTGCGGATCGCGGCGCTCTCGACGCTGCTCGTCGTCGGACCGGGCATCGCCTGTGCGCTGCTGCTCGCGCGCTGGCGTGGCCCCGGACGCGGGGTGATCGAGACCCTGCTCTCGCTGCCGCTCGTACTGCCGCCGACCGCGGTCGGACTCCTCCTGTTGTGGATGCTCGGCCGGCACTCGCCCCTCGGGCGCGCATTGGTCGCCCGGGGCCTCGACGTGGTGTTCACCTGGAAGGCGGTGCTGCTCGCGACGACGGTCATGTCGTTTCCGCTCTTCGTGCGCTCGGCGCGCACGGCCTTCGAAGAGGTCGATCCCCGTCTCGTCGGGATCGCGCGGACACTCGGCTGCGGGCCGGTCTCCGCCTTCTTCCGCGTCACCCTGCCGCTCGCCTGGCGCGGGGTCCTGGCGGGAGCCGTTCTCGCCTTCTCTCGCGCGCTCGGTGAATTCGGTGCGACGATCATGGTCGCGGGCAACATCCCCGGGCGCACCCGTACGCTCGCGCTCGCGATCTTCAGCGAGAGCCAGCAGGGCCACGACGAGCGCGCGATGCGCCTCGTCGCCATCACGGTGGCGCTCGCCTTCGCGGCCCTGTGGACCACCGATTGGCTGACGCATAGGCGTGCCCGGACGACCGAGGCGTGATCCACATCGACGTCGAAGCGCCGCTGGCGCGCTTCCTGCTGAAGGTCGACCTGGCACTCGACGAGCGCGCGACCGCGATCATGGGGCCCTCGGGGGCGGGCAAGACCTCCCTGCTCGAGGCGGTCGCCGGCCTGCGCCCGCGCACCCGGGGTCGGATCGTCGTCGACGGCGAGGTGCTGCTCGACTCGGCCGCCGGTGTCCGCCTCGCCCCCGAAGCGCGGCGGATCGGCTGGGTGCCGCAGGACGCGGGCCTGTTTCCCCACCTGTCGGCGCACGACAACGTTCGGTTCGGCGCGTCGGGCGACCGCCGTCGCGTGGACGCTGCGATCGAGGCGCTCGAAATCGCCTCGCTCCTCGATCGCCGACCCGCGGCGCTTTCCGGCGGCGAGAAGCAGCGCGTCGCACTCGCCCGCGCGCTCGCGACCGGGCCGCGCCTGCTGCTGCTCGACGAGCCCCTCGCAGGCCTCGACGTCGCACTGCGCGAGCGGGTACTCCCGTGGCTGCAGCGCATCCGCGACGAGTGGGATGTGAAGCTGCTCTACGTGACGCACCATCTCGGCGAGGCGATCGCGCTCGCCGGTGACCTCGTCCTGCTGCGCGATGGTGCCGTCGAGGCGCGCGGCGCGCCGATCGCGCTCGCGGCACGCCCGGGTGCGTCGCGGGCGAGCGCGAGCGGCTTAGAGAACCTGCGCCGGGGCCGGGTCGCCGCGCACGATCCGGCGGGCGGAATCACGACGGTCGAACTCGCGGGCGGGATCGCTGTCGCGATCCCGCTCGCCCCGGAGCTTCCGGTCGGCACGGCGGCGACGCTCGCAGTCCGCGCGGAGGACCTGCTGGTCGCGAACGCGGAGGTCCCCGGTCTGTCGGCGCGCAACCAGTACCCTGCGCGGGTCCGGCGCGTCCTCCCCGGCGATGCGGACGCGGTCGTGGAGTTCGAGGTGGGGGGGGACACGGCGCCCTGGCTCGCGCGTCTCACCCTCTCGGCGGTGGACGCACTCGGTCTCGAGCCCGGACGCCGGGCGTGGCTCGCGGTGAAGAGCCACTCGATCCGGGTCGTCTAGTCGGCCGCGGCTGCAGGCTCCTGGATCGTGCGCGCGGTCTCCCCGTCGGGCGTGACCTCGCTGTGGCAGGCGTGCTTCTCGCCGACGACGGGAAGAGTCGCCGCTCGCCGCGCGATCAGGTCGCCACCCTCGGCGCTCACGCCGGGGCTGCGCTGGGCACGGCGCTCGGGCTGGAAGCCGTCGGCCTTGCCGCTCGCGAACTCGACGATCTCCTTGGAGATCCGCAGGCTGCACCAGTCGTGCCCGCACATCGCGCAGAAGTCGGTGTCGACATCCATGTCCTCGTCGTGCAGCGCGCGTGCGGTCTCCCCATCGAAGGCGAGTTCGAACTGACGCTGCCAGTTGAGCGCCGCCCGGGCGCGCGACACGTCGTCGTCCCACTGCCGGGCACCGGCGACGCCGCGGGCGACGTCGCCGGCGTGCGCGGCGATCTTGTAGGCGATGCAGCCGTCCTTCACGTCCTGTGCCCGGGGCAGCCCGACGTGCTCCTTCGGCGTCACGTAGCAGAGCATGGCCGCGCCGTGGCGGGCGGCCTCGGTCGCGCCGATCGCGCTCGTCAGGTGGTCGTACGCCGGGAATACGTCGGTCACGAGCGGGCCCAGCACGTAGAAGGGGGCATCGTCGCAGACCCGCTGCTGGAGCTGCATGTTGAAGCCGATCTGGTCCAAGGGCACGTGGCCCGGTCCCTCGACCATCGCCTGGACGCCGGAGGCGCGGGCACGGTGGACGAGTTCGCCGAGGGTCTGCAGTTCGGCGAGTTGAGCCGGGTCGGAGGCGTCGGCGAGGCATCCGGGCCGCAGACCGTCGCCGAGCGAGTAGGTGACGTCGTACTCGCGCAGGATCGCCGAGATCTCGTCGAAGAGCTCGTACATCGGATTCTGTTGGCGGTGGTGGATCATCCACTTCGCGAGCAACGAGCCGCCGCGCGAGACGATGCCGGTGATGCGCCCCCGGACCAGTCCGAGGTGCTCCCGCAGGACGCCCGCGTGGATCGTCACGTAGTCGACGCCCTGGCGCGCCTGCTTCTCGATCTCCTGCAGGATGACGTCGTGGGTCAGGTCCTCGATCGCCCGGCCGCGGATCATGCCGTAGATCGGCACCGTGCCGATCGGGATCGTCGCATGGTCGATGATCGCCTGGCGGCAGGCGTCGAGGTCGCCGCCGGTCGAGAGATCCATGAGCGTATCGGCACCGAACCGTTGCGCCCAGCGCAACTTCTCGACCTCCTCGCCGGTCGTGCTCGCGACCGGCGAGGCGCCGATGTTCGCGTTGATCTTGGTCGTGATCATGCGCCCGATGCCGGTCGGGTCGAGACGCTTCGGCGCACGTTCGCCGCGCAGGAACTCGGGATCATCGATCTCGGCACGGCGCTGCGCGACCGTCTGGTTCACCCAGAGCAGCGCGTCGCGCCGGGCGCCGGGATGCCCGACCGGCGCGGGGCCGCGCCCGACCGGGTCGTCCGGCGGCCCCCCGCCGGCGGGTCCCTCGGTCGGAGTCTCGCCGCCGCTGCCCGCGAGGTGACGCACGTTCGCCGGGATGACCAGGCGCCCGCGCGCGACCTCGTCCCGAACGAATTCCGGGGTCGAGTTCTCGCGCTCGGCGACGCGGCGCATCTCGGCGGTGACGATTCCTTTTCGCGCGCTCTCGAGCTGGGTCATCGGACATTCACCTCGTCCGCAGGTTTACGCCCGAGACCCCCCGCGATCAAGGCGTTTTCCCGGCGGCCGCAGCAGGTCGCCGAAGCGGCCGCGCGAGAGCAGGCTGGTCGCGGCCGGGAGAAGCAGCAGCGTCGCCGTGGCCGAGGCGAGCATCGCCAGCGCAACCAGGCCGCCCAGGTGCACGTGAAAGGCGAAGCCGGAGAGGCAGAGGGTCGAGTAGCCGGCGGCGATCGCGGTCGCGACGAAGACGATCGCCTTGCCGGAGGTGCGCAGGGTCGTGCGCAACGCCTCTCCGAACGGCGCCCCGGAGCCGATCTCCTCGCGCAGTCGGAAGAGGAAGTACACGGCGTAGTCGGCCCCGATCCCGACGGACATCGCGGCGACGGCGGAGGTGACGATGTCGAGGGGGATTCCGAGGAGACCCATCGCCGCGAAGACGATCGCGACCGCGACCGCGAGCGGGATCGCGACGAGAAGCCCCGCGACGAGGCTCCGCAGGACGAGGCTCGCGATAGTGACGGTGATGACGGCGATCTGGAGGATGTTCGCGAGCTTGCCGCGCACCATGGCCTCGGTGAGCGCGCCGTTCGAGGCGAGCGTTCCGGAGACGCGGTAGTGGAAGCCGGGTGGCAGCTCCTCGTCGAGGATGGCCCGCGCCCGTGCGATCACATCCTGGCCGTAGCGAGTGCTGTCGTCGTGCAGCAGCAAGACGACCTTCGCGGTGCGCCGGTCCCCGGTGACGATGGTGTCGAGGTCGTCGCCGCCCGACAGCGTGTAGAGGAAGAGGTACTGGGCCGCGAGTGCCTTCGTCGACGGCAGCTCATCCGGTGGCCGATCGGGGTGGAAGGCGTGGTGCAGGATCTTCAGGCGTCCGACGACGGAGAGTGCCTTGCCGACACCGGGAGCCTCGCCGATGCGGCGCTCGAAGCGGTCGATCGCCGCGAGTGCCGTAGGCTCGGCGATCCCGCCTTCGACGGGTGCATCGACCAGGAAGACGAGCGTACTCGTCCCGGCGAAGCGCTGGTTCAGGAGGTCGTCCTCGCTTCGCACGCTCGACCCCGGCCGGAACTCCCGCTTGAAGCTCGTGTCGACCTCGACGCGCCGAGCGGCGAGCGCGCACCCCAGGACCAGCAGCAGCGCGCCGAGCGCGACGCGCCCGGCCCCGGCTCCCTCGACGAGGTCCGCGATCCCCTCGAGCCCGCGATCGAGCCATGGATGCGTCGCGCGCTCGCGAAGCACCTCGAGGGTACCGGGTCGGGGCAGGGCGGCCCGCATCGCCGGGACGATCGTGAGTTCGATGGCGAGCGTCGCGAGGATGCCGAGTGCCGTAAAGACGCCGAAGACGCGGATCGTCTCGATGCCGAAGCCTGCGAGCGAAAGAAACGAGAGCGCCGCGATCGTACCCGCGGCGAGCATGACGCCGCCGACCCGGACGACCGACTCGACGACCGCCCCTTCGGCGTCCCCGGTGCGCGAGAACTCCTCGTAGTAGCGCTTGAGGATCTGCACGGCGTGCCCGGCGGCGACCGCCAGGATCAGGATGGGTGTGGTGGTGTTGAACGGATCGAGCGGCACCCCGAGCCAGCCCATGAGGCCCATCGCCCAGACGACGGCGAGCAGTGCTGTGAGCAGCGGCAGGAAGATCGCCTGGGCCGTGCGAAAGGCGTCGTAGTGCACGAGTCCGATCACGAGAAGCGCGAGCGGGAAGTACAGCGCCATGCGACCGGCCTGGTCGCCGACCGCCGAGGCGAGCACGACCGGGCCCGACAGCGCCCAGTGGAAGTGGCCGTCGTCGTTTGCACGCAGGATTTCCTGGACCGCGCGGTGCAGGTCGCCATAGGCGGGAAGGGCGGGGGTGAGTTCGAAGGTCGCGTAGATCGCCAGTGCGCGTCCGTCGTCCGAGACGAGCGTGCCACGCAGGTCGGGATTCGCAGCCACCCGGTCGCGCACCGCCGCCGCCTCCGCAGCCGTGCGGGGAGCGTCCTCCATGATCGGTGAGACCGAGATGCCCTCCGCCGTCGGGCGCACGTCCTTCATCGCCGGCGAGGCGATGCTCTGGAGCAGCGGGCGAACGACGCCGGGGATCGCCGCGAGGCCCTCGGTGATGCGGCGCACGCGGCCGAGGAAGTCCGGTGCAAAGGGGTCCCCGTCGTCGGGGAAGAGTCCGATGACGACCAGATTCTTGTCGCCGAACGTGCGATGCATCTCGTTGAGTGCCGCGATGTAGGGGTGGTCCTGAGGCAGGTTGCGGTCGGGATCGACGACCACCCGCAGCCGCGTGAGGCCGGCGGTGAGCACGGCGGTGGCGAGCGCGCCCGCGATCAGCACTGCGAGGCGACGACGCACGACGGCGGCGGCGAAACGCCGCAAGACATCGCCACCCTCCAGTCGCCCCGGTGCCGTCACCGCATCTCCCGCCTTTGCGCAGTCCCGCAACCCTGCGACCGCGCCTCAAAACGAGTAGCGGATCCGACCGTAGAACTCTCCCCGACCCGCGTACTGGCCGATGAGAGTGTCGCGCGAGCCCCAGAGGCCGAGGGCTCCCGCGATCAGCTGGAGCCCGTCGGTCACGTCCCAGGCCCATTGCGCTCGCAGCAACCGGTAGTCGCCCTCGAAGCCCCAGACGAAGACCAGTTGGCTCTCCAGGCGGTCGGCGAACCAGCGCCGTCGCAGGTTCGCGGTGATCCGGGTGTCGACGTCGGGCACGAGGAGGTGCATGTCGTTGTGCACCAGTGCGATCTGCGAAAGCTCGACCAGGGGGACCCAGCCGTGGAACACCGTATCCGCACCGATCCCCCATTCGAACGCGTCGCGTTCCGCGTAGGCTGGTACGTCGACGGTCTCGCCGCGCACGAGCGCCGTGACCAGCGAGGGATCGCCGAGGATGCGCGCGGTCACCTGGTCCACCGCGAAAGGATAGGGGCGGCGAAAGCGCCACGCCGCCTCGGCGCGTACGGTGAACGCGCCGAGCGGGCGCGCGGCGTCCGCACCGATCGAGCGGAAGCGCCGATAGGCGGGTCGCAGTTCGGTCGCCGCGGTGACCGGGAGTGAACCCGCGCCATCCGGCGCACCGGGCACCAGGCGCACCGGCACGGAGAAGTTCGGCGCCGGGTCGTAGCCGTCGAACCAGGCGAGAGCCCAGTCGGTGCCGCGGGTGCGCCCGGCGAGGCGCAGGCCGAGGTTGCCGTTGTCGAACCGTCGCGCGGGCGCGGGCGCGTTGCGCAGGCGCTGGTCCACCGCGACGTCGCAGGGACACGGCGTCCCCGGCACCGCGCCGACGGCGCTCGCGCCGCCTGCGCGTGCGGCCGGGGCGAACCAGCGCTCCGCGGCGAGCGGGAAGCGCCACGGCACGTCGATCGGCTCCCAGACGAGGGTGGCACTGCTCTCCTCGGGCAACCAGGCCCGCCAGGCTTCGGGAAACAGCCAGGTCGCCGCGATCGCCGGCACCGCGATCTTGCTCTCGCGCTCGTCGTCGAGAAAGGGGTCCTCGTACTGCCGCGGGTTCAGCAGGTCGTTCGGGCGGTTCGCGTCGAGTCGGCCCCAGAAGAACTTCTGCTTGCCCACTTTCAGGATCGCGGTCGGGCCGCGCCACTCGACGAAGGCATCGTCGAACTCGAGCGACGGGGAAAGGTTTTGGAACGTCCGGTCGAGGTCGAAGACGCCCGCCGTCGGATCGACGGGCGGCCCCCCGAAGCGACCGATCGTCGAGAGACGCCAGCGCCAGCCCGGGGCGAGTTTCTGCTCCGCCCACAGGTCGAGGCGGGCCTGTGGGTGCTGGCCCGGCGTCGACCCGTCGAAGCGGACGATCCCGTAGCCTTCGAGACGGCCCCCGAGGCGCAGTGGCCCGGCGGCCGCCACCGCGGCCGCGGGGCGCGCGAGGGGGAGCGCGAGCGCGAGCGCGAGCTCGAGCAACGGGATCGCCGCG
>CAMBZJ010000034.1 GCA_945872365.1 Klebsiella pneumoniae
GTCGCGCCGAACGGGCGGCCCCGCGCGCCACCGCCGCCGCGCGCGTGGGCCGACCGCCCCGCCGCGCGCTTGCCGCGGCAGCGGGCTCGTCCGGGTCGCCCTCCGCCGCGTCCGCTTCTTCGCCGGGACGGCGCTCGTCGGCCTCGCGCGCGAGTTCGTCGGCGACCTCGGAGGCCTCCTCCGCCTCCCGCGCACGCTCGTCCTTCTGCTGCAGGTTCCACAGATCGAGGAGGTCGCCGCTCGTGAGCGTGCGCTCCTCGCGCAGGGCGCGCAGCACCGACTCGCCGATCGAGACGGCGCCCAGCCCGGCCGCCGTCTCGTCGAGAACGGTGTGCATCCGGAGCGCCGCATGCCCCTCGCTCGCCCGCACGCCCAGCACGATGCGCGCAGCGAGTTCGGCGCCCGGGGCCGGCGCTCCGGCCGCGGGGAGGACGTTCAGCTTGAAGAGCGCGCAGAAGAGATCGTCGAGGAGCGCCGGGAAGAACGGCAACAGGCGCGCCCCCTCCAGGTCGAGACGGCGCCAGGCCTCGGAGCCCGCGCGCAGCCGCGCAATCACCGCGCGGTCGTAGGAGTCCGACTCGATCGTCTGCGCCCCGGTGAACTCGCTCCGCATCGATCGCCCCGCCCGTTCCGTCCCGTCGATCAAGGGCCGCCGCTCAGGCGGCACCGCCGCCGAGGCCCCTGCGGATGGCCTCGATCTCCTCGCGTGCACCCGACGCGCGCCGCAGGTCGCGGCCCGACTCGCGGGCGCGACGCTCGAGGTCGTCGATCTGGCGCAACAGTTGGCGCAGCTTGGTCTCGACCTCGATGCGCGCGCGCGCACGCTCTTCGCCCGAGTCCCAGTCGCGCGCGGCGTATTCGCCGAGTTCCCGGCCCTGGAAGAGGATTTCCTGAACCTGTTCGTCGAAGCCGTGGACGAGGCTGCGCAGGACCTCGCGCACGGTCCCGCGCTCGGCCGGGTCGCGCCAGAGCACGTGTTCGAGGAAGAGGATTTCATCGTCGCCCACGCGGTCGCGGCCGCGCACGAGGGCGAGCGCGCGCAGCAGGCCGACGCCTTGGCGGAATCGACGGTCCGAGGGCGTGAGGCCGCGGCGGCGCAATTCACCGCGGATCTCGGCGATCGAGCGCAGCACCGCGTCGGGCACCTCGATCGCATCGGCCCGTGCCTGGAGGAGGCGCAGGTCGTCGAGGGAGATCTTCGCCTCCGGCGCGACGGGCGACGCGACGAGCATGCGCAGGAAGCGCCAGTCCTCGACCAGATAGTCGACCACGAACCGCAGCAGGAAGCGATCCATGACCGCGACGAGTTCCTCCTCCTCGGGGAGTTCGTTCGCCGCGCCGAAGAGCGTGAGCAGCGGGACGGTGAGGGTCTCCCGACCGTTGTGGAAGCGACGCTCGTTCAGGATGGTGAGCAGCGCGTTCAGGATCGAGGAACTCGCCTTGAAGACCTCGTCGAGGAACGCGACGTGCGCCTCCGGCAGCTTGCCGGTCGTGACCCGTCGGTACTCGTCGAGTTCGAGAGCGCGCAGGCTCACCGCCCCGAAGACCTCCTCGGGTGTCGTGAACTTGGTGAGCAGCCAGGCGAAGTAGTCGGCGCCCTCGATGCGGCGGCACAACTCGTCGGCGAGCATCGACTTGGCGGTGCCCGGGGGACCGACGAGCAGGAGGTGCTGGCGGGCGACCAGAGCGGCGAGCGCTCCCTCGATCACCTCGGTTCGCTCGAGAAAACAGCGCCCGAGTTCGGCTCCGACGGCCCGGAGCCTGCCGGCGGCCGCCGCGGACGCATTGCTGGCTACCATCGCAGAACCGGCTAGCAGAGGCTCTCCCGGCGGAAAAACCGGGAACGAGCCGCAGGGGCGTCCGTCCCCCGACGCGAAAAACCCGAAAGCCGCTTGCCAGACCCCGCGGGCTCGCACCATATGGCGAGCATGACACCTCGCATGAATCGTCGGGATTTCCTCCGGCTCGCCGCCGTGACCGTCGCTACGAGCGCCGTCCCGCTCGCCGGTTGTGGCGACACCTCCTCCGCCGCGCCCCTCAGCACCGATCCGGCCGACGTCGCCCGGGTCTTCCCGCAGGGCATCGCCTCGGGCGATCCCACCTGGGAGAGCGTCGTGCTCTGGACGCGCGTAGAAGGCGCGGCCTCGGGCGATCGGATCGGCTACGAGATCGCGCTCGACGAGGCCTTCACGCAGGTCGTCGCACGCGGCGAAGCCTCCACCGATGCGGACCGCGACCACACCGTCAAGATCAAACCGGTCGGCCTCTCGCCCTACACGACCTACTGGTACCGGTTCGTTGGACTCGGTGTCGCTTCCCCCGTCGGGCGCACCCGCACGGCACCCGAACCGGGACAGGACGTGCCGGTCCGCTTCGCCTTCGCCTCCTGCCAGGACTTCGTCGGGCGCTACTTCCACTCCTGGCGCGCGCTCGTGGAGCGCCACGCCGACGACCTCGATTTCGTCGTGCACCTCGGCGACTACGTCTACGAGACCGACGGCGACCAGGACTTCCAGACGCCCGGGGAGGGCCGCTCGATCACGCTGCCCGACGGTCTCGCACTCGGCGAAGCGCAAGGTTCAGGGCGGGCCGCCGTGACGCTCGCCGACTACCGTTCGCTCTACCGCCAGTACCGCAACGACGAGTGGCTCAAGCGCGCCCACCAGCTCTTTCCCTTCGTCAACACCTGGGACGACCACGAGTTCGGAAACGATTGCTGGCAGGACCACACGACCCACTTCGACGAGAAGCAGGGCGACGAGAAGTCCACGGCGCAGCGCGAGGCGGCCGACCGCGCGTGGTTCGAGAACCAGCCGGCCGACGTGGCCTACGCGGAGGGCGCGAGCTTCCCCAACGACATCCGCATCTACCGCGGGCTACGCTGGGGGCAGCACGTCGAGATGTTCATGATCGACGATCGTTTCTACCGCGCTGACCACCTGGTCCCCGAGGGACCGATCGATCTCGAGGTGGGCAAGTTCTCCGCGAATAGTTCGCTCGGGTCGCGCAACTTCGTCCTGAAGTCCGGCTTCGACGCCCGCGAGGAGAAGGCGCGCCCGAGCCTGCTCGGAGCAGAGCAGAAGCAATGGCTCGCCGACGGCGTCCGCGGTTCCGATGCGACCTGGAAGATCATCGGCAGCGGGGTACAACTCGCCCAGATGGCGGTCGACCTCTCGGGCTTCCCGCTGCTGCCGGCGCAGTTCCGCGCCGAGTTCTACTTCAGCTGCGACCAGTGGGACGGCTACCGCAGCGAACGCACCGACCTGCTGCGCAGCCTTTCCTCGGTGGAGAACTTGCTCGCGATCGCGGGCGACATCCACGCCTTCTACGCGGGCGAATTGCATGTGGATTTCGACGCACAGGCCGAACCCATGGCTGCCGAGTTCGTGGTCGCCGGCATCAGCTCCGCATCGGTGCAGGAGATCACCCAGGCGACGGTCGATTCGAGCCCGACCCTCTCCGCACTCGGTCTCGGCAGCCTGGTCGGCCAGTTCGACACGCTCCTGCAGAGCTCGAACCCGCACAACCGCTACGCCCGAAGCATGGCCAACGGCGTCGCGGTCATGACCGTCGATCGCTCGAACGGCGTCGAGGTGGAGTTCCTGCAACTCGACCCGAAGGCGGTGCGGTCGGCGGACTGGGACGGTGCGGTCGACGTGGCCCGCTTCCGGGTCGACGCGGGGTCGAGCCGGATCCGGCGGGTCTGAGCGCGCCCGGCCCGGCGCCGTTCGGGTCCGATCGGCGGGAAGCGATCCGGCCCGTCGAGGGGAGACGATGGAGACCTGGACGGGAGCACGAGCCGATCTCGACCGTCGCGCGGCGGATTGGCTCGCCGAGCACGTTCGAGCGGTCCTGCGCACGCGGCCGTGCGCCGTCCTCGGACTTGTCGGTGGACGCAGCGTCGGCGGGATCTATCACAACCTCGCGGCGCTGGATCTTCCCTGGGAGAAGTTGCACGTCTTCCTCGCCGACGAACGCCTCGTCCCGCCGACGAGTCCCGAGAGCAACTTTCGACTCGTCCGCGAGGACCTGCTCTCGGATGCGATCGCGAGCGGGCGCTTTCCCGCGGGCAATGCACCGGCATGCACACCGGATCCCGCCGATCCCCGGCCGGGGATCGCGGCCTACGGAGCCGCCCTCGACGCACGAGGGGGTCGATTCGACGCGGTCGTCCTGAGCGCGGGCGAGGACGGACACTGCGCTTCGCTCTTTCCCGGTCACCCCTCGATCGACGACGAGGGCGAACGCTTCATCCTGGTCGGGAACGCACCGAAGCCGCCTGCGCTGCGGCTGAGCGCATCGCGACGCCTGCTGCAGCGCTCCGCGCTCGGTCTCGTCGTCTTCTACGGCGAGGAGAAACGGGCCGCTCTCGCCCGCTTCCGCGATCCTGCCGTCGGGGTTCGCGACTGCCCCTCGAAACTACTCGCGGCGATCGAGAAGGCCTGCCTGCTCACCGACCTCGACTGATCTCCGACCTGCGTCGTGAAGCCGGCCGCGGCCGACACCGCCTCGCGGCGACCCACCTGGCGCATGAGATGCCCATGGAGGAGCAGTGCGAGGACCCAGAAGCCCTGGGCGCCGAAGGCTGCTCCGACGAGCAGCGGACGCAGGAGGCCAAGCAGCGCCGCCGCCAGCACGAGCATGCTCAGGTCGCGCGGCCGCCGACCGCGAGCGAGAGGAGCGTGACCTGGTTCGGCGTGACCGGGAGGCGGAGGAGCCTCGGCGTGATCGCCTGCGAGATCGGACGGTTCAGGAGCCGGTCGAAGAGCCCGTCGCGCGGATTCACGAGGGTCGCGACCAGGGCGGACTCGGCGACGCGCGGTGGGCGACCTTCCGCGGCGTCGGTCGCGATCGCGATGCACCGGTGACGCGCGTCGACCGCGTGCCCGGGCAGCGCGGCCGCGTCGTGTGCCCCGCGCGCCTTCCTCCTTCGAGGAATCGCGGGGACTCGCCGACGTTGCCCACGAGGGGAGCCGAACGATACAAGAGCGCCGACGATCCTCTCTCGGGACCTCGTCGAGTCGTCGCGGGGACTCCTTCCATGATGAAGACCCTCCTCTTGCGCCGGCTTTTCGGCACCGATACCCCCCACGGCTGCACCTTCACGGCAGCGACGCCTCGTCGCCCCCATCGGTCCCCATCCCCCATGAGCGATCCAACGAACCCAGGCACCTGTGTCGCCATCATCGGCGGCGCCACGGCGGGTGCCGAAGCGGCCGGGAAGCTCGCCGAGAGCGGCGCGGTCTGCGTCGTGTTCGAGCAGAACGATCGCCCCTACGGAAAGGTGGAGGATGGCCTGCCGAGGTGGCACGTCGGCCTGCGTCGCAAGGAATACGACCAGATCGACGCGAAGCTGAGCGGGGACCGCATCCACTTCGTGCCGAGGACGACAATCGGTCGGGAGGTTTCGTTCGACGACCTCGCCCGCCTCTGGGACTTCGACATGGTCGTGCTCGCGAACGGCGCGTGGCGGGATCGTCCGCTGCCGGTCGACGGTGCCGACGACTGGGTCGGGCGCGGCCTCGTCTACCAGAACCCGCTCATCTACTGGTTCAATCACTACCACGAGGCGGGCTATCGCGGTCCGACCTACGAGCCGACCGACGACGCGGTCGTCGTCGGCGGCGGGCTCGCGTCGATCGACGTGGCGAAGCTCCTGCAACTCGAGTCGACGAAGCGCCGGCTCACCGAGCGCGGGCTCTCCGTCGACATCATCGAGATGGAGGGCGACGGGATTCCGGCCACCCTCGCGAAGCACGGGCTTTGCTGGGACGACCTGGGACTCTGGGGCTGCACCCTCTACTATCGGCGACGCATCGAGGACATGCCGCTCGCCGAGATCCCCGAGGGAGCCAGTGCCGAGCAGGTCGGCAAGATCGAGGTCGTGCGCCGCCGGATCCTGGAGAAGGCGCAGGGCAAGTTCCTCTTCCGGGTCGAACCGCTGTCGACACCGGTCGGTCTCGTCGCAAGCGGCGACCGGCTGACGGGACTGCGCTTCGCGCGCACCCGGCTCGACGAGTGGAGCCGGGCCGTCGTCGTGCCCGACTCGGAGAAGGAAGTCGCGTCGAGGTTCATCGTTTCTTCGATCGGATCGATTCCGGAACCGATCCCGGGGCTGGCGATGGAAGGCGAGTTGCTGAAGCTCGCCGACCCGGAAAACGCCCGGCTCGCCGATCACGAGAACGTCTACGGCTGCGGCAACGTGGTCACCGGCAAGGGCAACCTCGTGGCCTCGCGCAAGCACAGTGCGAAGATCGCCGGGTACCTGACCAAGCGCGGGATCGCCGCGCGCGAGGGAACCGACACCGACCGCGACGCGCGCAACGCTCGGCTGCTCGAGCGCGTGCGGGAGCGCCAGCGCGCCGTCGGCTACGACGGCGACTACGCCGCCTGGATCCGCGGCGTCACGCCGGAAGGCTTCGTTTGAATCGCAAGCCGGGGTCGCGCCGACCGAGTCGGCTTGGCGGACGGGGGCAGGCATGACGCGGGTCGTCCACGGCAACATGATCGGGCTCGAGATGCCCGACATCGACGCGTGGAGCGAGCGTGTCGTCACGGTACTCGGCCAGAACCCCGGTCCGTTCACCGGGCCCGGCACGAACACCTACCTCGTCGGCACCTCGGCCAGGCCCATCCTGCTCGACACCGGACAGGGCACGGCCGCCTGGCTGCCCCTCCTCGAGCGAGCGCTCGCCGAGCACCGCGGGGGAAGCGAGCTGCAGGAGATCGTCGTCACGCATGCGCACCCGGACCACGTCGGCGGCGTGCCGCAGATCCGCGATCGCTTCGGGCGGATGCGGGTCGTGAAGCGCCCCTGGCCGGGACAGGACGCGCTCGTCGGCGAGGATCTCGTCGCTGCCGATGCGGGCACCGTCGTCGCCACGGAGGGAGCCACCCTGCGCGCGATCCACACGCCGGGCCATGCCGAGGACCATCTCTGCTGGTGGCTCGAGGAGGAGCGCGCAGTGTTCACCGGGGACGTCGTGCTCGGGGCCGGGACGACCGTCATCCCGGAGCACGGGGGCGACCTGCTCGACTACATGAATTCGCTGCGCCACCTGCTCGCACTCGAGCCCGCCGTCCTCTACCCGGCGCACGGACCGGTCATCCGCGACGCGGGCGCCAAGATCCGCGACTACATCGCACATCGCGAGCTGCGCGAGCAGCAGATCGTCGATCAGCTGGTCGCGGGAGTGAACCGAGTCCCGGTGATGGTCGCGGCCATCTACGCCGACGTGCCGAGCTTCCTGCACGGGGCCGCGGGCACCTCGGTCCGCTCTCACCTGCGCAAGCTCGAGCGCGAGGGTCGGGTGCGTCGCGACGGCGAGGACTGGTCGCTGGTCGACTGAGGAGGGACGCGCGAAGGGGACGCGGCGCGACGGTCGGACACCGCGAGGGCGCCGCGGCTCAGTCCCCGGTGACCTCGCCGGCGAGCCACGCCCGGAGCACGGCATCGTCGGCGCCGAGCGCCCGGCCGAGCCAGCGGATGCTCCCGCCGAGGGGCGGGGCGGGGAGGACGACGCGCCCCGTCTCCGGGTCGTCCAGCTCGACGAATCCCCCGCGCGCATGGACCTGGGGATTCGCGGCCACCTCGCTCGGCGTCTCGACGGCGGCGAGCGAGACACGCGCTCGCACGAAGCATTCCACCACCTCGTCGCGGCCGCGCTCGGCGATCCAGTCGCCGACGACCCGGTCGAGTTCGTCGGCATGGCGCACGCGGGATCGGTTGTCGGCGAAGCGCGGGTCGTCGGCGAGTTCGGGTCGTCCGACGACCTCGAAGGTGCGACGGGCGAGTTCGTCGGTGCCCGCCGTGAGCGCCACCCAGCGCCCGTCCGCGGTGCGGTAGACGTTGCGCGGCGCGACCGTCGGGAAACGGTTACCGCTGCGCGGCGGATCGACACCGTCGCGAAGCGCTGTGGCAATTCGCGAGGAGAGCAGCGACAGCAGGGGGTCGAGCATCGCGATGTCGTGGAAGCCGACCGCGGGCAGGGCGGTGTCCGTCGGGTCGCCCGCTCGTCGATCGCCCCTCCCGGCCGGTGCGGACGCCGACCGGTCGCGCGCGAGGAGAGCCACGAGGGCCGCGATGATGCCCTGCATCACGCCGAGGTGGTCGCCGAGGCCGACCGGCGAGAGCCCGGGCGGCGCATCGGCCGGACCGGTGAGCGAAGCGAGCCCGCTCGCGGCCTCCGCGAGCGTGCCGGAGCCCGGGCGATCGGACCATGGACCGGTCGTTCCCCAGGTCGTCAGGTTCACGGCGACCAGTCGGGGGTGGCGATCCCGCAGCGATCGCTCGTCGAGCCCGTGACGCGCGAGCCTCTCGGCGGTCATATTCGCCACCAGGAGGTCGGCGCGCGACAAGAGCCGCTCCAGGATCACCCGGTCGTCGACGAGCGCCGGGTCGAGCGTCATGCACTCCTTGTTGCGGTTCACGATCTTCCACTGCAGCGGGGCTCCGCCGGCATCGACGAGCCGACGCAACGCATCGCCGCGCGGGTGCTCGACCTTCACCACGCGCGCGCCGAGATCGCCGAAGAAGGTTGCGACCTGCGGTGCGGCGGCGAGCGTCGACAGGTCGATGACGAGTAGGTCGGCGATGCGCATCGGCGGCTGCTCCTCAGTCCCGGACCAGGTCCCGCCAGGTCGCGAGGGCGAGGCCGGTATCCTCGACGGCGCGGCGCACCGCGGGCGAGACGAGGGCCGCGAGTTCGTCGCCATGTCGGTAGCCCGGCATGAGTCGCTCGAGTTCCGCCGTGTGTTCCTCTGCCGGGTGCGCATAGAGTTCGGAGACGCCCCGTGGCAGGCGGTGGATCACGTCGAGCAGGTAGGACTCGTCGCAGCGTCCGCTCTGGTGCAGGCCGAAGAGCCGGTCGGCAAAGACCACCCCGCGAGCCGCGAGCCGGCGCTCGGCACGCCTCGACAGCGCGCGAAACGCCGCGTTCTCGGAGGTCTTGCGCGCCGCGTGGGCCGGATCGAACCGGAGGTTCCCGATCAACGGGTCGCGGGCGAGGCGGAAGGCGGGAATGCGGAACTCGAAGGCCAGATCCGCCAGCACGTCGAGGGCGACAGGGTGGAGGTGCATGTTCAGGTGACCGTCCACGTGCGAGAGCGCGAGCCCGGTCGCCTGAAAGGCTTCGAGCTGTGAGCGGATCTCGACGGCGATCGCGCGACGCAGCCGGGGCCGGAAGAAGAAGGCGACCCCCGCCGGGATCGGTGCGTTGCGAAAGCGGCCTTCCCCGTCGACGAGACCGGCGATCGACCGGCTCGCCGAGGTGGCCCATCCCTGGACGAGAGCCAGGTGCAGCCCGACCTCGAGAGTCGGCGTCGCCCGCGCCATGTCGACCGCCTCGGCGGCCGCCGGTGCCGCGACGAGCAGGCTCGCGCACCGCAGGATTCCTTCCCGGTGCGCGCGCAGGATGCCGCGGTTCACGACGGGTGCGAGTCCGAAGTCGTCGCCGTTCACGATCAGCCGGCGCGCTCCGCCCGAGTCGCGCAAGCGCCGTGGCGACTCGGGACCGCGTACCGCGTTCACGGGCGACGCGGCGCCGCGGCGGCGAAGGAGCGGGCGCGCTCGAGGTCGTCCGGGAAATCGATCTCGGTCCAGTCGAGGTCGTCCGCACGCTCGTAGCCGACCTCGATCCGCCGCAGCAGATCGGGGTAGACCTCCTCGTGTTCGAGGTCCACCTCGCCGCGCTCGACGCGCTCGCGCAGGAGTTCGCGAAGCACCGGGGCCGCCTCGCCGGAGAGTTTCAGGAAGCCGATCGACTCGCCGAGCAGGTCCCACTCGCCGCGCGGCCGTCGTGCGATGTCGAGCACGCGTCCCCCGCGCACCATGAGCATCTGCTCCTCACCGCTCGCCTCGGCGCGGCCGTCGAGCAGGAAGCAGGAGGCGTGGGGCGACTGCACGAGTCGCGAGAGCATCGCGTCCGGCCCCCAGACGTCGGCGTCCATCACGAGGGCCGGGCCGGACAGGCGCTCGCGTGCACACCACACCGAGAGGATCGCGCCGCGGCGGTAATCGGGGTTGCGCACGAACTCAACGCCGCGCGCGTCGCCGGAGCGCTCGAGCGATTCCTCGATCCGGTCACCGGCGTGGCCGATGACGACGGTGGATCGCACGATGCCGGTCGCGCGCAGCTGGCGCAGAAGCCGGGCGATCAGCGACTCGCCGTCGACTTCGAGCAGGCCCTTCGGCAGGTCGGCCAGCTCGCCTCCGAAGCGCTTGCCCACCCCGGCCGCGAGGATGATCGCGCGGTGGTCGCTCGCGCTCATGCCGACCGGATCCCGATGGCGCGGCCCAGCGACAGGAGGAAGCGATCGAAGTCGTCGTCAGCGAGGGCGCCCATGTTGGCCACGCGGAAGATCTCGGCCGCGAGGTGCCCCTGGCCTTCGTAGACGACGAACCCGTCCTGCTTCAGGTGATCGTGGAGCGCTCCGTAGGTGGTACCGCGCGGCAGGACGAGCGACGTGATCGAGTTCGAGCGATGGGACTCCGGCAGCAGGAGCGCGAGTCCCATCGACGCGAAGCCGCGGCGCAGTCGGTCGGCCGCCGCGCGATAGCGCTGGATCCGCCCATCGACGGTTTCCTCGAGAAGTTCGTCGAGAGCCTCGTCGAGCGCATAGAGCACCTGCACGGCCGCGGTGAAGGGCACGGCGCGCCTGCGGTGCGCCTCGTGGTGGCGCCGCAGGTTCATGTAGACCGACCGGGGCGCGATCGCCGTCATGCGCTCGAGTTCCGCACGGGTCGCGAGGACGAAGCCAATCCCGGGCAGTCCCTGGATGCACTTGTTCGCGACGCCGACGCAGATCGAGACCGTGCCGTCGCCGAGGTCGATCGGATCGCCGCCGAGCCCGCTGATCGAGTCCACGAGCAGGCGTCGTCCAGCCCGACGAACTACCTCCCCGATCTCGCTCACCGGGTTCAGCAGCCCGGTCGTCGTCTCGTGGTGCACCAGCGCGACGACTTCGACCGCAGGGTGGCGACGGATGGCCTCGGCGACCCGCTCGGGGTCGGGTCGCTCGGTCCATTCCGCGCGGACCTCGACGGTGTCGATCCCGTGGACGCGCGCCATCTCGAGGATGCGCTCCCCGTAGACGCCGTTCACGACAACCAGCATCTGACGGCCCTGCGCGACCGAACTGCAGACGGCCGCCTCGAGGGCCAGCGTTCCCGACCCGGTGATCGGTACCGCCTCCCAATCCCCGCGCGGGGCGAAGGCCGTGACGAGCTTGCGGCGGACGCCGTCGAGCAGGTCCGAGAATTCGGGCTCGCGGTGGCAGAGGTCGCCGCGCAGCAGCGCGCGGGTGACGCGCGGCGACACGTTCACCGGGCCGGGGTTGAGCAGGATCATCCCGGGGGTCCTCCGCTCGCGCCGAGCACGGCGACCGCGCGCCGCATCCGGGCGGTCATCTCCCCGGGAGTGAACGGAATGCGCGGCGCCGGAGGCCCGGATTCCGGTGCGGTCTCGACGAGCAGGAACGTCGGACCCACGACCTCCGCCTGGCGCGCGAGTGCTGCGCGTATCCCGGCCACGCCGGCGACCCGGGCGACGTCGGCGTAGCCGGCCGCAAGAGCGATCGCCTCGAGCGACACCCGGGTCGAGATCGTCGGCTGGTTGCCAGTGCTGGCGTAGACGCCGTTGTCGAGACAGATGTGGCGAAAGCGGCGCGGCGCGAGTGCGGCCGTCATCGCGAGCGACCCGAGGTTCATGAGGACGTTGCCGTCACCGTCGATGACGCCGACCGGAACCTCCGGGCGCGCGACCGCGATCCCCAGTCCGATCGAGGAGGCGAGGCCCATCGATCCGATCATGTAGAAGTGCGAGTCGCGGTCGCCGAGTGCGCAGACCCAGCGCGAGAGGAAGCCGTTCGCGCAGGCGACCGCGTGACCCTCGAGAAAGGGCAGGACGGCCGCGATGGCTTCGCGGGTGGTGAGCGCAGCCACGCGCGGGTTCGGCGGCGTCTTCGCGTCGGTCGTGCTCATGCGAACAGCCCCGGCGGCACGACCAGCGCGACCGGCCCCGGCCGATCCTCGATCGTGCGGCGCGCCCATGCGACCGCCGCACCCATGGCGTCGACCTCGATCGTGCGCCACGGCATCTCGATCGCGTCGAGGATCCGCGGCATCGCCTTGCCCATCACCAGGTGCTCCGGTGCGTCCTTGCCGCCGAAGCCGCGCCAGGTGACCAGGAGGAGGCAGGGAATCGCATAGATCGACTGCAGCGAGCCGATCGCGTTGATCGAGACGCCGAAGCCGGAGTTCTGCATCAGGACGAGCGGCATGCGTCCGGCGAAGGCCGCGCCGGCGGCGAGACCGAGCGCCGCGTCCTCGCGGGTCTCCGGGACGTAGCCGTGTGGTTCGAGTTCGGCGATCACGGGGCCGACCAGCGAACAGGGGACCCCCGTGAAGAAGTCGAAGCCGTGCGCGAGGAGTTCGCGCACGAACTCGCGCGCGCGATCGACGCCGCCTTCGACAGCCGCGCTCAAGCGAGACCCCGCAGTCGAGCAACGGCGCGGGGATCGCTCGCGCGCCAGGCGCCGTGATCGAGCAGGAGCCCGATCCCGGCAGCGGCGGATTCCAGGGCCTCGTCCGCCGCGATCGCGTCGGGGCCGGACCCGGCCCAGCCGAGTTCGGGCCGGTCCGCGAGCGACCAGGCGACGGCGCGCTCCGCGAAGCGGCCGTCGGCATCTTCCGGGGCGAAACCTGCGGCCCGCACGATCGAAGGAGCGCCCGCCGCGAGCAGCGGCAGGACGAGCATCGCTGCGCGCGCGTTGTCGATGGTGCGGCGGCGGTCGGCGGCCCAGTCGCCCGCCCGCGACTGCGTCGCCGCGAGCCGCGCGAGAGCGCGCGCCGCAGCAGCAGCCAGGTGCGGAGACGGTTGCGCGCCGACGATCAGGGCCGCGAGCGCGTCGTCGAGAACCCGGGCCGTCGCGTCGGAACCGTCCGCCGACTCGATCCACGCACCGTCGTCTTGCTGGACGGCGAGCAGTGCGTCGAGCCCGCGGCCCATCGACCGGTGCAGCCGTCCCGCGTCGTCGCCCGGCGCGACCACGCCGCTCGCGAAGGCCTGCGCCAGAAGTCCGACGGCCGCCGCGAGCTCAGTGGGCGAGGAACAACCTTTCGTCGACCCGGCCGAGGCATCACCGGCAGCCGAGATCGCCCGTGCCAGCCAGGCATGGGTCGCGCCTGGGGCGCCCGGAGCGGTCGCGTCCCCGGCGCAGGCAGCGACCAGGATTCTCGCGACCGGCGCGACCTGGGAACCTGCGGCGCGCGGGTCGATCCGCAGCGTGTCCCGTGCGATCCTTCCGAGCAGATCGCGTGCCGCGTCGAGGTCGCCGGCCGCGAGCGCACAGGGATGGAGCCGGGCGCAGAGGGCTGCGCGCCGAGCGACGCCTTCGACCGTCGGACACCCGTCACCGATGCCCGCCTCTTCGGGCGCCGGGTCGCGACCCCCGGTCGCGAGCGCCCGGGCGAGCGGCCGCACCGCAGCCCAATCCGCCGCGACGAGACGCACCCTCGCCTCGGACTCCCGGCGCGCTCCTTCGGCGAGGAGTTCCGCCAGGGGTGTCGCAGCTGTCTCCAAGCGCCGGCCCGCCCTCAGAACCGGATCTCCGCCCACGCGCGGCGGTAGTCGTCGAAGGAGTCGACCTCCATCCAGCCCTTGTAGACGTCGGCGCAGGTCACCTCGTGGCCGCGATCGACGAGTTCCTGGACGAGGTCGGTGAGGCTCGCCTGTTCGAGGGACTCCGCTTCGTGGAAGCGGCCCCGATGTCGGCTCGTCAGGTCGCGCCAGGTCTCCCGCACCAGTTGCGTGCCGCGCGCGGAGAACATCGCGAGGCCGATGAACTCGCCATGGGCCTCCTGCGCTTCGACCCGCTGTCCCACGCGCCGCACCCGTGTCCCCCCGGCCGATGGAACGAAGCGATAGCCGCTCGTCGGGGACTCCTCGGTGACGACGAGGTCGCGGGACGTCGCGCGCACCTCGCCGTTGCGGACCGCGTCCCAGAAGGCCCGGTCGACGGCGAGCACGACGTCACCCGGGGCGCGCAGCAGGCGGCCCAGGATCGCCTCGTCGAAGATCACGTCGCCGTAGAGGCACACGACCGGGCCGCGCAACTCGTCGTCGGCGAGTGCCAGCGAGAACACCTCGCCGGTCTCGGCGAAGCGATCGTTGTCGTAGTAACGCAGGCGCGGCAGGTCGATCCGCGCCTTGTGATGGCCGCGGACCACGGCGATCTCGCGGATGCCCGAGGCGTTCAGCGCCTCGACCTGACGCGCGAGGATCGTCTTGCCGCGGATATCGAGCATGCACTTCGGGCGGTCGCTCACCAGGTCGCCGAGCGCAGGTGAATCGCCCGCGGCAAGGACGACCGCGGAACAGTCGACGCCTCCCGGTACGAGAAACCGGGCTTCGTTTGCCTGCAGGTCGCCGAGCCCCACCAGGCGGTAGATCTCCTGGAGCGGGGCGATCCGCTCCTCGACCTCGAGGGTCCGGCCCGCACGCAGATCGCCCAAGGCCTGGCGCATCGCGACCACCGCCGCGCGCAGCGACTGGTTCGCGTAGATGACGAGTCGGAACCCGGCCCGCGCGAGTTCGGCGAGCGGCGTTCCGACGTAGGTCGTCGGCACGGCGACGAGCGGCACCGGCCGGTCCCACGAGCGCGCGACCTCCTCGAGTTCGCTCAGGTCGGGATGCTTGGAGTGGATGAGGATCGCGTCGGCGCCGGCGTCGGCATAGGCCCTTGCACGGGCGAGCGCCTCCTCCTTGCCCCAGCCGGCGATCAGCGCCTCGGTGCGCGCGATGACCATGAATTCCGGGCTGCGCTGCGCCGCCTTGGCCGCCCGGACCTTGCGGGCATGCTCGTCGGTCGGGACCAGCTCCCGGGTGACGCCCGTGTAGAAGCTGCAGCGCTTGGGGAAGATGTTGTCCTCGATCGAGATCGCGGAGACGCCGGCCGCCTCGAAATCCTGCACGGTCCGCATCACGTTGATCGCGTTGCCGAAGCCGTTGTCGCAGTCGGCGATGACCGGGATCGAGGTCGCGTCGACCATGGCGCGGGTTGCCTCGAGCGTCTCGCTCATGGTGAGGATGCTCGCGTCGGGGACCGCCCTGACGGCGGAGAGGCCGAAGCCGCTCGCCCAGACCGCGTCGAAACCCGCCTCCTCCAACAGCCTGGCGGAGAGGGCGTCGTGGGCGCCGCAGGCGACCACCGGTTCGGGGCGGGAGAGCAGGCGGCGCAGGGATCTGCTCGGCACAAGCATCGCGAAGACCGTTGGTTATGACACCGGCCCGGGTGGCCGCAACCGGCGTCCCGTTCGACATCGCGGATCGGCGACCCGGCGCGAGGCCGGCGTCGCAGTGCGGGGCGCGCTTGGTTTTCCCGGCGGAGTCGGCCATCCTGTCGGGCATGGTTCTGCCCATCGGGGACGCCCCCAATCCCAAGGGATTCCCCTTCGTCAATTACCTGCTCATCGCGGTGAACGTCGCGGTCTTCCTGTTCTTCACCGTACCGCTCGAAGGCACGCAGCCCGCCTCGACGGATCCGCTGCTCGGCGAGTACGTCCGCGAGATGTCGCGGGCCCTGCAGGGCCGGGTGCCCTCGTCGGCCTTCGCGCACCCCAGCGCCTACGACCTGTTCGTCTTCAAGTGGGGCTTCCGGCCGTCGAACCCGTCCTTCGTCGACCTGTTCACGTCCATGTTCCTGCACGCGGGCTTCATGCACCTGTTCGGGAACATGCTCTTCCTGTGGATCTACGGCGACAACGTCGAACACACGCTGGGTCGCGTCCGCTACCTGCTCACGTACCTGGCGACGGGTATCGCCGCGGTCCTGTTCCACTGGTTCTGGTCCCCTGGCTCGCCGATGCCGATGGTCGGGGCCTCAGGGGCGATCTCCGGGGTGCTGGGCTTCTACTTCCTCGCCTTCCCCCGCAACACCGTCCGCTTGTTGTGGCTCGTGCCGCCGTTCATGTCGCAGGTCGTCGAGGTGTCCTCGCGCATGGTCCTCGGCGCCTACCTGCTGCTCGAGAACCTGTTTCCCTTCATGACCGCGCGCAGCGAGGGCGGCGTGGCCCACGGCGCACACATCGGGGGCTTCCTCGCGGGCCTGCTCGCCGCCTGGTGGTACTCGCGCCGCGAACTCGCGACGCCCGAGGAGTTCAAGGAAACCGCCGGGGCGGTCGGGCCCGCATCGACCGCGCCCGCGACGACCGCGACGCTCGGTACGGCACTCGCGCAGGGTCGCTACGAGGAAGTCGCGCGCGATTACTTCTCCCTGCCCGAAGCCCAGGCCCGCAAGGCGCTCGCGCCGGGCGAGGCTCTCGAACTCGCCGGTTGGCTGCGCACCGAGGGGCACGCCAAGGCGGCGCTGTCGGTGGCGCGGCGTTCGCTCAAGGAGGAGCCCTACGCACCCGAGGCGGCTCGACTCGAGTTGCTCGCCGGCGAGGTGCTGCTCGAGGACCTGGAATTACCGACCGAGGCCTTCCAGCACCTGCGCACCGCGCTCGACCGCCAGCCCGACGCCTGGACCGCCGCTCGGGCGCGGCGCGCGCTCGCGGCGATCGACCAGATGCAGAAGTTCGCCAAGGTCGGCGAACTTCGAACCCAGAGGCCCTGGTAAGCCATGCGCGCCGTCGTCGTCGAAGGCTGGACCGACCCTGCCGACCTGCGCGTGAGCGAGATCCCCGCGCCGGAGATCGCGCCCGGCACGCTGCGCGTCGGCATCCGAGCGGCGGGCTGCAACTTCTTCGACATCCTCATGGTGCGCGGCGAGTACCAGGTGAAGCCGCCGTTTCCGTTCATTCCCGGGGCCGAGATCGCGGGCGTCGTGACCGAGGTCGGAGCGGGCGTGACCGGGTTCGCCGTCGGCGACCGGGTGCTGGCCGCTGCGGGGCTCGGCGCCTTCGCGACCGAGACCGTGGTGCCGGCCGCCGCCTGCCACCGGATGCCGGACTCCATGTCGTTCGAGGCCGGGGCCGCGCTGCCGATCGTCTATCCCACGTCCTATGCGGCGCTCGTCTTCCGCGGCGGACTCGCGCCGAGCGAGCACCTACTGGTGCACGCGGCGGCGGGCGGGGTGGGGCTGGCGGCCGTCCAGATCGGCAAGTCGCTCGGCGCCCACGTCATCGCGACGGCGGGCGGCGACGACAAGCTCGAGATCGCGCGACGAGCCGGCGCCGACGTCGCGATCGACTACCGGTCGAAGGACTGGGTCGCGAAGGTGAACGAGGCCACGGGAGGGCACGGCGCCGACGTGATCTACGACCCGGTCGGCGGCGACGTCACCGACCAGTCGTTGCGCTGCATCGCCTGGAACGGTCGATTGCTGGTGATCGGCTTCGCGAGCGGGCGCATCCCCGAGATCAAGCTGAATCGCGTCCTCCTGAAGAACATCTCGCTCGTCGGTCTCCACTGGGGCGCGCACGCAAAGCACGAACCCGCGCGCATCCCGGAGACCTTCGCGCGGCTCTTCGAACTGCACGCGCGCGGGGCGATCGAGCCGGAGATCTTCCCCCGCCGGTTCGCGCTCGACGAAATCCCCGAGGCCCTCGCCGCGCTCGGCTCCCGCCGCACCTGGGGCAAGGTCGTCGTCACGCCCAAGTGACCTGCCGGAGAGCGCGCACCCGCCGCGCAGCCGCGCCCCGTGCTCCTGTCTCGGGCTGTGCCTGCTCGCGGGGCCCCGCCGTCGGATGTCGTCTCCGGGGTGCTCAACAGGCTCGCCATGCTGCTCGTGATCGGGATCCTCTGCCTGCTGCTGGCGCTCTTCGTGCTCGGTAGCCGCAGCGCGAGCGCCATTCTACCGCATCGCGACTGGCGCGACTTCGTCCTGCCCGAACGCTGAACCACCTCCCGGTGCGATCGCGAGGCCGCCGCATCCCGAGGTTCCTGGCTGCGGCTCCGCCCCGGCCCCGATGCACGCCGGGGGCAGGGCTGGCCCCGACCTCGAGCCGGGCGCACGCTCCGCCCCGCCGGTCCAGCCGACCCACTTCGTTGAAAGCCCGAAACCCGCTGGGTAGTCTCCGCGGCATGGCCACGATGATCACCAACGAGTGCATCAACTGCGGTGCCTGCGAGCCGGAGTGCCCGAACACCGCGATCTACCAGGGCGGTATCGAGTACGATGCCCTCGACGGCGCGAAGCACGCGGCGCTGGCCAACGAGATTTTCTACATCGTGCCGGACAAGTGCACCGAGTGCGTCGGCTTCTTCGACCATGAGGCCTGTGCGGCCGTCTGCCCGGTCGACTGCTGCGTGCCGAACCCAGAGATTCCCGAGGCCGAGGCCCTCCTGCTCGCCCGCGCGCAGTCGATCCACCCGGACAAGGAGTTTGGCGGGGATTTCCCCTCTCGCTTCAAGGGAGGCGCGGCCGGACCCGAGGCGGTCGCCGCGACGGCGGCGGCACCTGTGGCCGCAGCGCCCGCAGCGCCCGCACCTGCCGCCGCCCCGGCCGCTTCCGTCGCCGTCGCCGTGAGCCCCGAGGACGCGCTGGCCGAGGCGATCCCCGACATCGAGACCTATCCGGTGCCGCTCTCCTGCTTCCGATGCACCGGGCGATTCGAGGTCGAGTTCCGCTACCTCAAGCCGGGAACCGTCCTGCACTGCCCGCACTGCATGGGCTCGTTCGTCTCGAACAGCAGCCTCTACCAGGCGATCCACCGCAGGCTGGCGCGCTTCTACGGCGCCTGGACCGAGAGCTTCGAGCAGTTCCGCGAGCGGCGCGCCCGGGAACTCGAGCGCTTCGAGACCTCGCAGCGCACCGCGATCGAGTCCCTGCGCACGGACGTACACGGCCTCGCCGGGCGAGCCGAACTCGCCGGCGCGCCGCAGCGCAACCGCGGATTCTTCGGCTAGGGAGAAGCGCTGACCCGACGGCCGACCCGGGCCGTCATCGGGCGCGGGCCGGATGGCCTCTCGTCAGGCCGCCTCGCCGATGTTCTGAAGCGCCACCGAGGGCACGGGCACGGCCCATCCCAGGGCGCGCAGCGCCAGGATCACGTGCCAGCCGGGATCGACTTCCCACCAGGACTGGGAAAAGCGCGAACTGCCCGGGAATTCGTGGTGGTTATTGTGCAGCCCCTCGCCGCCGGTGAGGAGCGCCAGGAGCCACATGTTCCGGGCCGTGTTGTCGAAGCGCTTGTACCCGATCCAGTGCGCCGCCCCATTGATGGACGCGTTCAGGAAGATGTAGCTGCCGATGTGCAGGATCATGCAGAGCGTGCCGAGCACCGGGCCGAAGACCGCGATCCAGACCGCCAGGAAGAGGCCCAAGCCGAGCCAGGTGTACTGGAACATCGCGTCCCAACCGTCGTCGGCGATGTCGCGGGTGAAGCGCGAGACCGTCTCCGGATTCGTCGCCTCGCGCCGGTAGTACGAGTAGTTGAACAGCTGGATCTGCCAGAACCCGTGGACGTACGGTGAGTGCGGGTCGCCTTCCACGTCGGAGAACTTGTGGTGCTTGCGGTGCACGGCGGCCCACTCGCGGGGGTTGATCCCGGTGGTGAGCCAGGTCCCGATCCGCATCGCCAGTTCGACACTCGGCGAAAGCCGCACGGCGCGATGCGACAAGGCCCGGTGCAGGTACACGGTCGTGCAGAGGCACGCGATCTGGACCGTGACGAAGACGCCGAGCAGGGCGGCCAGCCACTGCCCCTGCGAGAAAGAAAAAAGGTGTGACATCGGTGTGCGTCCCCGCGGGCCGGGTCCCGCAAGTTGATGATCCCCGGAGCGCCGAATGGCGCACTGCGGAGAATAACGGGCGCCGGACATCGAAAGCAACCCGGCAACGCCTTCACCGCGCAGAAGATTGCGGCATTCAACGGCCGTGCTACGCCTAATATCCGAAGTCCGGAGAATTAGAGGCGCTCAAGGATGCACATCGAGACCCTCAAGGTGTTTTGCGATCTCGTGGATACCGGAAGCTTCTCCGTCGCGGCGGCGCAGAACTTCGTCACCCAGTCGGCCGTCAGCCAGCAGATCCGGACCCTGGAGACGCGCTACGGGCGCAAGCTGGTCGAGCGGACCAAGCGTCGCGTCCGACCGACCCCGGCGGGCGAGATCTTCTACGAGGTCAGCAAGGAGATCGTCACCCGTTACAACGACCTCGAAGCCCGGCTTCAGGCGTTCTCGAACATCGTGGCCGGCACGGTTCGGGTGGCGACCGTGCACTCGGTGGGACTCTATGAGTTCGCGGACGAACTGAAGCGTTTCGTGAAGGCCTATCCCAACGTGAACGTCCGGCTCGAGTACAAGAAGTCGAACCAGATCTACGAGGACGTTCTGGCCGGCACCCTCGACGTCGGCGTGATCGCCTACCCGAGCAAGCGCCCGCAGATCCGCCTGATCCCGTTCCGGGAGGACCGCCTGGTCCTGATCTGCGCACCGTCCCACCCGCTGGCCAAGCACAAGTCGGTCTCGATCAAGGACCTCGACGGCGTGAATTTCGTGGGCTTCGAGAAGGACATCCCGACCCACAAGGCGATCGAGCGCGCCCTGCAACGCCACGGCATCCGCGTGCACTACGTCGCCGAGGTCGACAACATCGAGGTCATCAAGCGCATCGTCGAGGTGGGCTCGGGCATCTCGATCGTCCCCGAGCCGGCGGTCCGCCCGGAGATCCGCAACAAGTCGCTGGTCGCGGTCGCGATCAGCGACGAGACGTTCATCCGCCAGTTGAGCGTCATCCACAAGGAGGGTCGGCACTTCTCGCCGGCCGCCGAGCGGTTCATCGAGACGCTGGTGCCGGGCGGGGAGTCCGCGGTGGATCGACCGGGCGAAGCGGAGGCGGAGGCGGCGCCGTCGGCCGCTGGCCGGGCCTAGAATCCGACGCCGGTTCCGCCACGGCGGCAGCCGGCGCGCAGCCGAGCCACGCTTCGAGCAGCTCGATCTCGATGTCGAGTTGGGCGATCGTCCGCGTCCGGGCGGCGCGGTCGAGCACCGCAGCGAGTCCCGGGAGGTTAGGTTGCATGGCGGTGGCACATCGCGCCCGCGCGCGTCGTCGCGAGTCCAGTTCGGAGCGGGCCGCGGTGGTCCGTCCAGGATCGGTCGGCCCGGCCACGGCCAGCCGGGCCAGCAGCGGACGCCGCAGCCAGTCGGCCGAGGGAACCGGACGGGCGAGCCACCGCTCGAACTGCAAGCGCCCGGACTCCGTCGTCGCATAGGTGCGCCGCTCCCGGCCCGACGCCGACTCCCGGCGCGAGGCGATCGCGCCCTCGCGCTCGAGCGCCCCGAGCGTCTCGTAGACGCGGGCGGGCTCGATGCGGCGGGCCGTCCCGGCGAGGGCCGCGAGCCGGGCCGCGATCCGGTAGCCGTGGGCCTCCTCCTGCCGCAGCACTCCGAGGATCAAGTGTTTCAGGGCCATCGACCTGCCTCCCGCCCGACGGATTCCATGCCCAAGCCGGGGAGCCAAGGCCGCGGGGCGCATTCATGCTGCCCGTGACATCGCTTGGCGAGGCCGTGGCGCAGGGAGCCGGGGACCCGCCTGCGCCGGGTACGGGCGCTCAGGAGAGCAGCGGCATCACCTCGGTCGCGAAGAGTTCGAGTTGCTCCGAGCTGCCGAAGTCCCCGAACATGATCGCAACCTCGGCGACGCCGAGCGCCTGGCGCGCGCGCAGCGCCTCGGCCACCTCGGCGGGTTCACCGACGTGGCAGTCGCCGTCGAAGCGGGCGAAGCCGCCGATCCGCTCCATCGCGCGCTCGCGCGCCTCGCGGACGCCGCGCTCACCGCGACCAACGACTACCAGCACCTGCTCGGAGACCTCGATCTCCCGCGGATCGCGACCGATCCGCTCGCAGCACCTTGCCAGCGTCGACCGCTTTACGGCGAGTTCGCGCCACGCGGGGTTCGGGCAGTTCCACCCGTCGGCCAGGCGCGCGACCATCTCCAGCAGGCGGTCGCCGGCGCCGCCGACGATGATCGGCAATCGCGCCGGCTTCGGCAGAGCCGGTGCGCCCTCGATCGAGTGGTAGCGACCGGTGAAGGTCGCGCGCGGGTCGCGCCACAGGCGATGGAGGATCTCGATGGTTTCCTCGAGTTGGCGCAGGCGCACGCCTCCCGAGGGAAACGCGTACCCGTAGGCGCGGTACTCGTCTTCCATCCACCCCGCGCCCAGGCCGAGCCGGAGGCGCCCCCGCGACACCTCGGCGAGACTCGCCGCGATCTTCGCGAGCAGTCCGGGCGAGCGGTAGGAGTGGCAGGCGACGAGCGGACCGATCGTGAGCCGCTGCGTCGCGCACGCGACCGCCGTGAGAGCGGTCCAGACTTCGAGGTGCGCGCGGTCGGGCTCGCCCGGAAACCAGAAGTGGTCGTCGAGCCAGAGGGCCTGGAAGCCCAGGCGCTCGATCGTGCGGGCGCGAAGGTCGAGATCCGGCCATGTCAGTCCGGCTAGGGGAAGGAAGACGCCGCAGCGCAGGGGTCCGGGATCGCTCACGGCCCGAGAGTGCAACGCTTTGCGCCCCCCGCGCAACGGGTCGGCGAGCCGGCCCGTGGATTTCCGCCGGAAGCCGCGCGAGTCCGGGTTGACAACGCGCCGGTCGGTCGCGACGGTTCGCAGGAGTCGCAGGGGGAGAACATGGCGGAGAAGCGAGATCGTCGCGTCGCGGTGGTGGGTGCCACCGGCGTCGCCGGGCAACAATTCGTCGCGGCGCTCGACCGCCATCCCTGGTTCCGGGTGACGGCACTCGCGGCCTCGGAGCGCTCGGCCGGGCGCAGCTACCGGGAGGCGCTCACCGACCAAAAGACCGGCGCCCGCCGCTGGTACTGCGACCACGAGCCCTCGCCCGAAATGCTCTCGATGCCCGTGGTCGACGCGCGCGAACTCGACCTCGATGCGGTCGACATCGTTTTCACCGCCGTCGAGAGCGACGCGGCGCGCGAACTGGAGCCGCGCTTCGCGAGGCGCAAGCCGGTCTTCTCCACGGCTTCCGCGTTTCGCTACGAGGCGGACGTCCCGATCGCCGTCCCGGGCGTGAACCTCGACCACCTCGACATCGTGGCCGTACAGCAGCGCAAGCGGGGCTGGAAGGGATTCGTCGTCCCCCTGCCGAACTGCACGACGATGGGCCTGGTCGTCACGCTCAAGCCGCTGCTCGACGCCTTTGGTCTGCGCCGCATCGTGATGACCTCGATGCAGGGACTCTCCGGCGCCGGCCGATCGCCGGGCGTCGCCGCGCTCGACGTGGTCGACAACGTGATCCCCTACATCGTCGGCGAGGAGGAGAAGGTCGCCAGGGAGACCGGCAAGATCCTCGGCGGCCTCGCGGGCGACGGCTTCGCTCCGCATCCCGTCATGGTCGCCGCGACCTGCACGCGCGCGAACGTCCGCGAGGGCCACACCGAGGTCGTCCAGGTCGAACTCGAGCGCCCGGCGACGATCGACGGCGTACGCGAAGCCTTCCTGCGCTTCGGCAGCGAGTTCTGCGCGCGCGGGCTGCCGTCCGCACCACCGAGCCTGATCGTGCTGCACGACGACCCGTTCCGCCCGCAGCCGCGGCTCGACCGCGAGGCCGGCGGCGGCATGGCCACGTCGGTCGGTCGCCTGCGGCTCGACGACTCCGGCCTGCGCTACATGCTGGTCTCGCACAACACCAAGATGGGAGCCGCCAAGGGCGCCGTGCTGGTCGCCGAGCACCTGGTGGACGCGGGCCGGATCTGAAACCGGAGGCGGACCGCGGCCCGCGCGGTGCCGCCTGCGCACTCGCGGGCGTGCTCGCACTCGGCGCGCTGCTCCTCCTGCCGGGTCTCGGCGCCTACCCGCTGATCGACCCGACCGAGGCCCGCCATGCGGCGGTCGCCCGCGCGATGGCGCGCGAGGGGCGCCTCGCGGTGCCGTCGCTCTACGGCGAGCCTTACTACGACAAGCCGGCGCCCTATTACCTGCTGCTGCGCGCCGCGGAGCGTTTGCCGCTGCGGGTGGAGACCGCGCTACGCCTGCCGTCGGCCCTTGCCGTGCTCGCGACCGCCTGGCTCCTGTTCGGCTTCGCGCGCGCGCGCCTCGGCACCGACGCGGCCGCACTCGGTGCCGCGATCTTCCTCGCGTGCCCGCTCGTCGTGGCACTCGGGCGCTTCGCCGACCAGGATGCGCTCCTATGCGCGCTCGTGACGCTGGCGATCGTCGGTTGGCTCGAAGCTCTCGACGACCCCGACCGGTCGACTCGACCGGCCTGGATCGCGATGGGCATCGGCTCCTGGGTGAAGGGGCCGGTCGCGATCGCACTGCCGATGCTCGTCGTCGCCGCAGTCGCGCTTTCGCGCGGACGTCCTCCCGCACGCGCCTTTCTCGTCCGCGCGATCGCGGGCACGGTGGCCGCGAGCGCCCTGTTCGCGCTCTGGGTGGTGCCCACCTGGTTCATCGACGCGGACTACGTCCAGACGTTCCTCTTCCGGCACAATCTCGATCGCTTCGCCGAGGGCTCGACCGGGCACCCGAAGCCGTTCTGGTTCTACGTCCCGGTCCTGCTCGGTGCGCTCCTCCCGTGGTCGCTGCTGCTGCCGGCCGCGCTCGCCGGGCCACGGACGCGCCGGACGGAGGAGGACGCGCCCGGGCCGGGGGACGCGGCGCAGCGCGAACTGCTCGCCTGGGCAATCGCGATCATCGGCTTCTTCTCGCTCGCACGCGCCAAGAGCGCGAACTACGTGCTGCCCGCACTCGGACCGATCGCACTCTGGCTGGCCGCGCGACTGGTCTCGATCGCGCGGGCGACGGGTGTCGCTGACACCCGAGCCGGCGATCCGGCGATCGCACGCATCGAAAGCCGGTTGCGCGGCGCGCTCGCCACGCTCGCCGCGCTTGCCGCCGCCGCGCCGCTGGGCGCCTGGCTTTTTCTCTCGCGGGAATACCCGCGACTCGCGCCGCAGTCGTTCCTGCTGCTTCCGATCGCGCTCGTCGCAGGACTGGTCGCCGCCGTGGCCTGGCGGCATCCGCGGCCGCTGCACGCGACGGTTCTCGCCTTCGGCGTGGTCGCGACCTGCCTGCTGGTCGGCGGATTCGTCGTCGGCGCGCCGCTCGCCGCGAGCATCGCGAGCGACCGCCACCTGGCGCGCTTCGCCGCGAGGGTCGCGCCCGGAGTCCCCCTGGTGGGGTTCCGGCTGCACCCGGCCTCGCTCGCCTTCTACTCGCCCGGGCCGGTCGGCAAGACGACCGACGTCGAACGGGTGAAGCGCCTCGCCGCGGCCGGACCCGTGCTCGTGCTCGCGCGGGAGAGGGACGAGGTCGCGCTCGAGGAAGCCGGCCTGCACCTGTACCGCTGGACCCGCTGCGAGCGGCATTGCCTGTTCGGGTCCAACCCGCTCCCCGCCGGGGCCGGACCGGAGGCGACAGCCGAGGAGTCGGACGGCGGAGCACGCTAGTGCTAGAGCGGGTCGCGATGCGACGCTCCGTCTCGTTCCTGCTCGGCGCCCTGGCGATCGCGGCTCTCGCCGCGGCGGTGAACCTGCCCGGGATCTCGGACCAGCCCTACTACACCAAGGGGGAACCGCGGGAGGCGATGGTGGTATGGGAGATGGCGCACGACGGCGGGCTCGTCCTGCCGCTGCGCAACGGCACCGAGATTCCCTCGAAGCCGCCCTTCTTCCACTGGCTCGGCCTGCTCTCGTCGCGAGCCCTGGGCGAGGTCTCGGAGTTGAGCGTGCGCCTGCCGTCGGCGGTCCTCGGCATCCTGGCGACGGTCGCTGTCTACGCCTTCGGCGCATGGACCGGCCGGCTGCGCTCCGGTGCTCTCGCCGCGACTGCGCTCGTGCTGAGCTTCGAGTGGTTGCGCGCGGCGCGCTCGGCGCGCGTCGACATGACGCTCACGTTCTTCCTGACGGCGGCCTTCCTGCTCTTCGGCGTCATGGACCGCACCGGGGTGACGCGGTTTCGACTCGTCCTCTTCTACGCCTGCATCGCGGCCGCGAGCCTCGGCAAGGGGCCGGTCGGGATCGCGCTTCCGGCACTCGTTGTCCTGATCTACGCGGCGATCCGCCCGCCGGGCGATCCCGAGTCGCTCGTGGGGGCGCGCCCCGCACCGGGTGCGGGCGGCGCGACCGTGGCGCCCGGCTGGCGGGCGCGCCTGTCGAGCGTCGTCGCGGCGGTCCGGGACCTGGCCCCGGTGCCGGGCATCGCCGCGGTCCTGCTCGTCGTCGGCGGCTGGTACGCGGCGGCGCTGTGGATCGGGGGCGACAGTTTCTTCGTGAAGCAGGTGCTGAAGGAGAACGTCTTCCGCGTCATCGACCCGGAGCGACTCGATACCGGGCATGTGCACGGTCCGTTCTACTTCGTTCCCGGTTTCCTGCTCGGTGCGCTCCCGTGGAGCCTCATGGCGCCCGCCATCGCGTGGTGGATCTGGCGCTCTCGTCCGGTCGACGCGACGACGCGCTACCTGGTCGTGTGGTTCCTCACCGTGATCGGCGTCTTCTCGATCGCGGCTTCGAAACGCACCGTGTACATACTGCCGGCCTACCCGGCGGCGGCTCTCCTCTTCGGACGGGTGCTCGGACCGGGACCGGAGGGTGGCGGGCAACGGCGCCTCGCCTCGACCGGCTTCGTCCTCGGTGCGGTCTCGATCGCCCTGATCGGTCTCGCGGGGCTCCTGCTCGCAAGCGGTCTGCCGATCGCCTCATGGGTGGGACCGCGCCTCGAGGCGCACGATGCACAGGGGCTCGCGGCGGCGATGCGCTCGCTCCAATGGGAGCGGTGGACCGCGATCGGAGCCGCCTTGGTTTCGATCGCGGCCGCGGCGGGCGCCGCGCGCGAGGCGCCCGGTGCCCACTGGCTGCGCGGGACGGCCCTGCTCGGGATCTCCCTCGTGGCGCTGCTCGGCGGAGTGGTCGCACCGGTGGAGCGCGGCATCGCCTGGAGTCGGTCGCTCGACTCGTTCCTGCGCGACGTGCGCGCGCGCGTCGGCGATGCGCCGCTGGGCTTCCTGTGCACCTACGACTACGGCGCCGTCTACTACTCGCAGCGCTACTTTCCCGGAAGCGACACGCCGCGCTGCACGCAGCGCGACGCCCGCGGCGGCCACTGCCGCGACCACGTGCGCGAGCTGCTCGAGGAGAAGGCATGCGCCGACCCCGCGCGCAGGCTCGCTGCGCTCCGCTCGCCCGACGCGCCGCGCCACCTGCTCATCTGGGAGGACGAACTCGGCGCGCTCGCGCCCGAGGTGGACGTGATCCTGCGCAGCGAAGGCAGCGGGCCGAAGGGTCGAGCGCGCATGCTGCTCGTCGAGACGAAGGCGAGCGGAGCAGGTGCCTGAAGCGCCGACGACCGCCGGGTCTGCGACGCCGCGGAGGCGGCGCGGGCTATCCGCTCGCCTGGCGCGATTCCTTCCTCATCGAGTCGCTCTCCCAACCGCTCGCGGCCGGTGCGGCCCTCGTGCCCGGTGCGCTCGGGATCCGCGAGGCCGGCGGCGTCGCGATCTTCCGGCTGCTCGGGCTCGACGAGTCGGCCGGGCTGGCACTCTGGCTGCTGCGCCGCGTGCGCGAGGCCTTCTACAGCGCCATCGGCCTGGTCTACCTGGTGGTGCGACGGAGGAGACGATGAGTTCGACGTCGAACTTCGGAGGCGAGCAGGGAGCCACCTCGCCCGCGGGTGGCGGGGGCGCGGCTCCGCGGCCGGCCGCGAGCCCGCTCGCGCGCGCACTGCGCACCATTTTCCCGTGGCTGCTCACGGTGCTTATCGCCGTGTTCCTCGCCCGGCGCTGGGACCTGCACCGGGTCGCCGAAGCCCTGGCAGGGGCTCGGTGGGGCCTGTTCCTCCTGCTCATGCTGCCCTACTCGATCGCCTATCTCTGCCTCGACACGGCCGCGGTCACCGAGGCGGTGCGACGCTTCCATGCGCCCGTGGCGTGGCGCGAGGTGCTTCCCGCGCGGGCGGCGACCTATGTGCTCTCGCTCGTCAACACGAACGTCGCGCAGGGCGGGCTCGCCCTTTGGCTCGCGGGGCGCACCGGGGCCCCGGTGCTGGCACTTGCCGGCACCTTCCTCTTCCTCGCATTCGTCGAGATCTCGCAACTCGTGCTCTACTCGTCGATCGGCGTGGCGCTGACCGGCACGCGGGTCCCGGGACTCGGACGCTTCTATCTCGGAGCCTATGCCGTCCTCGCCGCATGGCTGGCTTGGGCCTCGCGCCCGACGCGCGGCGTGTCCACAGCCCGCAGCGGATTGTTCTCGACCTTCGCGCGCGCACGCATTCCCGACTACCTGATCATCCTGGGGATCAAGAGCGTGTCGCTGGGACTCGCGATCCTCACGCACTGGACGGCGCTGCGGCTCTTCGGCATCGAGATTCCGCTGCTCGCCCTGCTCGCCAACCTGCCGCTCATCTTCCTCGCCTCGGCGGTGCCGCTCTCGGCGGGCAAACTGCACGCGAGCGTCGCCTGGGCCTGGCTCCTCGGCGGCTACGCCCCCGAGGAGAAACTCGGCGCCTACAGCCTGGCCGCGCACCTCACCTTCCTGCTGATGAACGCGCTGCTCGGCCTCGTGTTTCTGCCGCGGGTCGGGCGGGAGATCTGGGATCTCGCCGAGCGGGCCGCGCGCGGTGGCGACGTCGGCCGACCGCCCGAGGGCGACCCCGCGGATCCCGGCGCTTAGGACGGGGACCGCGCCCGGAATCGACGGAGCAGGAGCGGCGCGAGATTGAGGATCGCAACCGCGATCGCGGCGCCGCCGATCAGGGTCCGCGGGAACACTAAGAACGGTGTGGCCGAAGCGGCTAGGACGACCGCGTAGTTCAGGATCCCGGCCGCGTGACCGAGCGCATCGGCGGGTGCACGGTGCGCCGGCCGTGCGACGGAAGCATCCCCGACGCCCGAGGCGAGGGTGTCGTCGCGAGCGACGACCGGCCAGCGCCGGGCGAACGCGGCGAGCGAGACGGTCGCAGCCACGGGCAGCACAAAGGGGATCACCCCGACACGAGCGAGGGCGGCCAGCGCGCAGAGCAGGAAGGCAGCGTCCGCGGCGACGTCGAGCGCCGCACCGCGCCGGGTCGCCACTCCGAGTCGTCGCGCGAGGCGACCGTCGAGGAAATCCGACGCGGCAGCGAAGAGCGCGATCGCGAGCGGCCCGGCCCTGAGTGCAGTGTCGGCGTGGCCGGCAAAGCCCTCGGCTCCGAGTCGCAGCGCGAAGATGGCGAAGCAGGGCCCGAGTGCGAGGCGGCTCGCGCTGAGCAGGAGCGGCAATCGATCGATCTGCAAGTGCGGGTCCCGCTACGGGCCCTCCGGCACCGCTGGCAGCACCAGCGGCACCGGAAGACGGAGTCAAAGGGTCAAGGGTCCAATGACCAAAGGGTCAAGTCACGGGCCGGTGCGAACGGCACGGACATAGTTGGGATCCGTCTTATTGCCGTAGGTGCCGCTGCCATTTTGGAAGTCCACGCTCCACGCGCTGTACGGACTGCTGCCCTCGTACGTAGACGACGACCAGTAAAGGCCCACGAACCCGTGCTCAATCCCGTCCGCGCGCGTCGGCCCGAAGATCGCGTTGATGCACGCCCAGCCGCGGCCGCAGCCCTGCGCCGTCAGGTCCACGATGCCGCCGTTGGCGATGCCAGTCGCTTCCTGCCCGCTCAACTCGATGATCGTCGGCAGGCGCCAGGCGCAGGAGCCGGCAAAGCACGGTGCCGTGTTGAGCGTCGCCAGAAATACCGTCGCAGCCGTACCGTTGAAGGAACTGCCGGAAGAGCTCATCCACGTGTAGATGTTGTCCACGTCGTGGATGCTGCCGTCGTGGGTCTTCTTCTCCCAGACGAGCCCGCTCGTGCTGTCGGTCACCGTGCCGTTGCCGTTGTCGGTGTAGGTGCCGCCCTTGCCGTTGGAGACGATCGCGGCCCTCGACGGGATGACACAGGTCGTCGACCCCCCGACGGCAGCGGTCTCGGCGGCACGCATCATGGTCTGCGTGCTCCCGTCTACCGCCTCGATGGCTTTCGCCAGCGCGACCGGAGAATCGCAGGCAGAATAGTTGGAACGCCTCGCGCTGATCATGTACCCGTCGATCAGCTTGTCATCGCACTTTGCGATGGACGCAACGCGTGTGCGGATATCCTCTTCCTTTTGGGTCGAAGCACAGTACTTGGCTATGGCTCCGCTCTGGCACTGAGCCGCCTTGCCGATCGCGATCAACCTCATCATCCGGCACGTCTTCTCCGACGTCTGAGCCCGTGCTCCGCTCGGCACCAGCGCCAGCGCCACCAGCGCCAGCATGAACGTCCTCGTAACTACTCGCATCGTCATCTCCTTCTGTGGCCGGGCTCGAACCGGCGCGGCCTCGGCGAGCGACGGGATCGCCGCTGGCCTTCAGGCTGCCAGAACCGGGCACCGCCTGTCGAGAGGGAATCGCCCGCAGGAGCGCCGAGCAGCTGGCGGCTAGGGCGACTCCAGCCGGGTCGGGATCGTGCCGCAGGCGGGCAGCACGGGTGCGTGGAGGGTCGGGTCGGTGCCGCGCGTCGAAGGCCCGACCGTCGATCCTCGCAGGCCACCCACGCG
>CAMBZJ010000035.1 GCA_945872365.1 Klebsiella pneumoniae
AGGTCGCCCTGCGGCTTCAACCCGAGGAAGCGGACGTTGCCGGGCAGGTCGGCTCGACGCTCGGCGGGCGGATCGCCGACCAGGTTGATGCGCCAGTCGGGGCGCGCCGCGGCGGTTCCGGCGACGATGTCCCAGTCGAACCAGTCGCCCCAGAGCGAACCGGCGTAGACCAGCGTGCGAGCGCCGCGCTCTAGGTCGGCGGGGACCGAGCGCGCGCACTCGGAATCCGGGTCGAAGAGCCGGCGGTCGACGGCGTTGGGGACGAGCGCGACCGGGCGCCCCCCTGCGGCGAGTCCGCGCTGCAGCAGTCGGGCCGACGCGACCAGGTCGTCGGAGAGGTCGACGAGACGGCGCTCGACCTCGGGGTCGAACCAGGTCGCCCAGGTGCAGGCCTCCCAGGCGTCGACCTTGTCGTAGATCACGCGCGCACCGACCTCGCGCGCGGTCCGGGCGATCGCGAGCGCCTGCGCGTCAGGTACCTCGACGAGGACGCGCACCCGCTCGTCGCGCTCGCGCAGCCACGCCTGGAGGCCGACCTCGCTCCACGGCAGGATCGCGAGGCCGGGCACGTCGGGGCGGATGCCGAGATCCACCGACTCGCTGCGCGGAAAGCGCGCGGCATACGAAACGCCGACGCCGCGCGCGGCGAGGGCGCGGGCGAGTTGTGCACTGCGCTGCGCGCCACCGATGTCGTCGTAGGGAACGACCGCGAGCAGGAGCCAGTGCTCGCCACGCGGCCCGGGCGCGATCGACGGACGCGCGGCGGCGCGCGGCCGCGGGACGACCGGGCCCGCCGCGGTTGTCGGAGCCGTCGGAGGTGGCGCACCCTCGCGCGTCGGCCGCGGTGACGGCAGCGGCGTCGGTGTCGCGTTTGTCCGGGCCCCGAGCCGACCGGCCCATCCCTGCCACGCGCCCTTCACCCGGGCGGTGAGCCGCAGCTTCTCGAGCGCGCGGTTCGCGACCACGAGCGTGCTCGACGCGGTCCGCGACACGGTCAGCACCTCGGACTCGACCCCGCCGAGGCGCGCCGCCACGCCCCCGACGGAGGACTCGACTCCCGCGATGCGACCGGCGAGCGCGCGCACCTCGGCGTCGGTACGCCGCAGGTCGTCGATCGTCCTGCGCTCGCGCGCGAGTTCCGCTTCGAGCCCGCGCGCGCGCTCCGCAGACGCGGCCGCACCCACCCGCAGCAGGAAGTTCGCGGTGCGCCGGCACATCGTCTCCGGCGAGCGCGTGCCCGCGAGTTCGGCGGCGCGCGCGACCGCTGCCGCGCGGCGCGCGGGCAGGTCGTCGAGCACTTCGGCGAGCGCGCGCGCGAGCGCCGGCGCGTGGGCCGGGTGCTCCGCGCCGGCGATCTCGCGCAGACGGTCGGCGTCGACGTTCCACGGATCGAGGGCCGGGCCGTCGACGAGCACCCCGGCGAGCTTCGCCGGCGCGTCCCCCGCCCGCTCCGGGGACTCGCCGAGCAACTCGACCGCGTCGCCGGTGCGGGTCAGGACAACCGGCACGCCCGAGCCGAGCGCCTCGAGCGCCGCGAGGCTCGATCCCTCGATCACGCTCGGCAGCACGAATGCATCGGCCGCACCGAGCAGGTCGACGATGTCGTCGCGCGGCCCCGCGAGCACTACCCGACCGTCGAGTCCGGCCTCCGCGATGCGGCGCCGCACGGTCTCCGCGTAGTCGGCTTCGACGGTCGGGCCGACCATCCAGGCGACGAGCCCGGGGCGCTGGTGGCGCAGCGTCTCGACGGCGTCCACGAGAGCGAGTTGCGACTTCACCCGACAGACCGCCCCGACCTGCAGGATGAACTCGGCTTCGCTCGCGACGCCGAGCCGCTCGCGACGCCGGCGGCGATCGACGATCGTGTCGCGCACGCGGGCGAAGCGCGCGCCGTTGGGAACGACCTCGATCCGTTCGCGATCGATCGCGAAGCGGCGTGCGCAGAAATCGGCCACGCCCTCGGAGACTGCGATCCAGGCGGTGACGTGCCGCGCCGCGGTACGGAAGTCGTCCCAGGCGGCGCGTCCGAGCCAGGCGTAGGAATTGTGCAGGGTCGCGACGACGGGGATACCGAGCCGCGCCGCGGGCGCACTGCCCAGCGTCGAGAAGTGCGTGTTCAGCAGGTCGATGCCGTGCTCGCGCAGCAGCACCTCGATCTCGGTCGCGCGATCGGCCGCGGAGAGCACCTCGACGAGGGCCCCCTCGCGGCGCAATTCGTCGGCGGTCTCGCCCCCGGCTTCCGTGCAGAAGACGATCGGCTCGATGGCTTCCGTCGGCAGTCCGCGCACCAACTGCGCGACGACGCCCTCGAGCCCGCCGCGCCCGAGCGATCGAACCTCGATGCCGACGCGGAACCTCGCCAGTCGTCGATTCGGCCGGCCGTCGTTGCCCATGCGCACGCTCGAGGCGCCCGGCAGTCGCCCGGACGCACCCGTCCTTTGCAGGAACGCGGCGTCCAGATCAAGCAGCGCGACGGGACCGGGCGGGCGCCGAGCAGGTGCCCGCAACGGGAGCGGCGGGTCCGCGCGCGCCGAGGCGTCGACGCGGACCCGCCCGACCACTCACTCGCCCTGGTCGGGCTCTCGGAACTGGTCGTGGCAGGACTTGCAGTCCTGGAACATCGCGGTGCTCGCGGCCTTCACGTCGCCACCGGAGTTCGCAGCCACGGCGACCGCGGTCGCCTTGTCCTTCAGGTCGGCGCCGACCTGGTCGAACTTGCCGCGATCGCTCCAGACCGCCGCCTTCGCCCGCGAACCCTGTCCCGAACTCCCCTCGGGGAAGAGCTTCAGGAACGGATCGATCTTTGCGGCGATGTCCGAGGCCGGCTTGGCGGCGTCCGCCGGCTTGCCGGCCTTCATCGCCGCACCGATCGCCTTCGCGTCGCGGCCGATGCCCTCCATGATCTCGTTGCGGTCGCTGATCGGACCGGGCGGCAGGGCGTGCACATGCGCCGGATGGGCCTCGGCCTGCGCCCGTGCGCCCGTCGCCGTCGCCAGGGCCGCCGCGGCGAGCGTCGCCGCGGAGACGACGCGCGCGGCGCGGCGGGCGATCGCCCGCGCAAGGGATGGATTCTCGTTCGTCATGCTGGTTTCTCCTCGGTTACAGCGGGCGCGGTCGCGTCCGCGGGGCCGGAGCCGTCCTTGGTGACGGCGCGGCTCATCGGTGGCAGGGTCTTCATCCAGGCGGCAATGGCGGCGCGATCGGCCGCGGGCGCACTTCCGTAGCCAGGGCCGCCCGCGAGGCCGTCGATCACCCGGGCCATCTCGCCCTGAACGTTGTCGTACTCCGGGGTGAAGCCGGTCGCGAGCAGGTTCTCGATGTCGGCGACATCCCAGTCGCCGATGCCGGCCGCACGGTCGGGGGTGACGTTGGGGGCATAGGGTAGCGGGCCACCGCCCGAAACACCGGCGAGTTCCTGGTCCCCGATCGAGGCGCCGAAGCGGTTGCGCGGCGTGTGGCAGTCGCCGCAGATCGCGACGTGCCGCGCCAGGTAGGCTCCGCGCTCGACGCCCGCCGCGGGGGCTTCGGCGGGCGGGCTCGCGTGCCCCGCGAAGAGCAGGCGCCAGCCGAGGTAGGCGAGTCGCGGCAGCGGCAGTTCGCCCTCGGACGGCCGGTTCGCGCTCGGCGACGCCGGCAGCCCGCGCAGGTAGGCGACCAGGTCGCGGACGTCGCGGTCGGCCATCCCGGCATATCGGTAATAGGGCATGACCGGCGACTCGACGGAGCCGTCGCGGCGCTCGCCGCGACGGATCGCGCGCTCGATCTCGGCATCGGACCAAGCGCCGAGCCCGTGCTCGCGGTCGCTCGTCAGGTTGGTCGAGTAGAAGGTGCCGAAGGGCGTCGGGATCTCGGCGCCGCCCGCGCCCACCGGGCCGTCGCCCGGCGTGTGGCAGCCGCAGCCGCCGGCGATCGCGAAGACCGCCGCACCGCGCACCGGATCCCCGGGCGGCAGCGCCGCGTCGCGCGGCGCGGTCGCGCAGGCTTGCGCGCCGAGCGCGAGCACGAGCGCGAAGGCGAGCGCGCTCGCCCGTCGCGCTGCGTCGAGCCCGGGCGCGGCCCGCAGCATGACACCCGACGCGCGCATCAGGACGCGAACGGCGGCCAGCCCATCGACTTGCCACCGATCAGGTGGACGTGGATATGATCCACCGATTGTCCCGCGTGCGGTCCGTGGTTCACGACCAGTCGGTACCCGTCGACGAGTCCCTCCTTGCGCGCGACCTCCGCGGCGACGAGCAGCAGGTGCCCGAGGACCGCCTCGTCTTCGCGGGTCGCATGCCCCACACCGGCGATCGGCTTGCGCGGCACGACCAGAACATGGGTCGGCGCCTGCGGGTGGACGTCGCGAAAGGCGATGCAGCGATCGTCCTCGTGGACGATGTCGGCGGGTATCTCGCGGGCGATGATGCGCTCGAAGAGGGTTTTCTCGGCCATCGTTCGGTCTCTCCCGTGGGGCGCCCTCGGGGGCGCGCGTTGCCCGACGCTTCCCCCTCGGGGGGCCGGGCGTCGCGAGTCGTACCCGACCCTCTGCGGATGGTTCGGAACCGCGTCCAGCATAGCGCGCATCCACCTCGAAGTTCACGTGCTCGCGCCGGTCCGCCCGGTGTACTGCGAGCGGGCCGTCTTCGAGTCGGGCGGCGCCACCGCCTGCGGGCCCTGAGCGCGGGCCAGCGCGTCCGGTGCCTCGAACGACGGGCGCCGACTGCGGCCGCCACCACACGTTGGAAAGTGCGCTGCCGTCGCGTAGAGGAGTGCTCGGCGCCGCGCCGGCGCGACCGGGCGTCGACCCGGACGGACCGGCCCCGGAACACGTCGCGATGGAGACCACGGACCTGCACCCCACCCGCCGGGCCGCGCCGGCGCCCCACGCGGCCGATGCTCGCCGACCGTTCGCGCTCGCGCTGGTCGACGCACTCGCGATCGCCGCCTTCGCCGCCCTCGCCCTCGACCTGCTGCTGCGCCTCGTCGCCCGCCGCGGCGGCGCCACGGCACCCGCCCTGTTCGCGGCGCTGGCCGGCTGGGCGCTCGCCGATCTCGTCTCGGGCCTCGCGCACTGGATCTGCGACACCTTCTTCCACGAGACCACCCCGCTGCTCGGCAGGGCCTTCATCCGACCGTTCCGCGAGCACCACCTCGACCCGACGGCGATCGCGCGACACGGCTTTCTCGAGGTGAACGGCAGCAACTGCCTCGTGCTCGCACCGGTGATGCTCGCTGCGCGCGGGCTCGGCGACACGTTCCTCCACGACGCGGCCCTGCTCGCCTTCGCGATCGCGATCTTCGGCACGAACCAGTTCCACAAGTGGGCGCACCTCGAGGGACGCCTGCCGCCCGCGGTCGCGTCGCTGCAGCGCACGGGGCTCATCCTGTCCCGCGAGCACCACCTCCGGCACCACCGCGCGCCGCATCGCGAGGCCTACTGCATCACGTCGGGCTGGATGGACCTGCCGCTCGACCGCTGGCGCGTCCTGCCGCGGGTCGAGCGCTTCCTGCGCGGGCGACGCGGGTTCGCGACCGCCGATTTGCGCCACTGAGGAGATCCCCGAAGATGCCGTTCTCCTCCTTCCACGAACTCTACGAGAGTGATGCGCAGTCGGTCTACGCGCTCTGGCTCGTGCCTCTGCTGTTCCTCGCCTTCCTCCTGCTCACAGCGACCGGACGCGCTGCGGCCTCCGCGTGGCACCCCGGCGACGCGTGGTTCCTGCGCGGCTACATGATCTTCTTCGGCCTCGAGACGATCCTCGACCCGTTCGCGACCGGCCCCTTCCTGCGCTCGATCGGGCAGCAGAACACCGGCGTCGGTACCACCGTCCTGCTCACCTTCGTGCTGCTCGGCGACTTCCGGGTCTTCCTGCTGCTGTTCCGCATGGCGCGGCCCGAACGTCCGCTCGCGAAGGCGTTGCTGCGCGCCGCGGCCTGGACGTTCATCGTCCCGATCGCGGCCTACGCGACCGATTCGGCCCTGCGCCGCCTGCGACCCGATCTCCCGTCGCAGACCATCTGGCTCGTCTACGAACTCTTCTTCCTCGCGATGGCGCTCTGGCTACGCGGGGTCGGACTTCCCGCCTGGGTTGCGCCGAACGACCCCGAGCGCCGCCGCGGGCTGCGGGCCATCGCCGCCTACGTCGCGACCTACTACGCGCTGTGGGCGCTCGCCGACGTCCTCATCCTGGTCTTCGGACTCGACCTCGGCTGGCTCCTGCGGGTGATCCCGAACCAGCTCTACTACGCGTTCTTCCTGCCCTTCGCCTGGTTCCAGCTCGCCGGGTTGCGATAGGCCACGAGCAGTTCCTCCACCCAGGCGTCGAGGTAGCCCTCCGCGCGCGAGGCGGCAGCGCCGCGCGGGTCGCCGACGGTCCCGTCGGCGGCGTTGACGCGCAGGTCGGGGTGGAAGGGGTCGGGTGCCCCCGGTGCGTCGAGCAGGAGCCCGGGGGCCAGGCGATCCGTCCGCACGTCGACGGGCGAGAGGTGCAGGAGAATCGAGGTCTCGAACTCCCCCGCATGCTGTCCGCACGCGGCCGTCGAGACGCCGTGGCGCGCGCTCTCACTTGTGAAGAGCGGGCCCAGGCTCTCCGCGCCAGGTCCGCGGGCGATGGCGAGTCGCGGCGCCGCTTCGCGCAGTACCGGCAGCGCCCGGTCGAGCGCGGCGCGATTGCCGCCGTGCGCCGAGAACACGAAGAGCCTGGCGAGGCCGTGGCGCCCGAGCGACACGGCGACGTCGCGCAGCACCGAAACGAGGGTCTCCTCGCGCAGGTCGAGCGTGCCCGGGAAGCTCATGTGCTCGCCGGCGCAGCCGAGCGCGAGCGTGGGTAGCGCGACCGCCTCGGGGAGCCGCATGCACAGGCGGCGCGCGAGTTCCGCGGCGATCCGCGTATCGGTGCCGAAGGGGAGATGCGGTCCGTGCTGCTCGGTCGAACCGAGCGGCAGCACGGCGGTCACCTCGTAGGCGGACAGGCGATCGGCGAGGTCGGGCCAGGCGAGCGCCTCGAGCGAGCGCGCCGCGCGCGGTCTGCTCGGGGTGGCCATCCGCGCGACGTGCGTGGCGGGCGGCGAGGCGACCCGCTCGCCCGCGACGTCGCTGCCGTCGAATCCGTAGAGCGGTGCGTCCGCGCCCCGACCCGGCCAGCGCATCGGGTCGATCCCCCGGCGCTCGATCTCGTCGAGCACGAACGCGTCGACGAGGGCCTCGTGCTCGAATACCGCCCAGGCGCCGGGCAGCGAGGAAGCGAGTTCGACCAGGCGATGGCGCCCCGGCACGAGCATCGTGCCGAGCCGGTCGAGCAGCAATCGCTCGACGGGTGCATCCGCGCGCGCGAGCGCGAGCAGCAGAGCGGGTCCGTCGTGGAGTTGCTGGAAGGCGCCGTGCGCGAAGTCGAGCAGGTCCCAGGCGGGGGGCAGCGGGCGCAGCAGGCCCTCGAGGAACTTGAGCGGCAGGTTCGACGCACGCTCGACGTGTGCGCCGCTCGCGAGCAGCGCGAGCGGCGCGTCGAGCATCTCCGGGTCGAGGTCGGCGATGGCGCTTCGCAGGCGTTCCGTCGCTCCCGCGACGGCTGCACAGGCGGCCGCGACGAGGTCGGCACGGCAAGCCGGGGTGGCGCCGGGGATCGATGCGACGGGCGCGAGTGCATCGGCGAGGACCAGGGCCGCCGCATGGCCGACCATCGGCCCGACCAGGCGCAGAAGTGTGCCGTACTCGTCGGCGCCCGGCGTGCGCAGGATCCGCACACCGCTCTCGCGCGCCGCCCGCAACGCCGAGCGTCGCGCCGTGGCCGGAGAGCCGGTCGCGGCAGCCGCCGCGTCCACCGCCGCCGCGTCGTCCGCACCCGCCGGCCCCGGGTCGTCCGCGTCGGGAGTCGCCGTCACGAGCCAGACCCGGCGCCAGGCCGCGGGGTGCGCGAGCGGGATGCGCGCGTTCGGCGAGAGCCCCTGGGAGAAGACGACCAGCACGTCGTCCGCGCAACCCTCCGGGGGCGCGCCGAGGAACGAGCCGAGCGGCTCCGCGCGTGCCGCGAGGCCACGCTCCGCGAGTACGCTCGCGAGAAAGCGCGCATGGGCCGCGGAACTCCCGGCGCCGGTCGCGACGACGCGGCGCAGCCCCGCACCACCCGACACGTCGCCGTCGACCTGCCCGGGAAGGTCGGCGAAGGTGCGCTGCAACTCCCCGGGAAGCGATCGCACGCGGGCGTCGAGCAGGCGCCGGCCCTCGCGTCGGGAGGCGCCGTCCGGGCCTGGCGTCCCGTTCACACCGCGCGCCCGGCGAAGACGGGAGCCTCGGATGGCGGCGCCGTGTCGACTTCCACGTCGAGCATCTCGCGTCCGACGACGCGGACTCCGCCGCGCTCGAGCATTCTCGAAGTCGCCTCCGCGATGCCGCGTTCGCGCGGGGCGACCAGGAGTCGGACCGAACGCCCGCGCAACCGGTGGCGCAGCAGCGCGATCGACGCCTCGGCATCGCCGTCGCGCTCGACGAGACCGGCGGCGAAGCCCGCCGAGGGAACGAAGGCTGCGAGGCCGGCTCCATGCTCCGCGATGCGGCGCGCCGCCGCGTGCCAGAGTCGCTTGCGCAGGCCGCCACCGGCAAGCGGAAAGCGGTCGAGCAGCGACTCGAACTGCAGGCGGACGAGCACCTCGGGCGCATCCGGGGGGCCGAAGCCGAGCAGCGCGAGTTCCGTGCGCGTCACGAGATCGACGTGGGCGTGCACCCGGAACCAGAGTGCCGCGCGGTCCGGCGCGGGCTCGACCCCGGAGGCCGCACGCGAGAGCACCGGCAGCAGGTAGTCGGCGACATGCACGAAGCGCGGTTCGTCCGCGAGTTCGTAGGGATCGAAGCCGACCACGGGCTCGGGCAGACCGGCGACCGACGACGCCTCGGGCTCGGCGAGGCGATGGCCGGAGCGCATCTTCGACGCGATGTAGTGCAGGGCGTAGGGCGAAGCCGCCGGCGAGAGCGGCTCGGCTCCGTCGAGGTCGAGGCCGGTCGCCGCGCGCAGCGCCGCGATCTTTTCCGGGTTGTTCGTCAGCAGGCGCAGCGGGGCGCGGACGTCGAGCAGCCGGCAGAGCCAGCGCACCTCCTCGTAGCTGCGCTGGTCGGCGTCGAGTCCCATGCTCGCGTAGGCCTCGAAGGTGGTCATCCGGTCGCCGCTCGCCTGCACGAGCATCCGGTCGCGCGCCTTCGCTGTGAAACCGGCGCCGCGTCCTTCCTGGACCAGGTAGAACACCGCGCCCCGGCCGGCTCGCGCGATGCGCTCGAGGGCACCATCGAGTTGCTCGACGCAATCGCAGTCGCAACCGCCGAAGGTCTCGCTCGTGACGCACGACGAGTGGAGACGGGCGAGCAGGGGCTCAGGCGTGGTGACGTCGCCGCGCGCGAGCGCGAACGCATGCTGGCCGGTCGCGACGTTGAGCCCGACGCTCAGCTCGAACCCGCCGTGGACGGTGTCGATCGAGCGGCGGCCGAGAGCGAGGAGCTGGCCTGCGAGCGCGTGTGTGCGCCCACCCGCTCGACCCGTCAAGAGCCCTTCCCCGGGTCGTGCTTGCGGCGGCTCATCGCCGAGAAGTAGGCGACCAGCTGGTCGAGCTGACGGTCGTCGAGGAAGTCGTGCGCCGGCATGTTCGAGTAGCGGAACGTCTCGGGATTGCGCACGTACTGCTTGATCTGCTCGACCGGACGGTACTCGACGATGCTCTTCGGGACGTTCAGGTCGGGGCCGATCTTGCCGCCCTCGCCGTTCACCGAGTGGCAGGCGATGCAGTTGGTCTTGAAGGTCTCGTAACCGGCGAGCGCCGCCGAGCCCTCCTTCTCGCCGGTCGGAAAGATATGCGGGTAGAGATCGGACATCTGCGAGACGTCGATCTCGGCGAGCTGGTAGGGCCAGGGGTAGTGGTGCTCGTCCTGTCCCGGGTTCGCCCAGACGACGTAGAACGGCGCGGGATCGGCCTGCTTGCGGTCGATCGGCGCGAAGGCGGGCGCGCCGCCGGCGTCGACGTCGGCGTCGGAGAAGGCGAGGAAGCCGCCGTCCTCGACGACCCGGATGCCCAGGGAGGGCTTCGCGTAGCCGTCGGTCGCGCGGAAGACGACGTCGTGGCCAGCGAGCCACGCCGGGTCCTCGCCGAAGCCGATGCGCAGGGCCTCGCGCAGCGGGCACGCCCGGTAGTTCTTCTGCCTGCCGTAGAACGGATCGTGCAGCGATACGACACGCTCGCCGCAGCGAGCGCGCAGCGTCGCCAAGTCGACGACGACGGTCGGCTTGCCGGTCCGAGTGAAGCGCAAGACGATTCCGGTCGGCGGCGAGCCGGGCGCCGCTTCGGAACCGGGTGCGGCGGCGGCCGCGGCGGACGGCGACTCGTCGGCGAGCGCGGGTGGGGCCGGCAGCCGGCACGTTGCGAGCGCGAAGAGAAGTGCGACGACGAGGAAACGCATGCCACGCGGACCTTAGGGCCGCGGATGGATGGCCGCAATCCGACACGCCCGCACGACGACCGGGACGGGCCCCGCCGCGGGTCAGGCTGCGCCGAGGCGCTCCCGGGCTTCGCGGACCATGCCCACCAGCGCCTTGCGGGTCGCCTCCGGGGTCTCGACCGGTTCGGGAAACGCGAGCCGCAGATCGTGCGTCTCGCCGCCCGCGTCGGCGCGCAACCTGAAGCCCAGGCGATCGACGTCGGTCATCCGCGCACCGGTCGCCGGAAGGTCGGCGAAGGCGCGGCAGTATAGGGCGAGGGCCTCCGCGTGGTCCTCGTTCATGTGCGCGACGATCCCGGCGGCGGCGTCGGCGAGGGGATCGGGTCGCGCCGCGCGCAACTCCTCGCCGCCGATCCAGCCCATCGCAGCGAATCCCGCGACGAAATAAGCCTCGCGCACCGCCAGGCGCTGGAAGGAGAAGTCGCCGAAACCGACCCAGGCCCGCGACGCAGGATGGCGCTCCAGGTACTCGTCGCGGACCGCCACGAGGTCCGCCTCGTCGACCGGACCGACCTCCCCGACGAGCGTGACGCGACCGGCTGCGAGCGGATCGGAGGCGCCCGGCTCCGCCGCGACGAGCAGGCTCGCGCGCGGATCGCGGCGCAGGTTCTTCGTGTGCAGCGCGAGCGTGCTCACGAAGAAGGTCGGGCTGCCGTCGGGCGACGTGCCGTAGGGCATGAGGGAACCGAAGGGAAATCCCTCGAGCTTCGCCGACCAGGTGGAGAGCGCGCCGCTGCGGCTGCGGTGGAGCATCGTGCGCACGCGCTCGGCGAAGATCGGCTCGGCAACGGATTCACTCCCGGGAGTGGTCTGCATGGACTCCGGGTTATCCCAGCCGGCCGGATCGGGCCAGAGCGGGCCAGCGCGCGGCGGCGCGCGTCCGCGCCTTTGCCGGCGTCCTTCCCGTGGCCGCTTGCTCTGGCGCCTCGACCACCGCGGGCTAGCATGGCGCAGATGGCCACCGAGCGCACCGGCAGGAGCAGGTCGTGAGCATCGCGAGGATCCGCGGCGCCCGTCACTGGATCTTCGATCTCGACGGCACGCTGACCGTCGCCATGCATGATTTCGACGCGATCCGCACGGCGCTCGACCTGCCGACCGGCCGGCCGATCCTCGAGGCGCTCGCGGAACTGCCCGCCGCGGATGCCGCGCGCCGCGCCGTGCGCCTCGAAGCGATGGAACTCGAACTCGCGCTCGCCGCCCGGCCTGCGAAGGGAGCCGACCGCCTGCTCGAAGCGCTCTCCAGGGCCGGGGCCGACCTGGGCATCGCGACCCGCAACTCGCGCGCGAATGCGCTCGCCACGCTGCGCGCCGCCGGTCTCGACCGCTTCTTCGCCGAGCCCTGCGTGCTCGGCCGGGACGAGGCGGCGCCCAAGCCGCGGCCCGACGCACTGCACCGCCTGATCGACGGGTGGCGCGGCGCCGCCGGTGCGGCGGTCATGGTCGGCGACTATCTCTTCGACCTGCAGGCCGGGCGCGAGGCAGGCGCAGCCACGGTCTACGTCGATCCGGCCGGGCTCTTCCCGTTCGCCGACTTCGCCGACGTGAGCGTTTGCGGACTCGACGAACTCCTCGACGACCCGCGGCTTGACTTCGGATCCCCCCTGCGCTGACGTCGCGCCCCCGGCACGCCGGCCCCGGCAGGCGCGCGGAGATCCCCCATGAACGAACTCCAGGAGTTGTCCGGCAGGACCGCGATCGCCGGCATCGGCCTGTCGCGCTTCGGCAAGGTGCCCGGCACGAGTGCGATGGGCTTCGCCCTCGAGGCGTCCGCCGCGGCGCTCGCCGACGCCGGGATCGAGAAGGACGAGATCGACGGCGTCCTCGTTCTCATGCCGCCGCAAATGGGCGAGCAGCATGGGTGGGCCTCCCGCGTCGCCGTCCACCTGGGCCTCGCACCGGCCTTCTGCTCGACGATGGACATGGGCGGGGCGACCGCGATCGGCATGATGCAGACCGCCGCGGCGCTGATCCACGCCGGAATCTGCCGCGGCGTGCTCTGCAGCTTCGGCGCACAGACGAATCCGCAGGGGATCCTGCCGACGATGTTCGGCTCGCAGTTCGCCATCCCCTATGGGGACGTCGGCGCGATGCCGTTCATGGCCCACGTCGGCCGCCGCCAGATGCACGAGCACGGGATCTCCTCCGAGCAGTACGGGGCGATCGCGGTCGCCTTCCGCAAGCACGCCGGTCGCAACCCGGCCGCCCAGAAGCGCGAGCCGATCTCGATCGCCGACCACCAGGCTTCGCGCTTCATCGTCGAGCCGCTCCACCTGCTCGATTGCTGCCTGGTGACCGACGGGGGCGGCGCGATCGTCGTCACGTCGACCGAGCGCGCGCGCGACCTGCGCCACGGCGCGGCACGACTCGCCGGCTTCGGCCAGGTCCACTCCTCGGAGATCGTCCACCCCGACCGCCACGAGGCCGGGATCGGCGGCGGGCGCGAGGCGGGCGAGCAGGCCTTCCGCATGGCCGGTCTCGCGCCCGGGGATGTCGACGTCGTGCAGCTCTACGACGGCTTCACGCCGCTCGTGATACACGAACTCATCGTCTACGGCTTCTGCGAGCCGGCCGAGGTCGGCACGTTCGTCGCCGCGGGCAACCTGGAGTTCGACCGCGGGAAGCTGCCCGCGAATACGGCGGGCGGCCTGCTCTCCGAAGGCCACCTGAGCGGCTTCAACCACGTCGCCGAGGCCGTGCGACAGTTGCGCGGCACGTCGACCTCCCAGGTCGCCGACGTCGAGGTTTCGATGGTGACCGGCTACGGCGGCGCGCCGCACGAGTCGCCGCCGACGGTCGCCTACACGGTGGCGATTCTCACCCGCTGAAGCCGCCAGGGAGCCGCAGACGATGTTCAAGATCGACAAGCCGCTGCCGCTGCCGACCGAGGAGTCGGCGCCCTACTGGGAGGGAACCCACCACGGCGAACTGCGGGCGCAGCGCTGCGGCGAGTGCGGCCACCTCCGCTGGCCGCCCGCGGCGATCTGCCCGCTCTGCCTCTCGCTGCGCCACGAGTGGGTACGGCTCTCCGGTCGCGGCAAGGTGTACTCGTGGATCGTGGTGCACAAGTCGCAGCACCCGGCGTTCTGGGGCGACCCCTTCAACGTCGCGATCGTGGAACTCGACGAGGGCCCCCGGCTGCACACGACACTCGTCGACGTCGACGCCGCCGCGATCCGCGTCGGCATGCCGGTCGAGGTCATCTTCGACCGCCAGAACGATGAAGTCACGCTGCCGCGCTTCAAGCCGGCCGCCTGAGGGCGAGACGCGATGCACACCTCCCGACGCAAGCCCGCACGCGGGCGCACCCCGGCGCGCCGCGCCGGCGCCATCACCCGGCCCGCCGGCGTCGCGGCGCGGCGGCGCGCCGAGCGCCTCGATCCCGTCACCGCGGAGATCCTCCGCGGCTACATGGAGACCGTCGCCTTCGAGATGGCGACGCACGTCTCGCTCACCGCGACCACGCCGATCCTGAACCAGTCGAACGAGCGCAACGCGACCATCCTCGACGCGCGCGGCCGCCTCGCCGCACTCTCGGTCGGCATCCCGCAGTTCATGCTGTCGAGCACGCTGCCGGTGCGCTTCGCTCTCGACTTCTTCGGACGCGACGGGCTCTTTGAGGGCGATGTGCTGGTGGCGAACGACCCCTACCACGGCGGCGGCCACCTGCCCGACTACAACGTCTTCGCGCCGGTTTTCCACGACGGCGAGATGGTCCTCATCGCCTCGATCCAGTGCCACCATGCCGACACCGGTGGGGGCGCTCCCGGCGGCTACAACGTCGACGCGCCGGACATCTGGGCCGAGGGTGTGCGCTTTCCCGCGGTCAAGATCTTCGAGAAGGGCGTCGAGCGGCGCGACGTCGTCTACATGATGGCGACGAACAACCGTACCCCGACCTTCCTCGGCGACCTGCGCGCCCAGATCGGCGCGGCCCAGCTCGGGGTGAAGCGTCTTCAGGCACTCTGCGAACGCTACGGCAACGAGACGGTCCGCGCCTCGGTCGACGCGATGATCGAGCATGCCAAGCGCCGCTTTCGCGCCGAGGTCGAGAGCTGGCCCGATGGCGTCTACGAGTCCGACGTCTACGTCGACCAGGATCCCAAGGGAAACCGCGACATCCACGTCCACTGCCGGGTGACGGTCGACGGCAGTCGCATAGCCGTCGACTTCACCGGCTCCGACGACCGCCCCGAGATCGTCGCCTACTCGACCTACGGCAACACCCGCGGCTACGTCGTCGCCCAGATCGCGGCGATGATGGACCCGGAGATCCCGAAGAACGAGGGCTTCTTCGACTCGATCGAGCTGACCGTGCCCGAGGGCTGCTGTCTCAACCCGCCGCCGGGGCGCTCGGTCGCCGCCGGCACGCACCACCCCGGCACCGAGGTCGGCGAGGCGATCGCGACCGCGCTCTCGAACGTCGTGCCGACGCGCTGCTGCCCGCAGATCTACAAGATGGGCATGCCGACCGTGATCTTCGGGACGAACCCGCGCACCGGACAGACCTTCATCGACCACTCCGTGGACACCTTCGCCGCATACTGCGGCGCGGTGAAGGGTCAGGACGGCTGGGGCGCGATGAACGTGAGCTTCGGCAACCTGATCCGGGCGACCGCCGAGATCAACGAGTCGATCTTCCCGATCCGCCAGCTCGCGCGCGACTACGACACCGACTCCGGCGGCGCCGGCGAGTTCCGCGGCAACTGCGGGAGCGTCTACCGCAAGCAGGTGCTGACCCCGGCGACGATCTACACCTACGTCGTCGGGCGTCGCTTCCCGATGCCCGGAATCGCCGGTGGCCGCGACGGCTCGCCGAACGAATTGTACGTCCGCGTCGGCTCGTCGCAGAAGCGCACCGTCGGCGACTCCTCCGAGCGCATCCTCCACGAGGCGGGGGAGTGCTACGAGTACCACTACGGCGGTGGCGGCGGCTGGGGTGACCCGCTGGTGCGGCCCGCCGACCGCGTGTTCGAGGACGTGCTCGACGAGTACGTCTCGATCGAGGGTGCGCGGCGCGAATACGGCGTCGTGCTCACCGGTTCGGTCGAGGAGTGGACGCTCGCGATCGACCGCGCGGAGACCGACCGCCTGCGCGCGGAGATGCGCCGCGAGCGCGAAGCGCACTGACCGGGCGGGCCGGGCGGGCCTCTCCCGGTCGATCGCTGGCGCCTCCGCGGCTTCTCACCCGCCCCCGATGACGCCCTTCCCGCGCAGCGCGCGCAGGTCGTCGTCGCGCAGACCGAGTTCGTCGCGCAGCACGGCGTCGGTATGCTCTCCGAGCGTAGGCCAGCGGCGCGGCGGTCGCTCCGGCGTGCCCGAGAGCTTGATCGGGTTGCCGACGACCAGCATCGGCTCGCCGCCGTCGGGGCGTGGCACGCGCAGCAGCATGTCGTGGCTCGCCACGTGCGGGTCGACGACCAGGTCCTCCGGCGTGAAGCACGGCCCCGCTGCGATCCCCTGTTCGGCGAGCACGGTCGAGGCTTCGAGCTTGGTCTTGTCCGCGGCCCAGGACTCGACCGCCGGCCGCACCACCGAGTCCATCTGGTCGCGCCAGCCTTCGCGGGTCGCGAAGCGCGGGTCGGAGAGCCAGTCCTCGTGGCCGATGGCGCGCGCGAATTGCGCGAGTTGGTGGTCGCGCACCGCCTGCACCACGAAGTAGCCGTCGCGCGCGGCGAAGCCGTCGAAGATGCCGGGGGTGCGGCGCTTGCCGCGCACCCCCATCGACCAGAAGTGCGGCACGATGTCGGCCATCGCGATCATGGCGTCGAACATCGCGACGTCGACGTGCTGGCCGCGCCCGTTGCGATCGCGCCCACGCAGCGCCGCGAGGATGCCGATCGCTGCGAAGAGCGAGGTGCCGATGTCGCCAAGCGCGCCGGCCGGGCTGACCGCGGGCGGCACGCCCGGCTCGCGGCGGTACTCGTAGAAGCCGCCCATCGCCTCGGCGATCGGCGCATACGCAGCCCAGGCCCCGTAGGGCGAGGGCAGCAGGTTGCCGAAGCCGGAGACCGAGACGTAGACGAGGCCGGGATGCAGCGGCGACAGGTCGCGGTAGCCGAGCTTCATGCGGTCCATCGTGCCGGGCTTGAAGTTCTCGCCGAAGACGTCGAAGCGCGGCACGAGCCGGTGGATCAGGTCGCGCCCCTCCTCGCTCTTGAGGTCGATCGCGATGCTGCGCTTCTCGAGGTTGTTGCGCAGGTAGGTGGCGCCCACCTGGCGACCGTCGACGTCCTTGACCGCCGGCAGCGCGCCGCGGCCGGAGTCGCCCGTCACCGGGTGCTCGACCTTCACCACCTCGGCACCGAGCCGTGCGAGCAACTGCGTCGCGAAGGGCAGCGCCTGCATCTGCTCGACGGCGAGGATGCGCACGCCCGCAAGCGGGCCCTCCGCCGCCGTGACGGCTCCCCCCTGCTCGTGTTCGTCGGACATCGTCGTCATCTCCCCGTGGCCGGATCGGCTTCGTCCTCTAACCCGTCGACTCGGTCGGCCGCCAGCGGCGCGCCCGCGTCGCGGGCCAGTGCGAGGGCCTCGTGCAGGCTGGAAAGCAGCCGGTCCGGGCCGATCTCCCCCGCGATCCCGTGGCGCTCCATGTCGCTGCGCAGGAAGGGGTTCACCCGGCCGAAGGCCAGCTCGATGCCGCTCTCGCGCAGTTCCTCGCACAACTCCCGCAAGGAGCGGGCCGCGGAGTAGTCGAGGTCGGTGATCGCGCCGGCGTCGACGACCAGCCAGCGCACCGGATCCGGAGCATGTGCGACCAGGCTGCGGACCTCGTCGGCGAAGCGGTTTTCGTTGGCGTAGAACAGGTCGGAGCCGAAGCGGTAGACGACGAGCCCGCGGGCGGACTGCGTTCCCGGCACGACGGGCACCGGCTCGAGCCGCCCCTCGTGATCGATGACCATGACGGAGGTGTGGGGACGGTAGCTGTGGTGCACGTGCCGAAGCAGGGACAGGGCGACCGCCAGCAGCACCCCCTGCTCGACACCGACCAACGCCACCGTCGCGGCGGTGACCAGCGCCACGCGGAACTCGCCGGGACTCTCGCTGCGGATCTGGCGCAGGCCGCGCAGGTCGATCATGCCGAGCCCGATCGTGAACACGATCGCCGCGAGGACCCCGTGCGGCAGGTAGGCGAGCGGCCCGGTCAGGAAGAGGAGGACGGCGAGGACGACCGCGGCGAACGTCAGTTGCGCCCACTGGCTGCCGGCACCGGCGCGGTCGGCGACCGCGGTCTGGGTCAGGCTGCCGTTGACGACGAAGGTGCCGGAGAGTCCTGCGGCCGCGTTGGCGGCGGCGAGTCCGAGGATGTCGGTGTCGATGTCGTCGCGCTCGCGGTGCATGAGCGCATAGGCGCGCACGGTCGCGGCGCTCTGCGCGATGACGACGAGGGCACAGGAGAGAGCGACGGGCAGGAGCGCCAGCGTCTCCTCCGGTCGGATCGCACCGAGGCCGGCCGCAAGCGGGGGCAGTCCGCCCGGGATCCGGCCGATCACCGAGAAGCCACGGCTCGCGAAGTCCCCGTACCAGCTCGCCGCCGTGGCGCCGACGACCGCGACGAGCGGCACCGGCACACGGGGCAGCAGCCGCCGGCCGAGCAGCACCGCGCACGCCACCGCGGCCGACAGCGCGAGCGTCGGCAAGTGGACCGCCGCGAACCGCGCCGCGATCTCGCGCAGCTGGACGAGCGGCTGTCGCGAGGCGACCGGCAGGCCGAGCATGTCGCCGAGCATGCCGACCGCGACCTGGAAACCGACCCCGGTGAGGAAGCCGACCAGCACGGTCCGCGAGAGGAAGTCGGCGAGGAAGCCGAGCCGGAACAGGCGTGCGCCGAGCAGCAGGGCCGCGACCAGTAACGCCAGGACCGCCGCGAGCGCCACGTAGTGATCGCTCGCGGGGGTGGCCATGGCCGAAAGACTGGCGGCGAGAATCGCGGCGGTGGCCGAGTCGGCGGCGACCACCAGGTGGCGCGACGAACCGAGGAGCGCGAACGCGACGGCCGGGAGGAGCCCCGTATAGAGCCCGGTCACGATCGGCATCCCGGCGATCCGGGTGTAGCCGAGCAGCTGCGGGACGTTGATCGAGGCGAGCGTGAGCCCGGCGAGGACGTCGTGCGCGAGGCGCGCGCGGTCGATCGGGAGGAGTCCACGCAGGAACCCGCGCGGCTCGTTCACCACGGGCTGCAGCCGCGCGGCGAGCCGCACTCGCCTGGTCGCGCAAGGGCTTCGGGGCAGGCCATGTTCGGCGAGGCCAACCGGATTCCCGGCGCAAGTCAAGGCATCCGCGGCGGGCGGCGGGCGATCGCGCGTTGACGGCGGCGCGGCGACCCGGCTAGCTCGCGGCATGACACGCGTTTCGAGAGCCCGCGGCGGACTCGCCGCGGCGGTCGTCGTCTCCACCCTCGCAGCCCTCGGCAGCACCGCCTCGGCCGCGGTGGTGGACGAGGTCTGGAGTCGCGCCGCAGCACTCCCGAGCCAGCCCGTGCTCGTGCCGGTGACACCGGGGCCCATCGGACCCCGGTGTCGCCCTTCATCGACGTTCGCTCAGCGCATGCCGAATTCGCCGGCACAGCCCCGGTCGACCCACAGGCCGCCGGGCAGCACGCCCCAGTTGTCGCCGCGGATGCAGGGCTGGTTGCTCATCTGCTGCTCGAGCCGGAACTGTCGGCCCTGCGTTCGCACCGGGCACATCTCGTAGGACCAGCTGCGCGACTGGCAGACGATGCGCGACGTCGGGCCGCCGGTTCCCTGACCCGGCCGGTCGTACTCGCCGCTCCAGCCGTCGGTCGCAGGGCGCCCGCCCTGGCCGTTCCAGCCCGGGCCCGGGCGAGGCGGCACCACGACCACCGGCGGGCCCGGACGAGGCGGCACCACGACCACGGCCGGACGACCCGGCCACGGCGAGACCGCGAACTGTGCGCGGCAGCCGCTGCGCACCCACACGCCGGCCCCGTCGGGATCCGGCCCCCAGGTGTCCCAAAGGATGCAGGGCGTCCGGCTCAACTGGCGGACCAGGCGCACGTCCCCCTGCCCGAAGGTCCGGCACCAGCCGGGTCGACCCCGGTTCGAGTCGCACTCGATGATGCGCGGCCGCTGGGCCTGTGCCGCGCGCGGCAGGGCCGCGGCAGTCGCGAAAACCGCGGCGGTGGCCGCGACGACGACGAGAGCTTTCTTCATCCCCAGATTCCTCCTCCACTTCTTCCCGAGTGGCAGCTGGCGCCGCCGCGAGCCACGCAGCGGCGCATCGATCATCCGATCGCGGTCGGTGGTCGTCCCGGCTCGCTCGGCCAGACCGGGTGCCAGGGCCGCTCGCGCTCGAAGGCGCGGGCCGCCTGCAGGACCAGGTCGTCGAGATGGCGCGGGCCCACGATCTGCAATCCCATCGGCAGGCCGCGCTTCGAGAGACCGATGCGCACGGTCGCGGCGGGATTCCACGACAGGTTGAACGGAATCGTGAACGAGCCGACGTTCGACCAGGCCTGCCTGCGGCCCTCGGTCTCGGTCGGGTACGGGCCCGGCGCCGCGTAGGGATCGAACGGCACGGTCGGCGTGAGCAGCAGGTCGTGGTCGGCGAAGACCGATGCGCACCACGCGGCGACGCGGTGGCGCAGGGCCGCGAGTTCGCCGAAGACCGCGGGCGTCATCTCGCTGCGCGCGAGTTCGACGCCGGACATGAGCCCGCGCCCGAGCAGGTGCTCGCGGCCGGCGAGATCCTTCTCCAGGTGCGCCGCGAGGAGATACGCGCCGAGCAGCCCCCAGGTGCGCCCGGCCTCGGGCGGACCGCCCGCGATGCGGGTCACGCGATGGCCCATGCGCTCGAACACGCCCACCGCGTCCTCGACCGCCGCGGCGACGTCGGACTGGACGACCGCGTAGGCGAGGTCCGGCGAGTAGGCGATGCGCATGCCGCGCGGCAGCGGCTCGCGCACCCGGTCGAGGTAGGAGAATCCCGGGTGGGGCAGGCTGTAGGGATCGATCTCCGACTTGCCCACCACCTGGTCGAGCACCAGCGCCGCGTCCTCGACCGTCTTGGTGAGCGGCCCGTAGACGGCCGTCGCGCCGTACTCCCAGAGGCCGTCGGCCTCACGCGGCACGCGGCCGTAGGAGGTCTTCAGCCCGAAGCATCCGGTGAAACTCGCCGGAATGCGGATCGAGCCGCCGCCGTCGCCCGCGGTGACGAGCGGAAGCACGCAGCCGGCAATGGCCGCCGACGATCCGCCGCTCGAGCCGCCGGGTGTCAGCTCGAGATTCCACGGCGAGCGCGTCACGCCGAAGACGCGGTTGCGCGTGAACGCGGGTGCGCCGAATTCCGGAGCGTTCGTCTTGCCGACGACGATCGCGCCCGCGCTCTTCAAACGCTCCACCTGGACCGAGTCGTGGGTCGCGACCCGCGACTCGAAGAGCTTGGACCCCTCGGTCCACGCCAGCCCGGCCGCGGGCTCGAGTTCCTTCACGCCGAGCGGGACCCCTTCGAGCGGCCCGCCCTCGCCGCGGGCGAGGCGGGCCTCGGCGGCGCGCGCGTCGGCCATACAGGCGTCGCGGTCCCGTCGCACGACGACCGCATTCAGGTCGGCGTGCGTCTCGTCGATGCGTCGGAGGACCGACTCCATCAACTCCACGGGCGACAAGCGCCGCTCCTGCAAGCGGTTGGTGAGATCGACCAGGCTCCAGCCGAGAAATTCGTCCATCGGATTGGTGAACCCCCGGCCTTCCGCATATCCCACTCCCGACGGGTCGCGCTAGCCGCCGCGACGGGATGGGCGGAGGGACGTGGGCAGTGGCCTCGGTTGTGGCCCCGGGCCCACGCGGCTACGCCGCCGCAGGCCTTCATGAGGAAGTCACGTGGGGAATTCGGCCTGCTAGGGACTCGTCCGATGGATCCACGCACCCCCGTCCTGGTCGGCGTCGGTACGGTCCTGCTGCGCGAGGACGACCCGGCGCGCGCGCAAGAGGCCGTGTCGCTCATGGTTGCAGCGGCACGACTCGCAGCCGACGACAGCCGTGCCCCGGCCCTCCTCGATCGCGTGGACCTGGTCGCGGTGCCCCGGGGCATCTGGAGCTACGCCGACCCGGCGCGACTGGTCGCCGCGGACATCGGCGCCACGGCGCGCAGCCTCGTCGCCGAGATCGGCATCCTGCAGCAGTCGGTGATCTCGCATGCCTGCCTGGAAATCGCCGCGGGTCGTTCGGAAACGGTCCTCGTCTGCGGCGGCGAGGCCAAGCACCGCGCGCTCCAGGCGATGCTGGCCGGCGGCGCCGCGCCCGAGCGGGAGGACGCCGGCGCCGTACCCGACCTCGCCCTTCGCCCCGCGGGCGACATCCTCGCGCCGGTCGAGATCTCCCGCCACCTCGCCGTGCCGGCCCACCAGTACGCGGTCATCGAGAGCGCGCTGCGCCACGCGGCGGGACGCACGCCCGAGGCGCACGGACGGCACCTGGGCGCGCTCTGGGGTCGCTTCGCGCGGGTCGCCGCCGCGAATCCCGACGCCTGGGACCGCTCCGCCCCGGGCGACGAGGCGATCGTGCGGCCCGCCGGCCGCAATCGCGTCGTCGCGGCGCCCTACACGCGGCTGCTGTGCTCGCAGTGGAACGTCGACCAGGCGGCAGCACTGCTGCTCACCACGGTCGAACGGGCAAGCAGCGCCGGCGTGCCGCGCGAGCGCTGGGTCTTTCCGCTCGCGTCGGTCGAATCGAATCACATGCTGCCACTCACCGCGCGTGCCGAGTTACACCGCTGGCCCGCGTTCCGCATCGCCGCGCGAAGGCTTGCGGAACTCGCCGACGGCGGCGATCGCGGCGCGGCGGGCGCCGGGACCGACGGCGGCCCGGTCGACCTGTACAGCTGCTTTCCGGCTGCGGTGCAGGTGCAGGCCGACGAACTCGGTCTAGCGCACGAGGCACCTCTCACCGTCACCGGCGGCATGACCTTCGCTGGCGGCCCGCTCAACTCCTACGTACTGCAGTCGACGGCGACGATGGCCCGCGTGCTGCGCGAACGCCCGGGCGAGCGCGGGTTGGTCACCTGCGTGAGCGGCATGCTCACCAAGCCGGCGCTCGCGCTCTGGTCGACCGAGCCGCGCGAAGGCGGCTTCGTCCGCGACGACGTCGGCGCACGCGCCGCGAGCGCCACCGGGCAGCGGCCGATCGACGACGCTGCGACCGGCCGCGCGACCGTCGTCGGCGCGACCTCGCTCCCCGAGGGTGGAGAACTCGTGCGCGCCGTCGCGATCGTCGAGTTCGACGACGGACGGCGCAGCATTGCCGTCGCGGAGGACCCGGACCTGGCGCGAGCCTGGGCCGAGCAGGATGCCGTCGGCTCTGCCGTTCGGGTGAGTGCTCCCGGCCGGCTCGCCTGATCCTGCGATTCGAGTCGGTACGCCGAAAAGGCTTGCCCCGGGGTTCATGCGCGGGTGTATGGTGGGCGTCCTGAGGAAAGCCGGGGCCTCTGCGGAGGGGGTTCTCGAACGCCTGGTCACGCGGCAGCTGGCCGTGGGGGACTTTGCGACGCCTACGAAACTGGAGATCCAGAACAATAGCAGGGGCAGAAGAGTTTGAATGAATCCTCAGCCTTCAGATAGAACAGGTTCATGCTTTTCGTGACTCGGCTTTCGAAACGACAGGCAAAGCGCTGTCTTTTCATTTCACGCTTTCAGGAGCAAAAAAAATGTCTCGATCGAAACTCAAAGTAGCAGTCATACAGATCGCTCCTGTCTATCTAAATGCGGCCGCGACCTGGGAGAAGCTTGAAGCCCGCATCTGCGAAGCGGCCGGCCATGGCGCAGAACTGATTACATGGGGTGAGTCCTTGATCCCGGGCTACCCGAACTGGACGTCCATTTCGACTGGTGGCGATCAAAAGCAAATCTACGCTCGATATTGGCGCGAAGCCCTGCGCCTGGATGGACCAATCGTGACGGCAATGAAACAACGCGCCGGAGCACTCGGAGTCATGCTCATGGGAGGCATTGCCGAGCAACACGCGGGGTCAACCTATTGCACGTTACTCACGATCGGACCTGATGGCACGCTGTGGGGACGACACCGCAAACTCAAGCCTACCTGGCTCGAGCGCCTGATCTGGGCCGATGGTGATGGCCAAGGCTTGGTGACATATCCCACGAAAATCGGTCGCGTCGGAGGGCTTTCCTGTTGGGAGAATTGGATGCCGCTCGCAAGGGCGGCCTTGCATCAGCAGGAGGAAGTCCTGCATGTATCGACATGGCCCGGAAGCCTCTCTCTCACGAAGGACATCTCCCGTTTCATGGCGATCGAAGGGCGCTCCTGGATTATTTGTGCCAGCGGACTGCTTCGCGCTAGCGATTGGTCGAACTTGTCGGATGAGGAGTTTCCTCCCAAGGAACAAATGTCGAAGAAATTGGTCTGGCAGGACGGGGGTTCCATGATTTTAAGTCCAACAGGAGACATCGTGGCGGGCCCACTCGTTGGCGAGGAGGGCATTCTTTATGCAGATGTCGACCCGGAGGTCGTCATAGAGGAGCGACAATTGCGCGACATCAGTGGACACTACTCCCGCAACGATGTTTTGCGCTTGGAACTGCAGAAATGAGAGGAAATGTCCGCGATTCGATCTCCGGGCTGCATACGGGTGTCCGGCGGAGATCCCGGGCTGCGGCGGCCATCGCCATTGCGAGGACATGAAGCATGGCTGTCGGGCTGCTTGCCCCTGTCCTCCTGAGGGCTGCCGCCGGGGGCGGAGATCTGCTGCTCCGCCAGCTCTTTGATGGGGACACCGGCACCTTCACCTACCTGCTCGCCGACGTGAACAGCGCCGAGGGCGTGTTCATCGATCCGGTGTTCGAGCAACACGACCGCGATCTGGCCCTGATTCGCGAGCTCGGCATCGATCTGGTGGCCTGCTTGGATACCCATGCCCATGCCGACCACATCACCGGCAGCTGGCTGATGCACCGGGCCACCGGTTGCACCATCGCCCTGGCCGCCAAGGCAGGCGCCGAGAACGTCACGCGGCCCTTGTCGCATGGGGATCGGGTCGCCTTCGGAAGCCGCTGCCTCGAGGTGCGCGCCACCCCCGGCCACACCGATGGCTGCCTCACCTTCGTGCTCGACAACGAGTCTCTGGCCTTCACCGGTGACGCCCTGCTGGTGCGCGGCTGCGGCCGCTGCGATTTCCAGCACGGCAATGCCCACACCCTATACCACTCGATCACCGGGCAGATCCTGTCGCTGCCCGATGGCTGTCTGCTCTATCCGGGTCACGACTACGTCGGCCGCAACATCAGCTCGGTGGGCGAGGAAAAAGTCTTCAATGCCCGTCTGGGCGGCGAAGCCACTGAGTTTGACTTCGTCGTCTACATGGAGTCGCTGAAACTGCCCCACCCGGGCCGCCTTGCCCAGGCCCTGCCCGCCAATCTGCGCTCCGGCAAGCCGATCCAGGAGGAGAGCCAGGTGACGATCTGGGCGCCGGTGCAACGCAGATATGCAGGTCTCCCCGAGCTGGCTCCCGAGTGGGTGGCGGAACACCGGGGCCAATTCACTTTGCTGGATGTACGCTCCCCCGAGGAGTACGACGGCCCGGATGGCCATGTGCCCGGCAGCCATTTGATTCCTCTGCCGGAACTGGAGGCCCGCCAGACTGAACTGCCCCCCGGCCTACCCGTGGTGGTGCTGTGCCATTCGGGTAGCCGTTCGGCCCTCGCCACCCAGCAGCTCCAGAAGGCAGGCCTTACCCGGGTGGCCAGCCTCCGAGGCGGCCTGCGGGCCTGGGAGACCCATGGTTTCCCGATCGAACGGAGCCATCGGCTGGTTTGAGCGGGTGTCTGCTCCCCTTTGCCTGTCCCGCCAGAGAGGGGAGCCACCTCGGGTGGTCACGGCAGTGCGGCGAAATCCGATTGCGTCCGCGACTCGAAGTCGTCGATGAACGCGGTGCCCCTGGAGCTGACCCCGAGGCCGCCGAGGAATCCGAGTTGGACACCGTCGATCACCGCCAGGTGGTTGTCGACGCCGGGCGTGACGACGGTCGTGCCGTCGACCTTCAGGGTGAGCGTTCCGTCACCCGCCCCGGCGCCGCTCGCCCGGCGCCAGTCGAGTTCGACCGAGGCCCAACCCGGGCGCGGCAGCATGATCGGCACCGTCTGCCGGGCCGTGCCCCCGTCGTCGCGTACGACGCCGTAGATCGTCCAAGTGGAGGCCTCGAAGCGCAATCGCAACTCGAAGGGACGGTGCGACGGATCGCCGGCGAGGCGACCGGCCGCGAGGCGCAGGATGCGCGGATCGGTCGGCACCTCGATCGTGTTCAGGTCGAGCGAGAAGCGCGCGCGATAGCGCGACACGCCCGCGGGAGTCGTGTCCTTCACCCAGAGCTTGGCCCGGTTCGCGGGGGCCGGGAGTCGGTCGACGTCGAAGAGCAGGCCCGCCGCGCCGTGGCGCGCGGCGATTCGCCGCACGGCGAGCTTGCCGTCCTTGGTCGACGTCGCGCTCCAGCGGCCGAGGCTTCCCGACTCGAAGTCGTCGACGAAGAGCGCGTCGCCCGGCGCGTCGAGCGTCGTGTCGATGCCGCGGGTGACCGCACCCGCGGCGACCGCGACGAGGTCCGCCGCCACCTCCTCGCGGCCGTTCCACCAGCGGGCGACCAACCGCAGGGTCGCGAGACCGTCGGAGAAGCGCACCCGGTAGCTGCCGCGCTGCAGTCCGTAGACCGACCATGCACCGCCCGACGCGCTCATCGCGCTGCCCGCCGGCGCGCGGGTCGCGGCGTCGAAGACCTCGACGAGCACGCCCGCGAGCCCACGTCCGGCGGCGTCGCGCACGGTGCCGGCGAGTCCGCCGGAGGCGGCATACTCGTCCGCACCGACGTCGGGCGCGGATCGCGTGTCGCCGTCGACGTCCACGACCGCGGTGCTGCCGGTCGCCTGGTCGCGCGCCGCGGAACCCGAGACCAGGTGGTAGTCCCAGGCCGGCTCGCCGGGCGCCGCGAAGCCGGCCGACGCCGGGTGAAGCGCGGTCGCGAGACCGGTGACCGAACCCGCGGCACCCGGGACGCCGTCGACGTTCGTGTCGCGGGTGTTCGCGGACAGGACGGCGCGGTTCGTGACGAGCGAGTTCCCGGGCTTCACGTGGAGGGCGGCCATCTGCCAGGCGGCGAAGCCCGCGTGGCGCGCGACGACGTCGTAGGCGAACGCCGCCGTCGCATGGCGCGCGTCGGGTGCGCCGACGGGTGCCTCGATGAGCAGGACGGCCTGCCCCTGCATCGAGCCGTCGACCAGATTGTCGGCGATCGTCGTGTGCGTGACGGTGGCCGTGGTCGCCTGGATCCAGAGGCCGCCGCCGCCGCCGCCGGAGACGTTGGTTCCGCCGCCGGCCCGGACCGAGTTACCGGCGACGACCGAGTTGCGGATGTCGAGGGTCGAGTCCGCACCGCGCATCCACGTCGCGTTCACGGCGCCGCCGCCGGCGGCACCACGGTTGCCGGTCGTTCCGTCGCCACCCTGGGCGACGTTGCCGATCATCGTCACGCGGTCGAGCGAGGTGTGCGAGTGGATCGCCTCGATCGCGCCGCCGTTGCCGAGCCAGCCGTTCAGCGCCGCGCCGCCGATCGCCGTGTTCCCGCGCAGGTCCGCCTCGAGCAGCGCGAGGCTCGCCTCCTCGAGCTTGAAGGCCCCGCCGAAGGCCCCGCCCGCCCAACTCGTGGCGAAGCCGCCGAAGGCCGCATTGTCACGCGCGGCGACTTCCTGCAGGGAAACCACGCTGCCCTGCTGGAAGGCGGCGGCGCCGCCGAAGGCGTCCGCGCGCTCGCCGTCGGCGCCGATCCCGCCGCCACTCGTGCCGCCCGCGATCGAGGCGTTGTCGCGGAACACGAGGCGCGCTCCGGCCAGCTTCGATTGGAAGGTATAGAGGCCGCCGCCGACGGCGAAGCCGCCGCGCCAGGCACCGGTGCCGCCGAGCGCCTCGTTCGCCTCGAAGCGCACGTCCTCGAAGACCGCGTCGTCGACCCAGCGCAGCGCGACGCCGCCGCCCGAGCCGGCACCGCCGAACTCCCCGGCGACGTCGTCGCCGACCGCGCGATTGCCGACGAAGAGCACGCGACGGACCCGCAGCGAAGCGACCTCGTCCGCCTGGAGCCCGCCGCCGAAGGCGTAGATCGAGTCGAGCCCCGGGCGCAGCGGGGTGCCGCGGGCGAGGCCGTCGCGGATCGTGAAGCCCTCGATGTCGAGAGTCGTCAGCGGCCCGGTGCCGATCGCGAGCACGCCGCGGCGGGCCGAGGCGCCGTCGATGGTCGTCGGGTTGCGCACCGGGTCGCTCGTCGTCCAGTCGGCGGTCGAGTAACCGCCGCGCAGCAAGATCTGCTTGTTCACGATACAGACCGCGGCCGTGTTGCCGAGCGGCCCCGAGCAGGGATCGAGTGCTGCGTCGTAGCCGTAGGAGGTTCCGCCCGGGCTTCCCGCGACGAGCACGGTGCCGCTGGTCGCGACGAGGTTCACCGCGTACTGGATCGAGCGGCAGGGCGCCGCGGCCGAGCCGCAGGCGGGAGCATCCGCACCGGTCGGCGCCACCCGCAACAACGTCTCAGC
>CAMBZJ010000036.1 GCA_945872365.1 Klebsiella pneumoniae
ACGCGATCCAGATGCTCGGCGGCTACGGCTACATCAAGGGCGAGTACATGATCGAACGCATCTGGCGCGACTCCCGGGTGGTTCGTGTCTACGACGGATCTTCGGAGGTGCAGCAGATCCTGATCGCACAACGCCTGCGCAAGGGGGACGTCGAAACAGCCTGGTGAAGCGGCCTATGGGTGGACTCAGGCCGGGGCGGGGGGGAGCCGTCCCGCTCCGGTTGCCCGTTCGAGGAGCGCGAGAACCTCCACGTGGGGCGTCTGCGGGAGCATGTCGAACGGCCGCACGCGACGCAGTCGAAAGCCCCGCGCGGCGAAGTCTTCCAGGTCGCGGGCGAGCGTGGCCGGATTGCAGGAGAGATAGAGGATCGAGGTCGGGTCGAGTTCCACGACCGCCGAGCGGGCGCTCTCGGAGAGACCGCCACGCGGCGGGTTTACGACGACGCGCAACGCTCCTGCGCCCGCCGGCGCGAGGCCGTGCTCCCTTGCGAGGGCCGGCGCCTCCTCGGCCTGGGCCGCGAGGTAGCGCACGTGGCGCAGGTGGGCGCGCTTCGCGTTGCCGTTCGCGCACTCGACGGCCGCGGGCGACGACTCGATGCCGAGGACCATCGCGACCCGACCCGCGAGCGCGAGGCCGAATCCGCCCACCCCGCCGAACAGGTCGAGAACCACGTCCTCAGAGTTGGGTTCGAGCCAGCGCTCCGCCTCCGAATAGATGCGCGTGGCGACACCGGGATTGGCCTGCACGAAGGCGTCGGGGCGGGATTCGAGCGATAGCCGGCCGAAGTGCTCGACGAGGGACCGTGGCCCGAAGACCCGGCGGATTTCGGGCGACAGGACCGAGTTGCCCGGCGTCGGGTTCAGGCAGAGGAAGACCGCCTCGAGCCGCGGCTCCTCGCGCCGGAGGCGCTCGATCAGGCGGTCGAGGCCCGGGGTGCCGGGGGTCGCGACGACCAGGGTCAGGTGGATCGCCCCACTGTCGGTCGAGATCCGCGCGAGCGCGTAGCGCAGCACGCCCTCGCGGCGACGCTCGTCGTAGATCGGGATGCCGGATTCCTCGATCCTTGCCCGCAGCGCCACGAGGAACGGCAGCAGGCGGCGGTCGTGAACGCGACAGCGTTCCGCCGGCATCACGCTGTGTGTGCCCGGTCGGTAGACGCCGAGGACGACCTCGCTGCGGCCCCCGGGCGCACGCCGCCGGCGCAGTACGAGCTTTGCCTGGTTGCGGTAGCCGAACGGCAACGGGCTGCCGAAGATTCGCTCCGGCTCCACGTCGAGCAGCGGTTGACGCCCGGCAAGTTCGGCGCGCAGGGCCACCTCCTTGGCGCGCAGCTGCGCACCGTAGGCGGTTCCGACGAGCGGACAACCGACGCAGTCGGGATAGTGCGCGCAAGCGACCTCGCTGGAGCCGACGGTCGGTCTGCCGTCATGCGGTGCCGTGCCCATGCGGGCCGGAGAGCGCCCGCCGGGCGTCGTCCGAAACCCGACGGGAGATGGACGGTCGCGGTCCGGTCCCGCCCTACGATCCCACGCCACGTCGGGCGGTATACCACCCGGACCGGTATGCGCCCGGTCCCGGGGCGTCTGCTATCGTCGTAGCATGCCGACGCCGCGGATCGCTTCGAGTGCGGAGCGGCTGCGGCACCGGGGAGCAGCGTTTGACAGGGGGACCGGGGGGCCGTAGCGGAGCCTCGGATCGCGCCAGGGGGTGAGGGGCAGTGGCGACTTCGTATACCGCCAAGGACATCACGGTTCTCGAGGGGCTCGAACCGGTCCGCAAGCGTCCCGGGATGTACATCGGGTCGGTCGAGTCGGCTGGCTTGCACCACCTTCTCTGGGAGATCGTCGACAACTCGGTCGACGAGGCGATGAACGGCCATTGCAAGCGGATCGAGGTCGTCCTCAAGGCCGATGGCGAGACCCTATCGGTGCGTGACGACGGTCGCGGCATCCCGGTCGACATGCACGAGAAGTACAAGAGGCCGGCCCTCGAACTGATCCTGACGACGCTGCACGCCGGCGGAAAGTTCGAGTCGAAGAACTACTATCACTCGGGCGGACTCCACGGCGTCGGCGCCTCGGTGGTGACGGCGCTCTCCGATCGGTTCCTCGTACGAGTGAAGCGCGAGGGTGCGGAGTGGGAGCAGAGCTTCGCGCGCGGGGTCGCGACCGCCAAGCTGAAGAAACTCGGTCCCGCCCGCGGCAGCGGAACCTTCATCGAATTCCACCCCGATCGGGAAATCTTCCCCTCGGTCGTGTTCGACCCGGCCCTGATCCGCGAGCGACTCGAATCCAAAGCCTACCTGCACCGCGGCCTCGCCGTGGTCTTCGACGACCAGACGACAAGGCAACGCGACGAGTTCCACTACCCCGACGGAATCTCCGCCTACATCGGCAAGATCCTCGTCAAGAGCGGAGCGAAGCGGGTGCATCCGGACGTCTTCCACGCCTCGCGGGAGCAGGACGGGCTGCACGTCGAATGCGCCCTCGCCTGGACCGAGGAAACCGCTGAGAGCATCGCCTCGTTCGTGAACAGCATTCCGACGAGCGCGGGTGGCACCCACGAGAACGGCCTCAAGAGCGGCATGGTGAAAGCCGTCCGCAACTACCTGGAGATCCACGGACTCGTGCCGCGCGGGCTCCAGATCGCGGTCGAGGACGTGCGCGAGGGAGTCGTCGGGCTGCTCTCCTGCTTCCTTCCCAACCCGCAGTTCCAGGGACAGACCAAGGAGAGGCTAAACAACGCGGAGATCGCGCCCGCGATCGAGGCGTTCGTGCGCAGTTCGCTCGAGAACTGGCTCAACCAGAATCGCTCGTCGGCCGAGGCGATCGCCGCACGTGTCGTGCTCGCGGCGCGGGCGCGCAGCGCCTCGCGCGCCGCCGCGAAAGAGGTCGTCCGCAAGACCGCGGTCTCCCATCGCCTGAACCTGCCGGGCAAGCTCGCCGATTGCGCGTCGACCAACCCGGCCGATTCGGAACTCTTTCTCGTCGAGGGCGACTCGGCGGGCGGTTCCGCCAAGCAGGGCCGCGATCGGCACTTCCAGGCAATTCTGCCCCTGCGCGGCAAGGTCCTGAACACCGAGCAGGCCTCGCTGACCAAGGCGCTCTCCAACAACGAACTCGCCGACATCGTGAAGGCTCTGGGTTGCGGAGTCGGGCGCGAGTTCGACGCCTCGAAGCTGCGCTATCACAAGGTCTGCCTGCTCATGGACGCCGATTCCGACGGCAACCACATCGCGACCCTCCTCATGACCTTCTTTTACCGCCACCTCCCCGAACTCGTACGCGGCGGATTCCTCTATCTTGCGGTCCCGCCGCTCTACCGCATCGACATCGGGAAGGAGACGTTCTGGGCGCGCGACGACCGCGAGAAGACGGCCATCATCGGACGCTCCAAGGGGCGCGCGGTTCCCCAGGTGCAGCGCTTCAAGGGCCTCGGCGAGATGAACCCGTCGACGCTGAAGGAGACCACCCTCGACCCCCGCAAGCGCACGATGCTCCGCGTGACGATCGGCGACCCGCAGGCGACCGACGAGACGATCGGTGCGCTCATGGGGCGGGAGGTCGCCCCCCGCTTCCAACTCATCATGGAGCGGGCGAATGCGGTTGCGGACCTCGACGTGTGAGTCCCGTGGAGAAACTCGCCGGCTGGGGGAAGATGGCGCCGGTGCAGGCGCGTGTCGCGCGACCCGTCTCGACCGACGCCGCCGCGCTCCTGCTGCCCGCGGCGGGCCCGCGCGGAACGCTCGCCCGCGGCCTCGGCCGGGCCTACGGCGATGCCGCGCAGAACGCCGACAGCGACGTGGCCGATCTGACTGGGCTCGACCGCGTGCTGCACTTCGACCGGGTGCGCGGCGTCGCGCGGGTCGAAGCCGGGCTTTCGCTCGACGCGCTCATGCGACTCGCGGTTCCGCGCGGTTGGTTCCCCGCCGTGACGCCCGGTACACGCTACGTCACCGTGGGTGGCGCGATCGCCGCCGACGTGCACGGAAAAAACCACCATCGCGACGGCAGCTTCGTCAATCACGTCGAGAGCTTCACGCTCGCCACGCCGCGCTGCACGGTGGACGTCACCCCGGAATCCGATCCCGACCTCTTCTGGGGTACGGCCGGCGCCATGGGACTCACCGGCTTCGTCACCGAGGCGACGCTGCGGCTGTTGCCGATCGAGACCGCGATGATCCGGGTCGACACAGAGAGGGCCGAAGACCTCGACGACGTGATGTCGCGCATGGTCGAGGGCGACCACCGCTACCGCCATTCGGTCGCCTGGGTCGACATGTTCGCGCGCGGTCGTCGGATGGGTCGCTCCGTGCTCACCCGGGGCGACCATGCGCTGGTCGACGACCTGCCGGCCTCCTCCCGGAGGAATCCCCTCGCCTTCTCACCGTCCGCCCCGTTCGCGGCACCGCCGTGGGTGCCGACCTGGCTCCTGAACCGCCTGACGGTCGGTGCCTTCGACGAACTCTACTTCCGCAGGGCGCCCCGGGTGCGGTGCGACGAGATCGTCGGAATCACGCCCTTCTTCCACCCGCTCGATGCCGTTCGCGGTTGGAACCGGCTCTACGGGGCGCCGGGATTCTTCCAGTACCAGTTCGTGGTGCCGGACGAGGCGGCCCACGCGTTGCGCGCCGTGGTCGAGCGCGTCAGCTCCCGGCGCTGCGCCTTCCTCGCAGTGCTCAAGCGCTTCGGTCCCGGCAACCCGGGGCCATTGTCGTTCCCCCGTCCGGGTTGGACGCTCGCGATGGACATGCCGGCCCGCGCCGATCGCGACGGGTTTCTCACCAGTCTCGACCGGATCGTAGCCGACGCGGGCGGGCGCCTCTACCTCGCCAAGGACAGCCGGGTCTCGCCGGAGATGCTCCGGGAGATGATCCCCGACCTCGATCGTTTCGAGGCCCTGCGCGATCGAGTGGACCCGGAGCGCGTCCTGCAATCCGACCTGTCCCGACGACTTCGCTTGTGAAGCGGTTTCCGGGCCGGTAATCGCCGCCCCATGCTGCAGCAGATCACTCCGCTGGAACTCAAGGCGCGTCTCGCCGAGGCGCAACCCCCCGTGATCCTCGACGTGCGCGAGGCGCCGGAACTCGCGGTCGCCCGCATGCCGGGTGCGCTCGAGATCCCGATGAACGATGTGCCGCAGCGCTTCGCCGAGGTCCCCTTCGACCGCGAGGTCGTCGTGGTCTGCCACCACGGGATGCGCAGCGCGCAAGTCGCGTCTTACCTCGCCGACCGCGGACACCCGCGCATGCTGAACCTCGCCGGGGGCATCGACGCATGGGCCCTGCAGGTCGACCCCGGCCTGCGCCGCTACTGAGCGGACGAAGACGAAGTCTCGCATGCCCTCCGAGAGTCGGGACGCCGCGGCCCACCCGACGCAGCGACGCTTCGAAGTCGACGGCTTGGGAATCGCGGTACGCGACTACTCGCGCGGGACGGCACTCGACGGGCCGCCCATCCTGCTGCTGCACGGCGGCATGGCGCACGCCCGCTGGTTCGACTTCATAGGGCCGCTTCTGGCCCCACTCGGCAGACCCTTTGCCATGGATCGCCGCGGGCACGGCGAGAGCGACTGGACCGAGTGCGAAGGCTACGGCTGGGAGCGCGACGTCGCCGACATCGGCGAAATCGCACGGCGGCTCGACGAAGGCCCGTGGGTCCTGGTCGGGCATTCGCAGGGCGGCATCCTCGCCGCCGACCTCGCCGCGCGCCGCGGGATTCCCTTGCGTGCATTGGTCCTGCTCGACGTCCCCCTTTTCCTCGGTACGCCCGCAATGCGGCACGCCGGCGAGAGGCTGAGCAAGATCCCGCAGATGCACTGGCCGACGCTCGACGCCGCCTGCGCGGGGTTCCGGCCCTATCCCCTTCCGCACCTGATTCCCGGCGAACGCCTCGCGCAACTCGCCCGCTCGAGCTTCAAGCCCAACGGCGAGGGCGGCTTCACCTCGCGCTTCCACTGGAAGGTGTTCCGCGCCGACCCTCAGGGCGGTCCCGGCGCCGGCTTTGCCGAGCGCATCCGGGAGATCGCCGCGCCCACCCTTTGCCTGCGCGGCGCGGCGTCGACGATCCTTTCCGAGGACGACCACGCGGCGACCGTCCGCAGAATTCCCCTCGGCCAGCCCGTGGTGATCCCGGCGTCGACGCATCATCTCCATGTCGAGCAACCCCACGCGGTTGCCGGGGCGATCGCGGACTTCCTGTCGGGGATTGAGGAGGCCCCGCGACTGGGCTAGCGTCGCGGCGATGTCGGTAGCCCCCAGGCTCGAAGCCTATCTTAGTGGACAGATCGGGACGCCGGTGCGCGTCTCCGGCTTCGCCCGCAAGAGCGGCGGCGCTTCGCGCGAGACCTACCTCTTCGAGGCCTCGTGGGAAGGTGTCGCGGAACAGGCGTTCGTGCTGCGCCGCGACCCGGTCGCGAGCCTGCTCGAGAGCGAGCGCAGCCACGAGTACCGCGTGCTCGAAGCCGCGGTCGGACTTGGTGTCCCGGTGCCGCGGGTGCGCTGGCTGGAACTCGGGCCGGAGGCGCTCGACCGGCCGTTCTTCGTGATGGAGCGCGTCGAGGGCATGGTCACGCCGCCGACCTTTCCCCCGGCCTATCCCGACGAGATGCGCGCGCGTGCGGCGGACGACTTCGTATCGATTCTCGCCCGGATTCACCGCGCGGACTGGCAGGCTCTCGGCTTCGATTTCCTCCCCTCCCCCGGTGCGGGTATCCAGCCCGCTCGCGGCGCCGTCGACCTCTGGCGCGGCATCTTCGAGAAGGACCGGATCGAAGCCCACCCGATCCTGACGCGGGCTTTCGCATGGCTCGATGCGCGCATCCCCGAAACCGACCGGGTGACTCTCGTGCACGGCGACTTCCGCTCGGGGAACTACCTTCATGACGCCGAGGGCCGCATCACCGCCATGCTCGACTGGGAGATGGCCCATCTCGGCGATCCGCACGAGGATCTCGGCTGGGCCGCCATGCCGTATTGGAGCAGCGCGGGCCGCGTGTGCGGGCTCCTCCCGCTCGACGATTTTCTCGCGCGCTGGGAGCAGCGCACCGGCTTCAGCGCCGACCGGGGTCGTCTGCGCTTCTACCAGGTGCTCGGAACGGTCAAGATGATGACGATCGCGCTCACCGGCGTCCGCAATCTCTGCGAGGGGCGCACCTCCGAACCGACGCTTGCGATCGTCGGCATTCTCAACGGGCGGCTCGGACGCGAACTCCTCGAACTCATGGACGTCGCAGCCGGGGCCGGGGGGCCCGCGCGATGAGACCCGACCTCGGCGACGTCCTCTCCACCGTGCAGCGCCTCCTCCAGGCGGAAATCTCGCCGGCGCTGGAGGACCCGTTCGTCCGCGAGCAGGTCATGTACGCGACGCTTCTGCTCGAATACGCGAAGAAGGCCTGGCCGATCGAACACCGTGCGATCGCCGACGAACACCGCGATCTCGACACGACCCTTCGCGCGCTTCTGCCGCATCTGGCGTCGCTCCCCGGGGACACCCCGGCCGGACTCCTGCGCGACGTCCGGGCCCATCTCGCGGCGTCGTCGGCGGATCGTCCGGACGCGGCTCTCGATGCCGTCATGGAGCGCGATCGGGGCGGTCGCCAACTCATCGACCGGGCCGTTGCGCTGGGCACACCTTCGAGCGAGCGCGTCGCTGCCGATGCGCGCGAGGGCCTGCGCAGGACGATCGACGGCTACCTGGTGCGCTCCGCCTCCCGACAGGAGGCCGCGATCGCCTTACTCGGCTTCGCCTGGTGAGTTTGCGTGCGCGCGGGCCCACCGCCTCGGAGCGGAGCGCTCAGGCGGCACCGTCGGTCAGGCCGGTGAACCCGTAGGGTCGGTGCGGCCCGATCACGAGCTGCTCGAAGACGCCGATTCCGTCCTCCGCCGGTGCGCCCGCGCGCTCGAGTCGCGCGGCGCAGATCGTCTGCACGTGCAGGTGCGGCGACGTGCCGTCGTCGTCAGCCATCGCCGGCACGATCTCTCCATCGACCGCGAGTTCACCGCGATCCATGCCGTGGCCCCACGTCGAATGGAGGTAACCGATCGTGCCCATCGTGAAGTGGCGGATCGGACGGAGTTCGATGTGCGCCGGTCGACCGCCGACCTCGAGCTCGATGGCCCCGGCCTCGATGCGACGCGTGCCCCGTCGCCAGTGCAGGTCGTGGGCGACGCGCTCGGCGACCTCGATCGCGCTGCGCCGCCCATCGGCCGGCACGACCATCCCGGTCTCGTGCCAGCGCGCCCCGTCGGCCTCCTCGTTTACGTCGAAATGAGTCAGCGTGCGCGGGAAGTTGAGCGGCGCCCAGAGCCAGAAGTACTGCTGCACGGCGGGGCGTGCACCGCCCTCGGGCTCGCCCACGGGCCGGGTTCCCCAGGACCGGTCGCGCGATCCCCAGAATGCGCCGGGTACGAGTTGGAAGGTTCTGCCCGGCAGGGAGATCGTGCCTTCCCATGAGCCGTGCTGGGTGAGGCGGGTGTAGTCCATCACGAGGCGAACCCCCGCTCTGCGCTGGAAGCGCGGTTCCTCGAGGACCGGCCCGCGGAGCCGGAACGTGGCGTCCATCGCCAGTCCCCACTCGTTCGCCCCGACGCGAACCCGCAGCCTTTGCAGGGGCTCTAGGACGTCGACCGAAATCGGCCCGACTTCGGTCTCCATGCGGTCGACCGGGGCACGCCGCGAGGCGCGAACGACGTGGTGCCTGCCGTCGTGCAGCACGCTCACGGCCGCGTCCATGACGCCCCGGTTCGGATAGACCCCGAGCGCCGCCGCGAAGAAGAGTTCGCCGTCGCGCGAGTAGCCGTTGAAGAAGTAGCGATCGTAAAAATTGCGATCCCCGGTCGCGACCTGCGCGATCGGCTCCGCCGTCTGGTGCACCGGGTAATCGTCGCCGCGTGTCAGCATCGCATCGCCTCCTCGGGTTCGGCCGACCATAGCCCCGGCTCCCGGCTTCGGCCACGGGCGCCGTCCCCTTGCGGGCGCCCGGGCGCACCGGATACCTCTCGGTCGCGTGACGGGCGGATCGTCGCCCCTGCACGCCGACGAGGAGACCCATGGCCGACTTCGAGACGATCCGCTTCGAGGTGGAGTCGCGCATCGCGACGATCACCCTCGCCCGCCCCGACCGCCTCAACGCGTTGAACCAGCGCATGAAGGAGGACCTCCGCACCGCCTGGACGATGGTGAAGGACGACCCCGAGATCTGGTGCGCGATCGTCACCGGCGAGGGCCGTGCCTTCTCGAGCGGCGCCGACGTGGAGTCGCTCGATTCGGGTGGGTTCAAGAAGCCGGATCGGTGGCGCGAACTCGCGATGATCGAGACGATCCGCGCACTTCCGACGCCACGGCGCATGGGTGTCTGGAAGCCGGTCATCGCTGCGGTGAACGGCCTCGTGAACGGCGTCACGCTCGACCTGGTCACCGAAGCCGATATTCCGATCGCCTCCGAGAAGGCGCAGTTCTTCGATTCGCACGTATCGATCGGCTACGTTTCCTCGCACGAAATGGTGAATATGGCGCGCCGTGTACCGCTCGCCGTGTGCCTGCGCATGGCGCTCCTGGGCAACAAGGAACGCATGGATGCCCGTCGCGCCCTGGAAGTCGGGCTCGTGACCGAGGTCGTTCCCCATGAGCAGTTGATGCCACGCGCCCGCGAACTGGCGGCCCTCGTGTGCGAGAACGCACCGCTCGCGGTCTGGGGTACGAAAATGGCGATCCTGCGCGGCGTCGGGTTGCCGATCGAGCAAGCCGAGGAAATCGCGGCTGGCTACCTGGAGATCGTCGAGCAGACCGAGGACCATGCCGAGGGGCCGCGCTCCTTCGTCGAGCGGCGCAAGCCGGTTTGGAAGGCGCGCTAAACCCGCTCGAAGCGCGCTTCAGACGGCGAGGAGATCGTCCGATCCACCGGCCATCTCCACGGCCCGCCGCCGGAGAAGCGGCTTGTCGACCTTCTGCGTGCCGGTGCGCGGTACGCCGTCGGCCGAAAGCAGGAACAGGTGTCGGGGAACCTTGTAGGAAGCCATCTCGCGCCGACAGTGCTCGATGATCGCGGCACCGTCGGGCTTCGCTCCGGGGCGGGTGACGACGAATGCAGCGACGTTCTCCCCCCGCACCGGGTGCGGCACGGGTACGACGTAGGCCGCGGCGACCCCGTCGAGCTTCGCGAGGCAACTCTCGACTTCCGCCGCTGCGACATTCACCCCGGCGGTCTTGATGACTTCCTTCAGGCGGCCGTCGAAGCGCAGCGTCCCGGTCTCGTCGAGGCGACCGTAATCCCCGGTGCGGAAGAAACCATCGGGCGTGAAGGACTCCTCCCGGCCGACGCCGAGATAGCCGAGCATCGACGAGGGGCCGCGCACCAGGATTTCGCCGACCTCGCCATCGGTACGCGTGGCTCCCGTCTCCGGGTCGACGATTCGCAATTCGACGCCGGGCAAGGGCCGTCCGAAGCCCCGCTGCCGGAGGTCGGCCGGATCGTCCCAGCGCGCGAGGCAGACCACGGTCGCCGTCTCGCTCAGGCCGTAGGCCGCGACCGCGACATGATCGGAGCAGAGCAGCCTGGGGAGGGCCGGAGACTCGGTGAAGATCCCCTTGCGCAACCGCAGGCGGCGTCGCGCGAAGGAGGGGTGCTCGACCAGCGCCGGGGCGAGCTGCCAGCCGGCATAGAACGTAACGCAGCGACGCTCCATCAGGTCGAGGGCCTCCCCGGCCTCAAAGTGGTCCTGCAGGACGACGGCACCGCCCGTCGCGAAGGTGATCAGGGCAATGATGACGAAGCCGCCTGCAAAAAACATCGGGAGCGCACCGAAGGCACGGTCTTCGGCGTCGAGCCCGAAGGCATCGCTCGCAGCGAAGGCCTGGTGGACGAGGGCCCGGTGCGCATGCACGACGGCCTTGGGCTGGGCCGTCGATCCCGAGGTGAAGAACACCACCGCGGGATCGCCCGGCGACGCGGCGTCGCCCGAGCGCAGCGCCCCGATCGGATCGGCCGGCACGGCCCCGAGTCGTCGATAGTCGAGTGCTCCGGCCGGGACGGCCCGACCGTCGGGAACGAAGGCGATCCGACCGACCATGTCGCGTGCGGTCGTGCGTTCCGCGGACGGGCGGTCGACTCCGAACCCCGCCAGTCGCGCTTCGTAGTCGTGCTTGAGGAATCGCGGCGTGTAGACGAGCCACCGCACCCGGGCGTGGTCGAGGTAGAAGGCAAGCTCGGACTCCGTCGCCATCGTGTTCAGGCAGACGGCGGTCGCCCCGACCGCGGCGATGCCAAGGACCGAGGCGAAGAACTCCGGCCAGTTGGGTAGAAGCACGCCGACCGGCTCCCCCGGCCGGACCCCGAGGCCGCGCAGTCCGTCGGCGATCCGTGCCGCCTCCCGGGCTAGCTCGAGATACGACCACCGGACCTCGCCCGAGTACAGAGCGTCGTTTGTCCCGAAACGAGCCGCTGCGTCCGCGAGGAATCCGCCGAGAGTCTCGCTCGGCATCGACGAAATACTCACGATCCCGAGAAACGGGGCGGGCGCTTCTCGACGAAGGCCCGCACCGCCTCCTTGTGGTCGTCGGTCTCGCCGAGCGCGCCCTGCGTCCAGGACTCGAGGTCGGCCGCATCCTCGAAGCTAGAACGCGCGGCGAACTCAAGGATCCGACGTGCATTGGCCACCGCGAGGGGCGGTCGCTCCGCCATGCGACGCGCGAGTTCGAGCGCTCGCGAAAGATCGCCCCCCTCCGGAGTCACTTCCTCGCAGAGCCCGATGCGCAACGCCTCGTCGGCAGAGACCGGGTCACCCGTGAGGACGAGGCGTTTCGCCTGGCCGATCCCGACCCGCCGGACGAGCAGCCAGCTGGTACCGCAGTCGGTGACGAAGCCGATGCGGACGAAGCTGAAATGGAAGCGCGCGGTCATGCTGGCGACAACGACGTCGCAGGCGAGCGCCCAGGCGCATGCCATGCCGGCGACGGCTCCGTGCGCGGCTGCGATCGTCGGCTTCGGGAAATCGAGCACCGCCCGCGTCCGCTCGATGCCGTGCCGGCCGCGTTCGCGCCCGACGATCGCGCTGCGTCCGAGGCGGTCGCTACGACCCATGAGCTTCAGGTCCGCACCCGCCGAAAACGCCTCGCCGACCCCCGAGAGCACGAGCGCGCGCACGGCTGGATCGGCGGCCGCGGCTGCGAGCGCCTCGCCCGCCTCGTCGGTCATCTCGGGCAGGAATGCATTCTTCGCCTCCGGGCGATCGAAGAGGAGGACGGCGACGCCACCCTCTTCGACCCGGTACTGGATGTGGCGATGGTCGCCCACGGCGCCTCCTAGATGATCCCGAGACCGTGCAGGCGGGCGAGTTCGGCCGCGTCAACGCCGTAGGAGGCGAGCACCTCGTCGGTGTGCTGGCCGAGTCCCGGTGCGCCGCGTTCGACCTTGCCAGGGCTGCCGAGCAGCTTCACCGGGCAGTTGAGGATCGGGATCTCACCGCGCGTCGGATGCGGGACCCGCACGAGCGTCTGGTTCACCTTGGTTTGCTCGAGTGCGAACACCTCGCGAACCGTATTCACCTTGCAGGTCGGAATGTCCGCCACTTCGATCCGTGAGATCCAGCTCTCCCGGTCGGCGTCGGCAAAGATGGAGTTCAAGATCTCGATCAGCGCGGACTTGTTCTTCACCCGGTCGCGCATCGCCGTGAAGCGCGTGTCATCGAGCAGCTCGGGGTGCCCGATCGCGGCCGGCAGGCGCTTCCAGAATGCATTGGTCAGGCAGGCGACGATGAACCAGCCGTCGCGCGCCTTGAACGCCTGGTAGGGGACGATGTCGGGATGCCCGCTGCCGAAGGGCTCGAAATCGCGATCCCAGACGACGCTCTTCAAGGCGACGTCGGAGAGGAGCGAGATCACCGCGTCGAGCATCGCGATCTCGATCTTCTGGCCGCAGCCGGAGCGCTCGCGCTCGAAGAGGGCCGCGGCGACCGCGTACGCGCCGTAGATCCCGGTCGAGATGTCCGCGACCGGAGGGGCCGCCTTCACCGGCGGGCGCCCGGCGCTCTCCCCGGTGAGCCCCATGACGCCGCCGGTCGCCTGCAGGATGAGATCCATGCCGGGCTTCTGCGCCATTGGGCCGACCGATCCGAAGGCGGTGATCCCGCAGTAGACGAGCCGCGGGTTGATCGCCGAGAGCGCCTCGTAGCCGATCCCTTGGCGATCCATGACACCCGGGCGAAAGTTCTCCAGGACGACGTCGGCGGTCGCCGCCATCCTCTTCACCAGTGCACGGCCCTCGTCGGTCGAGATGTCGATCGTGATGCCGCGCTTGCTGCGATTGAGACCCCAGAAGTTCAGGCTCCCGACCTCGAACGACTCGTCGCCCTGGGCGTAGCGAATCGAGTCGCCGCGACCGGGCTTCTCGATCTTGACCACGTCGGCGCCCAGGTCGCCGAGCAAGGTCGTGGCCCAGGGGCCGGCGGCCTGGTGGCTGAAATCGAGCACCTTGATGCCGGCGAAGGCCGGCGCGCGTGGCGCCGTGGCCGATGCGTCGGGGGTGTTCTGCATGGTCTCCATTTCCGTCGCGCGCGCGCGCGCATGTTCAGTCCGTAGTTCCGGATCGGCGCCTGCTCGTCGGGCGGCCCCCGCTCAGAGCCAGGTCTCCGTCTCCGTCGATGTAACCCAGATCCCCGGTGTGCAGCCAGCCGTCACGCAGGACCTCCCGGGTCGCCGCGGGCGCATCGAGGTAGCCGCGCATCAGGACCGCACCCCGGCACACGATCTCTCCGGTTTCACCCGGACGCAGCATCCGCCCCTCGGGGTCGACGACGCCCACCACCAGCCCGGGGTGCGGTGTCCCCAGCGTGTCCGGCTTGCGGAAGACGGCGCCTTGTCGCGCCGTTGCGAGTCCGTCGGTCGCCTCCACTCGACTCCACGTCTGGAGCAGTTCGGCCGCGGGGAAGCGATCGCCGAGCTCGCGCTTGACCGTGAGCGCCAGCGAGGGTTCGCGCAGGAGGACCTTGCGGACGCTGCGTATCGCGCGACGCTTCGGCGAGGGGGATTCCACGAGACCCGACGCGACCTCCGCCGACAGGGAGACGTCGGTCACCCGGTGCGCCTCGATCCGCTCGACGACCGCCGCCGCACCTCCCGAACCGAGTAACACGACCGATCCCCCGGAGAGGAGCCGAGAGAGAACCTCCGCGACGAGCGTCGAAACCTCGGAAAGTCGCCCGGTAGCGAGCGCGACGTCGTCGTTGCCGTCACCCCGGGCGATGCCGATCCGCAACGCGCTCGACACGACGTTCGCATGGGTAAGTAAGGCCGCCCGTGGACGCCCGGTCGCTTCCGGCAAGTAGGCGTGAAAGGCGACTTCGTTCACCCGGGCCACGGCTCCGGATGCTGCCGCCGAAGGCCGGGCCCGGCGTCTCCCGGCGAGATCGACCACCCTGCGATCACCCCGGCCGGTCGCGCCCCGACCGGGGCGACCCGCGTCGATCAGCCGGAGCCCGCGCGAGACCACGAGCAGGGCGCGACTGCCGCAGGCTCGCAGCGCGGCCCCGGCCGCTTCGACGAACTCCTCGTGCGCGACTAGCGCGTCGACCGACGACTGCTCCAGCCGGGCCGCGATCGCGTCGGTCTCGAGAATGGGATCGAGCGGAACGACGGTCGCCCCCTGCCGCCATGCCGCGAGCGTGGTCCCGACGAGGCCCGGCGTGTCCGCCATGAGTTGCGCGACCACCGCGCCGCGCGGCAACGACTCCGCGAAGGCACCGGCCCTCGACTCGACATGAGCGGCGAGCCTGCCGAGGAGGATCATGCGGTCGCGCCAGCCTAGCGCCGGACGGTGCGGCTCGCGACGCGCCCGACTGATGATGATCTCCTCCGCGGTGGCAAAAGCGGAAGGACGGATGGGGCCTCCGGTCATCGAATCGCCTGCGCCCGCAAGCGGACTAGGGACGCGACCTGCGCCGGGCGGACTTGAGTCCCGGATGTTCCGACAGTCCTGCGAACGCGATTCGAACCACGCACGTCGCTACAACCCCGGCGCCGAGTGCGTCAAATCCCGCCCGGAGTTCGGGAAGGTAGAAAGCGCGATCGCGCGGTCGCCCGGCGTAGCCAGCACCTCGCCGACCAGATGGGCCGCAATGCCTGCGGCCCGCAGATCGTCGAGTAGCCCGGCAGTGGCCTCGGCCGGTACCGCGACGAGCAGACCGCCCGAGGTCTGCGGGTCGCACGCGAGCACCATGCGCGGATCCTCCCAGGGTGCGTCGTGGGGCAGGACGTCGCCGAGAGCGTGCCGATTCGCCAGGTCCGCGGTCGAACGCCATCCGACCGCGGCGAGTTCGAGTGCTCCGGGGAGTGCCGGAAGCGCGTCGAGATCCACGCGGGCGCCGACCTTCGAGGCGGCGAGCATCTCCGCGAGGTGTCCCAGGAATCCGAACCCGCTCACGTCCGTGCAGGCACGAACCCCGAAGCGAGCGAGGATGGGGGGGCACGTCGCGTTGCCCTCGCGCATCGCGGCGAGAGCCGCATCCGTCCAGGCGGCCGGGCATTCGCCGGCCGCACTCGCGGCGAGCACGACCCCGGTGCCGAGCGCGCGGGTGAGGACCAGCCGATCGCCGGTTCGGGCGCCTCCCCTGGTCCATGCTGGGCCGTCGCCGAGCCGTCCGACGATCGTGAGTCCGACCAAGGTATCGTCGCCGGTCGAGGTATGCCCCCCGACCAGTGGCACGCCGAGTCGGTCGAGGCCCGATCGGACTCCATGCAGCAGGAGCCCGAGTGTCGCTTCCCTGGCGGTACCCGCGTCGCGCGCGACGGAAAGCAGGAGAAGCGCCGCCGTCGGTTGCCCGCCCATCGCGAGCACGTCGCTCGCCGCATGGACGGCCGCGATCTCGCCCACCGCGTGCAGGTCGCCGCAGAAGGGCGGAAACGCATCGATCGTCACGACCAGGTCGGCGCCTCCCGGGACGCGGAGTACCGCGGCGTCGTCGGGCGCTTCCAACCCGATCAGGACGTCTTCCGCGCCGAGCGCACCGCGGGCGCCCGCGAGCAGGGTGCGGAGCGACCTCGCATCGACCTTCGCCGCACAACCCCCGCACGGACGCATGCCGTCTGCGGCGAAGGGGACGTCCTCGGGCGAGCGTGGCGAAGAAGCGCGGGGCGGGCGATGCGCCGAGACGAAGGCCCGGTCGATCCGGTCCTTCAGGCGCAACCACGGACGGCCTGCGCCCGCCCACCCCCGCCAGAGCGCGATCGCTCGACCGGAACCGCTCCCGAGCAGGGAGAGGACCGCGGCCTGCGGTCGGAAGGGCTGCAGGCCGCGCCCGCTTCCGGCTGCAGCCCGGAGGTTCGTTGCGAGCACCGGCCCCTGGCGCACCGCGAAGACACCCGAACGGTCCAAGTTTGGGTGGTCGATCGGTCTCGCGCAATCCCCCGCCGCATACACCTCGGGTCGATCGATGCTCCTCAGGAAGCGGTCCACCAGAAGGAAGCCTTCGCGGTCGGTCGCGAGTCCGCTCGTCGCGAGGAAGCCGGGGGCGCCCGCACCGGTCGCGAGCACGACGAGCGCGGGCGCGGCGACGCGCTCGCCCCCCGCACTCAGGCCGTCGACGTCGACCTCGATCGGCCCGCGGCCGACGACGAGTTCGACCCCGCAGCGCGCGAGTTCCCGCGCGACACAAGTGCGTGCGCGGAGACTCCTCCCGGGAAGGATCGTCGAGCCGCGCTCGGCGAGGACGACCCGAGCGCCGTGCAGACCCCGCAGTCGCTCGGCGAGGGCGAAGGCGATCTCGACGCCGGCGGCCCCGCCACCCACCACCGCCACCGTGGGCGAGATCCGCGTCGACGATGCGCCCTCGACGAATGCCGCGAGTCGCCGTTCCAGCAGGTCGATCGGCCGGACCGCCACCACGTGCTCGTGGCGAAGCCATCCCCCCGGATCCCGCGGCGCGGCGCCCGGGTCGAGCGACAGGATGTCCCAGGGGATCTCGCCGCAACCGGCGGTGACAAGAGTGCGACGCTCGGGGTCGAGCGAACTCACCCGGTCACGAACGAAGGCGATCTCCGCCCGCGCGGCGAGCGCGGCGGCGTCTATCACCGCCTCGCATCTCGCATGTCGCCCGGCGAGAACCCCCGGGACCATTCCCGAGTAAAGAACCTCTGAGGACGGCGAGACGAGCGTGACCTGAACATCGGGCCAGTCGTTCTGCGCCAGCGATCGCAGGACGCGCAGATGGGCGTGTCCGGCACCGACGAGAACCAGGTGGCGGCCGCGCCTGCGATTCGCCGTGGCCGCCCGCACGGCCTTCAAGTTCCTGCGTGCGGCACGTGGAGCCGGTCAGCCCTCTGCCGCACCGCCCGATTCCGCGGTGGCGACGCGCTCCCCCGCGGGCTTGCGCCGACGCCGACGTCGACGCTTCTTCTCGCCACCCGGTCCCGGCTCGCCCCCTGCTCCATCGCTTGAGGCTGTACGCTCCGCGCTCTGGGTTCCCGCCTCTACCGAGGGTGAACCGCCAGGCGCCGTCGGGCCGCCAGCGCTTCGACGCCGACGTCGCCGGCGTCGTGCCGGAGCATCCGCAGGCTGCCCGTCGGCGGCCGGGGCCGGGGGTTCCGCGGTCGCCGGCCGCTGCGCCGTCTCCGAGCGCCGCCTCGGCGCCTCGTCGCGACCGCTCCCCCGCCCCGGTGCGGGCCTGCCACCGCGGCGGGTGTCGCCTCCGACCTCGGGCCGGCGGCGCGTCATGCGCGGGACGGTCTTGATCGCCGCGAGCATGCTGTCGTCGGGGAACTCGTGCGGGATCTTGAAACCGATCAGCGTCTCGATGGGTTCGAGGCCGTCAACATAGTCCTCGCAGGCGAGCGAAATGGCCTTGCCACTCGCTCCGGCGCGCGCCGTGCGACCCACCCGGTGGACATAGTCCTCGGCATCGAGCGGCAGGTCGTAGTTGATGACGTGAGTCACCCCCTCGATGTGCAGACCGCGCGAGGCAACGTCCGTGGCGATGAGCACCGGGAGACGCCCCTCCTTGAAGTCCTCGAGGATCTTCATGCGCTTGCGCTGCTCGATGTCGCCGGTGATCTGCTCGGCCAACAGGCCATTGGCCGCGAAGGTGCGGCACAGGTGATCGGCCGTGCGCCGCATGTTGACGAAGACGATCGTGCGCCCGCCAGTCTCCGCTCGCAAAAGTCCGAACAGGAAGGAGGCCTTCTCGTGCTTGCCGACGTGGTAGAGATGGTGCTCGACGCCCTCGGCGGTCACCTGTTCCGGCTTCACCTCGAGCCGCAGGGGATCGTTCATGAACATGAACGCGAGCTCCTGCACGTCGTGCGAAAGCGTCGCCGAGAAGAGCATCGACTGGCGCTCCTCGACCGGCGGGCAACGACGCAGCAGGAAGCGCAGGTCCTTGATGAAGCCCATGTCGAACATGCGATCGGCCTCGTCGATGACGAGGATTTCGACCGCATCTAGATCGTAGACGCGCTGCTTCAGGTAGTCGATCAGTCGGCCGGGCGTTCCGACGAGAATGTCACAGTCCTGGGTCAGGTTCTCCCGCTGCTTCTTGTAGTCGACGCCCCCGTAGACGGCTTGCACGACCAGTCCCATGCCGGCCGCGTCGAGCAATTCGGCATCCTTGGCGATCTGGACGACGAGTTCGCGAGTCGGGGCGATCACGAGCGCCCGAGGCCTCGCCGGCCGACGCGGATTCCCGTGCCGGATCAGTCGCGTGAAGACCGAGATCAGGAAGGCCGCGGTCTTGCCGGTGCCGGTCTGCGCCTGTCCGGCGACGTCGCGGCCTGAAAGCGAAAACGGTAGAGCCTTGCCTTGGATCGGCGTGCATTGCGTAAAGCCGGCCATGGCGATCCCCCGGCGGACGACGTCGGGCAGATCCAGGTCGGCGAAGGTGACGCGCTCTTGGCCATCGGCCGGCGCGGATTCGAGCTGGGGCTCGGATGATGACGACATCTAGGACGAAATCTCTCTTTCTTTCGCGGGTTTAATCGATGGGGGTAGCAGAAGCCCGGGGCGCCTTCCACAAGCCGCCAGCGACCCCCCAAGCGGCCCTCGCCCCGCTCGGCTGCGGGCCAACCCGGCCCGCGGGCGCCTACCCGGCTGCCGCTCTCGTGCGCGCTGCGCTATCTCTCGGGGTGGAGGATCAACCGATGTCGAGAAAGCTGCTCTCCCCCGAAGAATCCCAGGCATCCCTGTCCGGCCTGCCGGGCTGGGTGATCGCCGACGGGAAATTGCTGCGCGAGTACCGGTTCGACGACTTTGTGAGCGCCTTCGGCTTCATGTCGAGCGCAGCACTGGTGGCGGAGGCGTCGAACCACCATCCCGAATGGAGCAACGTTTACGGTCGGGTCCGGATTGAACTCGTCACCCACGACGCAGGTGGATTGACGTCGCTCGACTTCGCACTCGCCCGTCGCTTCGAGGAACTCGCCGCGCGCCTGCTCCCCGCCTGAACCCGCCTGTCCGCTCGCTCGCCGCCCGGTTCAGCGCAGTCCGAACCAGGCGGCGGCCGCGACCGCCAGCACCTGGACCTCGGTCACCGCGACGGCTCGCCACTCGCCTCCGCGCCAGCCCTCGAACAGGAGAATCGCGCTCAGGACTGCAGCCAGTCCGGGGATCCAGCGGGCCACGGACGGTTCGGCTCCGACTTGCGACTTCGTCATGGCGCCCCCTTAGCGGGTGCGCCCTTGGGCGTCGACACGCATGCTCCCGCCTGCCGTTCAGCCGGCTTCGATTCGAACCACGAACGGCAAGCGGCCGGGAAGGCGAAGCCGCTCCGCCAGGTCCGCGGCGGCTAGGGGCGCCAACGCGACGATCGCCCCGCCGCCTCCGCCCCCGGTGAGTTTTGCGCCCAACGCGCCTGCCGCGAGCGCCTCGTCCACGGCGGCGTCGAGCGTCGGGGTCGATACGCCGCAGGTGCGCAAGAGGCCGTGATCGCAGGTCATCGCCTCGCCGAGGCGGGCCAGGTCACCCGCCTCGATCGCCGCCCTCGCCTCGCGTACCAGCGCCCCGATCGAGGCGAAAAGCGCCCGATAGACACCGGGATGGGCCGCACTGCGCGCACGCAGGCTCCCGACAGTGCGGCTGGTGTCGTGGCGCCGATCCACGACCGCCACGACCAACTCGAAGGCGACCTTCGGGCGGACTGCCTCCCAATGCCGCGGCGGGCCCTTCTCGAACCAGCCGAGGCCTCCGGCGAGAATCGTCGTTACGTCGACTCCCGACGGCGTTCCGTGAAACTCGCCCTCGACGGCGTGCGCGGCGGCGACGATCTCGTCCGCGGTGACGCCAGAACCACGGGCGGCGGCCAGCGCCCGGGCGAGTGCCACGGCGAGTGCGGCCGAACTCCCGAGACCGACGGCGACCGGAAGATCCCCGCCGATCGAGACGTCGAAAGCTGCATCGTCGGGGATGTGAAGTTGGCGGGCCGCGGCCGTGACCGCACTCGCGAGCCGAACGTCCTCGGTAAGCCGCCCGCCGTCGATCGAGCGCCCGCCATGCGCCCGCGGATCGACGACCACGCGAACTCCCGCGGGGAGGGTCGTGGATAGGGCGGGCTCGCCGTGCACCACCGCATGCTCGCCAAGCAGGATCAGCTTGCCGCCCGCCTGCCCCTCGCCGCGCCGCAACCCGCTCGCCGCCACCGCGCCCACCTCAGGACTTGCGCCGACGCTCTTCCCAGAGCCGGCGCGCGTTCTCGACTTTCACGTCGCCCGCCGCAACCAGTGCGCGCGCGATCTCCTCCACCGCGTCGACTGGAACGCCCGCCGCCGTGGCGACGGCCCGTGCATGTCGTGCCATGTGCCCCTTCTGGATGCCTTCGGTGGCGAGTGCGCGCAGCGCCGCGAAGTTCTGGGCGAGACCGACCGCGGCGCAGATCTCCGCGAGCTCACGCGCGCTGCGTGTGCCCATCAGCTTCAGCGCGAGGCGGACGCGCGGATTCCCGTCGACCGTCGCACCCACCGTGCCGACCGCGAGCGGAAGCTCGATCCGGCCAACCAGCCCGCCGTCCTCGACCCTCCAGGTCGAAAGCGCGCCGTACGAGCCCTCCCGGGCGGCAAATGCGTGCGCACCCGCCTCGAGCGCGCGCCAGTCGTTGCCGGTCGCGATCGCCACCGCGTCGATGCCGTTCATGATGCCCTTGTTGTGAGTCACCGCGCGGTAGGGATCGACCTCGGCGAACAGGCTCGCTGACTCGATGGCGCGTGCCGTGGCCTCGCCGTCCTCGGAACCGAGGCGCAGGTCGGTGAAGCCGTAGCGCACGCTCGCCCGCGCCTTGCGGCGGTCGGTCAGGTTCGAGAGGATCCTCAGGTGGGCGCGTCCGCCGGCGATCGATGCGACCAGGGGTGCGGTTCCCTCGGCGATCGTGTTGATCGCATTCGCACCCATCGCGTCGCCGACCTCGACGAGCAGATGAACTACGACGAACGTCCGGCCCAGAGCCGCGTGCAGGATGCGGACCTCGACACCGCGAGCACCACCGCCCCGCCGGGCCATGCCCGGCTCGATTTCGTCGACCCGGCGGCGGATTTCCCCCTCGGCGGCGAGCAGGCGCGCACGCGCCGCCTCGGGGTCGGGCACGTCCACGAGCTGGACCTGAGCAATCATGCAGGGCGGGTCGCTGCTGGCGACGAAGCCGCCCCCCGCCCGGGCGAGCCGCGCCGCGTTGCTCGCCGCCGCGATGACCGAGGGTTCCTCGGTGACCATGGGCACGAGAACCTCGCGACCGTTCACGATGAAGTTGAGCGCGACCCCGAGCGGCAGCGCGTGGACGGCGATCGTGTTCTCGGTCATGCGGGCCGCGGTCTCGAGCGTGAGCGGCGCCTCGGAGGCGAGCGCGGCGCATTCCTCGGCAGTGAGCCCGGCCACCTCGGCGATCCAGCGCTGACGCTCGGCGATCGACTTCTCATGGAAGCCGACGAGGCGCGATCCCCGACCGTCGCTCATCGCCGACTCCGCCGGGACGCTTCGCTGCCGCGCGCCCCAAGCGCCACGCCCCAGGCCCGCAGGTCGGGACCGAGCACGGCCGGTGCCCGCCGCAGGTCGGCGAGAGTGCGGCTGCCCGTGAGGAGCATCGCGGTGCGCAATCCGTCGAGCAAGGCTTCGAGGAAGTCCCTCGCCGCGTCGATGCCTCCGGCGCGGTAGGCCTGGTAGACCGGGAGCGCCACTCCGGCGAGAGACGCGCCGAGGGCCATGGCGCGGGCGACGTCGAGACCGTCGCGAATCCCGCCGCTCGCCACCGTGAACAGTCCGAGGTCGCGAACCCCGAGAAGGCTCGCCGCGGTGGGGATGCCCCAGTCGCGGAAAGTGTCCCCGAGCCTCGCCGCCCGCTCGCCACGCAGCGCCTCGATCCGCACCCAGGATGTCCCACCGGCTCCGGAGACGTCGATGTTCCTCACGCCGGCCGTGCGCAGGCGCAGGGCAACGGCGCGTGACAGGCCGCAGCCCGTCTCCTTCGCCACCACCGGGACGCCGAGTTCCCGCACCAAGCGGCGGAAGGTCGCCGTGCCATCGCGGAAATCGCGATCACCCTCGGGCTGCACGAGTTCCTGAGCGACGTTGAGGTGCAGGCAGAGCGCGTCCGCACCGAGCGCGTCGACCAGATCCCGGAACTGCGCGACTTCCATGCTCCGCGCCTGGGCGAGCCCGATGTTCGCGAGCAGCACGGTCGTCGGGGCGAAGCGACGAACCTCGAAGGTCCATGCAGCGTCGGGGCGCCGCTGCATGGCACGCTGACTGCCGACGCCGAAGGCGATGCCGAGTTCCTCGGCTAGACCCGCCAGATCGCGATTCACCTCGAAGGCACCGCTGGTGCCGCCGGTCATTGCGGTGATCACGAGCGGCGCTCGCAGGCGCTTGCCGAGCCACCGGGTGCTGCAGTCGACCTGCTCGAGCGACAGGTCGGGAACAGCGTCGTGCAGGAGTTCCACCTGCTCGAGTAGCGTCGTCTTGCGCAGCGCCTCGACATCCTCGCGCAGGCAGAGGTCGAGGTGCGCCTGTTTGCGCTCGGCGATCGCGTCGTCCGAAGGCAGGGCTGTGCCACTGCCTGCGCGCCTCTTCGCGTGCGTTGGCGGCCGGCGCGTCGGTCGTGCGGACTTCGCCGATGCCCGCTTACGCTCAGCCACGGCCGTCTCCCGACCCACCCGACTGCGCCTCGATGCGCGGTCCCGTATCGACGTACACTTCGAGCGGCGAGAGCCCGGCCCGGCGCCATGCATCGCGCAGTTCCATGCGACGATCGTCTCGTACCAGCGCGATCGCGCAATCCCCACCGCCCGCCCCCGAGACCCGGCCGACACCGCCGCAACGGCGGGCGATGGCGCAGGCAAGACGCAGGCGGGGCGTACAGATGGGCACCGGCACGAGCGGTGCCAAGCGCTCGAGCCATCGTCCGGAGCCGGCGCACGCGCGCAGGGTCGCCTCCGAACTGCCGTCGCGTAGCGCAGCGATGAATTCCTCGACCGCGACCCGCATCCCGGTCGCCCATGCGTCGAGCAGTCGCCGTTCCGGCCCCTCGCAGGCGGCGGCGAAACGGCTTGCTCGGGGGCCACTCGCGGCGGCTCGCCCGGTGCCGACCGCCTCCAGGGAAAGCCCGGCGGGGAGTTCAAGCCTTTCGAACGAGACCGGCGGGGCCTGCGAAAGTCGGAGGATCGCATCCGAAAGGGAGCGCGGCGTCGCCGTCGAGTCGAGTCCTTCAATGGCAACGACACCGCCCGCGGTCGAGGCGACCACGTCGGCCCCCGAGCCGCCGCCCTGGGCCACTCGATGCGCGAGCAACGCGATCGCCAGTCGTTGCTGGAGCGTCGCATCGCCCACGGCGTCGCGACCCGCCACGGCCCAGATCGCGCTCACCGTCGCAACCGTCGCGGCCGCACTGCCTCCCAGGCCCGTCTTCTCCGCTCCGAGGTCGTCGAGAGCACTCTCGGTCTCGATCTCGAGTTCGAGATCGTCGAGACCGAGTGCATGGGTCGCGAGCCTGGCCGCGAAGGCGACGAAGCGCAGTTCCCGTGGAGCCTTCTCCGGTTCGCCCGCACCGGGCCCCATCCGAAAGCTGCATGCCCGGCTGCGAAGAGCGATCGCCGCTTGCCCGGAGCGGGCACGTGCGCGGCAGTGGAGCCGACGCGACACCGCAGCGACGAGCGCAGGCCCGCCGCGCGTGACGGCATACTCTCCGGCAAGGAAGAGCTTGCCCGGCACCGACACCGTCACCTCCACGGACACGGGCCCTCGACGATGCAAACACCCGGGCCCGGGTGGGCGCGTAGGACGCGCGAGACGCCCGGCACGGCGGCCAAGCGCGCCGCGATCGCGTCGAGATCGCGCGCTGCACAGAGCACCTTCACCTGCGGGCCCGCATCCATCGTGTACCAGCCCGCGAGCCCCTCGGCGCGCATGCGGCGGACGAGCGACATCACCTCCAGCGTGGCCGGGGCCCAGTAGAGGACGGGCGGGCGAGCGGCGATCGCCGTCGCGTGCATGCGCAGGCAGTTCTCCTCGGCAATCCTACCGACGTGCTCGAGGTTGCGTCGTTCGATCGCGACACGCATCTCGGCGAGGTCCTCGTCCTGTGCGGCGAGCCATCCCGCATAGAGCGGAGAGGTCGCCGCAACGTGTTCCATGGCATCGCGCGATCCAACCTCCTTTTTTGCCTCGCTCACCACCGCCACCGCCATCGCGACGTCCCAGGCGCCGGGTGCGAGCAGCGGAACCGCGATTGAGTCGGTGCCGTCGGGACGCTCGCCGCGCCGCCACTCGACGAAGCCACCGTGGACCGAACGCGCAGCGGATCCCGATCCGCGGCGGGCGAGCGCCGAGAGGTGGTCGAGGTCGATGCGGGCCTCGCAGGCGGCGGCGGACGCGGCCGCGACCGCCGCGAAAATCGCCGCCGAGGACGCGAGGCCGGCGGCAACCGGGAAGTCAGCCGTGACCTCGACCGAGAGACTCTCGCCACCGAAACGCGTCGCTGCGAGGTCGAGGAACTCGGCCATCCTGCGACCGGCAAGCCCTTCGACGGGTGCGCCATCCTGTTGAAAGCGCACCGGGGCCTCGGCGTTCTCCGATACCCGCGCGACGGCCGTGAGTTCGCCGAGCGTGAGGGAAATGCTTCCGGTGGCCGGCAGGTTCAGCGCGACGTCCCGCTTGCCCCAGTACTTCACGACCGCGACGTTCGCGCAGGCCCGCGCGGTGGCGCTCCTCCGGCTCATGGCTCCCCAGGGCTCGAAAAACCGCGCGAGCGCGCGGCAGCACCGGCGGGCCCCGCACCGGAGCCGTTCCTATAGCGGCCCGGACCCGGCAAAGGAACCGCCCCTGGGGGACCGGCAGCGCCGAGGCAAGCGACCGTGTGCTGCGCTAGCAGGCGGGGCTATCGACCAAGCCCATCGGGAGCAGATCGACCGGTGGAACCTTTGCCTGCAGACCGAGCATGGCGCCGAGCACCACCAGAGAGCCCTGACTCATCATCAAGAGCGTCAGGTCGCGTTCGGTGACCCTCGGCTCCGGGAGTTCGATCATCTCGCCCATCGGGAGAGCCTAAGCCCGATGTGCCGCGGCGCAAGGTGTGCCCTCGAACCACCGGGTATCCCCGACACACGCCGGTGAGTCGCGCCCGGTTCGCTTCAGAGTCCCAGAAGCGCGGCCGTCCGTTCCATGCACCAGAGGGCTGCGAGCGAGCCGATCGCGTAGGCGGCGACCCGCTCGATGCGGGCAGGGCGCGAGCCGACGACGAGACGCACGAGCGCGTCGACCAGGAGGACGAAGGCGACGAAGAGCAACTGCCCGGACTCGATTCCGAGATTGAAGGCGAGCAGCGCCGGCGGTATCTCGCCGGCGGGGAGGCCGACTTCCGCGAGGGCCCCGGCGAAGCCGAGCCCGTGGAGGAGTCCGAAGCCGCCGGCGACCAGCCAGGGGAGGCGTCGCACCAGTCCCGCGCGAGTCCCGCCCGGCCCGGCAAGCTCCACAGCGAGGAAGAAGACGCTCGCGGCGATCGCTATCTCGATCGGAGCTTGGGGGACTCGCGCGAGGCCGAGCGCGGCCAGGGTCAGCGTGATGCTGTGCCCGATCGTGAAGGCCGTGATCGTGCGCAGCAGCATCGCCGGGCTCGCGGCGAGCAGGAGAAGTCCCAGCACGAAGAGCAGGTGGTCCGGCCCGGTCAGGATGTGGCTGACGCCCAACCTGCCGTAGTCGCGCAGGACGTCGAGTCGAGAGGGCTTCGCCGGAACGACGTAGCGACTCGCATCGGGGCGCAGCACGGCCTGGACAAGTCGCCCGTCGACGAGCCGGACCCGCAGCAGGGCGTCGGTCTTGCTCTCGCCGAGCCCGGCGATGCCGATCTCGCTTCCGACGAGGCCGCCGGGCCCGCACCGGACGACCGATCGCTCGACCAGCGCCAGCTCGTCAGAGGTGCGCACCGGCGGCTTGATCACCGCGCAGGACGCGGGGAGTCGCGGGGCGAGCACGACACCGGGTATCTGCGCGACCGAGGTCTTCCACGTGACGCTCGTCGTGCCGTCGGCGTCCTCGGAGAGATCGAGCAGCGCGGGATGAAGCGCATGCGCAGCAACGCCGCGCGGCGTCCCGAGAAGTCCGGCGAGGCCGGCGAGCACGGCGGCCGATGCGAGGAACCGGCTCATCCGCAGCACCCCGCCGCGCGATCATCGATGCGGACCGAGTACCCGTCGCGGAGACGGCTCGTCACCTCCACGAGCCGCTTCGCTCGGCCCTCGGCCCGCCAGTCCGCGACGACCCGCGAGTGCACGGAGTTGAGGAGCGCCAGCGCCCCGGGCTCCCGCGCCTCGATCCAGACCAGGTGAAGCCCCTGCGCCGAGGCGACTGGTCCCTGCCATGAGCCCGGCTTCATCTCGAGGACGCTACGCGCGAATTCGCTGCCGAAGGGCTTGGCGAGCCCGGTCGCGGAGATACGCTCGAAATGGGCGCCGCCGGGGAACGGATCGCCTAGGCGCACGGCGTCCACCGGAGCCGTGCCCTCTTCTCGCAGCCGGCGCAGGAGCACCGCCGCGTCGCCGCGCACATCGCGCCCCGCCGCCGGTGCCACGAAGACCTGCCACAAGCTCGCCCGTGTCTCGCGGGCGTAGCGCTCCGGATGCGCGGCATGAAAGGCCGCGAGTTCCAGCTCCGTCGGCTCCCTGTCGTCGGCCCCGCGCGCGAGGAGGAGTCGCGTCTTCTGGAGCAGGATTCGGCGCACGATGGAATCGTTCGAATCGAAGCCCAGGTCCTTCGCCTCCCGGTAGAGGCCAGCGTCGATCGGCGACTCGTCGACGGCTTCCGCGTCGCGCACGAAGCGCATCTTCTCGGTGAGCCTGAAGGCGACCGCCGGATCACCGCCGTCGAGCCCGCGCCGCATCGCCTCGCGCAGCAGCACCTCGTCGTCGATCGCGCCATCGACGAGTCGGCGCAGATCTTCGGGGCCCGGCTCTTGGCCCGCATCGCGAGCGAAGTCGGCCCGCAGTCGCTCGATCGTGCCCGCGCTCACCGCGATCACGGGCTTCGCGCGAGGGCCGACTGCGCGCTCGACGCCGAAGAGCACGAGCCCGATCAAGGCGAAGTGTAGCCAGGGGCGGCGGTGCCAGGCCATGTTTCAGTCCCGCGTCCGCAGCACGTCGGGTTCCGCGACCCAGAGCCTGGTCTGCGAAGCCGTCCACGCCCCGATCTGTACCCGCACGTCGACCATGTGGCCGACCCGCGAGA
>CAMBZJ010000037.1 GCA_945872365.1 Klebsiella pneumoniae
AAATGAGGGTCGACGGCGGCAACCGTTTCCGGGTAGACTCCGCTCTGGCGGGTACGCGTACAGACGCGCTTCCCGAACACCGAAGGACCCCCGAAGATGCTGCCGACCGACGATCGTTCCTGCCCATCCGATCGCGACCGCCGAAGACCGTGTGGCCGGTGGGTGATCCTGCCGTTCGTCGCAACCCTCGCCTGCCTGTCCAACTCGCTCGCGGCCTTCGCCAGCCCCCCGGGCCCGGCCTCGCTTCCTCCGGTCGAGGCGCTCGTCGACACGAACACCCCCGGGCCCGATCCGCTCACCCTGGAAAAGGCGCGCATGCGCCACGCGGTCGGCCGCGCGAACGGGTCACTGCGCATCGTCGGCATGATCGACACGCGCGACCAGGGGGCGACCTTCGAGCAGCGAGTGCTCGCCGGGCTCGCGTCCGCGCAAGTGCTCGACGGCGGGAATTTCGCGGCCGACCTCGCGCTGACCGGCTGCGGCCGGCTTCGACGCGGTTTTCGTTGCCGCAGCGAAGACAAGAGCGTGGTCTGCCAGTTCCGCGCCAGCGACAATCCTGGCGTCTTCCGGATGAACCTCACGGCCAAGCACCTCTCGGCTGAGATCACGGGCGCCGGACAGCCGCGGGGTCCGATCTCCGTCCTCTTCTCCGACGGGGGCGGTGTCGATCGTCCCGGCGTGCTCGCCGATTGCGATTCGGCCGGAAAGCACGCCCTGCGCTGCAAGCACTGAGAGGGGGCCGCCGGGCGCGGCTGCGTCGATGACCGAAATCGTCTGCGAGAAGATGGTGACGGGCTTGGTAACGACGCAGCCCCAGGTGTCGCCGGGGAAAAGCCATCGTGGGGGCGCCCGGGGACGATCCGCCCGGGCACTCCGATTCCCCACGATCGCGGCGCCTCAGGCCATGCCGAGGGCCGAGTCGAGTTGGGCGAGCATCTGCTTCTCGTCGGCGCTCACGCGCTCGCCTCCCATGCCGAGGAAGCCGCCCTCGCTGGCGGCCTGCGCGACCTTCTGGCCGACGCCGGCAACAAAACCCTGGTAGGCGGCGAGATCGCCCGGGCTCTTCGTCTTGAGGATGGCGACCGCCGCGCGGACCTTTTCGGTCGCGAGCGTCTGCAGCTTGCTCTTCAACGAGGCGAGGTCGCTGCCCTGCATCTCCTGGGCGTGCGCACGCAGCGACTTCTGTGCGTCGGAGACCTCGTCCTTGGAGCAGATCGAGCGCACGAGTTCGTTGTCGCTCTTCATGCCTTCGACGAGCGAGGACGCCATCGCGAAGGTCTCCTTCAGGGTGCCGATCACGCCGCTCGCGCCGGAGATCGTCACGGCCATCGCCGAGAGATGCGTCGCGTCGCGGATGGTGTTCCATTCATCGGGAGTGAACGTCGTCTTGTTCGCCATTTCCTGAGCCTCCTGGAAATTTCTCGCCCGAATCGGGCTCGATTTCCGTAGCATCCCTCGCGACGCACCCGCAATGATCGATTGCGCGCCGGCAGCCTGCGACGTCGCGACCGATTGCGGTGTAGTCGGTCACCGTCTCGTCGCTGAACACCGCCTCTTGCTCCGTGAGGACCAAGCCGGCGATATTCCGCGTAGGCGGGGCGACGCCCATGCGCTAGGCTCCGCCGCGTGAAGACGACACGCCGACTCCTTCTCGTGACGACCGTCTGCCTCGCCCTGTCCGCCTGCGGCGGCGGGGGCGGCGGCGAAGACTCCCCGCCCGCGACCCCGACCCCGCGGCCGGATCCGAGCGCGACGCCCGCACCGACCCCGCCCCGTCCGACACCCACGCCACCCGCCCCGCCCACGCCCGTCGTCACGGCCTCGCCGCAGCCGACGCCGACGCCCGCACCGACGCCCTCACCGACGGCCGAGCCCGGGCGCGCCTATCGCGCGATCGCCGGCGTCTCGATGGGTGCCTACGGCGCACTCGCGATCGGCACCCGCTACCCGCAGCGCTTCGGTGCGATCGGTGCGCTCGGCGGCCCGGTGGACCTGCAGATCGCCCTCGAGGATCTCGCCGACGGACTCGAGGTCAAGCCCGAAGCCGTCCTCCCGACGAAGCCCGGCGACGACTTCACCTTCGACCACCAGCCGGGCTATCCCGACCGGGGCACGCGGCTCTCGCTGGTGAAGGACCTGACCATCGCCTTCGGCAATCCGTTCCTGCACCATCCCGACGGCACGCGGCGCTACCTCGCCTCGGACTCGGAGCCGGCCCGCATCGGGCGCGACGACGAACTCGGCACGTTCTCGGTCCTCCTGGATCCCCGGGGCTTCGCCGATGGCGGCGACGCGAACTCCGACGGACTGCGACAGGAGGGTGAGCTGCCCGACACGCCGACCGACGTGCTGCTCATGGGCGTCGACACGCTCGGCCACCTCTCGACCGGCACGGTCGGAATCCCGATCGGCGACCGCCAACTCGCCGACCTCGACGGGGACCGGGTCTATGACGTCGGCGACGGGATCGTCCGCAACTTCCACGAACCATTCGACGATCGCGACGGCGACGGGATCTTCGAGCCCGCCGACGGGGAGCGCTTCTCGGACGTCGGACTCGACGGCACGCCGGGGACCGGCGATTTCGGCGAGGCCAACGGTGTCTATGACTCGGACCCCGACGTCGCGCACTGGCTAGCCGAGGATCCGTACACGCGGCTCGCCGCCCGCGAACCGGGAGAAATCGCCACCCAGCGCATCTACATGGACGTCGGCAAGACCGACGAGTTCGGCTTCGCCCGGCACTACGACGCGTTGGTCGCGCTGCTCGAGCGCAAGGGGCTCGACGTCATCGTGCGCGACGACTTCGTCGGCGACTGCATCACGGTGCCGAAGCCGAGCGCCGACCGCGTGCTCGTTCGCTACGAAGGCGGCCACGTCGGCCTCCCCGACTCGGGCAACGACCTCGACCTCGGGGACCTCTGCGGCTCGGTGCCGATCTGGCAGCGGATCCTCGGCCTGGTCGGCTACATGGAGGCGAGTTTTCAGGACGGCGTCTACGGCGTGCGCCTGCCGGCGCTGCGCGGCGACTTCGTGCAGCGCGACCTGCCAGTGCCGAGTCTCGCGCTTCCCGGCGAGGAGGTGCCCACGCAGCGCGTCGCCGTGTACCTGCCGCCACGCTTCGCCGACGGCGGCGACGAGACCTTCCCGGTCGTCTACTTCCTCGGCGGTTACGGACAGAAGCCGCAGGACTTCGCGCGACTGCGCGACCTGCTCGACCTGCTGGTGGTCGCGGGGCGCGTCCAGAACATGGCCTTCGCGTTCCTGCCCGGCCGGGGCGGGGTGCGCGGCTCCTTCTACGTCGACCAGGCGATCCCCGAGAGCCAGGTCCCCGACGCGGTCGCGAAGACGACCGGCCGCTACCAGGCCGCTATCGTCGAGGACCTGATCCCGGCGATCGAGAGCGGGATCCTCCAGGGCCGCGTGCGGCAGTGATGCGTGGCGGTCAGCGCGGCGTCGCCGCGAGCCAGCCCCGGCGCCGCCCGCGCAGATGCTCGAGCGTGGCTGAAAGGTCGGGCCGCAACGAGAGGTCGTCCAACTCGGCGGGATCGCTCTCGAGGTCGTAGAGCAATTCGTCGCCGTTCGCGAAGGCGACGTACTTCCAGTCGCCCTCGCGCACCATCTGCCATTGCCAGAGGTCGTGCAGGGCGTCCCACATCTCGGCGTAGGCGACCTCGCGCAGCGGGGCCCGCCCGGTGAGGGCCGGCATCATGTCCATGCCCCCGGCGCCTGGGTCGCGCGGCAGGCCCGCGAGGGACCGGACGGTCGCGGTCACGTCGACGCTCACCAGAGGCGAGCGGACGACGGTCCCGGCCGGGATCACAGCCGGCCAGCGGACGACGGCCGGAACGCGCGCCGACTCCTCGAACCAGACCGACTTCGAGCCGACCTGATCCGCGGATCCGTGGCTCCCGCCCATGTTGCCGTTGTCGCTCAGGAAGAAGACGACGGTGTTGCGATCGAGCCCGAGGTCGCGCAGGCGCGCGAACAGCAGGCCGAGGTCGTCGTCGAGCATCGAGATCGTCGAGTAGTAGCCGGTCCAGTCGAGCGAGTCGGAGAGCGGCTGCCCAGGCGGCCAGAGCGGCGGCGGCGAGATGTCCTCGATCCGGTAGGGAAAGCGCGGATCGTGGCGCAACGGGTCGTGCGGCGCGGTCATGGCGAGCCACAGGAACCACCGGTCGCCGCGGTGGCGCTCCAGCCAGTCGTTCGCCGCGTCGACGAAGATCCGGTTGGTGAGCCCGGGCAGCACCTCCGGGGTGCCGTCGACCATGAGCGTCGCACCCTCGTGCGGCGCGCCGAGCTTGGGCACCCAGATCGGCGTCTCGCGGAAGTCCCACAGGCGGGGATCGCCGCCGAGGTGCGCCTTGCCGATGAAACCGGTCACGTAACCCGCCCGGTTCATGTCCGTCGCGATCGTCGGCGTGCCCGAAGCGAGGTCGGAGACCGGCAGACCGAAGAACGTGATGCCGGGTGCGGTGTGCTCGAGATCGTTCGCGAGATTGCTCGTGACGCCGGTCTGGTGGCCGTAGCGTCCGGTCAGCAGGGCCGCGCGACTCGGGCAGCACTGCGGGGTCGCGACGTAGAAGTTCTCGAGACGCGCCCCCTCCGAGGCGAGTCGGTCGAGGTTCGGGGTGCGCAGCGAGGCGTTGCCCGCGTAGCCTACGCCGTCGGGGCGCTGGTCGTCGGTGAGGACGATCAGCACGTTGGGGCGGCCCGACGGCACCTGGACCCGTCGCATCGTCTCGCGCGACCCCGGGCCGACGCCGCGGATGGGGAGCCGTTGCGCCGCGACCGGACCGGCCGCCGCGAGCGCGAGCGCAAGGGAGGCCAGGGTCGCGAGCAATACTCGACGGAGGAAGTCGTGTGACATAGGGGGTGACCGGTTCAGCTCAGGGGCATTCGTCGAAAATAGGGCATTCATCGAAAATACCAGTGCGCACTGGAGGTCAAGAGCCGATCGACGACCCCGCTTCCGCCTCGGCCCGAACGTCGTAGTGCGCACGCAATTCGGCGAGGCGGGAGCGCAGGCGGACTTCGGCCGCTTCGCGACGCCAGGCCTCGGCCACCCGCCCCCGGACCGCCTCGGGGCGCGCCCCCCGGGGCGCCGATCGCTCGAACAGCCTGACCACGTGGAAGCCGAAGGGCGACTCGATCGGACCCGTCCAGGCGCCGATCGGCAACTCGGCGAGGCGCCGCGCGAAGTCCGCGCCGAACAGGCGCTCAACCTCCGCCGGCGAACCGGTAAAGGAGGCGCCGCTCGCAAAGGGATCGCCCGTTCGTTCGGACGCGGGCGACCCCGGATTCGGGCGCAACGCGGTCGCGGGCGCCGTCGTCGAGCCGAAGGACGAAGGGTATCCGTTCTTCGCTCCGGCCACCGCGCCCAACCCCGGATCGGCGCCGTCGGGAGCGACGGCGGATTCCGCGAGTCGCCGCCGAAGCGCCGTCGCTTCCGATGCCGCCGCGACGCCGTGCCGGTCGCGGCCGAAGAACACATGCTCGAAGCGCAGTCGCGCGGGTTGCGCGAAGCGCGCCGGATCGCGAGCGACAAAAGCGTCGAGTTCGACATCGCTCGGCGGCGGACCGGCGGCCTGGCGTGAGAGCGCCAGGCGCGCCGCCTCGATCAGGTAGCGGCGGATCACGAGGTCGTTGCGGCCGAGTCCGGTGGCGGCCTCGGCGGTCGGCGCGGCCTCGGCTTCGCCAGTGCGTCCGGCCGCGAGTTCCCGTTCGAGCGCCTCGACACGCCGGCGCACGACCGGGTCGCCGCCCCCCTCGAGCAGGGCGCGCCCCTGGTGCAACAGGATCTCCTCGTCGATCGCTGTCGCGACGAGTTCCGTGTCTGCGATCGCCGCCGCTGCAGCACCCGACTCCTTGGCACGCGCCTCGCGCAGCCGCTCGATGGCGGCGCGCGACACGACGAGCGTCGGCCGGGGGCCTTGCGGCCGGGCGCCGACTTCCTGGCTCCGCACGAGCCCCGCGAGCCCCGCCGCGAGGGCGATCCCGAAAGCGAGCACCGGCCACTCCGGAAAGCGCCGCACGAGGTTCACGGCGCGACCGGTTCCAGTCGGCGGCCCGAGAACCGCCACAGCCGCTCGTGCGCCGACCGGAAGAGTCCGCTCTCGACCGAGACGCGCACCGCGTGGTCGACCGGGTCGACTCCCGAGACGTCGACGCCGCTCGCCTCGATCCGCAGGCTTCCCGATCCATCGGACTCGCGTGCGATCCGGACGTCGTAGGCTCCGGCGCGTGCACCCCAGATGCGCGTGCCGCCGCCCGCCGGCTCCTCCGACCAGGCCTCGGGCGGGACGTCGATCGACACGACGTCCTCGTCGTCGGTCACGCGCAGGCGCAACGAAGCCTCGCGCGAGACCAGCGCCCCCGGCAGTCGGCCGAAGGCGAGGTCGAGGGCTAGGCTGCCGTGTCCGACGTCGATCGCACCCCCGACCGACGCGATCGCGTCCGGCCGGTACCAGACGGGGGAACCCCAGGCGCGCTCCCGCACGACCGCCGCGGCGAAGGCGTCGCCCGAGGAGTCGAGGCAGCAGTCGGTCCAGGCAGCGCCGGCCCGGGCCGCTTCCGCGGCGCAGGACGACGAGAGCGGATCGATTCCCTGCTCGCGACAGACCAGCGTACTCCAGCGGCAGGTCGGGTTCTCGACCAGGCGAACGTAGTAGAAGGCCCGCAGCGCGGGGTCGAACTCGGGATCCTCCCAGGTGGTGCAGAGTTCGCTCGAGCCCGGCGCATCGGCCGAACAGGTGGCGGGATCGATCCGGACCGAGTCCGCGGTGGGTGACTTCGCCACGTCGAAGACCCGCTCGTGCGTGACGCCGGCGCGATCGACCCAGCCCTTCACGATCTGCGCCCGCTCGAGATCGGCTCCCGGCGCCTCCGGCGTGCCGGGATCCTTCTGCGCGAGTACGACGAAGCGCGGACTCGCGCCGGCGCGTCCCGTTCCGATCTCGCCGCCCATCGGGACGCCGCGCTCGTAGCTCCGGCGCAGGAGGTCCGGCACACCGCAGTCGACCCCGTCAATTTCGCCGGCAAAGAAGCGCAGCGTCGGACGGGTGCCGCTCGTCGCATAGGTCTCACGCCGGCGCAGCGCCGAGAAGATCGCGTCGCGCGAGTTCTCCTCCGCCCAGACGACCGCGAGTCCGCCGGGGTTGTCGCGGATCTGGTTCAGGATCCGCCGCGCCGGGCTTGAATCGGAGTTGCCCTGGCCGCCCGGCCATTCGGACTCGGCCGTGCTGCCCGCCGCCGCGTCGTGGTTGTCGGTGCTGCCGACGAAACCCATGTGGAAGGGGTTCACCCCGAGCTTGTCCTCCAGGGCAAGGCCCTCCTTCAGCGCGTTGCGGACGAGATTGCGCGGCGGATACTTCGCCGTCACCGGGGGCGGCTCGTCGGGGCCCTCGTGCGCGTTGGGGCGCTGTTCGAACCCGCAGCGCTCGTCCTCGGTCCCGACGCCGATCCCCGCGACTCGGTCGAACCGGCACTCCGAGGAACTCTTGATCTGGTGGATCTCGACCAGGGGTTCGCGATCCTGGCGGCGCAGCGCGTCCCATGCGTCGATCGGATCCTCGAACTGCTTGCCGCCGCTCAGGTTCGGGTTGTGCGGGATCACGACCGCATCGCAGCCCCGGCCGGCGTCGAGGCAGTCGCGCTCGACCGCGTTCCAGAGGCCCTGCGGGATGCCGTCCTGCGCTGTCTCGAGCTGGCTCGAGGCGAAGTCCGGGACGTGCTCGTTGCGGAAGATCACGTTGCGGTGCTGGTGGCGGCCGACGAGGCTCGCGGTGTGCTCGTAGCCGACGAAGGACGTAAAAGTGCAGGCATCGCTCCGGTCGTAGGCCTCCTCGGCCGCCGCCTGGATCTCGCGCCAGACCGAGACCGCCGCGGCGTCGCAATCGATGCCCGGCTGCGCGCAGAAGCCGTGCGACTTCGGCGGGTCGGGAATTCCCGCGGGGAAGAGCCACTCGACGATCACGGCGAAGCGGTCGTTCGGATCGTCGTTCGCACGAAGGTCGCGGCACATCTGGATGTCGTGGACACCGGAGTCCTCGCTCGTGCAGAGGTTCACCTCACCGAAGAACTCCGCGTGGTCGGTGACCGCCGCGAAATCGAGGGGCCGGTCGATGCGCGCACGGCGCGTCGGCTGCTCATCGTCGTCGGAAAGCGCGAGCGCCTCGCCGCGCGCGAACGCATAGGCGTCGCTCGGCCCGACCTTCGTCCCGTAGATGTAGGCGTCGGCCGAGAAGCGGGTGTGCACGTGCAGGTCGCCAAAGAACGGACGGCGCAGCAGGTCGAAGCCGGCGCAGGGCTCGCGGCTCTCGGTGCGCTGCCAGGGCGCACCGGGCGCCTTGTCCGCGGCGAGCGGGGCCGGCGTCGAGGAGGTCGAGTCGCATCCCGCGAGCACGAGCAGCAGGCAGGAGCCGACGATCCGAAACGCGCTCCGGGCCGCAGCGTGGCAGCGGGGGTACCGCCCGGGTCCCGATCGATCGCGCTCGAATCCCACCGGCCGACAGATGCACCGGGCCCGGGCCCCGGGTCAAGGCGATTCCGCCGAGATGGCGAGCGAGTCCGCCAGTCGATACGCAGGGCTACCGCGGGGCGTCCGTGCGCCCCCTGAAAGGCAACCGCCATGGCCGACGTCCTGCGCACCCCCGACGAGCGCTTCGAGGAGATCGACGACTGGCCGCACCCGCCGCGATACCTCGACACCCTCGACCTGCGCGGCGCGACGCTCGACTTCATCCCCGGGGCGAGCCACTTCGTCGCGTGCGAGCGGGGCGCCGAAGTCGCGCGACGCCTGCTCGCGCGCTTCTGAGGCCGATCGGCGGTCGACCACGGCATGGCCGCTCTTTCCCCGCCGCCGCGCAGCGCCGAGCGCCGCGTCTCGATCGCCGGCCTTGTCCTGCTCGCGCTGGCATTGGCGGCGACGATCCGCCTTGGTCGCGTGACGGCGCGCGCGGTCGCCGACGAGAAGCCCCGCCCCGACGCGCTGGAATACGAGGAGGCCGCCCGTGGAATCCTGCGCGGCGATGGCTACGCACTGCGGATCGACGGCCGTCGTTATCCGCCGCGCTACCCGCCGGCGCTCTCCTGGCTCGTCGCCGGGGCCATGGCCGCCACCGGCACGACCGAGCCGGGTGCGGGCGCGCCGGTCGTGCTCGGCTCAGCATTGCTGTCCGTCGTCGCGGCGTTCCTCCTCGGGAACCGGGCGGGTGGCACCGGTTGCGCGGCGATCGCGGCGCTGGTCGTCGCGCTATCGCCGCTGCACGTCCGCTGGTCGCGCGCGATCATGGCCGACGTCCCGTCGACCGCCGCCTGTGCACTCGTCGGCGCATGGTGCCTTGCCCGCGCAGGGCGCAGGGTCGGTGCGATGGGCGACCTCGCGCTCGGCGTCGCGACCGGGCTGCTCTCGCTCTTGCGGCTCGCGAACCTGGCCCTCGTGCTTCCGGTCCTCGTGCTCGCGGCGACCGCGGCGCCACCGCCGCCGTCGCGACCGGGGGAGCGCTTCGCGCGGGTCCTCCGCACGGCGGGCGGGATCGCGCTCGGCGTGTCGCCGCTCGCCGCCCACCAGGCGGCGCGCTTCGGCTCGCCATGGCGCACCGGCTACGACCTCTGGCACGGCGTCGCGTTCTCGACCGGCTTTGCGACCCGGCCGGGATTCGGTGCGGCCGGCCCGGATGCGAACCCCGTGTTCTATGCGAAGGCCCTCGCCGGGGCGGGTTCCCTCTACCCGTGGCCGATCGCGATCCTGGTCGCGATCGGGATCCTCTCGGCCCTGCGCAGCGGCGGTCCGGCGCGACGCCTCGCGGGCTTCGCGGCACTCCTCGCGACGGCGCTCGGCATGCTCTACGTCCCGTTCTTCTGGCAGTGGGATCGCTTCCTGCTCCCGCTGCTTCCCTTTCTCGCGGCCCTCGCCGGCTTCGGCGCAAGGACGCTCGCGGCGTGGTTCGGACGCGCGATCCCGGCGGCGCTCCTCCTGTGCGGGCTCACGCTGGTCGCACATTCACCCTCGGCCTGGCGGCCGATCGAGGACACCTCGACCGAATCCGAGTGGCTGCACGCGATTGACGCCGCGCTCCCCTCCGACGCGGTCGTCCTCCTGCGCACCGACCCGTTCCACTTCCGCGAGTTGTTGCGCGGCGGCCGCGACGCATGGTCGGCGGCCGACCCGGGCCGGGTCTGGGTGCCGATCGGTCCCTCCGCGCACCGTTTCGAGCTCGCGCTCTGGAAGATCGCGCCGCTCGACGAGCCGCCAGGAACGGGAGAGGGCGGGCGGGGAGTCCCGCCCGCCGGCGATGGGATCTGGACCCGCGACCTCCTGCCGATCGGTCTCGACGCGGATGCCAGCCGGCGCGCCATCGCGGACCTTCTCGCCGAAGCCCGCCCGGTGTACGTCGCGACCTCGCCACGCGACTTCGAGGTGCCCGAGGTGAAGCCGTTCGGCGAGATGATCCGCACGGCGTTCCTGCTCGAGGAAGTGACCTCGCTCGGCGGCAATTGGCGGCTCTGGCGAGTCGCGGGCCCGCGTCAGGCGACCAGAGCGGAAGCCCGTCGCTGACCCGGCGACGACGGGGCGGGCTCCCGGCGACCTGTCCGTCTCCCGCTCGACGACGCGGCTTCCGCGATCCTCGGAAAGTGCCCCGGCGCCGGGTGCCGGGGCGCTAAATCCGGCTTGAGAACCCGGACTCTCTGACATAGCGTTCGGGAATCGAACCGGGAGACGGCTCGCCGCCGAGTCGCTCCATGGCCCGCTCCCTGAGGAGCGAACGAGGTCCGGATGTCCCCCAAGAGAGTCGCTCCCTCCGTCCGTCGGCCGTGGATGCTGCGCGCCGCGGCCTTTCTGGCCATCGCCTGGTCCGCAACCCTGCCGGCCCGAGCCGCCGACGGCCTTCCCGCGGCGACCGGGACGCCCACGCCCACGGCCACGCCCCGGCCTGTCGTGACCGCGACGCCCCGGCCGTCGACGTCCTGCACCGCCGGCCCAAACACCCTCTGCCTGCTCGGCCGCTTCGAGGTGACGGTGCGCTACCGCATCTCGCAGACCGCGCAGCCCGCGAGCGCGGGCGTCGTCCCGGGCGCGAACCGCAACGACTCGGGCCTCTTCTACTACTCGGAGTTCGGGCCGCAGAACTGGGAGTTCCTCGCCAAGGGAGTGAACCTCTGCGCGACCGCCAACCCGATCTTCGCGCTGCTCGTCGGCGCGGCCTCGGACCGCGAGTACCAGGTCGCGATCACCGACAAGCTGACCGGCGACCGCAAGACCTTCGACAACGCCCAGGGCAACCGCCCGGTGCTGTTCCGCACGGCGTTCGCCACTTGTGCCGCGACCGGCGCCTCGGCCGATCCGCTCGACGAGCGCATCGACGTAGCGCTGCTCTCCGCCGCGAACGAGGCCGGGAACGACCTGCAGAAGGCACTCGGCGACCTCCAGGCGATCGACTCGCCCGAGGACGCTGCCGCGATCGCGGCGGACGCCCCGGTTGCGATCACCGAGCCGCTCGCCACCTGCATCCCGACGTCGGAGCACCTCTGCATCCTCGGCGGACGCTTCTCCGCGACCTTGCAGTACCGTCTCGACAGCACCCAGGACTACCGACTCGCGGGCGTCGTACCCGACCCGTCGGCCGACGATTCCGGCCTCTTCTACTATCCCGAGTTCGGCGCGACGAACTGGGAGATGCTGGTGAAGGGCGCCGACCTCTGCAGCAGCCAGAACTTCTTCAACGTCATCGCGAGCGCCGCGACCGACCGCGACTTCCTGCTCACGGTGACCGATACGCAGACCGGCGAGGCGCGCACCTACCGCAACGTGCAGGGCGACTTCCCGGCGCTGTTCCGCGAGGCCTTCCCGACCTGCGCAGGCCCCGTGAACAACATCCAGCAGGCGATCGACGCGGCCCCCGACGGCGGCACGGTCGTGATCCCGGGAGGACCGCACGTCGGCGCCTTCCGCGTGACCAACAAGAGCATCACGCTGCAGGGCGCGAACGTGGACTATCCACAGACCGCCCCGGAGCTCGTCGGCACGGGCTCGGCGACGGTCCTCACCCTGCAGTGCAACGCCGGCCAGGTCGTGACGGTCGACCGCGTCGTGATCCGCGGCGGCCGCTCGAGCGGCAACGGCGGCGGCATCCTGAACCAGGGCTGCACCCTCGTGGTGCGCGGCCAGACAGCACTCGCCGACAACCAGGCCGCCGGCCAGGGCGGCGGCCTCTGGAGCAACGCGCCGGTCCTGATCGAGAACACCGCGATCCGCGACTGCAAGGCGAGTCAGGGAGCCGGCCTCTACACGACTGCCACCGCGATCGTCCGGGACTCCTCGATCTCGGGGGGCGAGGCCACGGGCGGAGCGAACGACCGCGGCGGAGCCGCGATCTACGCGACCGCGGACCTCGAAGTCTACAAGGGCTCGATCTCCGCCAACAAGGGCGCCTGGTACGCCGGGCCCGGAGGGATCTGGTTCCGCGGCACCGGCACCCTCACGATCTACCAGGTCCGGATCGACCACAACGAGGGCGGCGCGATCTTGAACGACCGTGGCACGCTCACGGTCAACGACTCGCGCATCGAGGCGAACGTCGCGGAACCCGCGGCGGTCTCGGGCTCGACCGGCCTCGAATACCCCGCCGCCGTGAGCGGCCGGGGCAGCGCCATCGAGAACGGCGGCACCGCGACGCTCACGGCCAACGACTTCTTCAACAATACGGGACGCGGCGCCGGCGGCGCGATCCTGAATAACGGCAAGATGACCGTGGTGGGCGGCAACCTGCGCGGCAACGTCTGCTCGACGGCGGGTGGCGGCGTGGGCGGCGCGATCGCCAACGGCGGCGAGTTGACGATCGACGGGGCGCAGGTGACCGAGAACACGGCGCGCCAGCGCGGCGGCGGCGTCTATAACGAGGGCAAGCTCGTGCTGAGAGGGAACACGACGATCAGCGGCAACCTGGCCCGCGACGTCCAGAACGGCAACCCCGGCGAGGGCGGCGGCATCTACAGCGGCTCGGGCGGCACCGTGGCCTTCACGAGCGCGCAGGTCACCGGGAACTCTCCCGACAACTGCGCCGGGACCGGGATCTCCTGCCCGTGAGTTGCGGACGCGGGGCCGGGAGGGCGAAGTCCCCCGACCCCGCGTCCGAGCACGCGCAGTCTCAGGCCGGCTCGTCGCCGAAGATGAACCGGGGCCGCGTCCGCATCACCAGCACCGGCATGATCGAGAGCGCCGCGAGGCACGAGATCACCATCGCCGCCGGCATGATCGACCCGAAAAGCCTCAGCCCGAAGAAGCGCGACAGCCCCATCACCCCGAAGCCGGCTGCGATGCTGGCGGCGACGAAGATGACCGCGCGTCCCGAGGTCCGCAGCGCCACGTGCAACGCCTCGCGATCCGACGATGCGCGCGCGCGCTCCTCGCGCAGCCGGTAGAGGAAGTAGATCGCGTAGTCCGCGCCGACTCCCGCCGCCATCGCGAGGCTCGTCGCCGAGCCCATGTCGAGCCGGACGCCGGCCCAGCCCATGAGGCCGAAGAGCGCGAACAGCGTCGCCACGATCGGGGTGATGACGTAGAGGCCGCCGAGCGGCGAGCGCATCATGAGCGAGGACACGGCCCAGATCGTCGCGAGCACGAGCAGCAGGTTCAGCATCTTGCTCTTCGTCGTATGCTCGTTCACCGCGAGCACCGTGGGACCCGAGCCGCCGGCGACCAGCACCTTGACGCCATCGGGTGGGGGATGGGCGGCCACCCACGCCTGCACGTCGCGCACGAGCGGCCCGACGAGCGCCGAGTCGTCGCTCGCGAGGTAGGCGACGAGCAGCGCTTTCGCCTGGGTGCGGTCGGTGAAACGCTCGAAGGCCGGCGAGTCGCCGAGGAAGATGAGCTGTGCGACCAGTTCCTGGTCGTGCGGCAGGCTGTAGGGCACCGGCGCATCGGCATTGAACGTCTTGTGGAGCATCTTCACGAGGTCGACGAGCGACGTCGTCTTGACGACGAGCGGGTCCTTCTCGAGTTCGCCGCGCAACCCGTCCATGTGCTCGAGGAGGGCGATGCTCTTCGCGTCGCCCGGCTTTCCCTCGTAGAGGATCGTCATGGTGGTCGTGCCGGGGAAATGCTCCTGGATCTTGGCGAGGTGCGTGCGCGGCACGCCCCCCTGGGCGAGATACTCGAGTGTCGGGCCATAGGTGCGGACCCGCAGCGCCCCGGCGAGCGACAGCGCGAAGGCGATCGCGGTGCCGATGAGCACCGCCCGGCCGCCGTGATCGACGATCGCGCGCTCGAGTCCGTCGAGCAGGCGGGCGGTCGGCCCGTCGGTCGACGGCTTCAGGCGCGGCGCGGGCAGGAGCGCACGCAGCGCCGGGATAAAGGTCATCTCGAGCAGCACCGCGCTGCCGATGCCGTAGGCGCAAGACAGGCCGAAGGCGCGGATCGCCGGGATTCCCGTGAACGCGAGCGAGGCGAAGCCCAGCGTCGCCACGCCGCCGGCCGCGACCATCACCGGCCCCATCGCCGCGGTGGAGGCGACCACGGCAGCGCGGTTGTCGCCGAGCCGCTCGACCTCCTCGCTGTAGCGCTTGAGCATCTGCGCCGAGTGCCCGGCGGCAATCGCGATCAGCAGGATCGGTGTCGCGACATTCCAGGAGTCGATCACCTGCCCGGTCCATCCCATCAGGCCGAGCCCCCACAGCGTGCTGAGCGCCGCGGTGAGCATCGGGATGACCATGCCCTGGACGTTGCGGAACGAGACGAGGAGCATGAGGGCGATCACGGCAAAGGCGAGCGGGATGCGCCGCGCGACCTCCTCGGACTGCTCGACGTCGGTGAGCGCGATGATCGGTTCGCCCGCGAAGTAGAAGTCCACGTCGCGGTCGCGGAACCCGTCGGCGAGCTTCATGACCCGGTGCGCAATCTCGATCGACGGCTCGTCACCCTCCCAGAAGTCGACGACCAGGAGCGCCGCCTTCTGGTCGGAGGTGACGAGCATGCCCCGGTACTGCGGGTCGGACTCGACCTTGGTACGGAGCGCAGCGACCCCCTCGGGTGTCCGGGGCGGTTCGCGCATGAGGTAGTCGGCGTCGATCCGCGAGCCCTTGTCCTCGACCCACCGCACCGACGGGGCCGCCAAGCTCACGACGTTCTGGGCGATCACCCGGTCGAGCCGGAGTGCATCGAGGGTCGCTTTCTGGACGATCTCGAGCACCTCCGGGCGCCAGACGTCGCCCGAGCGCGGGACGATCGCCACGATCACCGAGTTGCGTCCGCCGAACTGCTTGCGGATGGCCCGGTCGATCTCGACGAACGGGTGGTTTCCGGGCAGACTCGCCTCGACGTCGAAGCGCGTGCGCAGGCGGCCGATCCCGGCGACGAGGCCGGCGGTGGCGAGGGCGACGGCGATCAGGACGGGGACCGGGTGGCGCGCGAGGAAATCCGCATAGCGTTCGAGGGGCTTCATTCCGGCTGCTCGCGGCACAATCTCGCCGGACGTTGTTATAGATGGGGCATGGCCTTTTCCAATCGGGCGTCGGCGCGACTGGCATGACGCAGACCTGGTACATACCGGCGATCGGCGCGGCGGTCCTCGCGGGCATCCCGATCTACGTGCGGCTCGCGCGCGGACGGGTGTTCGCGACATGGGGCTTCATCATCCTCGTCGTGTCGCTGCCCGGCCTGCTCGCGGCGCACCGCCACCTCTCGGGCTGGGTCGCACCCGGTTCGCGCACCGTGCTCGACCTGGTATTCGCGTGGGGAATCGTCGCGGCAGGTGCGCACCTCGCGGCGCTCGCGCGGGCGCGACTGCGCCCGGCCGCCTTTCGCTGGCTCGTGAGCATCCCCGGCATGGCGACGGTGGCGGCCGGAAGCCTCGCCGGTGCATGGCTGCTGCTCGTCCTGCCGCTGCGCCTGCTGTTTGCAAGCCTGGGCTTCGTCCCCGGCCAGCAGGCCATCGCCTGGCTCGACCTACTTCCCTTCGCGATCGCGGCCCTCTCGGTCGCGACCTCCCTCCGCACGGTCGAGGAAACGGTGCGTTTTGCGCTCGGCGCGGCCGAGGCCACCGACGCCTTCCGGGGATTCGACGACGCGGCAGGGACTGCGCCCGCGGCGACGGCAGACGATGCCGCAAGCGCACCGCGAAACACGCTGGTCGATCGGGAGTCCGAGGTTCAGGTACCGGCTGCTCGCCTTCCCCGATTGCCGGTCGAGCGCATCCGCTCGCGCCGCCGCTCCCGGCGTCCGGCACCCGACCGGTCGACGCTGCGCATCGCGCAGGTCACCGACCCGCACCTCGGGCCGTGGCAGCCGGTCGCCCGCCTGCGCAAGCGGATCGCTGCTCTTCTCGATCGCGAACCGGACCTCGTGCTGCTCACCGGCGACTTTCTCACGATGGAGGGTGCCGGCACGCCGGGCGCTCTCGCCGAAGCGCTGTCGCCGCTGCGCACCGCCCCCGGTCGCTGCTTCGCCATCTTCGGCAACCATGACCACGAGTGCCCGGAAGAAGTCCGCCACGCGATGGAGACCAACGGCATCCGGCTGCTCATCGACGAGGAGGCCCTCGTCGAGACGCGCGTCGGCCCGGTGCAGATCATCGGTGCCGATTTCGTCGGTCGGGGGCGACGGCGCCACCTGCGCGACCTCGTCGTGCAGTGGCCGCGACGCGACGGTCACCTGCGACTACTTCTGCTGCACGACCCGAGCGCCTTCGGCCACCTCCCGCCGGGCGAGATCGACCTAGCGCTCTCCGGGCACACGCACGGCGGCCAGGTCGGGTTGGTGAGCGTCGGCCTGGACTGGACGGTGCTCCGCAGCACCCCCTTTCCCGACCACGGCCTCTTCGCGCACGGGCCGAGCCGGCTCTATGTACACCGGGGGACCGGCTTCTACGGGTTTCCGTTGCGGATCGGCGTCCCGGGCGAGCACTCGGTCATCGAACTCGCCGCAGCGCCGAGCCGCGACGCCTGAAGCCGGCGCATCCGCCTAGTAGTCGCGCTGGCGGCGCAACAGGACGTAGAGCGCGCCATCGCCGCCGTGTCGCGGCTGCGCCCGCTCGGCGGCGAGCACCCATTCGCGGTAAGCGCCCTCGGCGAGCCACCCCGGGATGAGGGTTCGCAACACACCACCACCCTCGCGTGCGGTCCCCTTTCCGGTGATGACGAGCACGCAGCGCTGGCCCGCCTCGATGGCCGTGGAGAGGAAGTTCGCGAGCGCGTCGAGCGCTTCCTGCTGGGTGAGTCCATGCAGATCGAGTTGCGCCTCGATCGGGATCTGCCCCCGCTTGAGCCGCTCGGTCGTGCGGCGATCGAGGTTGAAGAGGCTTGCTTCCGGGCTGCCGGCGGAACGCTCCTGGCGCTCCTTGAGGCGCTCGGCGAGTCCCACCTCGGGCAGTTCCGCGCGCGTGTCGCCTTCGCCGCGGTCCGAGAGCGGCCGCACGTCGCGGATCGCCGCCTCCCAGTCCTCGACGTCGACGACCTCGAAGATCTCCTCGTCCTTTTCGGACTCCGCTTCCTCGCGTGGACGGCGATTCGTTCCCATGCCGAACCGACTCCTCAGGCCCCCGCCGCGGCGGAGAGTCGTGCCCGCAACCCCTCGGGGATCGGCCGCGGACGACGGCTCGCCGGGTCGACGAGGACCTCGACGCTTTCACCGCGGGCCACCAGGCGATCCGCGGCGTTCATTTCATAGGCAAAACCGATGCTCGTGTGCCCAACCCGGGCGACACGGACACCGATGCGGAAGGATTCCCGCGGCAGAAGCGGGCTCACGTAACTGCAGCGCACCTCGGCGACGACCGAGGGACGAAGCGTCTCGTCGTCTCCCTCGAAGGCGGACAGGAAGCGCGCCCGGGCTTCCGAGAGGTAGGCGACGTACACATGGTTGGCCATGTGCGCCTGCGGGTCGAGATCGCGCACCAGTACCTGGAAGTCGTACCAGCGGAACTCGGGACCGATGACGCTGCTCACGTCGCCTTTTTCGCGTAGGCTTCGAACGTCTTCTGGCTCTCGAAGTAGAGAGCCTTGCCGTCGGGGGTGGCACCGATGACCGCAGTCGCCTTGTCCACCGACTTGCCCGAGACCGGATCGAGCGCCTTGCGGGCCTCGGGGTCGGTCGCGAGCCGGCCCTTGCACATCTCGCAGCAGCCGAAATAGGTTTTGCCCTCCACCTCGACCGAGATCTGGTCCTTGGGGAAGACGGTGTTGTTCACCATGCAGACCCGCCGGGCCTCGACCCGGGTCAGGCCGTCGGCGTGAGCGACGGGGAGGGACGCGAGCAGTCCCGCCACCACGAGGAATCCCAGCGCCAGGAATGTCGAGCGTCTCATCCGACCTACCTTTCGTTTCCGGTCCCCGAGCCTAGCGCGAAGGCCGGGTGCGCGCCACGCGGGAGGTGCATCGGCGGCTCAAGCCGGATCGAACTTCACGTGGAGGGACTCCGGCGAGCGGAAGGCAAGTCCCAGGATCCGCGAGGGTTTCTCGGGGTCCAGCCGGAGATTCGGCAGCCGGTCGAGTGCGGCCTCGACGGCGAGCCGGGCCTCCAGCTTGGCGAGGTGATAGCCGAGGCAGAAGTGCCGGCCGCCTCCGAAGGAGAGGTGGTCGTCGGCACCCCGGTGCAAATCCCAGAGATCGGGGTCGGGAAAGTGCGTCTCGTCCCGGTTGGCCGATCCGATGACCGGCGTGACCATCGCCCCCGCCGGGATCTCGACGCCCGAGAGCATGACCGGGGCGGTCGTCTCGCGGGCGACGAAGAGCACCGGGGTCTCCCAGCGCAGCGTCTCCTCGATCGCGGCGGAGACGAGCGACCGGTCGGCCATGACCTCCGCCAGGGCCGCGGGGTCGTTCAGGAGGGCAAAGAGCGTGCTGCCGATCAGGCGGAAGGTCGTCTCGGCGCCGGCCGGCAGGAGGAGCCGCATGAAGCTCACGATCTCCTCGTCGGTGAGGCGCTGGCCGTCCACCTCGCCGGTGCAGACGCGCGAGAGCACGTCGTCGGCCGGGTTGCGCCTTCGCTCGGCGATGAGCGGGAGCAGGAAATCGCGCACCGCGACCGAGGCCGCCATGCCGCGCTCGGGGTCCTTCGCGTAACCGATGATGTCGAGCGCGTACTGCTTGAACAGCTCGAAGTCCTCGATCGGAACCCCGGCGATCCGCGCGATCACCCGGATCGGGAACGGCTCGGTGTACTGCTCCACCAGGTTCGCCCGGCCGTCGGCGGCGAAGCGGTCGATCAACTGGTTCACGGTCTCCGCCATGTACGCCTCGACCGTGGCGATCGACTTGAAGTGGAAGGCGTGCTGCACGATCGACCGATGCTTCTGGTGCTCGCGACCGTCCATCTCGATGATCGTGCGGCCCATCACGTCCTGCATCTGGGCGTTGGCACGGGAGGAGAAGATCTCGCTGTCGCGCAGGACGCGCGACACGTCGTCGTAACGCGAGACGAGCCAGGTATCGCGCTGCATCGACTGCGCGAGGAAGACCGGGCTCGACTGCCGGAACATCGCGAACATCGGGTACGGATCGGGGAAATCGAAGAGGTCCTTCGACGAGAACCCGGTAGATGCGGCCTCGGCCATGGCGTCAGGCGCGCGGCGGGTTGTAGAGGACGATCATCTCGTAGATCAGCGCCGGCATCTCCTGCCCGACCATGCCGACCTGGATCTCCTGCTTGATCATCGTGCCCTTGGGCTTGGCCTCGACCGACACCAGTCGCGAACGCGCGTGCAGGCTGACCCCGGCCGGCACCGGGGCGAGAAAGCGCAGCTTGTCGGCGCCGTAGTTGACCGCGTTGCCGTGACCGACGATCGCGAAGTCGGTCCGGGAGCGCAGCTTGGGCAGCAGGCTCAGGGTGAGGAATCCGTGCGCGATCGGCCCCTTGAACGGGCTTTCCTTCCTGCAGCGCTCGACGTCGACGTGGATCCACTGGTGGTCGCCCGTCAGGTCGGCGAAGCGGTTGATCATGTCTTGGGAGACCTCCATGTCGGGGCCCCAGCCGCTGTAATCCTCGCTGATCCGGCCCTGCAGGGCCGCCAAGTCGTCGAAGCGGATCTCCTCCATCGCGATTCTCTCCCTTAGCGGTTGCCCGGAGGTCGGCGAAGCGAAGGGCCGCGCCGACAAGGCCGCCCGGGCTGCGGCCGAACTCCCGACCATAGGCGCGGCCGCGCCGACAACGCAAACCGGGGCGCCGGCCCGTGGGCGCGACCCTCCTTTTGCTCCCCATCCCCGCCGCGGCTACGGTCAAGGGTTCGATGTCCGCCCGAAGTTCCCGCCGCGTCCTCGCCCGGATCGACACCTGGCTGCCCGATCTCGATCGGGACCGGGTGGCCAAACTCGTCGGCAGCGCGGGACTGCGCCGCGCGGCCGAGCGCGGCGTGCGGGTCAAGGACCGTCCGCGCGCGGCCGGCGGCAAGTTCGTCCGCGCCGACGTCGGCGAACCGGGTCGCGAGCCGCAGACGACGAGCATCGGGATCGACGACCTCGGCGCGCTCGTCTGGCAGTGCACTTGTGGCGGCGAGACGGCGCTGGGCTGCGATCATGCCATCTGCCTGCTCGCCGCACTCGCGGTGTCGCCCGGACTGCGCCGCGAGATCGCGAGCGGCAACCATGTCGCCACGACCCCGCAGGCTCCCGCCACCGGAACCGACCGAGCGACCCCATCCGCCGCGGCCCCCTCGCAGGCGCACGACCGGGGCCGGGCCCTCGCCCTGCTGCGCGAACAGCGGGTCGACGGCGAGTCGCTGCGCCGTCGCCGATCCGCGAGCCTCCTCGACCAGACCTTCGCCGGCTGGCGCCGGCGCGGCGAGCTGCGCGAACTCGGGGAGCTCGCCTTTCTGGTCGAGGTCGAGCCGGAGGATCCGGTGGAAGTCGAGCCCGGGCCGGTGCTGCACCTGCGGGCGCGCCCCGGCACCGAGCGGCGCTTCTTCGGACCCGACGACCTAGAATCGCGCAGGCTTCCCGCGCACGAATGGCGCATCTTCGAGCCCCTCGGTCGCTCGGCCTCGAGTGCCGATCGGCACTTCGTCGCACGGGGTGCCGCCGCGACCGTCTTCCTCGAGCGCACACGCGATTCCCGCGTCTCCCTCTTCGACGCGGCCGGCACGCAGGCTCTCGGCTTCACTCCCTTCGCCTTGCGGCCGGCCCTGCGGCTGCGACCGGCCGAGCGCGACGAGGTGCGGGACCACCCGATCGTCGCATCGCGCGGCGACGAAGTGGAAGAGGAGCGCAGGCGCATCGAGGCGGCGCGGCGACGCTTCACCGCGGAGCGCGGCCCGATCACGACCGAGGAATTTCTCGCGCTCGTCGGCATCCCGACCGACGCGACCAGCGAGGAGGACCCCAAGGGCGTGCCCCTGGTTCTCGAAGCCGTCTGGATTCCGGTCGCGGAAACCGAGGAGCAGGTGGCGACGACGGGGAACGACCCGATCGCCTTCGCCGACACCATGTTGTTCGCCGGTCCCCGGCCCTGGGTGTGGTGGGCTTCGGGCGGGGTCTTCGCCCCGGTCGCGCCCGACGTGGGGCCGATCGCTCTGGCACGGCTCGCCGCCCAGCCGACGGTACTCGTCGGCCCGGAGGATCTGCAGCGCCTGCCGGCCCTGTTGCGCGAGCAATTCCGCAGCGAGGGCGTGAGCCTTCCGGCGCGTGCCGAACTCGGGCTGCCACCGCTTCCGGTGCCGCACCTCGCACTGCGCCTGAACGGCTCCGCCTTCTCGGTCCGCGCGACCCTCGAGGCGCGCTACGGTCGTCGAACGATCGCCCTTTCGCCCGACGGCTGCGCCGATCCCGACGACGCCTCGCGCAACGCCGACGCCGAGCGAGCGGCGCTCGACCTCGTGCTGGGCACGCACCTGCAACCCGGACTCCTGCGGCGAAAGCGCGGGCTGGTCGCCGCGGCGGAAGCCGGTTCGCCGACCGAGTTCGGCGCGGAGGGGGACGCCGCGGTCGAGTTCTGGACGCGCGACCTGCCGCGCCTGGTGCGACTGGCCGGTGCCGGCCGCGTTCTCGACGAGGTCGCGGTGCCGACCGCCCTGCGCCACCTGACCGTGCGCGGTGCAGTGCGCGCCTCGCTCGCGGCGAAGACGGCCGTGGGCGGTGCGATCGAGGTCGCGCTGCAGTTCGCGGTCGATGGCGTGCCCGCCGACGTCGAGGCGATCCGCGAGGCCCTTCTCGCCAAGCGGCGCTGGGTGCGCCTCGACGATGGCAGCGTCGCCGAACTCTCCGATCGGGTGGCGGAGCTGGCCTCCACCGCGCACGAGACCTTCCGCAAATCCGATAGCGCCACGTTGCCGCGCTGGGCGATCGGCGAGCTGGAAGCCTGGAGTTCGCTTGCCGACGAGGTCCACCTCGATGGCGAGGTCGCCGGCTGGACCGAGCGACTGCGCGCCCTGCCGGGTGCCGACCCCGGTCCGATCGCCGGACTGCGCGCCGACCTGCGCTCCTACCAGAAGTCGGGCGTCGCCTGGCTGCAATGGCTCGCCGACCTCGGTGTCGGCGGCATCCTCGCCGACGACATGGGCCTCGGCAAGACGGTGCAAGCCTTGGCGCTGCTCGCCTGGCGCCGGGAACGCGACGGACAAGCCCCGTCGCTCGTCGTGGCACCCACCTCGGTCGCCCTCAACTGGATCCGCGAAGCGGAGAGATTCGCCCCCGGACTCCAGCCGATCCTCCTCCACGGCGCCGATCGCCACGAGCGCTACGACGAAGTCGCGCAGGCCGACCTCGTGGTCACCACTTATGCGCTGCTGCGGCGCGACGTCGACCGGCTGCGCGACATCGACTTCCGCTACGTGATCCTCGACGAGGCCCAGCAGATCAAGAACCACGCGGCAGCGACGACGGCGGCCGCGAAGTCGCTGCACGCCGGTGCCCGCCTCGCGCTCACCGGCACGCCGGTCGAGAACCGGCTGCTCGAACTGTGGTCGATTCTGGACTTCTGCAACCCCGGCATGCTCGGCGGCTGGCGCAGCTTCTCGCGGCGCTACGAGAGGCCGGTCGTCGAGGCGGTCGAGAGCGACGGCCGCCGCGGGGAAATCGGCGCGGATACCGACGGCGACGCCGCGACGTTGGCCGGGGAAGCGACGAGCGTCGAAGCGTTGGCCACACGCCCGCCCGCCGCGACCGCGAAGGAGGAGGCGGCAGCCCTGCGCACCCGCATCCGCCCCTTCGTCCTGCGCCGCGCGAAAGCCGAGGTGCAGCGCGACCTGCCGCCGAAGATCGAGACCGACGTCGCGGTCGAGATGACCCCGGCGCAACGAAGGGCCTATGCCGCGCTGGCCGCCACCGTTAGGGCGGATCTCGGCCCACGGCTCGCCGGCGAGGGCCTCGACCGAAGCCGCATGCTCGTGCTGACGGCACTCCTGAGACTGCGCCAGATGGCCTGCGACCCGCGCCTCGTCGATCCGCGCATGGACGCCGAGGACTCCGCCAAGCTGCTCGCCTTCCGGGAGTTGGTCTCCGAGGTGGTCGGAAGCGGACGGCGGGCGCTGGTCTTCAGCCAGTTCGTCGAGTTGCTCTCGCTGCTGCGCCGCGACCTTGACGAGCGCGGCGTCGAGTACTGCTATCTCGACGGCCGGACCCGCGACCGGCAGAAGGCGATCGAGTCCTTCACCGAGGGCAACCAGCCGCTCTTCCTGTTGAGCCTCCGCGCCGGCGGTACCGGCATCAACCTCGCGGCGGCCGACGTCGTGATCCACCTCGATCCCTGGTGGAACCCCGCGGTGGAGGAGCAGGCGACCGACCGCGCGCATCGCATCGGGCAGGTCCGGACCGTCTCCGTCTACCGACTGGTCGCGGCGGGTACGGTCGAGGAGGCGATCCTGCGGCTGAAGCAGCGCAAGCGCGCCATCGCCGGAGCTGTCATGGACGAGGGACTCGGCGACCTTCCGCAATTGACGTCGGACGAAATCGAGGACTTGTTCCGCTTCGACGCCTGACCGGCGTTCGGTGGCGCCACTGCGGGCACGGCGCCACCGAGCCGATCGAGGTCAGGCCGGGTCCGCTTGCGGCTTCCTGCGGCTCCCCGCGGCCCGGGTGCGCGGCTTCGACTCCGTCGAGGCCGCCGCCTCCGGCTTCGCGGCGCGCGGGGTCGCCGACCGGGGAGCCCGCGCGCGTGCCGGCTTGGCCTCCCCCTCGACCGGAGTTGCGCCGGCCCGGGCCCGCGAGCGGCCGCCACGCCTGCGGGGCGTGGCCGGCTTGGCCTCGGCTTCCGCCGATTCGCTCGGAACAGACCCGCCGTCGTCTTGTTCCCCAGCCTCTTCCGCGGGGGCGTGGGCTTCCTCCTCGCGATCCCGGTCCGCCGACGAGGGCGCGGACGAACCGTCCTCCTCGCTCGTCGCGGAGGTCGGCATCAGCTCCCCGGCAGCGCCATTGGCTCCCTGGGCGAGCGACGAGATGCGCCAGGCACCCTGGCGGTCGCGCTGCATCCGCAGAATTCCCTCGCGCTGGCCGAGGTGAGCGAGTTCCGTGAGCGTACGAAACCCGAAGGCCTGCTCGTCGAAGTCCGGGTCCGCGGCGCGCAGTCCCTGGGCGAGGTGCCGGACGTAGATCGGCTTGCCGCCGCGCGACTCACAGACGCGATCGACGACCTGCCGCAGCAATTCCATCGCCTCCTCCGGGCGGCGCGAAACCGCCGCGACCGGTGGCGCGCTCGCCTCGCCCGAGGGAGCCTCGGCGGTGGCCGGTGCGGCGACCGGTGCGACCGGTGCGACCGGTGCGCTCGCCGCCTCTTCGCCGCCCGGCGGCGCCGCCGGTCGGCGTCCGCGTCCACGCGGCGCCGCGGGGGCCGCCTCGCGAGCCGGCGCCGGCGCACTCGGAGCCGGGACCACCGGCAAGGGCGCTCCGTCGGCCGGGAGCTCGACCCGGTAGCCTTGGTCGACCCGGCGCAGCACGAGGAAGTTCTGGTCGGCGAGCTTCTGGACGAACTCCCGGAAGGACGAGGCCCCGTAGTCGCGCTCGCTGAAGGTCGAGTCGAGCTGCAGCAGGGTGCTCTTGAGGGGACCCAGCTGCGGCTCGGTGCCGCGGTCCGAGAGGATCTTGAGCGCGCGCTGCGCCTTCTCCGCGCCCTGGCCGAGCGGCAGGCGGCCGCTCGTCGGCCCGCGGCCCTGCGACTGCGAACCGCCGCGTGAGCTGCGACTCGCGGACAGCAGGTTCTCGTAGGAGATGAATTCGTGGCAGTTGCGCTGCAGCACGCCGCTCGTGAAGGAGCGGCCGCCGACGACGAGCACGCGCTTGCCGAACTGCTTGAGCTTCTCGACCAGAGCGATGAAGTCGGAGTCGCCGCCGACGATCGCGAACCCGGTGATGTGCGGCCGCGTGAACGCCATCTCGAGGGCGTCGACGACCAGGTTGATGTCGGCGCCGTTCTTGTCGCCGCGCGGGGTTACGTTGCGCTGCACCATGTGGACCGCGTGATCCGTCAGGGTCCGGCTGTGCATGCCGGCGCGCGCCCAGTCCCCGTAGGCGCTCTTGGAAACCACCTCACCCCGCTCCTTGAGCGCCTCCAGAATGAGGGAGAGATCGAGTTCCGTGCTGGTCGTCGTCTTGACGCCGATCTCGATGTTGTCGAAGTCGATGAATACCGCGAGTTGCAACCGTTCTTCCAAAGATCCTCCAGCTCGACGAGCAGCCTTTTCTTCCTGCGCCCGCACTCTGCGGTCGCGATCGCCGCGCGTGGCGCGGCTCGATGGCATGCCTCGAAGGCACCGGCACTAAAGCACGGGTCGGGGGAGGGCGCATCCCGTCCCGGGAGAGGCGCCTGGGGCGCCCCACCCGCCCGCGTCGGTTGGCGCCGGGGGGAGGGGCCGGGGTCGCCCGGGCCCCGTCAGCGGCCATCGAGCAGGACCGTCAGGCTTCGGCCCGCGGCCGCTCGACGCCAGGCGTCGAGCACCTCGTCGGTGCCGAGCGCGGTCACGATGCGTTCGCTCTCCTCGAGCTCGGGGAACCCCGAGAGGATCGAGTCCGCGTGCGCCAGGGCGCGGTCGAGCCGGCGTTCGGCGAGCGACGCGTAGCGATAGCGGCGCTTCTTGCGCGCGCGCGCCACGTCGTCGGGATCGAAGCCCTCACGCGCCGCACGCTCGATCACGCCGTCGATCACCCGCACCAGGCGCTCGGCGCCGCCGGGGTGCGCACTCGCCGAAAGCACGGCGGCGCCCCAACCCTGCCCCCACTCGAGATCGGCCGCCACGTCGTAGCCGAGTCCGTGGCGCTCGCGCACCGCCTGAAAGAGCATGCTGTCGGGATCGGCGCCGACCAGATCGAGTGCGACCTCGAGCGCGAGAAGGTTGCGCGGCGCCGGATCGACCTCGAGGTAGCGCACGACGTGCGCCTGCCCGCCGGGGCCGCCGCGCAGCGGCCAGCGCCCGGCCCGGCCCTCGGCGGCGCCCGTGCCGGTCGCCTCTCGTCCGATGCGCACGGGGTCCACGTGGCGTCCGAGCACCTGTCGGACGTCGCCCGGCTCGACGCCGCCGCAGACGGCGAGCGCCGCGTTGGCATTGACGAAGTAGTTCGAGAGGAACGCCGAGACGTCCGCGGGCCCCATCTCGCGCAGCGAGGCGATCGTACCGCAGATCGGGTGCCCGATCGGGTCGCGGTAGAAGGCGCTCCAGCCGCGTTCGTTCACGTACTCCACCGGGTCGTCGCGGTAGCCGCGGATCTCGTCGACGACCACGCGGCGCTCCTTGCGGAAACGGCGCTCGTCCACCCGGCTGCGGTAGAACTGGTCGGCGACCAGGGCGAGCGCCTCCTCGAAGTCCTCGTTGAAGACCTCGATCGTGAGTGCGATCGACTCGTAGCCGGTGGAAGCGTTGTGATTGCCCCCGACGGCCGCCGCGCGGCGGTTGAGTGCCAGCTGGTCGAGGTCGGCCGTCCCCTGAAAGAGCATGTGCTCCGCCATGTGGGCGAGGCCCGGAAGTCGGCCGTCGTGGCGCGCCCCGGCGTTTACCACCAGCGCAAGCGCGGTGATCGGACCCGGGACCGGGTCGTGCGCCACCCGCAGCCCGCGGAACTCGAACCGGGTCATGCCCTCGCTCGCATCCATGCCACCGGCATTGTACCTCCCGGGCCGATCGTGCAACTTCCCGCTCCACGGCCCCCATCGCGGGCGGCCCACGGGGCGGCGTGCCAGCCAGCGGAGACCGGATCATGATCGAGGACGAGCTTTCGAGGGAATTCCTGCGGGTGGCCGAGTCGGCCGCGATCGAATCCGCGCGGACGATGGGCAAGGGCGAGCGTCACCACTCCGACCATGTCGCCGTCGAGGCGATGCGCAAGGAGATGGACACCCTGCCGATGCGCGGCGAAGTGGTCATCGGCGAGGGCGAGCGCGACGAGGCGCCGATGCTCTTCATCGGCGAGAAGGTCGGCAACAAGCAGGGCCCGAAGGTGCATATCGCGGTCGATCCGCTGGAAGGCACCACGCTCTGCGCCAAGGACATGCCCGGCTCGATCGCCGTGATGGCGATGGCTGGTGCCGGCAGCCTGCTCTACGCCCCCGATGTCTACATGGACAAGATCGCTTGCGGCCCGGGCTACGCCAAGGGCGTGATCGATCTCGAC
>CAMBZJ010000038.1 GCA_945872365.1 Klebsiella pneumoniae
CCGAGGTCGCCGGTGTGGTAGAAGCCCGCAGCGTCGATCGCCGCCGCGGTCGCCTCCGGGTCGTTCCAGTAGCCGCGCATGACCGCGGGCGAACGGATCGCGACCTCGCCGACCTCTCCCGCGGGCAGCGGCCTGCGCTCGTCGTCCACGATGCGCAGGTCGACGATCGCGCTCGGTCTGCCGACGGTCGTCGCCAGCCGCTCTTCGTCGTCGTCCGGGCGCGAACCGGTGCCGACCGCGGTCTCGGTGCAGGAGTAGCGGGTGACCAGCGCGATGCCGAGGCGCTCGCGGATGGCGCGGACGAGCTCCGGGGTGAACGGCGCCCCGCCGATCGCGCCGACGCGCAGCGAGGAGAGGTCGAACCGCTCGAGTTCCGGTTCCATGAGGAGCAGGCTGTATTGCGCGGGGACGCCGCCCACGTAGCTCGCGCGCTCGGCCTCGATCGTCTCGAGCACCGTGCGCGCCTTGAAGGTGTCGAGCAGGATGGTGGTCTGCGCCCCGGCGACGTTCGCGACGATCTTCGACATGAAGCCGACGTGGGAGAACGGCGTACCGGTCGCGAGGCTGCGCTCGCCGTGGCGCTGCAGCATCTCGCCGCGCAGGTCGCGGATCGAATCGAGCGCCGCGAAGGTGAAGGCCGCCCCCTTGGGACGGCCGGTCGTCCCGCTCGTGTAGACGATCGCCGCGACGTCGTCGGGCGAGAGGTCCGGCCGCGGCGGAAGTGCACCCGCCGCGCGCGCTTCCAGTTCGGCGAAGGGTGCGGTCGCCGGGACCCGCACCTGCGGATCGCGTGGGCAATCGCGCGCGGCTCGGGAGGCGGCCCCGGCGTCGTCCTCGCCCACCGCGAAGACGTGCCCGAGCGCCGGGAGGCGCGCCCCGAGCCGACGCACCGCCGACCCGAGGTCCCGCCCGCCGTGCGTGGCCACGGCGACCAGCACCCGGGACCCGCTGTCGCGCAGGATGAAGTCGATCTCGGCGTCGCCGAAGCGAGGGTTGATCCCGGTCGTGATCACCCCGATCTTCGCCGCGGCCAGGTAGCAGAGCGCGTATTCCGGGCGCGGCGGGAGCAGCAGCGCCAGCACGTCGCCGCGCCCGAGCCCGAGGGAGGCGAGGCCGGCGGCGAGCGCGTCGCTGCGGCGATCCCACTCGGCGTAGGTCATGCGCCGCGGGTCGTGCGGTGCGCGCCCCGGCGGAAACGACACAAAGGCGTCGCGTCCGCCCTCGCGCGACGCGACGTCGCGCAGCCAGTCGCCGAGCAGTCTCATGGCGTCCTCCCCGCGGTCGCACCGGGCGCGCGCAGCGCGAGACCGCGGAGCCGGAACAGCGCCGAGTCGATGGTGGTGAGCAGCAGCGTCCCAACCTCCAGGACATCGTCCGGGGGCGCCGCGCGCGCGTACATCGCGTTGGCGGCGATCGTCGTGGCCCCGACCTCGAGCCGGCGCGTCGCCCCGCCGGCGAGCCCGAGCGCGATCGTCGTCCGCGGCGTCTCGAGCCCGAAGCCGGCGAGCGCCGCCCCGGCACGCGGAAAACGGTCTATTACGGGAAGCCCGACGATCTCGCGCAAGAGCGAGTTGAGCACCCCGTCGACCTCGTCGCGGGCCGGCGGCGGCACCGGGTCCGTCGCGGCCGACTCGACAGGCGGTCCGGCGACCTCGCTCACCTGCCAGCCGTCGGCGTCGCGCCGCGCCGCGAGCCGGCGACTCCCGGCCTCGATGTGCAACTCCGAGACTTCCGCCGGCGAAAAGGCGAAGACCGGGACGTTCGAGGCCGCCGGCGGCGGCGGCGTCGGTGGACGGAGCCGCCAGGCGAGCGCGGTCCCCGCGGCCGAAAGCGCGATTACGGCGAGCGAGAGGGCGATGCGGCGATTCGGATCCATCGGCGGCGATCAGGTCCTGCGGCGTCGCGCGACGACGATCGCCGCACCCGCCGCGAGCAGCAGCAGCGGCTCCGCGATCGCAGTCGCGAACAGGATGCCGCGCAGGTGGCGCTCGGAGAGAAAGACCGGCGAGAGCGGGCCGAGTTTCGTCGTCTCGGCCACCGACCGCGCCGCGCCGGCGCGATCCTCGGCGAGCCAGTCGATCGCCTGCAGGAAGAGGTTCTTGTTGCCGAGCAGCGGCAGGAAGGCATCGCTCGGAAAGTCTGCATCGCCGATCGCGAGCAGGCGGCCGCGCCGCGCACGATCGGGTCCGACCAGGACAACCGCCATCACCGGCACCGGTCCGCGCTCGTCGCGGGCCTCGTCGAACACGACCTCCCCGGAGCGGCTGCGCGCAGCGCCCGTGGCCGCGAAGCTCTCGCGCGCGGTGCGGCCGAGGACCGCTGCTCCGTTCTCCGGGTCGTCGTCCTTGCCCGAGAGGAGCGCGACCGAGCGCGCCCGGCCGAGGACGGCGGGCAGGTCGAGGGAGGTCGTCGCCTGGTGCTCGCGCCAGAACGGGACGACCACGCTCGTACCGTCGCTGCCGTAGACCCGGTTCGCGCCGTCGACGACGACATCGTCGCGCAGGCGCAGCCCGCGCGCCGCAAGCCAGGCGGCGAGGCGCGGCAGGTCGACCGGGTCGACGAGCACGAGCACGGCGCCGCCGCCGTCGAGAAAGGCACCGAGCTTCGCGAGTTCGCCCTCGACGAGATCGGCTTCGGGACCCGCGACGACGACCGCGGCGGTATCGGCCGGCACCGCCTCGGAGCCGAGCAGCGAGAGCGTCCGCGCCTCGTAACCCTCGTCGCGCAGCAGCCCGGCCACCCGCCCGTAGTCTTCGTCCTTGCCCGGCTGGATCGAGCGCTCGCGGTGCCCGGTCAGGAAATAGACGGCGCGCGGCGACGACCGCACGAGCTTCGCGATCGCGCCGGCCAGAACCTCCTCGCTCGCGGCCGGTACGACGACCTCGCGCCCGCCCGAGAAGAGCACGGCGCGGTCGTAGTGGTCCACACCGTGGTCGTGGGCGCGTTGCGGATGGCGGTCGAGGTCGACGAGTTCGAAGGTCAGCTTCGGACAGTGATCGCGCATGAGCTCGAGAAGGTCGACGGCGCGCTGGCGGTCGCCGCGCCGGTGGAAGAACTCGACCCGCAGCGGCTCGTGGACGTCGTCGAGGACCTGCAGGGTCCAGGGCGAAAGCGAGAGTCGTCGCTCCGGCGTGAGGTCGAGCCGGCGATTGGAGAGTTCGGCGAAGGACTGCACCGCGATCGCGGCCGACAGCACGGCGACGAGCGACAGCGCGAGCGCGATCCGGTTGCGCGCAGCGACGCTCACCGCACGCCCCGCCAGCGCCGCGCGCCGAGGACGAGCAGCGTCCAGGCGAGGAAGGTCGCGCTGAAGAGCAGGAGAAAGCTCACGTCGCGCGTGTCCACGCCGCCGCGCGCGAAAGTGTAGAAGCGGTCGAACAGCGACAACCCCGACAGGACCCAGAGAACCGGGGCCCCGACCGCGAACTCGTTCCAGGTGAGCGCCCAGAACAGGAGCAGTAGGGTATAGGTCGCCGCGGCCGCGAGAACCTGGCTGTCGGTGAGCGCCGAGACCAGCGTGCCGCATGCGAGAAAGGCCGCCCCGACGAGGAACAGGCCGAGGTAGCCGGCGAGGATCGGCCCCCAGGCGAGCGGCGCGTGCGCCGGCAGGAGCAGCAGCGGGTGGATCGCGGTGCCGAGCAGCATGAGCAAGAACACGACCAGTGCGGCCAGGTACTTGCCGAGCACGATCTCGAAGTCGCGCAGCGGATAGGTCCAGAGCAGTTCGAGGGTGCCGTGACGGCGCTCCTCGGCGAACAGGCGCATCGTGAGCAGTGGCAGCAGGAAGAAGCCGCGCTGCAGCAGGTCGACGAACTGGTACTGCCAGAGCCCGCGCACCAGGTCGAAGCCGCCGTTGAGCAGGAAGAACGACAGGTTCGTGTAAAAGTAGAAGCCCGAGAGCGCGAGAAAGAGCGCCATGACGACCCAGGCGAGCGGCGAACTGAAGTAGCTCGCGAGTTCCTTGCGCAGGACGGCGGTCAACGCCCGCCCCCGCGAGCGCCGGCGAACGGCGCCCGCCCGCGGTCCGGTCCGACGTCGGCGACCTTCCCGTGGCGCGGGGCCCCCGGAACGCCGCTTCCCACCAGGCGCAGGAAGACCTCCTCGAGCGACGGTGCCTCGCCGGCGAGTTCCAGGATCGTCCAGCCGCGCGCGGTGATCGCGCGCGAAACAACGGCGCGCACCTCGTCGCCGGCGACCTCGACGAGCAAGACGTCGCCCTCGGCCGTCGCCGCCTCGACCCCCGGCAGATCGGCGACCGCCGAGCGCAACGCGCCGACGGGTGCGTCCGCCCGCACCCGGAGGAGCGCGGCCCCGCCGACGCGGTGCGCGAGCGCCGCGGCCGAATCCTCGGCGACGACCCGGCCGCGGTCGATGATGACCACGCGCTGCGCCACCTGCGCCACCTCCGGCAGGATGTGGCTCGAGAACAGGACCGTGCAGCGACCGCGCAGGCTCCGCACGAGGTCGGTGATCTCGCGCTTCTGCGCCGGGTCGAGCCCCGAGGTCGGCTCGTCGAGAACCAGCACCTCGGGGTCGCCGAGCAACGCCTGGGCGAGCCCGACGCGCTGGCGGAAACCCTTGCTGAGCGCACCGACCAGCCGGCGGCGGACGCCGCCGAGGTCGCAGGCGGCGAGCGCCCGCCTGACCGCGTCCGCGCGCGCCGCGCGCGGCAGCCGCTTCGCCCGCGCGACGAACGCGAGATACTCCTCGACGGCGAGTTCCGGGTAGAACGGCGCGTGCTCCGGAAAGTATCCGAGCCGGCGGCGCGCGGCGTCGGATTCGCGGACGACATCGTGGCCCGCGACCTTCACCGTCCCCGATGTCGGCGGGAAGATGCCGGCGATCGTGCGCATCGTCGTCGTCTTGCCGGCGCCGTTGGGCCCGAGGAATCCGACGCACTCGCCGGCGGCGACCGAGAACGATACGTCGTCGACGGCCTTCAGTTCGCCGAACGACCGGGTGAGATGCGAGACCTCGATCATGCGGGGGCGCCGGCGAACGGCCCCGGAGCCGAGTGGACGCACGCCGGGGTGGGAGCGGGTCTCATCCTGTCGTGCCGCGGAAGACGGCGGGGTTGGCGATCCAGGGCGGGCGGCGGCCGGCGAGCCATGCCTCGATCGAATCGCACACCATCTGGCCCTGGTGCGCGATGACGTCGAAAGTCGCGCCGCCGATGTGCGGCGTCACGATGACGTTGTCGAGCTTGACGAAGCGGTCATCGGGCTGGACCGGCTCGTTCCACATCACGTCGAACGCGGCGGCTCGGATCCGGCCGGAGGTGAGGGCCTCGTAGAGCGGCTCCTCCGCGACGGCTGCGGCGCGTGCGGTGTTGACGAAGTAGGCCCCGGGCTTGAGCAGCGCGATCTGCTTCGCCCCGATGAGGCCGCGCGTCTCGGGCACGTCGGGAACGTGGACGGTCAGGAAGTCGGCCGCCGCCATGACGCCGTCGAGCGTCTCGCGGCGCACACCGGCCTCGGTGAAGACCGAGTCGGGGAGATGCGGGTCGAAGGCCACGACGTCCGACCCGAAGGCCTGCACGCGCCTGGCGACCCGTCGGCCGATCGCACCGAAACCGACGATACCCACGGTGCGGCCGCCGAGTTCCACACCGTGCATCGCCTCGTACATCTTCAGGTAATCGCCCGTGCCCGACCAGGGCGTGTCCTTGCCGCGGACGAAGTCGACCGCCTGGCGGACGTGACGGGCGATCGCGAGCATGAAGCACAGCGTCAGGTCGGCCACCGCGTCGGCGTTGCGGGCAGGCGTATGGAAGACCGGGATACCGCGCTCGGTCGCGAGCGCCACGTCGATGTTCAGGGGGTCGCCGCGGCACACGCCGATCATCCGGGGTTCGGTGCCCTCGATGACCTCCCGGTGCACCAGATCCGCCTCCACGATCACGACGTCGCACCCCTCCTCCCGAATGCGGCGTGCGAATTCCGCTCCGTCGAAGAACAGGCTCTTCGTGACCCGCCAGTCCTCGACATGAACCGGCATGATGCGCTCGAGTCGCGCGAGCGATGGGGCGTCGAAGGAGGCGGTGAGGAAGGCTTTCATCGTCGGGACCTCGGGAGGGGATGGCCGACGGCGAGAACGACGGGCGGGCGGAGCGTCGCCCCCGCCCCGCCGGTCGCACGGGATTCGAGAGGGTGGGCCTGGACGAAAAAGCCTATTGCACGACGACCATGCGCTCGACCAGCCCGAGCAGCCGCCGGCGCAGCGCGGCGCGAACCTCCGGCTTCTCGAGTCCGCCGCCGCGGAGCGCCGACACGTAGGGGCTTTCGAGCGTCGTCATGAGGAGGAGGCTCTGGACGGCGAGGATCAGGAAGTTCATGTCCTCGTCGGTGAGCACGCCGTGGGTGAAGTCCCGGGTCCAGTCGCGGAACAGGCGCCAGCTCGGACCGAGCGCGTCCTTGGACTCCGCCCCGGCCGGACCGCCGAAGTCGACGATCCGTCGCAGCAGCAGGCGCGCGGCACGCGGGTTGTCGGCGAAGAAGTCGAAGACGCCGCCCAGCGCGCGCTCGATCAACTGCCGGGCGTCGAAGCCCTCGGCGTCGGCGATGAAGCTCTGGCGGACGCGCTCGCGCAGGGAATCGAGCACGCGCGCGACGATCGCGATGTAGAGCGCGTCCTTCGAGGCCCAGTGGTAGTGGAGGCTCGAGATGTTGACCTGGGCCTTCGCTGCAATCTCACGGGTCGAGGCGCCCTCGAAGCCGCGTTCGGCGAAGACCTCCTCCGCGGCCTGGAGGATGCGCTCCTTCGTCGGGTGTGCGGTGCCGCTCTTGTCGTCGTCGTCTCCGGTCATCGCCTCACGCTCCACCGGCGACCGCCGCACGTCGTACCGGCTCCTCCGCGATCGCCGCCTGCGGCCCGGCCGGAGCCGACTCGGCCAACGCCACCCCGGCGCTCAGTCGCTCGATCGCGGCGAGCATCTGATCGCGCTCGGCCGCCCAGGCGATCGCCGCCGCCGCGCGGCCGGCGAGCGCCTCGCGCGCTTGCGCGAGCTCGTGCTCGAGCTCGTCCGCGCGCTCCACGATGTGCTTCGCCGCGCCGATCTCCTGCACCAGGCTCGTCATCTGCATCTCCAGCGCCGAGCGCTCCTTCTCCCATTTCGCGGAGATCCTCGCGAGCACTCGCGCATGTCGCTCCTCGGCGGCGCGCAGGCGGGCCTGGGCGTCGGCGAGAGCAGCCCGCAGCGCGACGCGCGCGCCATCCTGCGGACCCTCGAGCGGCCTCCCGACGGATTCGGACCGGGCGCGAAGAAGCTCCCCACCGGCTCGCGCAGCCGCCTCGGCGGCTTCCTGAAGCCGGGTCTTCGCCGCGATGCCGCGGATCCTCTTCGGGCGTGCGTCGTCGCCCATGATCGCTCCTTTCCCCCCGCATCGGACCCTATCGCCCCGAGGCCCGCCGCTGCAAGCCGCGGTCAGTCGAGGCGCCAGCGACGGTGGACCCAGAGCCACTGCTCGGGGTGCTCGCGCACGATTCCCTCGAAGGCGAGATTCACCCGCGCCATGGTCTCGACGAGCGCCGCCTCGTCGCGCCCGGACGGCGGATCGATCGGCGGACACAAGCGGACGTCGTGCTGGAGCGTCGTCCCCCGGCGCACCAGCACCGCCATCATGAGCGGAATGCGCTGTCGCGCCGCGAAGCGCGCCGGCCCCAGCGTGGTGCTGGCCGGGCGCCCGAAGAACGGCACCGGTACCCCCTGGGCTCCAGGCGCGTGCTGGTCGATCGGAATCGCGATCGTCTCACCGCGCTGGAGCAGGCGGAGGATCTCGCGGGCCGCCGCGTGCTTGTAGATGACGTCGGTCCCGGCGCGCGAGCGCACGCGATTGAGAAGGTCGTCGACGAGCGGATTGCGCAGCGGTCGGTGCACGATGTGGATCGGCGTGCCGATCAGGCCGGCCGCCTGGGCGAGGAGCTCCCAGTTGCCGAAGTGGCCGCTCACCAGGATGCCCGGGCGCCCCGACGCCGCGTACCCGCGCCAGGTGCGCTCGTCCTCGTCCGAGAGGAAATGGACCCGCTCGCGGATATTGCCCGGCCGCAGGTCCTCGAACCAGGCGACTTCGGCCGCCATGCGTCCGAGGTTGCGGAAGACTTCCTGCAGCGTCGCCTTGCGCCACGCGTCGTCGCGGTCGGGAAAAGCCCGCTGCAGATTGCCCGTGCCGATCCGGCGCAGGCGCGGCGACAGCCAGTAGCCGGCGCCGACGAGCGCCGCCATCCGCCGCGCCGCGCGCTCCACCGGCACGCTGCGGATCCAGCCGAGCAGGGCCGAAAGTCCCTGGTACTCCAGCCGCGAACGCGCGGGCGACGAGGCCTTGCGATGCCGCCGCGGCTTGCGCCCCGCGGCGCCACCGCTCCCCCGCACCACCTCGGAACCCGGCGAGGCCGCGGACCCGAGCGCGGCCTCGGACTCCGGCTCGCTCGCCGTCGTGCCGCGGTCCGGCGTCGCGTCGTTCGCGTCATTCATACGAGTGCTGCTTCACCGCCGTGCATGCGATTGCCGACGACAAGGGGGCTGGCTAAGGAGGGTCCGGTGCCTTCCACGATCGTCCATTGCGTCCGGCCCGCGCACCGAGCCCCGGGGAACGTCGGCCGACGAGGTGCCGCGGCACTCGTGGCGCTGCTGGTGATCCTGGCCCTCGAGCTGACCGGTTGCCCGGCACGTCCGGGTGCGGGCGGCATCGGCCCGCCCACGGTGCTCGACCCGACGATGCTCGATCGCGGCTGAGCAACGCGCCGCAGCTTCGCCCGCGCGGCACGGTGGCGCAGGTCGCTCACGCCCGCCCCGAAGCGCCGCCGTCCGGCGCGGCGCGGCGCTGACGGAAGTCGACCGCGCGGCAGCGGCCTCGCTTGAGCGCCGTCACGAGGTCGTCTTCGTCGCGGATCGTGTCCTCGAACTCGGTGGCGCAGACGCCGATGAAGCTCACCAGGTGCGAGTCGCTGCCGCCGAAACCCGCATAGCCGTGATCCCGCATGAGGTGCTGCACCCGGTCGTTCTCGGCCTGCTTGCTGCCGCCGTTGAGCGCCTCGACGGCAATCACGCCTTCGAGCGGCGGACGCGTTTCGTAGTGGGCGCAGAGACCCACGTTGACGCGTCCGGGATGGCAGGGGCAGGCGATGCCGCCCATGCGCTCGACCTCGCGAATGACCTCCTGGGCCGGCAGGCGGACGTCCGCAAAATCAAAGCGGCGCAGCATGTCGCGGTTCACGCCGTAGAGCAGGACGTGCCCGTACTCGGTCTCGACCTCGGCGCCGCGCAGGATGCGCAGCCCGTAGGCGTCCTCGAGGCGACGGTAATCGGCGTCGGGGTCGAAGTGGCGATGCTCGGTGAGCACGAAGCCGTCGAGCGGACGCTCGGCGTGCTTGCGGGCGAGGATCTTCAGGTAGGCCTCGACCGGCGCGCGGCTGTCGTCGGAGGCTTCCGAGTGGAGGTGCAGGTCGAGGATCACGCGGCCTTCCTCACGCGATCACACCGGCGCCGCGCGGACGGAAGCGCGGGATGGCGACGTCGTCGCCGACGTCCTCGAAGACGACCTCGACCGGGAGTCCGATGCGAACCTCCGCGGGCGGACAGCCGACGACGTTCGTGAGCAGCATGATGCCCTCTTCGAGTTCGACGTAGGCGAGCACGTAGGGCAGGTCCTCGCGGAAGCCCGGCATCTGGTTCTGGTGGGTGACCGTGAAGGTATAGACGACGCCGCGCCCCGAGGAGAGCACCCACTCGACCTCGCTCGACAGGCACTTCGGGCAGACCGCGCGCGGGTGGTGGCGCAACGTGCCGCAGCCGAGGCACTGCTGAATGCGCAGTTCGTGCCGACGGCAGGCCTCCCAGTAGCCCTTCGACTCCTCGTCGATCCGGGGGATCGGTTTCTTCGCCGCAGCCTGGTTCGACATGGTCCGTTCCGCCCTGCGCGCCGGCCGCGCTCAAGCCCCGGCGAGCAGCAGGGTGGCCCCGCTGTGCCGGATGCCGAGGAAGCCGCCGGTGCCGTGACAGAGGGCGATCTTCGCACCGGCCACCTGGCGCGGGCCGGCCTCGCCACGCAACTGCCGCACGGCCTCGACGACGAGGAAGATGCCCCGCATCCCGGGGTGGTTCGAGGAGAGCCCGCCGCCGTCGAGATTCACCGGCAGCGCCCCGCCGAGCCCGATCCGGCCGTCGCCGACGAAGGCGCCGCCCTCGCCGGGCGCGCAGAAGCCCAGGTTCTCGAGTGTCAGCAGCACCGTGATCGTGAACGAGTCGTAGATCATGCAGAGGTCGACGTCGTCGCGCGAGACCTGCGCGCGCTCGAAGGCCCGCGCGCCCGACTGCCGCGCCGCGATGTCGAGGATGTCGCGCCGGCCGATGCCGGGGTGGCGGTTCGCGATGCCGGCGCCGAGCAGCAGGACGGGCTTCCGGCGCAGGTCCCGGGCGCGCTCCGCCGAGGTTACCACGAGCGCACCGCCGCCGTCGGAGATCACGCAGCAGTCCAGCAGGTGGAGCGGCGACGAGATCATCCGCGAGGCGAGCACGTCGTCCACGGTGATCGGGTCGCGGTACTTGGCGTCGGGGTTCAGGCCGGCGTGGCGCCGCATGGTGACCGCGATCCCGGCCAGCTGCTCGCTCGTCGTGCCGTACTGGTGCATGTGGCGCTGCGCCGCCATCGCGTAGGCCCCGACGATCGTCGGCCCGTAGGGCGCGTCGAACTGGTCGGGAGGGTCCATCGTGAAGCCGCCGCCGGTGCCGATCGCGAAGCGCTCCGAGGCGGCCGTGCTGCCGTAGGTGACCAGCACCGTCGTGCAGAGCCCGGCGCGGATCGCGGCGCCGGCGTTGGCGACCTGCGCCACGAAGGACGAACCGCCGATCGCCGTCGAGTCGATCCAGTCGGGCTTCAGGTCGAGGTGGTGGCACATCGAGAGGGCGCCGATCGGCCCCACCCCCGAGGTCGCGTAGCCGTCGACGTCCGCCGGCCCGACGCCGGCGTCCTCGAGGGCCCCGCGCGCCGACTCCGCCGCGATCTGGTACGCGGTCTTGTCGGGCGCCCAGCGTCGCGGGTGCTCGAACGCGCCGACGATCGCGATCTCGTTGCGCAGGCTCATGCGGCGACCATCTCACCGATGACCGACGCGACCGCCTCGGGCTTCTCGAGCCAGGCGACGTGGCCCGCACCCTCGACGACGTGCAGGCGCGCGCCGGGAATCGCCGCCGCGAGTTCGCGGGCGCTCTCGACGGGGCAGAGCCGGTCGCCGTCGCCGTTGATGACCACGACCGGCCGGCCGATCCGCGGGAGCAGCGGACGCAGGTCGCTCGCGCGGTAGGCGAGCACGTCGCCGAGCCGGACCTTGGGGTCGGTCTTCACCATCTCGCCCCAGAACTCGCGCATCACCGCCAGGTCGGGCGTCGGCCCGAAGAAGGGCGTGTCGAACTGCTGCCCGATCCGGCCGCGGACGACGTCGCGCAGTTGCGCGACGGCCGCGTCGGGAACCGCCGGTACCGCGGCGGTGCCGATGGTCGCAACCGCGCGCACGCGGGTGGGGTGCAGGACGGCGGTCGCGAGCGCGATGTGCCCGCCGAAGCCGTGACCGACGAGGATCGCCGGCGGGGCCGCGAGGCCCTCGAGCACGCGAGCGAGCAACGCGGCCGCCGCCTCGACCGTCGCCGGCCCTTCGAGCCCGCTCGAACGCCCGTGCCCCGGGAGGTCGATCGCGAGCGGACTGTGGTCGGCGCCGAAGTCCACGACCGCGCGACGCCAGAGAGCCGCGCTGCCGCCCTCGCCGTGCAGGAAGACCAGGGTCGCGCCCCGGTCGAGGCGCGGCGGCGTACCGGGCAGCGTCGTCGCGCCGGCGTGGGCGTAGTGGATCGCCGTCCGGTCGTCGAGGTGGAGGTACTTGGTCGGCATGAGGAGTCTTGCGGTCGGGGCGTCTCTTCTCTCCCAAAACCGGCCGGCCGGCTCAAGCGCCAGCCGGCCGACCGGGAAAATCCCGATTGCGACTGCTCGGTCGCTCCGTCAGGATCCCGAGAGCGAGGCGTCCCACGCGCCGCGCGGGGAGACACCCATGAAGCCATCCAACCTTCGAGCCATGGCCACCGCCCTCGCCTTCGGGTTTGCGCTCGCGGCGGCCTCCCCCGCCGGGGCCGCCACCTGCGGCGGAGCGGTGAAGTGCCGGTGCGGCGACACCGTCGCCTCCTCGACCACCCTGGATGCGGACCTGGGCGTGTGCGCCGGGGTCGGGCTCAAGGTCCTCTCGGGCGTGTCCCTCGACTGCGCCGGCCACCTGCTGACCGGGAGCAACCTCTCCAACGCCAAGTACGGGATCAACCTCGACGGAGCGGTGGGCGCGACGGTGCGCAACTGCCGCATGACGCTGTTTCGGCGCGGCATCCGCGTGAACGGCGGCTCGGGCAACCGGATCCTCGGCAACGAGTCCTTCCTGAACAAGTACGGTGTGGACATCGCCGGCGCCTCTTCCGGCAATCGCTTCGAGGGCAATCTGGTCCGCGACAACCGCGACGAGGGCATGCACTTCGGCACGGGTTCGTCGGGCAACGAGATCGTCGGCAACGAGATCCGCTACAACAAGCGCGAGAACCTCTACCTGCTGTCGAGCCATCGCAACCTGGTCGTGGGCAACGTGGTCCACCACGGCAGCATGGCGGCGATCTACGTGAAGCACTCGAGCGACAATCGCTTCGTCGGCAACGAGGTGCGCGACACGTCCCTCCAGCTGCGCGGCGACTCGGCGCGCAACGTCTTCGAGGACAACCAGTTGAAGGGCGACGGCTACGTCTTCCAGGCCTACCTGCAGTCGGGCGCCTGGACCTGGCCGCACGACAACACGATGACCGGCGACGTGATCACGAAGACCGACTGGTGCTTCCGCTTCCTCGGTGCGCGCGACAACCACGCGACCGGACTCGTCACCGACGGACGCTGCGCCCCGATCGCGATCCGCACCGTGGGCGGCGAGACCTCGACGAGCAACACGGTCGAGCTCGCGCCCTGACGCGGGAATCGCGGGCGAACCGGCGAGGCGGGTTCAGGGCGCGAAGTCGACGATCGTCGCGCGCTTCCAGCGCGGCCGCCAGGTGCGTACCAGAGCCTGGTGCGCGGGGTCTTCGAGGAAGGCCCGGTAATCGTCGACCGAGTCGAACTCCACGAGGATGCCCAGGTCGTAATCCCGGCTGACCTGCGGCCGGCCCGTCTCCACCGGGGCACCGCACACCCAGCGCCGCACGGTCGGAATCGTCGGCAGAATCCGCTCGGTGTCCGCGCGCATGAGCGGCACGTCGGCATCGTGCGCCAACTCGACGAGCACAACGTGCTGGAGGTGCGCCGACCGGTGCGCGACCGGCACGCAGGCCGCGACCAGGAAGGCGGGCAGCAGGGACAGCATCCGGGTGCGCACGCCCCGGGCTTAGCCGTCCGGGTGAGGACCCGCGATCCGGGCTTCTCAGCGCAACGGCTGCGGTGCGCAGGGATGGCCCGGGACAGGCAGGGCAACGTGCCGTCTTGACCACGAGCCCCGCATGCGCCTATGACATATCTTTCAACGCATCGATTCGCGGGTCCATCGGGAAGCTTTGGTGAAGAGCCGAAGCTTCCGACGAGTCGACACGACCATCGAGGGCAGACTATCGACCCGCCGTAAGAGGAGAAGAGATGAAGCTTCCAGCAATGCTTTCGGCCCTCGGTGTACTGCTGACGGTGAGCGTCGCGTCGGCCGTGCCGCTCGGGTTGACTACCGCGCAGACGGCGCACCCCAGGCTGACCGCCGAAGCCTGCAGGAGTTCGGGTTTCAATCCGCGCCTTTACGACTACGCGATAGAGACCTGCACCCTCGACTTCACCGCGATGGCCCCCGAATTGCTGGAGGACAGGGGCCAGGTTCTTCAAAATCGAAAGGCCTGCATGGCCAACAGGATCGACGGCCTGCGGCAGTGCCAAGATCGCCACAAGGGCGGCAAAGCCCACGCTGCCTGCAACCGAAAGGTCAATGCCGCGCACCGCGCGTGCCTCTACGAGGCCCGCGTCACCACAATCATGCAACCCGGGCCGAAGAAGTACCGAGGGTTGATCTGCGATGCCGCCCGCCACGGCCTGCTCGAGATCTGTAACGACTACCACGAAAACTACGGACTCGGCGATATTGACATACTGGATGATGCCGGCGGGACACCGATGGCCCTCGCTTCCCTGGAGTCCCCGACCAGCGCGGCGCCGACAACTGCACCCGCGACGCCGACACCTACACCCTGCCCAAGTAGCTGTACTAGTTGCTGTGTCCAGGCTTGCTTAGATATCTACTACGAAACGTATGATTATGCCGCCGAAGAATACTGCTACTACTACACCTGCTTGTGCTAGGGCCGATGACACCCGCTCCGACTCCGGCACCTGCGATCTCGACGCAGTAGGCTCCCGGTCTCCCGATCAACCACCGTGCCCCGGGCGGGAGCGGGTACCGCCACCACCGGGGCCCCTGCCCCGCGTGGCTGAACGGCTGCCCTCTCTCGGTCCGCCTACCCCACCGCCCGGGGCCCGGTTGGGCCTGCGTCCGACGGCGTGGTAAGGGGCACGAAGACTCGCGCCGCGGTGGCCGCGTTCTCTCCCGGGGAGGTCAGGAACACATGAGTTCGATGATGAAGGAGTTTCGGGATTTCGCGATGAAGGGCAACGTCCTCGATCTCGCCGTCGGCGTGATCATCGGCGCCGCATTCGGCAAGATCGTGACGTCGTTCGTGCAGGACCTCATGATGCCCCTGCTCGGTCTCCTGCTTGGCAAGATCGACTTCTCGAACCTCTTCCTGAACCTCTCCGGCAACAGCTTCAACACCATCGAGGAGGCGAAGCGCGCCGGCGCGGCGGTTCTTCCCTATGGTTCGTTCCTGCAGGCGGTCGTCGACTTTCTGATCGTCGCCTTCGCGATCTTCCTGCTCATCAAGCAGGCGAACCGCTTCCGCCTGACCGACCTGAACGACGAGAAGAATGACGCGGAAAAGAAGGTGGCCGAGCCGACGGCCGACCAGAAACTCCTCACCGAGATCCGCGACCTGCTGGCGAAGCAGGCGGCCTGAACGGGGCGACGGGAGTCCCGCCACGAACGCGCGCGCCTTGCTGCGCCGGGCCTTCTTCCCCGGCTTCGTGACGTCGCTCGCGGCCTGGGCCGCCTGGACTGCGGGCGGGGGGCCCGCCCGCAGCCTCGGGCTCGACGGTCCCGTCGGCGAAGGCGCGGGACTCGTCCTGGCGATCCTCATCGGCTGGAGCGCGGTCGCCGCGGCCGAGCGCCTCCTGCCCTTTCGCCGAGACTGGAATCGATCGCATCGCGACGTGTCTGCCGACGTCGCCTATCTCGCGACCGGCGCCACCGTGCACTCGCTCGCGCAGCCGGTGCTCGGCCTCGTCGGCGCGGTCCTCCTGCGGGTCTGGCAGGGGCCGGCCGGCCGTGGCTCATGGCCGAACTCCTGGCCGCTGGTCGCGCAGTTGGCGCTCGCGCTCCTGGTGGCCGAACTCGGTCACTGGCTGTTCCACAAGGTCTCCCACGAGCGCGACCTCGTCTGGCGAGTCCACGCCCTGCACCACGCGGCACCGCGACTCTACTGGCTGAACGCGACGCGCTTCCACCCGGTCGACCTGTTCGCGCTGATTGCCTGCCAGACGCTGCCGCTGATCGCACTCGGCATCGGTGCCCCGGCGCTGGCCGCCTACGCGATCTTCACGAGCGTCTACGGACAACTCCAGCACGGCAACGTCGATCTCGACACGAGTGCCTTCGACGGGATCTTCAGCACCCCGACGCTGCACCGCTGGCACCATGCCAACGACGTGCGTATCGCGAACGCCAACTACGGGGCCGTGCTGATCCTCTGGGATCGGCTCTTCGGAACCTTCCACGACCCGGGCCGCCCGTTCGACGGACGCGTCGGGCTCGACGGACTGCCGGGATTCCCGACCGGCTTGGTCGACCAGCTGCTGTCGCCGGTGCGATGGGCCGAGGTGCACCGGGCCCCCGGCGGCGGCAGCGAGGGCTGACGGGCCGAGGTCCTTCAGTCGCCCGTCGCACCGACCGCGTGCCGGCGAGCACGGTCCACCCCACACCGACGATCGAGGCGAAGAGCACGGTCGAGAGGAGAAACAGGAGAATCGCCGTCGCGACGAGCCATGCGACCCGCGGGCCTCCCGGCTCTAGCCGACGGTCGACGGCGCAGAGCAGTCGAAGCCGTTGCGCTTCGCCTCGGCGCGCGCGAGCGCGGAGTTCAGGTAGGCGCCGGTCGGCTTCGCACGCGCCGGAATCGCGTTGTCGGATGCGCGCCGACTCGACGAGCCGCTCGACGTGGTCGCGCAGGCGGAACACGAAAAGCTCGCCCTGGACCTCGTCCCAGTAGGCTCGGATCCCGCCGAAGCAGCCGAGCCCGTAGTTGAAGGCCTTCGCGCGCACACTGACGGTCGCCTTCGCGTCGTCGACGAAGGCATTGCGGTGCCAGGTCACTCCCACGATCGTCCTCCCCGGTGACGGGGCACGGGTGCGCACCGGGGGTGAGTCGCGCACGCGCTACCGGGCGGTAGCAAGTCGCGGACGCCGGCCGCGGGGGGAGACCGACGCGGACCGGCGACCTCAGTGCGGACCCGGTGCCGCCGGGGCGGCGACGCCACCCACCTGCGCGCGCGTCACCGCGTACACGGCGAACCCGGGTGACCTCGCGACCTCACGGTAGTCGAAGCCCGCGAGCTCCGGCGCAGGGCGCCCGCCACGCAGACCGGTCCAGAGGCGCTGCATGTCGGGCTCCGCGAGGACGGCCGGCCGGCCGGAGTCGAGGGCGGATGCGATGCTCGCGGCCGTCGCTGCACGGTCCTCGGGCCGCCGGAGCGTGCCGAGCATCCAGCCCTTCGACGGGCGCAGGTGCGTCGGAAGGATCTCGGCCCGCCACGAGGGGTGGGTCTCCACCTGAAACCAGCTCGCGCCGAGCGCGACGAAGCGGCGGTCGGAGATCGTCGGCCCGGCGAGGTCGTGCGCGGGCATGCGGAGCATCCGGTCGACGAGAAACGGATTTCCCGGCGCGAAGACGACCGCGTCTCGTGGTGCGACGCGGTCGACGGCCGCGAGCATCCCCGCTGTCGATGTGCGCCGGTGGAGACGGGCAGCATCGAGCCAGGGGCCATACGTTGCGAGCGAGAGTGTGACGGAGAGCGCAAGGAGCGCGAGCCCCGCCGGCCTCGCCCAACGGGGCGAGGCGAGCCCGATCGGAATGCCGGCGACCGCGGCGGCGAAAGGCACGGCCGGCAGCAGGAAGCGCTCGGACTGCCAGTAGTAGGCCCCGAAGAATGCGAGCACGGCGACGAGGAGTGCAGCCGTAAAACGACCGAGTCGACGCGTGTCGTCGTCGCGGGAGCCGATCGAGGTGGCGAGCCCGACCGCGAGCAGGATGCCTACCGGCCAGGCCCAGAGCGGGCCGTCGCCAGCCAGCACCGCGAGGTAGCGAGGCAGGTTTGCGGGGCCACCGAGTTTGGGGTGTCGGGACGGGGCGAAGTAGTTGTACCGAGTCAAGCTGTACGAGTGGACCTTGTCCCCGACCCAGAAGGTGTACCCGTCCTCGAACGGCGACCCGAACCGCCACCACCGGTCCAGCGGCACGAGCGCGAGGCCGATCGCCATGCCCGCGCAGAGGGACGCGATCCACCGGAAATCGCGCCTCGTCTTCGGCTCCGCCAGGGCGACCAGCAGCAGGGGAAGCAGGATCACGACGTTGCTCGTGCGCACGAGGGCCAGGGCGGCCGCCGCGAAACCGAGCGCGAGCGCCTCCAGCCGGGATGAGCCCCTACGCTGCGCACCGAGCCCCCACGCACCGACCAGCGCACACAGCCCAGCCGAGGGAACGTCGGACATGACGAACCACGAATACTCGACGTGGGTGCCCGACACGGCGAGAATCGAGGCGGTCGCGGCGCCGGCCCACGGGCCCGCGGCTCGAAAGGCGAGCAACGCGGCCACGAGAATGCTCGCGGCGGACAGGACCTGGACCGTCCGGATGCCGAACCCGACCGGGGTTCCCGTGAGCGGACTTCCGAGGACCATGAGCAGGGGGAAGCCCGGCGGGTAGCGCGGCGGATAGATCGCGCCGTCCACGTCGAGCACGTAGCCCCGGCCCGCAGCCAGGTTCGCGGCGGCGGTGTCGTACTGTACGGCGTCGGGCGGTGCTCTCCGGCGAGCCCGGATCGAACCCGGACCTGTTCTGCATCCTGCTCGGTTCGACGCGCCCGCTGCCAGCCGGGCGTCTCGCCCAACTCTACTCGTCACGTGCGGACTACGGGCAGCGCTATCGCGCGGCGACCGACGCGACGGTCGCCGCGGGCTTCGTCCTCGAAGAAGACCGGGCGGCCCTGCTCGACTACGCGGATCCTTCGGGCATCGCCCCCTGAGACGACACGAGGACGGACCCGCCGGAGGCTTCGCGCCCGCTCAGGCGGGGGTGCCTAGCCCGAAGTGCAGCAGGGTCACCTTCTCGTCGACCCGCTCGAAGCGCGGCTCGACCTCGAGTCCGACCGCGAGGTGCTCGTGCGGCACGTCCACCAGTCGCGTCGGCAGGCGGACGCCACAGGGCAATTCGACCAACGCGTAGACATAGGGTGCCTGGCCGAAGAACCACGGGTGCGTCGGGCGGTGCACGATGCTCCAGGTGAGCAGCCGACTGCGCGACTCCACGGCCTCCCAGGACAACCCGCGCGCGTGACAGTGGGGGCAAAAAGGGCGCGGCGGGAACACGTGCCGTCGACACGCGTCGCAGCGCTGCAGTTCGACCACGCCGCGCGCGAGCGCCTGCCAGAAGGGTGCTGCGTCGCCCTCGGTCTGCGGCAGCGGGCGCGGAAACGATGGCGGCGCCGGCGGCGCGTCACCGCTCCCCGGATCACTCGGCGAATTGCTCACCGCGCATCTCCCAGCACGAGCGAGCACTCCTCGGTGAAGGTGCCGCCGTTGCCGTGCACGAAGCCGAGATCGGGACGGCGCACCTGCCGCTCGCCCGCGCGACGCATGACCTGGCGCGCGGCCTCGACGACCAGCGTCATGCCGCCGCCCAGCCCGGGCTGGCCGAACGAGAGCATGCCGCCGTGGGTGTTGAGCGGGAAGTCCCCGGCGAAGCTGAGGTCGTGCGCCTCGAGAAACGGACCGCCCTCGCCCTTGGCACAGAAGCCCGCGTCCTCGACCTCGATCAGGACGGCGCTCGTGTAGCAATCGTAGATCTCCGCGAAGCCGACCTCGGCGGGCTTCACCCCGGCCATGGCGAAAGCCCGGCGCGCCGACTCGACGACCGGCGTGACGAGGAAATCCTCGCGCTGGAACGGGTCGGGGTCGAGGTGCTCGCCAAACCCCAGCACGAAGGCGGGCGACCGGCGCAGGTCGCGCGCACGCTCGGGCGTCGTCACGACGACCGCCTCCGCGCCGCTGCACGGCATGACGATCTCGAGCAGGTGCAGCGGGTCGGCGACCATCGGGGAGGCGAGCACGTCCTCGATCGTCGCCGGCTTGCCATGGAAGAGCGCGATTGGATTGCGCTGCGCGCTCGTGCGCTGGTCGGCGACGATCTTCGCGAACTGGCGCGCGGTCGTGCCGTAGCGAGCCATGTGGAGCCGCGCGGCCATCGCGTAGTCGGCGTTCGCGCCGGCTGCGCCGTAGGGGATCGTGAAGTCGCGCAGCGGGCTCACGAGCGGCGGGGGCTTCAGGTACATGCCCTTGGGATCCCAGGTATCGCCGCTCACGCACAGCACGGTCGTCGCGCGACCCGTCGCGACCGCCGTCGCTGCGCGCGCGACCATCGCGCAGGCCGAGGCCCCGCCCAGGTCGACGAGGTCGAAGTAGCCGGGTGCCAGCCCCAGGTGCTCGGCGACGACCGAAGGCCAGAGCATCGAGTACTGCATCATCGCCGGACAGACGACGAGCCCGTCGACGTCGGCGGGTGCCAGGCCCGCGTCGGCAAGCGCCTCGATCGAAACGTCGGCGACGAGTTGGAGCGGGGTGCGGCCTTCGGGAGTCTTGGTCGGGGTGGCTTCCGCGAAGCCGACCACTGCGGCGCGACCGCGCAGGGCCCTTGAGTCGGGCTGGGACATGACACCCGTCGTCCTAGCGGGGGAAGCGACGAGGCGTCAACGGCGGCGGCACCCGACGAGAAAGGGGCGCGCACCCGCCGACACGGGAGCGCGGTCGACAGGATCACCGACGACGAGCCGGGCCTCAGCCCTTGCAGAGCAGCTTGCCGGTCGGCGAAGCGGAACAGGCGGAAGCGAGCCCGGTCCAGGATCGCCCGGAACGCGTCACGGCGAGCGACACCGGCGACGGCGGAGTCGAGGCGAAGGCGAGCCCCTTCAGCACGAGCGAGAGCCGCCACTCGCCGGGGTTGCGGGTGTCGGAGAAGACCGCGCGCACCCGCCGGTCGGCACTGCGGCACGTGACGCGATTGCCGGAGCGGTTACCCTTGCACTCGGACGCGAGCACGCCGAGAGACTCCGAGAACGCACCGCCTCCCGAGGCGAGGTCGAAGCGATAGGCGGTCGACGCATCGACGATGTCGCTCGCGGTGGTGCCGGTCGCGATCGTCGCCTTGAGCGAGACCGAGCCGCGGCCCGCGATCGACCCCGGCGAGAGCGTCGCCTGTTCGATTGCGATCGCCCCCGCGCCGACCGACTCGCAGGCCCGGACCGAGAGGTCGTCGATCCACCAGCCGACGACTCCGCCGCAACCGTCGAGGCCCATCGAGAAGCGCAGGCGCACACTGTCCCCCGGCTTCACGCCGAGCAGTCCCAGATCGACGCGCGAAAGGCCCCAGCTTCCCGACAAGCTGCCGGAGTCGGTACCGCTGAAGGCCGGCAGGCCGGCGAGCGGCGAGTCGTTGAACGGGAGCGCGTTCCCCTTCGCGAGCGTCGTGTTGTACGGGTTGAACAGGAACGCCGAGCCGGGCACGGGTGCGAAGGGTCCGTCGTTTACGCTGATCGCGACTTGGCCGCCGTCGCGGCCGGCCTGGGTCGCGACCCAGTGCTCGAAGTCGACCCGCGGCATCGCGAGAACACCGGCGGGAATCTCGATCGGCGGACTCGTCGCGGTCATCACGCCCGACCAGTCGCCGGCGCCACGCTGGCAATCGCCGCCCGGAGGGTCGGTCGCGAAGAGAGCCGTGCCGGTGCGGCCACCGGGCAGGCCGGTCGACACGCTCCAGGAGAGACCAGGCCACCCGGAAAAGATGCCGTCGTCGGCAAAGGTCCAGCCGACGGCCCCGCTCTCGAAGTCCCAGTCGGCGATCGCGGTCGGCGCAACGCCGGTTCCGGCGCAGGTCGCCGGCGCGTCCGGTGCGAGCAACCGATCGAAGCCGCAGCGCTCGACCGGGTCCGAGCGCATCTCGACCGCGAGTTCCATCTCGGCGATCGCGGCGCAGTCCTCGGCGGTAACGACCTCGACCGACGGCGGAGGGATGTCCCCGGTGCCGAGCCCGGGAAGTGCGGCACCGACGAGGTCATCGCAAGCCGCTTCCAGGGCGTCGGCATGGTCGGTGAAATCGCTCAGGACCGTCTCGTAGACGGCCTGCGCCCGACCGTGGATGGCCACCGCCTTCACGAGTCCGAGCGCCGGCACGGTGCGACCGCCGTAGGTGCCGCCGTCGACGACCAGCGCGAAGCCGTGGTTGGGCACCCCGGAGTTGGTGTGCACGCCGCCGCCGTCCGCGGTGGAGCACCAGTAGCTCGCATCGCCCAGCCGGCCGGGGTCACCCGCACAGGCCGGATTCCACATGTCGCGAAAGGCTCCGCCGAGGCCGCTCGCATCCTCGCCGACGAGCCAGCGGAACGACCAGTCGCTCGGGTCGCGTCGCAGCACGATGCTCACGCCCGCGGCGAGTGCAGCGCGCAGCGATTCCCCGGTCGCCTTCGCGACGAGGACCGCGGGGATGACGATCGTCGGATCGCTGCCGCCCATGGCGGTACCGGGCACGGTGGCGGGATCGTTATCGGCGACGACGACCGCGATCGCGCCGGCATCCTGTGCGCGCTTCACCTTCGAGGCGAACGTGCAGCCGCCGCGATCGACGAGCGCGACGCGACCCGAAAGGGCAGCCGGGTCGGCCAGCGGATCGCAGGCGTCGGTCGTCACATCGGCCGCGTCCGAAGCCGCGGCGAGTTGGCCGCCGACCCCGCTCGCGTCGAGCACCGGGCCGAACACCGCGGGACCGGCGACGTAGGTACCGGCGATCGAGGCCGGGGCGGAGACCACGATCTCCGCCGGGTGCGTCGACGACATGAAGATGCTGCACGCACCCGCCGTTCGCTCCGCGTCGGGGAAGTCGCTTCCGGCCCCGTTCAACCGGTCGATGGTCTCGCCCCAGATGTCCGAGTAGGACTCGTTCAGGGCGCCCGGCTGCCAAAGGTAGACGAGCGGGTTCAGGGTCTCGGTGTACGCGTGTGCCCATTCGTGTCCGACCACGTCGTCGGCCACCACCTCGCTGCAGAAGTTCGCGGCGCTACCGTCCCAGAAAGCGTTCGGACAGGCGCCCCGGTCGGGATCCTTCACGACCTTCATCTCCGCACCGAGAGTATCCCAGGAGTCGAGGCCGAAGGCGTTGCGGAAGAAGCGCCAGGTGTCCGCGGTCGACGTGAGCAGGCGCTGCTGGTTGCCGTCGAGGGCCGCGGGAAAGGCGTCGCCTTCCTGCCACACCTGGGTGCTCGTGCTGCCCTGGTGCAGGCGACGGTAGAGCCCGTCGTGAATCCCCGACCAGCGCTCCACCACCTTGCCCGAGTGCGCGTCGACGAACACGAACTCCCGCAGCCCGGGGCCGCGCACCTCCACCAGCCACGCCAGGTGCGCCTCGCCGCGCCGACTACGCACCATCCCGTCGTCGTACACCCACAGCTTCGCACCGGCGGCCTCGAGCGCAGGCCCCACCGCCACGCCTGCGCCTTCCTCGTCCGATCCCGGTGGCTCCGCCAGTACCGCCGCCACCGCCAACCGCTGCGCACGGACCGCGTCGAACCGGGGCCGCACGTCCACGGCGATCCCCGGCACGATCCGCCCGTTCGCCGAGCGCACCTCGTTGCCACGGCCCATGTGCACGTCGAGCGTCGCCCCGAACACCTCCACGCCGTCCACCTGCTGGCGGTAGCGCCGGTGCGTCATCCCCAGCCCGTCCACGCTCGTCTCGCCCGCCGCCAGTTCGCGCGTCGCGTCACCCAACCCGAACGCAGCCCCGTGCCGCGCCACGAACGCATCACTCGCCCGTGCTGCCGTCGCGCCCGCCGGCGCCGCGGGACCACGCCCCGGCGCAAACCGCATCGATCGCGCCGC
>CAMBZJ010000039.1 GCA_945872365.1 Klebsiella pneumoniae
CTGGCGCGGCAATCAGCGTGACCGCTAGAGTCGGGCCATGAGCCAGGACGAGACCTCCGGCGAGCGCGCGGCCGGACCCGGACCCGACTTCGTCCGCGCCCGCGTCGCCGCCGACCTGGCCGACGGAAAGGTGCGCGCCGTGCGTACGCGCTTCCCCCCGGAGCCCAACGGCTACCTCCACATCGGGCACGCGAAGTCGATCTGCCTGAACTTCGGCGTCGCCGCGGAGTCGGGGGGCTCGTGCAACCTCCGCTTCGACGACACCAACCCCGCCAAGGAGGACGTCGAGTACGTCGAGGCGATCCGGCGCGACGTCCGCTGGCTCGGCTTCGACTGGCAGGAGCGCGAGTTCTACGCCTCGGACTACTTCGAGCGCCTCTACGCGGACGCGGTGCGCCTGGTGCGAAAGGGTGCCGCCTACGTCGACAGCCTGAGCGCCGACGAGATCCGCGCGCATCGCGGCACGCTCACCGAGCCGGGACGTGACAGCCCCTACCGGGGCCGGAGCGTCGAGGAAAACCTCGACCTCTTCGCCCGTATGCGCGCCGGCGAGTTCCCCGACGGGGCGCACGTTCTGCGCGCGCGCATCGACATGGCGTCGCCGAACATCAACCTGCGCGACCCGGCGCTCTACCGGATCCTCTGCGCGAAGCACCACCGGACAGGTGACGACTGGTGCATCTACCCGATGTACGACTACGCCCACCCGCTCTCGGACGCCTACGAGGGCGTCACCCACTCGATCTGCACGCTCGAGTTCGAGGATCATCGCCCGCTCTACGACTGGGTCGTCGAACAGCTCGGCCCCTGGGAGACGAGGCCCGAGCAGATCGAGTTCGCGCGCCTGAACCTGAGCTACACGGTCATGAGCAAGCGAAAGCTGCTCCACCTGGTGCGCGAAGGCCGCGTCGCCGGCTGGGACGACCCGCGCATGCCGACGATCGGCGGCTTCCGGCGACGCGGCTACACGCCTGGTGCGATCCGCGACTTTTGCGGCCGCATCGGGATCGCGAAGAAGGACGCGCTCATCGACACCGCGCTGCTCGAATACTCGATCCGCGAGGACCTGAACCGCGCCGCGCCGCGAGCGCTGGCGGTGCTGCGGCCGCTCAAACTCGTCGTCGAGAGCTTCCCCGAGGGGGCGACCGAGGAACTCGAGGCGGTGAACAACCCGGAGGACACGGCCGCCGGGAAGCGCCGCGTGCCGTTCACGCGCGAACTCTGGATCGAGCGCGACGATTTCCGCGAGGACCCGCCGAAGAAGTTCTTCCGCCTCTCGCCGGGCGCCGAGGTGCGTCTGCGCTACGCCTACATCGTGAAGTGCACCGGCTTCACCCGGGATCCCGCGACCGGCGAGGTCGTCGAGGTGCGCTGCACGCACGACCCCGAGACGAAGAGCGGCTCGCCGCAGGCGGCGCGCAAGGTGAAGGGCACGATCCACTGGGTGTCGGCAGCGCACGCGGTCGAGGCCGAGGTCCGGCTCTACGATCGGCTCTTCCTGAGCGAGAAGCCCGAGGAGTCGGGGTCCTTCCTCGACGACCTGAACCCGGCCTCGCTCGAGGTGGTGACCGACGCAAAGCTCGAGCCGGCGCTCGCCGCGGCAGCTTCGGGTACGTCGTTCCAGTTCGAGCGGCTCGGCTACTTCTGCGTCGACCCGGACACGGCGCCGGGACGCCCGGTGTTCAACCGCACGGTGGGCCTGCGTGACACTTGGGCGAAGGTCGAGCAGGCCGCGAAGCCGGCCTGACGCCGCCTCACCGGGCCGGCGCGACGAGCCGGAGCGACGCGATCCGCAGGCGTTCGCCTGCGACGACGAGCGCGATCGCCCCGCCGAGCAGGAGCCCCGCGTAGATCCACGCCGCGGCCCCGCCGCGAAACGCGTTCCAGGATCCCAGCGCGAACAGCACGAGGTTGTGGACGAGCATCTGTCCGACATAGAGGCCCCAGGAGTGGATCCCGAGCCAGGCGAGCGGCCGGGCGACCGGCCCGACGCCCTCGCCGGCACGCATCGCCGCGAGCAGCCAGGTGGCGAGCAGCAGGTCGGAAGCCCGCTCCGCGAGCGGCGCGAACGCCGCGGCGGCGGGCCACTCCTGGAGCAGCACCGTCGCGACCCAGGACGCGAAGGCGAGGGCCCCGGTGCGCGCTTCGAGCACGACGGGCAGACGGCGGGCGAGGAAGGCACCGAAGAGCACATGCCCCGCGAAACGGGCCGGAGCGGAGAGCACGTAGCCGGTCGCCCCCATCCGTTCGAGCAGCGCCGGCAGGAGCGTCGCGCTCGCCGCCGTCCAGCCGAGGGCGAGCGCGAGGAGCGCCCCGTCGTCGAGCCGGCGCACCGCCGCGTGCAGCAGCGGGAATACGAGCACGAGTTGCAGGATCATCGTGACGAACCAGCCCGTGCCGATATTGGGGAGCCAGCCGGCGAGGTTGCCGAGCAGGAGCCCCGGCGAGAACGCAACGACGCGACGCACGAGCAGGTCGCCGGCCCACCAGAACGGCAGGATCGCCCAGACCGGGACGAGCAGCCGACGGAGGTACCGGCGGTACCAGTCGGCGGCCGAGGCCCCCGCGTGCCCCCGCCACCACTGCTCGGCGTTCAGGCCAAAGAGCACGACGAACACCGCGACGGCATCGCCCACGAGATGCTCCATCCAGGGGCTGCCGCCGAGTACCCGGGCGTGGATCAGCATCACCCAGGTGATCGCGAGGCCCTTGGCCATGTCGATCGCCGCGATGCGCTCCCGCCGTCCGGACACGACAGCGAGAGTAGCGCACCCGGCCGTGCACGGCCCGGATTCGTCGCCGCGGCTCCCGGTCAGTTGTCGGCAGCTCCTTCGAGGATCCAGGTGCGGATCGCGTCCATCTGCTCGGGCGGCAGCGGGTCGCCGTTGTAGGGCATCTGCTCGCCCTCGCCGGTTCCGTCGACCTTCTTGTAGAGGAAGCTCGCATCGGGAAGATACGGGGCGATGAAAGGGCCCTGCCGGCCGTTGGTGCCGTTCGATTCGACGAGGAAGGTATTGGCGTAGGACACGCCCCTGGCGAGTACGACGAACGCCGCGCCGTTGCCATGGCACTGCGCGCTGGTCGAGCACGACTGGTTGTAGATCGGCTGCACGTTGCCCGCGTTGGTGAAGCGGGTCGCCGTCGGCAGCAGGAACGAACCGGGGATGGGTCCGACCGCGCTGGGAGCACCCCACTGGCCCGGGCCGCAGGGCGCGTTCGCGCACGGACCCGCCGCGCGGCAGTCCATGTAGTACTGGGCGTTGGCGGGATCGGGCGCCTGCTCGACGCGCGTGATGTCGCAGCTCAGGAACGTCGGCGCACCGCCGTCGAGCGGGAAGACGTTGCCGGTCACCGTCTTGTCGTCGAGGTTGTAGGTGATCGCCCAGCGCTCCTGGCCGACGTCCTTGCTGATGAAGTAGCGATTGGACTCCGGCGCAAGCTGGATGCCGGACTCGCGGGCGAGTGCGAAACCGGGGCGGCCGGCCGCGACCGCGACGAGCAGGCCGAGTGCCGCCCCGATACGGGCCGATCTCTTCGATGCTTGCATGAATTCTCTCCTTCGTGCTGGGTCGCGGCGCGGCGTGAACACGTCGGCTGCCTGCGCCGCGGGTTGGTCGCCCGCCAGAGTGCCATGCGGCACGGCCGGAGGAAACCGGAAAACGGACGCTATGGAACGGCGGGGGGGGCGCCCCGGCTCGCCGACTCCGGGCCGGGCACCCCGGCGAGCCGATCGGGAGGTCCGGTGCGGCCGAGGCGGCGCCGGACGGCCTCGCGGGCGCGCTCCACGCCCGGACTCGGCTTCAGTTCCAGCGAGCGGGCATAGAAGCGCTCCGCCTCCTCGAGTTCGCCCCGGGCGGCGAGCGCCTCGGCTAGGTTGTTGTACGCGGGAACGTATCGCGGGTCGATCTCGATCGCGCGGCGGAACTCCGCGAAGGCGTCGTCCGCGCGGTCCTGGCGGACGAGGACGAAGCCCAGGCCGTTGTGAACCTCGGCGGTCGGACGGCCGGGAAGAGCCGCACGGTAGTGGGATTCGGCCGCGCCGAGATCGCCCGCCTGCACGGAAACGACGGCCAGATTCAGGTGCGCCGACGCGCAATTCGGGTCGAGATCGAGTGCCTTGCGGTAGTTCGCGAGCGCCTCGTCGGTGCGGCCGAGTCGCGCCATCGCGAACCCGAGGTCGCTGTAGATCTCGGCCCGCGGGTCGAGATCGAGCGAGGCCTTGAAGTGCGTGGCCGCGGCATCGATGCGACCCAGCTCGACCAGGGCAAGGGCGAGGTTGTTGTGCGCCTTCGCCTGTCGGGGGTCGATCGCCAGCGAGCGCTCGTACTCCGCCGCCGCCTCCTGGGAGCGAGCGTCCTGGAACAGCGTCCAGCCGAGCGAGTTGTGCATCTCGGCGTCGTTCGGGGCGAGTTCGAGTCCGCGCCGGAAGGCGCGCTCGGCACCGGCGTGGTCGCCGGTGCGCTCGTTGGCCATGCCCGCGCGCAGGAACGAGTACGGGTCGAGGAACTGCTCGCGGATGTCGGCGATCGCGTCCCCCGGCAGCTTCACGAACTCGGGGATGTTCGCCGCCCGATCGGGCGAGGTGAAGCGCTCGAGCAGCACCGGCGGACTGTCGTTCCCGCTCTCGTCGATATGGGTGAGAAAGAGCTGCGTGTACGGGCCGTTCACCTTGGAGGAGAAGACCAGCCAGCGGCTGTTCGACGACCAGCTGTGCCAGGAGTTCATGCGCGCGGTGTTGTGGCGCAGGCGCCGCGCCCGCCCGCCGCGGGCCGGGACGATCCACAGCTCGCTATCGGGCTGCAGCAGCATGTAGCTATTCGCCTTGCAGAAGACGATCCATTTGCCGTCGGGCGAGTACTTCGGGAAGAAGTTGCTCATCCCGTCGTCCGACGCACCCTGCAGCGGCACCGCCTTGCCACCCCTGCCGCCGTTGAACGGGATGCGGAACAGGTCGTAGCGGAACGGCTGCTTGTCGACGGTGAACTCCGGGACGTCCTTCTCGTCGACGAGCGCGCTGTTCTGCTGTTCGAGGTGCTCGGCATGGTGCGCCTTGGCGCGGGCGAAGACGAGTTCCCTGCCGTCGGGGCTCCAGACCGCGTTCGTCTGGACGTAGCGCGGGTCGTCGGCCCCCGGGAGCTGCGCGAAGGTCTTCTTCTCGCGGTCGTAGACGACGAGGATTCCCTTGATGGGGAAGAAGAGCTGCGAGATCATGAGGTCGGGAATCGCGACGAAGACCGAGCGGTCCTTGACCGTGCTGACGACGTAGCGGCCCGTCGGCGAGACCCGCGAGAGGAGTCCGAAGGTGAGTTCCCCGTCCTCGCGCTTGTAGTCGGCCCAGGTGATGATCTTCTGGTCGTCCATCACCATGTGCGACGACACCGGCACGAGGCCGTAGGCTCCCTTGTCGTTGCCGTAGTCGACGTCGAGGCCGAGGACGCTGCCGTTGTCGGCGAAGGAGTGGCAGTTGCCGCACACCGGGAGGTTCTGCAGGACGATCGGCGGTCCGGCCTCGGCGTCGATCGTCCCGTAGCGCCAGCGGATGCGGGACGGATCCTGCACCGCGGTGAGGAAGGGCAGCGGCACCTCGCGGTAGAAGAGCGAGTCGCCGACCGGGTCCTTCGAGGTGCGAACGCGCAGGCTCGTCGAGGCGGCGGACGCACCGGCTTCGCCCGCCGACGCCGTGACGGAGACCTCGACGTCGCGCTCGAGGCTGCGCTGCTTCACCTGCTTCCAGTCGCTCTCCGAGGGCCGCCACTTCGGCATGCTGACGGTGTCGCGCAGCACTTCGCCGCCCGCGGCATCGCGCACCACCACGTCCCATCGCCCGGTTGTGCCCGGTCCGCCCTCCCAGAGAAACGTCGGCGCGACGCTCTCCGGGGGAAAGAGCGTGCCCGGCCACGGGTAGGTGATGTGCAAGGGTGCCGGCGCGGCGGGTGGCGCGGCCGCGGGCGCCGCATTCGCCCCGGCGGCGGCAACGGGTGCCGGGCCGGACGCGACGGCGACGCTCGACGCGATGGGATGGGGGGCAGCGGCGACGGCCGCGGCTGGCGGGGCCACGACCGAGGGCGAAGTCGCCCGCGCCTCGGGGGCCGGCACGTCGCTCGCGGCGCGGCCGCTCGCTTTGCGGCTGCGGCCGGGGTCGCGATCGCAGGCCGCGCCGAACACGGCGAGAGCAAGGGCGAGGGCGAGCCCGACGATGGCGCCTGCGCGGCGACGGCAATCTCCCAGCATATCCTGTTTTCTACGCCCGAATCGACCCGGCGGGAAGTACGGCCACCGCTTCGGCCTCACAGAGCAATTCCGGGCGGCACAGGTCGGCCCGGACCAGCGCAGCCGGAAAGCCCGCAAAGCCGCGTCGCCGGTAGATCGCCCGCAGGGCCGAAGCATCGCCCGGGCGCTTCAGGTAGGTGGTGCCGGAGACGATGCTCGTGAAATCGGTGCCCTGGCCGGCGAGCAGCGACGCGATGTTGTCGAGCATGCGCTCGGCCTGTGCCTCGAAGTCGCCCGGGTGGACCGAACGGCCGGCGTCGTCGATGCTCGCGGTCCCGGAGACGAGGAGCGTCAGCCGGTTCGGGTCGGCGAGTCGCAGCCCGCGCGAGAAGTCCGCGCCGTAGCTCCACGCCTCGTTGAGCGAAGGCGTGGACATCCCGACGACCTCCAAGGGGCCGTCGGTCCGCATCGCCTGCAACACCAGGGAGCAATCGTGCACGCCGGGGAAAGGCGTCCCGCCCACCCCGGTGCTGGCCGGCCGCAGCGCGATGCCGCGCTGGCGGAAGAACTCCCGGCGGGCCGCGTTGAGCGCATCGTAATCGCGGTCGATGTCGTGGAGGTGGATCCAGGTGCGCACGACGTCGCGGAAATCCATCCCGCAGGCCTCGAGCAGGCGCTCCGCCATGCGGAACATGCCGAGCGCCTGCTCGAAGACGTCGCCGCCGGTGCCGTACAGGTTGGTCGAGTGGAGCACGGTCCGAGCGCCGACGCGGACCAGGCGCGCACCCGACCCGACGCATCCAGCGCAAGCGCAACCCGCCTCCAGCGCGAGGTCACGCACCTCCGCAGCGCGGCGATGCCGCGGGAGCACGGCGGAGGCCGCGAGTTCCAAGGCCGCCCCTTCGTCGAGCGGTGCCTGCCCGATGCAGACCGGCCGGGGCGCGCGCTCGGCCTGTCCCAGCGCACCGAGGACACGGGCGCGGGCATCGAGCACGGCGGGAAGATCGCGACGGACGTCGCGCAGGAACAGAGTCTCCGTCGCCAGATCGGCGAACGACGAACCCTCGACCCCCAGCGCCCCGGCCAGCGCACGGTAGGCAGCCGCGGCCTGCTCGCCCGCTTCGGCCCCGGCCCCGCCCAGCCGGCAGAGGGCCGTCAACTCGTCGGCCTCGCTCCCGGCGGATCGACGCAGGTCGATCGAGCAGTCGCTGGCGCCCACCGCGTCTCGAATCTCAGCCGGGGTGTCAGGTTCCGAGCCGTCCGGGAGCGCCCGGACGGCCCGCGTGCGGGCCTAGCAGGGCGGCAACTCGGGGGCGAAAACGACCTTCGTCGTGATGTTGTCGCTCGCGCAGTTGTCCTTGCCGCCGAGCCCGAGGAGGTCTCCGGCGAGCGCCTTGAACGGACCGGGCGGCGGGTTGTTGCCGTTGGTCGTGGCGTTGTTGGAAATGAAGCTGATGTGGTCCGGAGCCGTGTCCGCGTAATACGGCGGGTTCTTCTCGCAGCTGTTGTTCGAGCCGTCCACCGCGACGCAGTAGTCGATCATCGCCGCCCCGAAGAAGCTGTTGCGCTCCAGCCGGTTGTTCTCGACGAGGACGTCGTCCACGCCGAGGATCAGGATGCCGCCGCCCGGGGGAAGTTCCCCGACCAGCCCGCCCGACACCGGGTTCTTCAGGTTGTTGTCGTGGACGTCGTTGTCCTTCACCTGCCAGTTGCGGAAGGGCGACGGCGGCCAGTCCTGCGGGGGAAGGCCGGCGCCCGAGGGATGGTAGAGACCGATGCCGACGACGTTGTCGTGCACGTTGTTGCGCTCGATGAAGATGTCGTTCGAGACCGTGATCTCGAGGCCCGTCGGGCTCTGCGAGAGATCGTTCTCGACGATGCGGACGTTCTCGGCGGCCTCGACCCACAGCGCGCTGTCGCGCGACCCGTAGGCGACGTTCTTCTTCACCTGCCCGTTCGCGGAGAGCGTCGGCCAGATGCCGACCTCGAGGTTATTGATCGACTCGTTGCCCTCGATGTTGAAGTTGTTCGTATGGCGCAGCCAGATCCCGTTGTTCGGGAAGCCTTCCACGGTGAAGCCCTTGATCTCGATGCCGTCGATGTCGGGATCGCCCGCCTTCGCGGGCTCGACGAGGATGCCCTGGCGCTGGCCGGGGCTCGGCAGGATACGGACCTTCGCGTTGGGCAGGGTGCTCTTGCCGATCAGCTTGAGGGGCTTGGTCACGTGCACCGCGATCTTGGGATCGGCGGTCTCGACGTAGTCGCCCGGTAGCACCGTGATCGTGTCGCCCGGTGCAGCGGCATCGACGGCGGCCTGGATCGATTCGCCTGGGCGAACCGTGATGCCGGCGTCCGGCAAGAAGTCCGAGGAACTGCTGCCGCAGCCCGATACCAGAACGAGGACGGTGGCGATGCTCAAGAGGGCTGATTTCATGGAACTTCTCCCTGCGGGATGGCGGGACCGGCTGGTTTCGTCGCGGGACACGTTGCTCTTACGGCGCGGCCGCTCGACGTGTCAAGGAGAAGAGAGCGCCACGCCGTGGTCATGCGGTCGGTCCCCGCGGCGGACCCGCCAGCAGGAGGAGGACCGCGCGTCGCAGCGCGGGCGGATCGAGCGGCATCCCCGCCTCGCGCGCGACCAGTACGCCGAGCGCCGACGCCACGAGCAGCGAGGCGACTTGTCCGGGATCGACGTCGCGACGCACTGCGTTGGCCGCTTGTCCGCGCTTGGTGACCTCGATGAGCCGGACGACCGCGCCGCGCAACGAGCCGACGAAACCCTCGCGCAGGCGGGAGGAGCGCCGCACGCCCTCGAGCAACTGGGCTACCTGCACGCCGGCGAACGGGCCGGGCACGACCGCCTGCGCCGCGCCATCCCCCGATGACAGCAGGGTGATCGCCTCGGCGAAGCGGTCGACCGTGCGCTCGAGGTCGTCGGCCTCGCCGCCGCTCGCGATCATCGCGTCGAGAAAAGCCCCGAGCGCCGTTTCGAGGACGCCGACCATGAGGTCGTCGCGATCGCGAAAGTGCACGTAGAAAGCCCCCCGGGTGAAGCCGGCGCGGGCGCAGATCGCATCGAGGCTCGGGGCGTCGAGTCCATGCTCGGCGAACTCGGCGAGGGCCGCCGCGATGAGGGCTTCGCGGGTTTCCCGCTTCGCCGATTCCCGCCTGGTCGCCGTGCCCGAAGCCATGCCCGAGATTGACATACGATGACGTATGTGAAAAGCCCGACGCCACATACGAATCCGTATGCGAGAGGAGAGCCCATGGAACCCACCGCCTCCGCCATCGTCCCGGGTGCCGGCCCCGCCGCCTCCCCGCTGGAGACCGCTCGGGTCTGGACGCTGCACCTGCTGTGCTTCGTCCTGCCCCTCACCTGCCTCGCCTATCTGCTCTCGGCGCCGCACGGCCGTTTGCAGGCCTGGCCCTGGTTCCTGGTCGTCGTGGGTTCGGTGATCGCCGACATGCGCAGCCCGTCGGAACTCCGCCAGCCCGCGGCCGACATGTCGCAGGGCCCCTTCGATGCGGTCCTCTACCTGCTCGTCGCGCTGCACCTGCTGAACGTCGCACTGCTCGTACGCATGGTCGCGCTGCACGGCTTCTGGAGCGCAAACACGCTGGTCGGCCTGCTGCTCGTCGGCATCGACTCCGGGTACTGCGGCATCGTCGTCGCGCACGAGTTGATCCACCGCCCGCAGCGGCACATGATCCAGCTTGGCCGGCTGCTGCTCTCCTCGGTGCTCTACGAGCACTTCACGGTCGAGCACGTGCGCGGCCACCATGCGCGCGTCGGCACGCCGGAGGATCCGGCGACGGCCCGCTTCGGCGAGACCGCGGTCGCGTTCCTGCTGCGCACCGTGCCGGCGCAGTTCCGCAGCGCATGGCGCCTCGAGAAGAAGCGGCTCGGCGACGAGGACATGGCCTGGAACGACCCGCGCATGCTGGAGAACCGCTGCCTGCACGGGCTGGTCTTCGAGTGGGGCGTCGCCCTGCTGGTCCTCGTCCTGCTCGGCCGGGCGCCGTTCGCGATCTACGTCCTCCAGGCGGTGATGGCCGTGCGCCTGCTCGAGGCGGTCAACTACTTCGAGCACTGGGGCCTCGCGCGCACCGGTCGCAAGGTGACGCCGATCGACTCCTGGGACACCGACTCGCGCTTCACCCTGTACACGCTCGTCGGGCTCTCGCGGCATGCCGACCACCATGCGCATGCGGCGCGGCCCTATGCGCAATTGCGCCACTTCGACGAGAGCCCGAAGCTGCCGTTCGGCTACTTCGGCACGGTCTTCCTGCTGCTCTTCCGCAACGCCGAGTTCCGCCGCCTCATGACCCGGGAACTGCGCCGCCGGAAGCTCGGGCCGTTCGCGCCCGGCGCCGACGCGACCGAGGCGGCGTCGACCGCCGCGGCGGCCGCGGTCGCCTGACTTCCGCGGACCGGGCGGCGCCGGCGCCGTCGGGTCCGCTCGCGACGCGCGGGAGTGTGCGCGGCGCCGCGAATCACCGGCTTCAGGGAAGCGCGGTCCCGTTGAAGTAGCGACGCGCGAGGTCGATCGCGCCGAGTCCGCAGGCGGAGCCGATCCGACGGCCCGGGGCGTCGTCGGCAGGAACGTGGATGCCGCTCCAGAGGCGCGAGATCCCGGCCTGATCGGCCGCGTCGTAGTAGGTGGCGAACTGCACGTGTACCGGTTCGGTCGGCCCCATTTCGGGCGGCAGGTAGACGTCGGCGGGCGCCACGAACTCCGCGAACCCGCCGGGGAAGAACTCGCTTCCGGTCACCGCCGTCATCACCTCGGCGGCGGCCCGGCTGAAGGTGCTGTGCCCGGAGGTGAAGCCGGGGAAGGCGGGCGTGACGAAGGTCTTGCGCTGGTAGGCGAGCCACTTCAGCGCGCGGATCCAGCCGATGCCGCCGACCTGGGTCGTCGGGTCGGCCGGCTCGCCGCGCCAGCCGCGCACCGCGATCTCGCCGACGTAGGCGGCCAGGTGCGCATGGCGCTCGCCGGGGGCGCTACTCTCCGGTGTGATCACCTCGATGAGTCCCGGGACGAGCGGCAGCCCGAGGGGATCGTAGGACGGCCCCTGCGGGTCGGAAGACTGACCGAGTCCGGCTAGGAAGCGGATCATCGAGATCGGGCGCACCGAGTCGTGCACGCGCTTCTGCTCCCAGGCGGCGATGCCGGCATCGTGCACCGCGGCGTTGAGCGCGAGGTAGACCTTCACGTCCCACTCGAGCCGGTCGAGGATCGGCCCGGTGCCGCCGAGCCTGCGCTCGAAGCCGGGGGAGTCGGCGACGCCGTTCGCGAGAACGTTCCAGTGCCCGGGCGGCGTCTCGGAATGCGGTCCATCGGCCCAGTACATGCCGAGCGTGCGGAAGTAGTCCTGGCGCTTGACCGGATTGGGTGCGTAGGGCTGGCCGGTGACGGGACTGACCGGATGACCGGTCCCGTCGTTCGACCCGAGCGGGTTGTTGCCCATCGTTCCGGGCGAGGCGTCGATCATCGTCGGGTCTGTCGGGTCGAGCATGGACTGCCGGGCGATCACGTCGACCGCCTGCGCGACGTACTCGGCGTGACTCGGTCCCGTGAACGAGGGCGGGCCGTCGAGGGAGAAGTATGGGACGTCCGGTGCGCTGCGTTGCAGCGCGAACGGTCGCACCCCGTACCACTGGCTGCCGATGTTCTTCTGTACGTTGCCGGGAATGGGCACGCCGTTCTGGCCGATCTGGACCGAGAGCGAGAGCGGTTGCCAGCGATCGGGGTCGATCATTTCCGCGCCGGGGTTCACGACGATCAAGGGCTCGTTCAAGGGGGCGTAGGTCGGATCCGCGTAATTCGTCGATTCGTTGGAGCCGTCGTCGAGCCCCCAGGCGATCACGTGGGCCGCGATGCGGTTGCCGAGCGCGGCGGGCGTGTCGCCCGCCGTCGAGACGAAGGACTTGTCGTAGCCGAGTGCGTAGAACAGCCGGTCGAGCGAGACGCTGGTCGTCGCGGCACCTGGCGAAGCGGCGAAGCGATGGCGCACCAGCCGGTAGGCGGCAAAGCTGATCGCGGTGTCGCGCGCCTCGGCGACGTCGGCGGCGCTCGCACGCTCTTGGTGCAGGACCTGGTCGACGGTGCCGTCGTAGGCGGCCCACGCGTCCCACATCGCCGTTGAGAGGTGGAAGAGATTGCGCGCGTGCACGACCGGACGCGGCAGGTCGATGCGGATCGCCGCGAGCAGCGCCTCGTCCCAGGCGCGTGCGGCCGAGTGGTCGTCCGCCGGCCGGTCGCCGCAGTAGGCGGTCGCGACACCGTCGGCGAAGCGATGGCAGACGGCCGAGAGTCGCTCGGCATCGTTCAGGCCGAGGCAGACGTCGCAACTCGCCTGGGGTTCGAGGCAGCCGCCCAGATCCGCCGCATCGCTCGATCCACAAGCTCCGGGAAGCGCCTCGGCGACGATGCCCGACCCGCACCGGGCGGCGAGTTCCTCGCTCGCACGCGAGGTCGCGCGCGCGACGCGGCCACGGGCGTCGGATCCGACGCATGCCTCGAGCGCCGCCGACGAGTCGATTTTCCCCGAGGCGAGTCCGGCCTCGGCACAATCGACGAACTCGCGCAGGCGCTCCTTCGAGACCTGCACCATGGCGCGCGCCCCGGCGACGCGGCAGGCGGCGACGTCGCGCGCGGCGGCGCCGGAGCCGAGGGCCTGCCCCGGGTGCGCGCCGAAGAGCGCGACGGACTTGTGCCGGGTCGAGACCATGCGATTGGCCCAGGCGGCGTTGCGCACGCCGAACGGCGGCGGTTGGTCGCACCAGCGGGCCTCGGCGATCTCGGTCGCCGACCGGGCGCGACGCACCCGGCCCGAGGGATCCGCGTCGAGACACTGCTCGAAGGACTGTCCGTCCGGCAGGACCCCGCGCGAGGCCGCCCGGGTGCAGCGCAGCAACTCGGCGTCGACGAGACCGGCCACGTGCGCCCCCGCGCGGTCGAGTTCGACCAGGCAGCGCCGTTGCGCGGAGGAAGGCGGCTCCGCAGCGGCCCGGCCCTCGAGGCCGGCGAAAACGGCAAAAACCGTCAGGATCGTCGAGGGCCACCTTCGGGCCGATGTTCTCCCCATGCTCCGTCTCCCCCCGGGGGGTGAGAGGGGCGTGCGGGCCACCTCCCACCAGACCGATCCGGGTCTAGACCCTTGGTCGCGCTCCGGGCAAGCGGGAAAGCCGGGCTTAGGGAATTTCCCGATGTTGCCCGCGGCTCGACGCCCCGTGTAGAAACGGGGCATGCGCAAAACGCGGGTTCGGCGACACTCCTCGGCTCCTTCCGGGTCCCCCCGGTCGGTCCGATTTCGCAACGTCCTGCTTTCGCTCTGTGCCGGTCTCGCCCTGCTCGTCGCAGGCAACGCCGAGGCGACCTTCACCGACGTGACCTCCGCGGCCGGGATCGATGCCTTCGCGATCCACGACCAGGAAACCGTGGGCATCTTCGGCGGCGGCGCCGGAGCGGGCGACTACGACCGCGACGGGTACATCGACCTCTACGTGACGCGCGGAAGCGTCGGCTTCCCCTGCCTCTACCGCAACCGCGGCGACGGCACCTTCAGCGACCAGACCTTCAACGCCGGCCTCTCCTCGGTGAGCGGCCTGATCTCGAGCGGCACGTTCGCCGACGTCGACGGCGACGGCTGGCTCGACCTCCTACTGCTCGGCCTGCTCGAGACGACGCCGCGGCTCTACCTGAATCGCGGGGACGGCACCTTCGCGCTGGCGACGGGGACCGGCCTCGCGCTGCCCGGGAACAGCTACTCCGCGGCCTTCGGCGATTGCGATCGCGACGGCGACATCGACCTCTTCGTCACGCGCTGGGGCTCCACCCTGTCGGACCCGGCCGCCACCGGGCGCCTTTGGCGCAACGATGGCGGCGGCAAGTTCACGGACGTGAGCCAGGCGGCGGGCATCCCCGTCTTCCGCAGTCCCCTGGAGAGCAGCGACGTCGACTACTCCTTCACCGGCAACTTCGCCGACATCGACGACGACGGCTGGCCGGACCTGCTGGTCGCCGCCGACTTCGGCGCCTCGAAAATCCTGCGCAACCAGCAGGATGGAACCTTCGCCCTGGTCGAGCAGAACGGAGTCCCCGACGACGAGAACGGCATGGGTGCGGCGGTCGGCGACTTCGACGGCGACGGCGACCTCGACTGGTTCGTCTCCTCGGTCTGGGACCCCAACGGCACGAGCGAGGGCTACTGGGGAGTCACCGGCAACCGCCTCTACCGCAACGACGGCACGGGACACTTCTCCGACGTGAGCGAAGCCGCGGGCGTGCGGCACGGCTACTGGGGCTGGGGTTCCACGTTCGCCGACGTCGACCTCGACGGCGATCCCGACCTCGTCGAAGTGAACGGCTACGGGCACTTCCCGCAATCCGCGGAGTTCCATTCGGACCCGGCGCGCCTCTTCCTCTCGAACGGGAACGGCAGCTTCACCGAGAGCGCCTCCGCCCTCGGAACCGCCGTGACCGACGACAACCGCGGCGTGGTCGCCTTCGACTACGATCGCGACGGCGACGTCGACCTGTTCTTCACCAACAACTACGGCGCACCGAAACTCCTGCGCAACGACGCCGGGGGATCGAGCCTCACCGTCAAGTTCCGCGGCCAGGGAGCGAACTCCGAGGCGATCGGCACCCGGATCACCGCGAGCGCCGGATCCTCGCACCAGATGCGCGAGATCCGAGCGGGCAGCAACTTCGAGTCGCAGGATCCCGCCGAGGCGATCTTCGGACTGGGTTCGGCGAACCGCTTCGACACGCTCGACGTCCGCTGGCCGGGCGGTGCCACGGCGACGGTGCGCAACGTCGGCAAGGGCGGCATCGTGCTGAACGAACCGGCCGAGGGCGACCCGAGCTGCACCGGGAGCGCGCCGGGCAACTCCTGCGCACCCGGTTCGTCCTCGACCCGCTCGACGAACGAGTGCCTCGTGGAATGGCGTGTCGAGGGGGTGAACCTGCCGCTCGACCGGGCCGGGGCTCCGATCGCCAAGGCGAGTTGCCACGAGGGCGACCCGGCCTGCGACGCCGGCGGACCGACCGACTCCTGCATCTTCACCGTGGCCATGTGCACCAATAACGCGGACCCGCGCCTGCCCGCCTGTAGGCCCGGCGACGTGTCCGGCTTCGACGTGCGCTCGCCGAAGAAGGCGAGTCCGATCGCCTTCGATCGCAGCGTCTATCGCCAGATCGTCGACGCCTTCGGCCCGACGGGGAACCTCGGGGTCCAGCCGGGCCTGTTCCGCAACGCCACGCCGAACCACTGCGAGACCATGCAGTTCGAGTTGCGGCTCGGCAGCGGCGGGCTGCGCCCGAGCAAGATGAAGATCGACGTGAAGACCGTCTCGAGCGACGGCCGGTCGGATACCGACAAGCTCCTGCTGACCTGCCTGCCGCGATCCTGATACCGTCCCCGGCGTGAGCCGGAGGCCCGATACGACTTCGCGCGAGCCCCGACGCGGCACGGGCCCCGTCCCGGGCCTCGGCGCGATGCCCGTCGTGATCGCGCTCGCCGCCGCCGCTGCGGCCGCCGCGATCCGCTGGCACCTGCTCGACGTGCCGCTCGAGCGCGACGAAGGCGAGTACGCTTACGCCGGCCGCCTGCTGCTCGAGGGAGTGCCGCCGTTCCGCTCGGTCTACGGCATGAAGCTGCCGGGAACGCACGTCGCCTACGCGGCCGCGATCGCCCTGCTCGGACCGACACCGGCCGCGGTGCGCTCGGGCCTGCTCGCGGTGAACCTCGCCTCGACCGCGCTGGTCTTCCTGCTCGGTCGGTCGTGGCTCGGGGCGATCGGCGGCATGGGGGCCGCGGTCGCCTTCGCCTTCCTCTCGCTGCAGACGGCGATGCTCGGGCCGTTCGGCCACGCGACCCACTTCGTCGTGTTGCCGGCGCTCGCCGGGCTGCTCGCGCTCGAACGCGCACTGGGATCGACCGCGCGCCACGGCGCCTGGATCGCGGGCGCCGGACTCGCGCTCGGTGTGGCCGTCGTCATGAAACAACCCGGCGTCGTCTTCCTCGGCTTCGCCCTCGCGCGCCTGGTCGCCGCCGAGCGGAGCGGCGAGGGCGAGCGCCCGGGGCGACGCATGCTACCGCGCGACGCCCTCCTGCTCGTCGGGGCCGCCGCGCTGCCGACCGCACTCGTGCTCCGATGGGCAGCGCTCTCGGGCGACCTGGCGCACGTGGCCGGCTGGCTCTTCGGCTACGGCGCGGGCTACGCGGCACCGCTCCCGCTCGCCGAAGGCGCTCTCTGGCTGCGCATCGCGCTCGGCGCGATCGTCCGCCAGGCGCCGCTCCTGTGGGCGCTCGTCGGTGCCGGACTCGTACTGGCACTGCTTCCCGGCGAGCGGGTTCCCCATCGCGCGCGACTGCTCGTGCTGCTCGGCTTCTCGTTCCTCGGCGTGTGCCCGGGGCTGACCTTTCGCGAGCACTATTTTCTGCTCGCGATGCCGGCCGCGGCCCTGCTCGCCGGTGCCGCCGTCGCGGCCCTCGCCCGAGCACTCGCGCGCCGTGGGGGCGCCTCGACCGCCTTCGCCGCCGCGGCCCTGCTGGTGCTGCTCGCCGGCGCGCAGTCGCTCTGGGCTCCGCGCACCCTGCTGTTCTTCTCGACCCCCGAGCAGGTTTCGCGGGTGATCTTCGGCGACAATCCCTTCCCGGAGTCGGCGGGCATCGCCGCCTGGCTAGAGGCGCACACGGCGCCCGACGACCGCATCGCGGTCTTCGGCTCCGAGCCGCAGATCCCGTTTCTCGCCGGACGCCGCTCGGCGACCGGCCACGTCTACATGTACCCGCTGCTCGAGGTGCAGCCCCGGGCGCGCGCCATGCAGGAGGAGATGATGCGCGAGGTCGCCGCGGTTCGACCCGCCTACGTCGTCTCGATCCGCGTGCCGACGTCTTGGGTCCGCCACGAGGGCGCCGACGCGCGCATCCTCGACGAGATGCAGACCTACCTGCGCGACGGCTACGCGCCCTGCGGTTTCGTCGTCGCGCAACCCGACGGGTCGAGCCGCTTCCTGTGGGAGGCCGAGGCGACCGAGCCGACGCCGAACCCCGACGAGGTGGTCGCGATCGTCATGCGCCGGCGCGACCTCGCGGCGCGCCAGCCGTCGGGCGCGCCGCGCTGAGGGCACCACACGCCCGGGGCGCCTCGGGTCGCGCCCTCGGAGAATCGCGCGGCGCCGGCGCTCGCGTCTCACCGCCGCGCCGGCGAGAGACTCCAGCCGAGGACGACGTCGTCCATATCGAGGAGGACGCCGACCACGCGCCACTCCGTCGGGGTCCAGACGTAGATCGCGTTCTGCGCGAAGCGCGCGGCCCAGCGTCTGGCGAGCGCACGCGGTGCTCCCGGCACGAGGAGCGAGGGCTCCGCCCAGCGGCCACTCGCGGTCGCGCAGGTCGCCCCACCCGTGTCGTGCGTCGCGGCGGCGGCGGCGTCGGCGTCGGTCGCGGGGCCGACGCCGACGCAGTCGATTGCGGCGAAGCCGTCGCCCTCGATCGAGCGGCGCAACTTCTCCTGGTCGGCGCGATTGCGCGAAGGGTCGCGGCGCGGATCGCTGCGCGGATGCCAGGCGGTGACGACCGGGACGATCGCCACGCCCGCGAACGGCCAGCGGCCGACCGTCCCGAGCGGCGCAGGGCAGAGGACGCACGGCACGCCGCTTGCCGGGTCGCGGAACTCGACGTGTGTACGCGCATAGGCCGCGAGCAACTCGCCGTGCGCCCTCGCGTCGCGATCGGTCATCGAGCGCCCTCGTAGCCCGTTTGCGACCGGGTCTGCTAGCGTCGCCTCCGTGGACGGCCCCGATGCGCCCGCTGGCGACGATTGGCGCCGCAGGCGCACGGCGCTCGCCGCGCTCGCCGCGGGCGCCTCCGTCCTGGCACTCGGCACCTGGCTGCGACTGGTCCACCTCGGCACGCCGAGCCTGTGGTGGGACGAGTTGGTCCAGGTCCGCACCGTGGACCGGCCGATCGCCGAACTGCTTCCCGCCGTGAAGTGGGGCGCTTCGCCGATCGCCGGCAACGCCGGCGCGATGCCGCTCGACTACGTGCTGTTGCACGCGTGGCTGCGCTCGACCCCCGCTCCCTCGCCGGACGACCTGGAGCGCCACCTGCGCGCACCGTCCTGCGCATGGAGCGTGCTCGCGGTCGCCGCGCAAGGACTGGTCGGCGCGCGACTCTTCGGCCGGGCGGGGGGCCTCCTCGCAGCACTCCTGCTCGCGACCTCGCTGCCGGCGATCCTCTACGCGGCGGAGGCGCGGCCCTATTCGCTGATGACGCTCGGGTCGCTGCTCGCGCTCGCGGCCTTCCTCGCCTTCGAGCGACGTCCGGGAAGTCGGCGCGCACGCGCAGCACTGCTTGTCGCCGACCTGGCCTGGGTGTTCACCGGCGTGCTCGCGGCCTTCGCGGTCGGCGCGCAGTGCGCCGTGCTGGCGCTTCGGTCCCTGCTGCAGAGTGCCGCCGCTCGGCGGGCCTGGGTCCCGCTCGCGATCGGTTCGGCGACGGCGGCCGCCACCCTGCTCTGGTTCCGCGGCATCGCGCTCGACGCGCGCTTCACCCGGACGGTGTTCGTCACGCCGTGGAGCGTCACCCGGGATTCGCTCTGGTTCCTCTCGGGCGGCTCGCGTGCGCTGCTCGCCGCCTGGTTCGCCGCAGTGCCCTTCGCGGTGCTCGCCGAGCGCCGGCGCGGCGGCTCGGGTGCGGCCTCGGTCGCGATGGCCGCGAGCTTTCTCGCGCTGCCTGCGACGGCGCTGCTCGTCGCGCGCAAGGGCTACTACTTCCACGGGCGCCACGCGCTCTTCCTGCTGCCCTACCTGCTGATGCTCCTCGCCGGCGGCTCGCTCGAAGTGCTGCGCCGCCTCGACCCGCTGCGTCGCGGGAGCAGGCGCGTACTCGGCTCGACCACGACCGGCCGTGCGGGTCCGACGGCCGGCCGGGTAGCGCAAGCGATCGAGTTGGCGGTCGGCTTCGCGCTGGTCGCGCTCGTGACCGGGCCGGTCATGCGCGCGTTCGTCGTCGCGCCGGATTTCTTCTTCGCGCGCACGAAGACGCTGCGCGACACCCGCGCGATCGCGCGACTCGCGCAGGACGCGGTCGGCGGACTCGCGCCCGGCGAATCGCTGCTCGTCGTGGTCGAGCGCGACTCGCCGGCCAACGCGGTCCTCGAGGCCTACGTCGACGGCTACGGCCTCGCCGACCGGGTGCTCCTGCGCTCGCCGGGCATCGCGATGAGCCGGGTCGAAGAGGTGCTGCGCAGCTCGGGCGGCGATCCGGGTCCGCTCGCCTTGCGCCCGGCGGTCGGCCTCGTCGCACCGATCCGCCGCCTCCTCGGCCTGCACGAGCGGCAGGGGCGGGTCCCGTCGCGGGTCGGCCCGGTGCTGGTCGCGAGTTATGCGCAGCCGCTCGCCGGGCCGTCGATCCGGCGCACGACCGGCGTCAGCCTGGGTCTCCTGCCCGCACCCGGGAGGTGAGCCGCCGCCGGATGCACCGGTTCGCCGGGTGCACCGGTTCGGGCTAGCCTCTCCTGCATGAGAGACGTTCGCCCTTCGTTCCTGGACACGTCGGCTTTCGACGAGATGCCGATCGCGCGGCGACGACTCCTGGCGGGGGCCGGGCGCGTCGCCGGCCTCCTCGCCGTCCTGCCGCTCGCGGCGCGTTTCGCCGGCGGCTGCGACGCCTCGCTCGGCGGGGCCGCCCACGCGGCGGACGCGCCGCCCTCGGTCGTCACGCCCGAGCAGGAGCGCCTGCTGCGCGAGTCCGAGTTCGTCTACATCTCGAGCACGCGCAAGGATGGGACGCTGAGCCGCAAGGCGGAGATCTGGTTCACCTGGCAGGACGGCTCGGTATGGGTGGGCACGAGTCCGGAGTCCTGGCGTGCGAAGCGGATCCGCTGGAAGCGGCCGATGGCGACGATCTGGATCGGCGGCCCCGAAGGGCCGTCGATCCGCGCACGCGGCGAGTTCGTCTCCGATCCGAAGCGCTACGACATGCTGTGCACCGCCTACTCGGCGAAGTACCCGGCGCGGTGGCCGCGCTGGGAGGCCTCGTTTCGCGAGGGGCTCGCCAACGGCTCGCGCGTGCTCGTCCGCTACGTCCCGGTCGCCCGGGACGGCACTCCCTGACCGGCGACCGCCGAGGGCGCACCTACCGCCGGGACCCCCGAACGGCGCGGTCGCGGGGCCCGGCCCGGCCGTCTGGCTCCGACCGTTTCTTGGTGTAAGGATCCTCGCCTGGGCTGCGCCGAGGCGCGGCCACATTCGTCCGAGGAGAATCCAGCGCATGAACGCCAGCGAAATCCGCAAGGGCATCGTCATCGCCCACAACGGCGCGCCCCACCGCGTCCTCGAGTTCCAGCACCGCACGCCCGGCAACCTGCGGGCCTTCGTGCAGGCCCGTATCCGCAACCTGCTCAGCGGCACGGCCATCGAGGTGCGCTTCAGTTCCACCGAGTCCATCGAGCGGGTCACGCTCGAGCAGCACAAGATGCAGTACCTCTACAAGCAGGGCGACGACTACCACTTCATGAACACGGAGACCTACGAGCAGATCACGCTCGACGCCGAGGCCCTCGGCGACAACGTTTACTACCTGATCGACAACGCCGAGATCGAGGTCGAGACCTACGAGGGCAAGCCGATCGGCATCACGCCGACCGCGATCATCGAATTGACGGTCGTGGAGACGCAGCCCGAGATGCGTGGCGCGACAGCGTCGAACAGCCCGAAGCCCGCGAAGCTGGAGACCGGCCTCATGGTGAACGTCCCGCCGTTCGTCAAGGAAGGCGAGCGGGTGCGCATCGACACGGCGACCGGCCAGTACATCGAGCGGGTGAAGACCACGCGCTGAGGAAGATCGCCGCGCGCGACCCGTCTTCGATGCCAGGGGCGCGCGGCCCGCCTCGGGTCGGGCGCGCCGCCCGCGCTTCAGGCGGCCGGTTCGCTGTCGGCGGCGCGCGGGGAGGAAGCGTCCTCCTCGGCGAGCATGACCGGCGTCGTGAGTTCCGGGTAGCGCCCGGTGATGCCCGAGTAGAACTCGCGCAGCCGGCCCATGTCGGCCCGGATCACGCCGGTCGGACGGATGCACGGTCCGAGACCCGCGGTGCGCGACGGATAGTCGAGAAAGGAGCAGAGGATCGGGACACCCGCACCGCGTGCGATGTGGTAGAAGCCCGACTTCCAGTGCGGCGCTCGCGAGCGCGTTCCCGAGGGCGGGATCACGAGGAGCAGCCGGTCCGCGGCAGCGAAGCGTTCGATGGCTTGGTCGACGACGTTCGCGCGCCTGCTGCGATCGACCGGGATGCCGCCGAGCTTGCGCATCATCCACCCGAACGGAAAGCGGAACAGCGACTTCTTGCCGAGCCACGACGGCCGCACGTCGAGCGCCCAGGCGACGGCGATCATATGCGGCATGTCCCAGTTCGTCGTGTGCGGTGCCGCCACGACCACCGCCTTGCGCACGTCGGGAGGCAGCGCTCCCTCGATGTGCCAGCCGGCGAGCCGCAGGTAGAGCCGTCCGAGGGTCCGGGTGATGCGCCCGCCGGAAGCGGGTTGCGTCGGCGTCGGTGTGGAAGACGTCACGACCCCGCCGCTAGCACCGCGCCATGGCTGCTCCAAGGCACGACGCGGCACGGGTGTCACGCACCGCGTCAGCACCACGCGCGAGCCTCTCCGACGCCTCCCGGGAGCGGGCACGAGCCTCGCCCGGCCGCCCGACGTCGCTCACGACGGCGCCCTGCAGACGCGGATCGAGAGACCCGGCGCGATCGCTCCGAGGCAATATTGCCCGGGCGGACAGAGGATGCCGGCGTCGCGGCCTTGATCCGGTCGCGCGGGAGCCTTGCGCGCTGCAGCGCCGATCGCCACCCTCGGGTGCCATGACGATCTTCCTCTGGATCCTCGCGCTGGCGATGATCGCGGCCGGCGTCGTCGGAACCGTCCGCCCGATCCTCCCCGGTCCGACCCTGGTCTTCGCCGGCGTGGCGCTCGCCGCCTGGATCGACCACTTCACCCGGATCTCAGGATGGACCGTCGGGCTGGTCGGCGCGCTGGCGGTCGCGGCCTTCTTCGCCGACTCGCTCACCAAGACGCTCGGCGCCAAGCGCGCCAACGCGAGTCCGCTCGCGATCACGGGGGCGGCGATCGGCTCGGCCGCCGGCACCTTCACCACGCCCCTGCTCGGCCCGATCGGACTTCTCGTCCTGCCGCTCATGGGGGCGATGATCGGCGACTATGCGACCAACCGCAGCTTCCTGCGCGCGGGCAAGGTCGGACTCGCGACCTGGTTCGGCACCGTCGCCGGCACCGCCGCGCGGCTCGCCATCACGTTCACGATGATCGGCATCTTCGCGGCCGCGCTCCTGATCTGAAACGCAGGCGGCGCCCGGG
>CAMBZJ010000040.1 GCA_945872365.1 Klebsiella pneumoniae
GGCGCGCACGGTCGTCGTCGACCGCACGGTGACCCAGGCCTCGATCGCGCTCGGCCAGATCGGCGTCGCCCGGACCGACCCCGACTGGTTCCCGATCGTCGTCATGAACCACGTCCTCGGTGGCGGCGGCTTCACGTCGCGACTCATGAAGCGCATCCGGACGCAGGGAGGACTCGCCTACGGCGTATCGAGCGGGTTCAGCGCGACGCGGCTGCCCGGCCCGTTCCAGGTCGTCCTGCAGACCAAGGTCCAGAGTGCCGCCGAGGCGATCCGCATCGTGCGCGAGGAGTTCGTCCGACTCCACGACGAGGGCGCGACGGCAGAGGAACTCGAGGCGGCCAAGGACTTCCTCACCGGCAACTTCCCGATGAAACTCGACTCGACCTCCAAGCTCGCGGGCCTGCTCGCCCAGATCCAGTTCTTCGGGCTTGGCGACGACTACATCGAGCGCTACGCCGAGCGCGTCCGCGCGGTCACCCTCGACGACGTGCGCAACGCGGCCCGCAAGCATCTCGATCCCGATGCCCTTGTCGAGGTCGTCGTCGGGCCGGCGGCCGAACTGAAGAAGCAGGGGATCGGCGGCGCCCCGACGGCAAAGCCGACGACGGGCAAGCCGGGCGGACCGGCGCCGCCGGGCGCGTTGCCCCCCGGGCATGGACCGGGAGCATGATCGAAACCCGGTGTGCAGGATAAGCGACTTGACTACCCGGGAAGTGCCGATTACGAAGCGGGTCCATTCGTGATTTGCTTCGCTCCGCGTGATCCGTTCGCTGAACAATGTGCCGAACGCATCGCTTCGTCGTCTGGATGTGACGAGGCGGCCGGCGGCTTGATCATGGTCGCCGGGCGCTCCCCACTCTCCTGCGAATGCGCAACCAACCACCGTCCGAAGCCCCGAGTCGCAAGACTCGATTCTCGATCCACAAGCTGCCTGACGCGACGCGCAACGAAGCGGCCCACGCCCCGCGTGGTCTGAGCGCGACGCAGGGCGGCGAGACTGCGGGCCCGTCAGTGGCGAAACCCAGCAAGCAGAACCCGACGTCGAGCATGCGCAAGCCGGCTGCCAAGCCGACTCGGCAAGCGACGAAGAAGGCGGCCGAGCCCAAGAGCGAAACCGTTGCCGCTCCAGGATCCGGCAAGGTCGCCACGCTGCAGCCCAGGGCTGCGTCGATGACGACCGAGGCGAAATCCGCGGGCCGCGCAGCCAAGGCCGCGCGCGCGCCCGTCGGGGCGACCCCGCTTCCGAAGGTGCAGCCGCGGCCGCGCAGCGCTGCGCCGGAACCCGGCCGCGGGCCGGTCGCGACCGCGGCCGTCGGGGAACCCGGACCGACCACCTCGCCCGAGGAAATCGATGGCGTCATGTCGATGCTTGGCGAGATGGACATCGAGGTCGAGCGCACCGACGGGGACGGAGCCGACTTCAACGGAGAGGGCGAGAAGGAGGATCCCGGGGTCGACTGGACCGCGGAGGCTGAGCCGGCCGAGGTCGGGCCGGCTGCCGCCACGGGCACCTCGGACACCTCCGACCCGGTGCGGATGTACCTCCAGGAGATGGGCGGCGTTCCGCTGCTGTCCCGGGAGGAAGAGGTCGCGATCGCCAAGGAGATCGAGGCCGGCGACAACGAGATCAAGAACTCGATCTTCTCGATTCCCCTCGCCCTGCAGTACGTGATCAACCTCGGCCAGAAACTTAAGGACGGCGAGATCTCCGCCCGCGAGGCCTTCGGCGAGGAAGTCGACGAGGAAAAGAGCGGCGAGGACCTGCCGGACGAGCGCGACCAGAAGCGGATCGACGGCTTCCTGAACCACGTGCCCGGGCTGAAGCGACTCGCCGCGGAGCGCGACCGTCTCGAGGAGGCCGGGCGCGGGCGCAAGTCCGGGAGCGAGGCCCAGAAGCACGAGCAGAAGCGCGAGACGCTCTCCGAAAAGATCAAGGAAGCGCTCTTCGCGATGCCGCTCAACCACAAGCACATCGCCGACATCTCCGAGAAGCTGAAGCAGGCGGTGGCGCTCGTCGACCGTCCGCGTGACCTCATGCGTCAGGCGGTGCGGCGCAGCGGCAAGCAGGAGCCGGACCTGCTCCGCCACCTGCGCCGGGTGAAGCCCACCGACCGGACCACCGCGACCGCAGTCGGCCGCTCGCTGCGCCTGCCCGCCGACGACGTCATCGAACTCGTGGCCAATCTGCGTGCCGGGCGGCAGAACGCCGGCCAGGTCGAGCGCGAGGTCGGCATGTCGACCGACGCGCTGCGCGCCGCGATCGACCGCCTGCGCCGCGGCGAGTACCGCGCCCAGGAGGGCAAGCGGGCGCTCATCGAGGCGAACCTCCGCCTCGTCGTCTCGATCGCCAAGCGCTACACGAACCGCGGCCTGGGCTTCCTCGACCTGATCCAGGAGGGGAACATCGGCCTCATGCGCGCGGTCGAGAAGTTCGAGTACCAGCGCGGCTACAAGTTCTCGACCTACGCCACCTGGTGGATACGGCAGTCGGTATCGCGCGCGATCGCCGACCAGGCGCGCACGATCCGCATCCCGGTTCACATGATCGAGACGATCAACAAGGTGCTGCGCACCTCGCGCTACCTCGTGCAGCAACTCGGCCGGGAGCCGAGCCCCGAGGAGATCGCGGCACAAATGGAGATGCCGGCGGACAAGGTCCGCAAGGTGCTCAAGATCGTGAAGGAGCCGGTCTCCCTCGAGACGCCGATCGGCGACGACGAGGAGAGCGCACTCGGCGATTTCGTCGAGGACCGGCAGAGCATCTCCCCGGCCGACGCCGCGATGGCGATCAGCCTCGAGGAGCAGACGCGCAAGGTGCTCGCGACCCTGACGCCGCGCGAGGAGCAGATCCTGCGCATGCGCTTCGGGATCGGCGAGAAGTCCGATTTCACGCTGGAGGAAGTGGGGCAGAGGTTCGCGGTGACGCGTGAACGGATCCGGCAGATCGAGGCCAAGGCGCTGCGCAAGCTGCGCAACCCCGCCCGGGCCAAGACGCTCGAAACGTTCGCTGGTTGATGGGGAGGACCGGGCCGAGTCGGCCCGGGACCGGGGAGGGTTCCCCGGGAGACGCGGCGGTCTCGCGTCCACGCAGGGCGGTGGAGGCGTCGCGAGGAGGTGGTGGCGGTGGCAGCGAGTGGCTTGGAGTCCAGTCTCGAGAAGGAACTGAAGGCCTGGCGGGAGAATCGCAGTCGCGAGAACATGGCGCTCGCCGTCGAGCGCACCCGACTCGCGGCGCCCTCCGCCGGCCCCGCGGGATCGCCCGCGGCCGACAGCCGGCGCGTGCGGGTGAACGGCCAGGAAGTCCTCGTCGTGAGCCGATCCCGGCGCAGTTTCAGCTGACGAGCGGTACCGACGGGCCCCCCGGGGGTGCCCGTCGGTACCGCTCCCGATCGCATTTCCTCCGGTTCGCTCGCGGCGCTTGCCGTACCAGCCCCCCGTGCGCGCGGCCGGCGCAAATCGCCGCTGGCGCGCTCGGGGTACCCGCGCTACTCTCGGGGGGATAGAGATGGTCAGTTCCGCCCGAGACGACGACACCGCGGTCGTCACCCGAACGCGTACCGACAAGAAGGTCCAGCAGCCCCCGATGTACCGGGTGCTGCTGCACAACGACGACTACACCACGCGGGAGTTCGTCGTCTGGGTCCTGCAGACCGTGTTCCACCGCGCCGAGGTCGAGGCCGTGCAGATCATGATGCACGTCCACCACAATGGCGTGGGCGTCGCCGGCGTCTATCCCTTCGACGTCGCCGAGGCCAAGGTCCGACGCACGAGCGAACTCGCCGAACAGAACGAGTTTCCGCTCCTCACCACCCTGGAGCCGGAGTAGCCGAAACGTGAACCCTCCATCGATCACCCCCGACCTGCAGGCTTCTCTCCGCCAGGCCATCGAGGAGGCGCGCAAGCGCCGCCATGAATACCTGACCCTCGAGCACCTGCTGCTCGCCCTGCTCGACAACCCGAGTGCGAAGCGGATGCTCGACAAGCTCGGCGTGGACCAGCAGGTGCTGCGCCAAGGCCTGGAGAACTTCCTCGGCGAGGCGCTCGAGCGCCTTCCCACGGGGGTGACGCGCACGCCGGAGGAGACGCCGGGCATCCAGCGGGTGCTCCAGCGCGCCGCCTTCCACGCGATCAGTTCCGAGCGGACCGAAATCGACGCACCGAGCATCGTCATCGCCATGATGCGCGAGCCGAGTTGCCAGGCGGTCTTCCTGCTCGAGCAGCAGGGCGTGACCCGACTCGATGCGCTGCGCTACGTCTCGCACGGCAACAGCAGCGTCGGCGGCGTCGATCCCGAAGCGGACGGAGAGGTGAGAGCGGGCGACGGCTCGCACGAGCAGCCCGACGATGGCGGCTCCTCCGACGACGAGGGCGGACCGATCAAGGATCCCCTGGGCAGTTTCACGACCGACCTGGTCGCCCGGGCGGCGGAGGGCAAGATCGACCCGCTCGTCGGCCGCGCCGCCGAACTCGAGCGCGCGATCCACGTTCTCGCGCGGCGCCGCAAGAACAACCCCGTCTTCGTAGGCGAGCCCGGCGTCGGCAAGACCGCGATCGTCGAGGGACTCGCGCGCGCGATCAACGCCGGCGAGGTTCCGGCGGCGCTGCGCGCCTCGCACGTCTTCGCGCTGGACATGGGAGCGCTCATCGCCGGTACGAAGTTCCGCGGCCAGTTCGAGGAGCGCCTGAAGGCCGTCCTGCGTGCGCTCAAGGCCAAGCCCGGCGCGATCCTCTTCATCGACGAGATCCACACCGTGGTCGGCGCGGGGGCGACGAGCGGGGGCACGATGGACGCCTCGAACCTGCTCAAGCCGGCGCTCGCGAGCGGCGAGTTGCGCTGCATCGGCGCGACGACCTACCCCGAGTACAAGGCGTCCTTCGAGCGTGACCGTGCGCTCGAACGCCGCTTCCAGAAGATCGACGTGAAGGAACCGACGGTCGACGAGACCGTCGAGATCCTCCGGGGCCTGCGCTCGCGCTACGAGGAGCACCACGGCGTGCGCTACACCGAGGAGGCGCTGGTCGCGGCGACTGAACTAGCCGCGAAGCACATCAACGACCGCCAGTTGCCCGACAAGGCGATCGACGTCATGGACGAGGCCGGCGCCGCCGACAGCATCCTGCCGGCCGACCGGCGCAAGCACGAGATCGGCACCGCCGAGATCGAGCGCGTCGTGGCGACAATCGCGCGCATCCCCGAGAAGACCGTCTCGGTCTCCGCCCGCGAGCAGCTTGAGCGGCTCGAGCCGGAGCTGAAGTCGGTGATCTTCGGCCAGGACCCGGCGATCGAGAAGCTCGCGAGCGTCATCAAGCTGCAGCGCTCCGGCCTCGGCCATGCCGAGCGGCCGGTCGGTTCGTTCCTCTTCGCCGGCCCGACCGGCGTCGGCAAGACCGAGCTCGCCAAGCAACTCGCCCGGGTGCTCGGCGTCGAGCTGACACGCTTCGACATGAGCGAGTACATGGAAAAGCACACCGTCTCGCGCCTCATCGGCGCGCCGCCGGGCTACGTCGGCTTCGACCAGGGCGGACTGCTCACCGATGCCGTGCGCAAGAATCCGCACGCAGTCGTGATCCTCGACGAGATCGAAAAGGCCCACCCCGACCTGTTCAACATCCTGCTCCAGGTGATGGACCACGCGACCCTCACCGACAACACCGGGCGAAAGGCCGACTTCCGCAACGTCGTTCTCATCCTGACGACGAACGCCGGCGCTCGGGAGATGACCACCGCGTCGATCGGTTTCACGACGCCCGAGTCCGTCGGCAACGTGAAGAAGGCGCTCGAGAAGACCTTCAGCCCGGAGTTCCGCAACCGGCTCGACGCGACGGTCGTCTTCGGCCCGCTCGACCCGGTGGCGATCGCCCGGGTCGTCGAGAAGAATCTCGCCGAACTGCGCAAGCAGTTGGCCGACAAGAACGTCACCATCGAGTTGAGCGAGAGTGCGCTCGCCTGGCTCGCCGAGAAGGGCTTCGACAAGCTCTACGGGGCGAGGCCGATGGCGCGGCTCATCGAGTCGGAGCTGAAGCGTCCCCTCGCCGACGATGTGCTGTTCGGCAAGCTCATGGGCGGCGGCACGGTGAAGGTGGACGTCGCGGACGGCAAGCTCGCGATCGACGTCGCCGGCGCCTGACGCGCCCGATGGCGCAAGCACTGACGACATCGTCCGGCGCCTCGCCGGTCGAGGAGCACGGCACGCTCGAGGGTGGGGGTATCCGACTCGCCTACTCGCGCTGGCGCGGCGGGGGCCGGCCGATTCTCGTCCAGCACGGCGGGGGCCAGACGCGCCACGCTTGGGAGGAGAGCTGCGCACACCTCGGCGACCGAGGCTACGACGTCGTCGCACTCGACCTGCGCGGGCACGGCGAGAGCGCATGGTCGCCGGCGCAAGCCTACTCGCTGCCCGACTTTGCGGCCGACGTCACCTCCGCTCTGCCCCAGCTCGACTGGGAGCGCGCTGCCCTGCTCGGGTTCTCGCTCGGTGGACTCGTCAGCCTGCACCTTGCGGCGCGGCGCCCGGACCTCTGCGCGGCACTCATGCTGGTGGACGTCGCTCCGCGCCTCGAGACCGAGGGCGTGCGCCGCATCCGCGACTTCATGACGCGCCACGAGAGCTTCGGGTCGCTCGACGAAGTCGTCGAGGCCCTGCGCGAATACAACCCAAACCGCCCACCCGACTCGATCCGGGCCGAGTCGCTGCAGCGCAACCTGCGCCAGCGACCCGACGGCCGCTGGGAGTGGCACTACGATCGCTACTTCCGGACGCCCACGCCGCTCGCCGAGGAGAAGTACCAGTCGCGCATCGGGGGACTCTCGCACGAGGAGTTGATGGCCGACGCCCACCGGGTCTCCTGCCCGACGCTCGTGGTGCGCGGCGCGCTGAGCGACGTGCTGAGCGACGACGGCGTTCGCGAGCTGCAAGCGGCGATCCCGCATGCGGAGGCGGCGGTCGTCGAACGCGCGGGACACCAGGTGGCCGGCGACCGCAACGACGCTTTCCTGGTCGCCGTGGCGCCCTTCCTCGAACGTCACTACCCGCCGCTCGGGTGAACCGCGCCGTCGGCGAGGCACGGCTCCCGGCCCGCACCCGACCTCAGCCGCCGTCGGCCTCATCCCGTTGCCGCATCAGCGCGGCGACCCGCCCGAGGATCTCCGGCGAGGCCTTCGCGGCGCTTCCCGAATCGAAAGGCGGTCGGGGGTCGTATTCGATGCCGAGTTGGATGGCGCGCGCCGTCGTCTCGTCGGCGAGCCTGGCGGCGAGCGCGAGCGCCAGGTCGATGCCGGAGGAGACGCCGGCCGCCGTCGCGATCTTGCCGCGGAACACGACGCGCTCGGCGACCGGGTTGGCGCCGAGCGCCGCGAGTTCGGCCATCGCGCCCCAGTGCGTCGTCGCGTCGACGCCGTGCAGCAGCCCGGCCGCCGCGAGAACGAGCGAGCCGGTGCAGACCGAGGTCGTCCAGCGGCTCGTTCGGTCGATCCCGCGGACCCAGTCGAGCAGCAGCGCATCGGTCGTCATCCCTCGCGTGCCCGGTCCGCCGGGCACGACCAGCACGCCGGCCTCGGACACCTCGTCGAAGGTCGCGTCGGCGAGGATCGCGAGCGAGCCCAGGTCGGTGCGGAAGGGGCGGCGTTCGCAGCCGACGAAGACGGTCTCCACACCGGGCAGCCGGGAGAGCACCTCGTAGGGTCCGACCGCGTCGAGGGCGGTGAACCGGTCGAAGAGCGCTATCGCGATCCGCATTGCATTCCCCTTCCCCCGTCCGGGCCGTTCCCCGCACCGCCCGGATAGGAAATGACGGCAGGTGCTCCCTGTCAACGGCGCGGCCCCCGCGTTTGACAGGATCGACCCGGTTTTGCGTAAGTCAGGGGTTCGCGGTCGGCCTTCCCGCGCGCGTGCGCGCGGCCCGGGACCGGCGCCGTACCGCCATTCATCCCCCCAAACGACGGGAAAACCAGGAGGTCGATTTCACATGCTGCTCGAAGGGAAGGTAGCGATCATCACGGGCGCCGGCCGCGGCATCGGTCGGGAACACGCGCTGCTCATGGCGAAGCACGGCGCCAAGGTCGTCGTGAACGACCTGGGCGCGCACTTCGACGGCAGCGGTCAGGCGACGGCAAGCCCGGCTCAGGAAGTCGTCAACGAAATCAAGAAGATGGGTGGCGAGGCGATCGCCAACGGCGACAGCGTGAGCGACCACAAGGGATCGAAGCGCATCCTCGAGTGCGCGCTCGACACCTTCGGTAAGGCCAACATCCTGGTCAACAACGCCGGCATCCTGCGCGACCGGATGATCTTCAACATGGACGAGGAGTCGTGGGACGCGGTCGTCTCGGTGCACCTGAAGGGCACCTACAACATGACGCACCACCTCTGCGCCTACTGGCGCGAGGAGCACAAGAAGGGCAACCTGCTGAACGGTCGCGTCATCAACACCGCTTCGGACGCGGGCCTGCTCGGCAACGTCGGCCAGTCGAACTACGGCGCCTGCAAGGCCGCCGTCGCGGCGATGGCGATCATCGTCGACGGTGAGATGCGTCGCTACGGCGTCACCGCCAACGCGATCGCGCCGCTCGCGCGGACCCGCCTCACGGTCGAGGCGACGCCCTCCACCGCCGGCCTGATGGGCGGCGAGGTGAAGGCCGGCGAGTTCGACGTCTGGGGCCCGCAGAACGTCGCCCCGCTCGTCACCTGGCTCTCGAGCGACGACGCGGCCGACTGCCACGGCGAGGTGTTCCGCGTCGGCGGCGGCACCGTGTTCCTGCTCAAGGGCTGGCACACCGTCGGCAAAGTGCGCAATCCCGGCACCTGGGAACCCGAGAAGCTCGGCGCGGCGCTCAGGGCGGAACTCGCCAAGGGCATCACCGCCAAGGAGAACATGATGGACGTCATGGGGGCGGGCCTCTAGGCGTCCAACGTCTTGTTTCCCTACCGACACGTCCTGTTCGTCTGCCACGCCAACACCTCGCGCAGCGTGATGGCGGAGCACCTTCTGCGGCGCCTGCTCGACGACCACGCGGTTCCGGGCGACGCCGTGATCGTGACCTCGGGCGGCATCGCACCCTATGCGCGCGACGGCAGCCTGGTCTCGCTCGACACGCGCCTCGTGCTGCGCGACGTCGACATCCACCTCGCCCCCGAGTCGGTGGCGCGCGACCTGAAGCGCGGCCACCGCCACCTGCTCGACCAGGCCGACCTGGTCCTCACCATGACCGTCGAGCAGGTGCGCATGGTGCGCGCCCAGATGGGCGAGGGCGCGCGCGAAGTATCGGTCGTGACGCTGCGCGACTTCGCCGGACTCGGCGGCGACATCTCCGACCCGGCCGGCCAGGACGAGAACGTCTTCACGGTCACCCGCAACCGGGTCGCGCACGCGCTCGAACATGCGCTGTCGCTGCTCGCTCCCGGCGCGCCGGAGCGCGATCGCGCCACCTGCGGCACCTGCGCGACCGAGGATCCCCTGGACTTCCGCCCCGCCCCGCCGCCGCCGTCGTGGAACTGGGGCGTGCGCTGAAACGCTAGAGAAGCACGCCCGGGTTCATGATCCCGAGCGGGTCGAGCGCCTGCTTCAGCGCGCGCAGCGTCGCGACCCCTTCGTCGCCGAGTTCCCTCGCGAGCCATTCGCGGCGCACCCGGCCGATGCCGTGGTGGTGGGACACGGTGGCGCCGCAGGCGATCGTCGCTTCCATGGCCGCACGCCAGGCCGCCAGATAGATGCGCTCCTGCTCGACGGCGTCCTTCGAGGCGCCGGCGAAGGTGAAGTAGATGTTCACCCCGGTCGTGTAGCCGTGCGAGGTGTGGCCGCTCGCGGCGAGAACCCCGGGGACCGCCCGGATCGCTCCGGTGACCGCCTCGTAGAGCGGATCCACGCGGTCCCAGGTCGCCGCGACCTCGATCGTGTCGACGACGAGTCCGTTGCGCAGGAGCGACTCCCAGGACGGGACGTGGTTGCGATGCCCGAGCCAGTGGCGCAGCGGCGCATCGCCGAGCAGGTCCCCGCGGCGACGCTCGCAGGCGGCGCGCATCGCCGCCTGCTCGATCGCCAGCGCCTCGCCCATCGCCGAGGTTCCCTCGCTCATCGCGAGCAGAAGCGGCCTGGGCTCCGCCACCCACTCGCCGAAATTGCGTGCCGCCTCGATCCCGTCGTAGAGGCGCAGCACGGCCGGTCGCCAGCCGGCCTGCAGGATCTCGCGGCTGATCCGCAACCCGTCCTCGAAGCAGTCGAGCGTCGCCGCGAAGCCCTGCTGCCAGTCCGGCTTCGGCGAAACCTTGAGGCCCACCTCGGTGACGATGCCGAGCGTGCCCTCGGAGCCGAGGAAGAGCGCACGCAGGTCGGGTCCGGTGGAGGCCCGGGGCGACGGAAAGGTCCGCAGGATCCGTCCGCCGGGCAGCACGACCTCGAGCGAGAGCACGAGGTCCTCCATGTTGCCGTAACGCGTGGAGAACTGTCCCGAGGCCCGCGTCGCGACCCAGCCGCCGACGCTGGAGCGATCGATGGACTGCGGCCAGTGACCGAGCGTGAGGCCGCGCTCGCCGAGCAGTCGCTCGCACTCGCCGCCGTTCAGACCCGCCTGGGCGAACGCCGTCAGCGCGTCGGGCCGGACGTCGAGCAGGCGGTTCATGCGGGAGAGATCGACCACGATCGCCTCCCGGCCCGGGCGCACGCCGCCGCACACGCCGGAGCCGAGCCCGTAGGGCACGACCGCGGCACGATGCGTCTGCGCGATCTCCAGGACCTGCGCCACCTCGGCGGTCGACTCCGGGTAGATCACGCAGGCGGGCGGGTCGACGGGCGAGCCGCCGACGTCGTGGATCGCCTCGAGCGCCCAGTAGTCGTGGGCGTGCGCACGGCGCTCTTCCTCGGACGTCCCCACGCGGCCCTGCGGCAGCGCGCTCGCGATCACGTCCACGACCCTCATCGCGCTTTCTCCCGCCAGGCCAGGTCGTCGGTGACCCGCGCACGATAGTCCTCGATCTCACTCGCCTCGCGCGCGCCAGCCCAGCCGAGCCGACCGGCGAGGAGTGCAGCGACCCGCTCGACGTCGCCGAGGCCCTGGTCGGGCGCGAACAGGTTGATCCGCGCTCGTCGCTCGAGGACGTCGGCGACCGACATCGCGCACTCCTCCTCGACCGCGTGCACGACCTCGTCGTCGGTGATGACGATGCGCACCGGGGCGACGATCCGCTCGCCGGGAGCGACCAGCGCCTCGTCGGCGGTACGGCAGGGGCCGAAGCGACCGCCGAGCTTCGCCACGACCTGATCCACCACGCGCTCGGCCATGACCCGGTAAGTGGTGAGCTTGCCGCCCGCGATCGAGAGCAGCCCATCGGGCTCCTCGATCACCTCGTCGCGGCGCGAGATCTCCGAGGGCTTCTTGCCCTCCTGGTGGACGAGCGGCCGCACGCCGGCCCAGGCGCCGGTCACGTCGGCATGGCCCACGCGGGCATGGGGCAGGATCCGGTTGGTCGCTTCGAGCAGGTAGTCGACGTCCTCCCGGGTGATCGTCGGGCGCTCGACCGGTTCGGAATAGTCGGTATCGGTGGTGCCGATCCAGACGATCGCGTCGTGCGGCACGATGAACACCGAACGACGGTCGATCGCGCGCATGACGAGGACGTCGTCGATCGGCACGCGCGTGCGCGGCACGACCAGGTGGATGCCTTTGGTCAGGTGCATCCGCGCCCGCACCTCGCCCCCGAGGCGACGGACCGCGTCCACCCAGGGCCCGGCGGCGTTCACGACGGCACCGCAGGCGACCGCGAAGCAGCGGCCGTCGGTCTCGTCGCGGACCTCGACCCGCATGCGCCCGCCGGCGACAGGCTCGATCCGCACGGCAGGAGCGTGGCTCGCGAGGTGCGCGCCGTGGCGCTTCGCCGACTTGAGCGTCTCGAGGGTGAGTCGGGCGTCGTCGGTCACGTACTCGGTGAAGACGGCCGATCCCTGCAGCTTGTCCGCCTCGATGCCCGGGACACGCCGCATGGTCTCGTCCCGGTCCCAGACCTGGTGGTGCTCGTCGTCGTCGAGCTGCACGAGCTTCTCGTAGGCCCAGAGGCCGGCGCGCAGCTTGAGCAGGCCCGCGCTCGTCCGGCCGTGGACCGGCATGACCATGTTGGCGCGGATCGCGAGGTGCGGCACCAGGCGGCGCAGGGTGGCGCGTTCGACCGCAGCCTCGCGCACGAGAGCGATCTCGCCCTGCTCGAGGTAGCGCACGCCGCCGTGGATCAGTTTCGAGGAGCGGCTCGACGTGCCCGAGGCGAAGTCGCCGCGCTCGACGAGCCCGGCCCGCAGGCCGCGCATCGTGGCGTCGCGCACGATGCCCGCGCCGGTGATGCCGCCGCCCACGACGATCAGGTCGAGGCCGTCGCGCTCCATCGCCTCGAGGTCGGTTCTCCGGGTCTGGTGTGAGAAGCTCAGTATCCCATCCTCTCGATCTCGTGGTCCGAGAGGCCGAAGTAGTGGCCGACCTCGTGGATCACGGTGCGTTGGATCTCGCGGCGGAGGTGGTACTCGTCGCCGAAGTCCTCCGTCAGGGGCAGGTAATAGATGACGATGCGGTCGGGCAACATGCCGCCGAAGGCGTCGCCGCGCTCGGTGATCGGCGTGCCGTCGTAGAAGCCGTAGAGCGAATCCTCGTCGGGATCGAGGCCCAGGTCGAGCAGGGTCTCGCGGTCGGGTTCGTCCTCGACCACGATCGCGACATTCTCGACATGGCGGTGGATGCTCTCGGGGATGGAGTCGATCGCCTCGGCGACGATCTCCGCAAAGCGCTCCGGGGAGACCCGCCCGTGGGCGGCCCTGCCACCGCGCCCCCCGTGCGATGCCCCGGCCGCCATCGGACCGGGTTAAGCCGATGGCGGCCGAGCCGACAAGGGCGGCGGTCCAGCCACGCGGAGGAGTTTCCGGGCACCTTGGATTCCCCCTTGCAGGGCCCTCGGTGGGCAGAGAGGATCGCCTCCATGCGCCCACCCCGATCGATCCCCTCGACCCACTCGACCAGGTCCGGCCGCCGGCGCGACGCGCGACGCCTCGGGGCACTGCCGGGTGCTGCGGCCGCGCTCCTCCAGGCACTCCTGCTTGCCGCCTGCGGGTCGAACGAGTCGCTTCCGCCAGGGGCGCGGCTCTCCAGCGCGCTCTCGCCGACGCAGCCGCCCGCCTTCTACGTCGAACAGGCGAACCTGTACTTCGACGGGCTCGACCTGCGTGCCGACCCGTCGCTCCTGCCGAACTACGCGGAACTCGTCGCGCGCTGGGAGTTGCCACCGTGGCTCTGGCTCACCGGTTACGGTCGCCAGAACATGATCGACACGACGCGCGCCGCGCTCGCGCTCGATCCTTCGACAGTCCCGACGCGCGATTGTCGCGCGTTCCCGACACAGCCCTTCGCGCGCTGCGTGGTGAGCTTCGAGTACGCGCAGGGCGCGTGCCCGATCTACGAGGAGTTCACCTTCGACGACCAGGGTGAAATGACCTTCATCGAGGCGTGGTCGGATCTGCCCGGCTTCCTGCCGAACGCAGATCCGGCCGACCGCTGGGCCGAGGGTCGCGAGGTGCGGCGGCTCTCGACGCGCGTCCCGGGACTCGGCAGCCCGGAGGGCACGATCGACCTCGACTCGTCTTGGATGCAGGAGGCGGCCGCACGCGACCCCGAGGTCGCCGACTTCGTGCGACGGGCACGCGACTTCTGGCCGACGTGGCTCGAAGCGCTCTCGCAGGCCGGGCCCGACTACTTCGCGCGCGGCTGCGGCTGGAGGTGAGCCCGCACGCGACCCCCGTGCGAACTCGCCGCAGCGACCGCGCGGAGCCGGGAGGAGCGGGTCAGCCGGCGAGGCCGATCGGACAACTGACGCCGGTGCCTCCGATGCCGCAGTAGCCGCCGGGATTCTTCGCCAGGTACTGCTGGTGGTAGTCCTCGGCGTAGAAGAACTCCGGGCAAGGCACGATCTCGGTGGTGATCGCACCGTAGCCGGCGGCGCGCAGCATCTCTTGGTAGGCCGTGCGCGAATCCTCGGCGAGGCTCCGCTGCATCTCCCCTTCGTAGTAGATGCCCGATCGGTATTGCGTGCCGACGTCGTTGCCCTGACGCATACCCTGCGTCGGGTCGTGGCTCTCCCAGAAGACGGCGAGCAGTTCGCGCAAGCCGATCCGCACCGTGTCGAAGACCACTCGGACGACCTCGTTGTGCCCCGTCAATCCGCTGCACACCTCGCGGTAGGTGGGGTTCGGCGTGACGCCACCGGCGTAACCGACCGACGTCGAGAAAACGCCGGGCAGCGACCAGAACTTGCGCTCGGCGCCCCAGAAGCAGCCCATGCCGAAGTGCGCGAGTTCGTAGCCCGCGGGAAACGGCGGTTCGAGAGGCGAGCCGAGAACGAAATGGCGATCCGGGACCGGCATGCGGGCCTCGCGCCCGGGGAGCGCCTCGTCCCGCGAGGGCATCCTCGACTTGTCGTCGTGCATGTCTTGATTCTGAACGAGGTTTGCGACGCGCGCCAGCCCGATTCCGCCGGGGCCGCGACCGGGAGGCGCCTTCCAACCGACGACACCGGCACGGCGCCGTCCGTACCGGTGCGCTGGCTTCGACCCGCCCCGCGTGGCAACTCGGCCCCATGACTCCTCCCCTCTCCCGCACCCGGAGGGCCGGCAGACCTCGGCCCGCGCGTGCCGTGGTCCTGGCGGCCGCGTGGCTCGCGCTCTCCGGGTTCGCCAAGGATCCCCCGCCGGCGAGCCCGGTCGACGAACAACCGGGTTCGTCCACGCTGATCGAGGCCGGGCGCACCCACTACCTGCAATTCTGCGCCTCGTGCCACGGGACGGACGGACGCGGGGCCGGACCTGCCGCCCTCGCACTGCGCATCCCGCCCACCGACCTGACCATGCTCGCGCGCCGCAACCACGGCTCCTTCCCCGCGGCACGGGTGGCCGACTCGATCGACGGGCGGATGCGCATTCCCATCCACGGCACCCGGGAAATGCCGATCTGGGGCGAGCGGCTCGGCGAGGACATCGGCCGTCGCGACACGCGCGAGGAGGTCGTGCGAGGACGGATCTGGTTCCTGGTCGAGTACATACACTCGATCCAGCGCTGAGCGCTGCGCAGGCCGGGCGGGCGCTGTTCAGCGGGCGTCGCCCGGATCGAGCCGGATCTGCGCCGCTTCCCGCGCGATCATCTCCACACGACCGTGGAAGATCTCGATCGTGCCGGTCGCGCAGATCCGCCGCCCGACGAACGCCCGCTCCGGCGGCTCCGCGAAACGCGCCCGGTCCGCGCGGCGGATCACGATCGTGAAGGGCGCATCGGGATGCGGGCGATCGAGGTTCAGGAAGGTCGGACGCTGCCAGGAGAGCGCCAGGTATCGAGCGCTCGCGACCGTGCCGCAGACGGTCCGCGTGCGCCCGACGGCGCCCGCGGCCTCGGTTGCCGAGAGCGGGGCCGGGGGGCGCATCGTGGCGCCGGGCGACGGCGTGGGCGAGGCTGCGTCGCAGGCGGGCGTCGCGGTGGCGCGCGACTGCAGCGTCGCGACGGGCGCTGGGCGCGACCCGCGCGGGCCCCGACTGCGGCCCAGGGCGCGAAGCGCGAACGTGCCGGCGGCGACCGCCGCGAGGGCGACAATCAACGACGAACGCGCTAGTTTCCACAGTGTTATGCGGCCACGGAAGCCCCGCCGCCCCCGCTCGGTGCCCGCGCTCTCGGTCGTTCTTCTCACGCTCGTCCTGTCGCCCCCACTCGTCCACCCGCCTGCGGCTCGTGCCTGGGGTTGCACCGGTCACGTCATCGTCGCGACGGCCGCGCTCGAACTGCTTTCGACCGGTGCCCGGACGGCGATCGGCGACCTGCTCGACGGCGGCAGCCTGCAGGCAGCCGCCTGCTGGCCCGACGACATACGCCCTTCGCGACCCGAGACCAAGCGCTGGCACTACGTCGACGTCCCGGGCGGGGCCGCGGGCTACGACGCCGCGCGAGACTGCGCGCCGACCCCGGAGGGCGACTGCCTGGTCGCGGCGATCGAGCGCTCGGCCACCACCTTGCGCGATCGCGGTCGACCGAAGCCCGAGCGGGCCGAGGCCCTGCGCTTTCTCTCCCATCTCGTCGGAGACCTCCACCAGCCACTGCACTGCGACGACCACGGTGATCGTGGTGGCAACGACGTGTCGCTCGACTTCCTCGACGAGGCGACGAACCTGCATGCGCTCTGGGACAGCGGGCTCATCGAGCAGGAGTTGCGCGAGTCGTGGGCCTGGCCCGGCTTTCCCGAGAGCGTCTACGCACTCCTGCCGATGCAGCGCGACGCCGCTCTCGGGAGCCTCGTCGAGTGGACGATGGAGGCCCACGCAGTCGCGGAGTCCGCGATCTACGCCCGGATGCCCGACACGCGGCGGATCGGTACCGATTATTTGCGGGGCGAGGAGGAGGTACTGCGCCGCCAGCTCGCCCGCGCCGGGGTCCGCCTCGCGATCCTGCTCGAGGCCGCACTCGGCGCAGCGGACGCGGCGACACCGACGCCGAGCGCCGAACCGACCGCGCCGCCGGGCGACCGGGCGAGCATCGCGTCGGTCTCACCCGCCGCCGTGCCGCCGGCCCGGGTCCGGCGACCGCACCCCCGCGGCTCGGGACGTGCCCGCCCCTAGGCGGGGCGCGGATCCGCCACTACGCGAAAAAGCGCGCACCTACGAGGGGAATTCTGGTCCGCCACCTCGACGGAACCCCGCCGTGGCTTTATTTCAGTAGTCGTGGGGATGGGACGAAATTCGTGGGGTCCGTCGGAAGGCCGTCGCGTCGCGATCGCCAGGACGCTCCCCGGGGCGGCAGAAATAAAGGGTGTGGTCACATGGTGAATGCGTTGCGCGCCGTCGATGTCATGCGCAGGAACGTGGCGACCGTGCCGCCGGACCTCACGGTGGACTAACTCGATCGCTTCCTCTCCGGTCGGGGCATCTTCGGCGCCCCGGTCGTCCAGGGCGAGCACGTGGTCGGCGTGGTTTCGGGCGCGGAGCTCCTGCGCGCGATCGGGCCGGCCGACGGAGAGGACGGGGTCGCGTCCGATTTCTACACGGAACTCGTTGGCGAATTCCCCAAGGGTGGCATGGTCCCGCGCGACGGGAGCGGACGCGCTGCAGATCTCCGGGTACGGGACATCATGACGACCTCGCTCATCGTCGTTCCACCCGACCAGTCGGTGCGCGACATCGCGCGCGGACTGCTCGCCGGCGGCGTGCACCGCGTGCTCGTCACCGAGGGTCGTCGACTGCTCGGGCTCGTGACGACGCTCGACCTCGTGCGCGTGATCTCCGACAGCCGCTTCGCGAAGCCGGCGGCCTGACCGAAACGGCGACCGGGAATCGCCCGGTCGCCGCGATCCGTGGCGGAGGAGGGATGGAGTCGAACCATCCAGCCCCCGAACGGGGGCTCGGCGATTTTGAAGACCGCGCCGGACACCGGCCCGGATCCTCCTCCGTGGGCGATTCGAACGGGACCATTCCGCCGGGCCGGCGTCGACAGACTGGTCCGCCGGGCCGTCGGCGCCAGATTGGCGCGGCCGGCCCCCGGTTGTCCAGCGGGAATCATCGACGGAGAAGCGGACCCGACCATGCGACGGAGCCGCCTGCCGGGAAGTCGCTGTGGCAGCCGGGCCGCAAGTCCCGCACGGCTGCACCGCCCGGCCAGGTTTGCCGAGGGAGGTTCGGAGCGGCGAGGCGGGCCATCGGGGTCGTCGTCGGCTAGGGTCCGCGCCGTGTGCGGGATCGCCGGAGTCTTCCGTCCGAACTCCTCGGCGGAGGAAGACGCCGCCACGGTGCGGGCGATGTGCGATGCGCTCGCCCGCCGCGGGCCCGACGGCAGCGGGCTCGAGCGCGACGGCCCGTTGACGCTCGGTCACCGCCGACTCGCCATCCTCGACCTGAGCGATGCCGGACACCAGCCGATGCGCAGCCCGAGCGGCCGCCACGTCATCTCCTTCAACGGCGAGATCTACAACTACGCCGAGTTGCGCGACGAACTCGGCGTGACGCGCGACTCGCTGCGCTCGAACTCCGACACCGAGGTCCTGCTGCTCGCCTGGGAGAAGTGGGGGCCGGCGGCCCTCGACCGTCTCGCCGGACAGTGGGCCTTTGCCATGTACGATCGGCTCGAGCGACGCCTCTGGCTGGCGCGCGATCGCTTCGGCGAAAAGCCGCTCTTCTACCACCGGACGCCTTTCGCGCTCGCCTTCGCGTCGAGCATCGCAGCGCTGCTGCGCGTGCCCTGGATCGGCAGGACGCTCGACCGCCGCAGCCTCGCCGAGTACCTGACGCTGCGTTACGTCGTCGCCCCCCGGACAGTCGTCGAGGACGTTCACAAGATCCCCGGCGGACACCTGCTGGTGGCCGATGCCCGCGGCGAAGTCGAGTGCCGCCCCTGGTACCGCCCGCGATTCCACGGGGGCGGCGGCTCGTCGGCGCACCCGTCGCGACGCGAACGCGAGAACCTCACTGAAGAATTCGGCGCCCTGCTCGTTCAGGCCTCCCGGAGATGCTCGGTGAGCGACGTGCCGGTCGGAATCCTGCTGAGCGACGGCATCGACAGCAACGGCGTGCAGGCCGCGCTCTCGAGCGTCGAAGGCGCCCTGCCCTCGTTCCGCTACACGATGGGCGACGAAGCCTCCTCGATCGACGGCCTGGTCCGCGGGGCTGACGATGGGACCGCCCCGCTAGCCTGGGAGGTCCGGGTCAGCCCCAGGCAGCGGCGCGAGCATCTCGTGCCGGCGTTCACGTCGTTCACCGAACCGGTCGGCGACGGCGCCTCGCTGGCCACCTGGCTTCTCCTCCGGCAGGCGCGCACGCGGGCGACGGTCTTTCTCTGCGGCCATGGCGCGGACGAAGTGCTCGGCGGCTACCGGTTGAGCCAGGACCGCTTTCGCCTCGCGGCGATCCACTACCTCGCATGGCTCCCGGCCTGGTCGCTGCGACTGCTCATCGACAGCAAGGTCTTCGGGGCCGAACCGGCGTGGGTGCGACAGCGGGCGATGCGGCGGGCGCCCGCCCGTCGCGTCCCCGAGGCCGCGCGCTACCTGATCCACAAGCCGATGCCCTCCGGTGAACTCGCCAGCCTCTTTCAGCCTCGCGAAGTGCCGGAGCCCTACCTCGGCGTCGTGGACTCGCTCTACGGCGACTGTAGCGACGAGGCCACCGCCCTCGACCGGATCCAGGAAGTCATGATCCGGACGTTCCTCGGCGAGAACATCCTGTCGTTCGCCGACTCTGTAGCGATGGATGCCTCGACCGAGATGCGGATGCCATTTCTCGACCGCGACCTGGTGGACTTCGTCTTCCGGCTGCCCCCGTCGATGCGGGTCAGTCCCTGGCCCGGGCGCGCGAATACGAAGCGGATCCTGCGTTCCTGGGCGTCGCGCCGCATGCCCGCCTCGATCGTCGAGAAGCCCAAGCAGGGATTCAGCTTCGGCGCCGTACGGGAACTCCTGCGGGACGACGGCGACGCCACGCGCGAACTCGTCTTGGGCTCGCGCGCGGTCCGCGACGCGCTGCCCGGGCTCGAGCGCTGGCTGCGGCAGCCCGACGAGTCCTTCCGTGGAATGCGGGGCAGCCGGCTCTGGGCACTGCTCGCACTTTCCACCTGGTGCGAGTCCCTGGGCGTGCGCTGAGACAAGACCCTCGCCGCGACGAGGATCGCCCGGCGAAGGAAAGCGACCCGGGCGGCGTCCCTTCCGGAGCCACCCGGGCGTTGCATGGAGGCCGGAGAGAGGAGACGACGATGCGCACGAGGGAAGTTGCGGCGACCCTGGGGGTCTTTCTCGCGGGCTGGGCCTGCGGTGGGGGCGGGAGCGCCGCCGTCGCGGAGGTCTCGCGGCTGATCGAGATCGGCGGGGCATCGCTCGCTCGCCAACTCGAGCAGGCCGGACCACCGCCGATCGAGGCCGGCGTCGGCATCGCCGAGCGGGTGGCGGCCGAAGACGGCAAGCGGCACTTCACTCTCACCGTCGCGAACGAGACGCTCGCGGGAGCAGAGGACTCGGTCGCGCTCTACGCGCTCGCCGACGGGCACGGGTCGATCGGCGAGATCTGGGGTGCGAACATCCTCGCCTTCGCGCACTCCGACATGACCTCGGGCGCCGTGCAGGGGCTCGAGATCGACGTCGGCAACCTCGGGGCGCCCGGCGAGGTGCCGGTCACCGGCTTGAACGTCTTCGCGATCGGGCCGCGCCCCTCGGACGTGGCGATCGGAATCCTCAACGGCACCGCGGCCGGCAACGGCGGCTTTCGCACCGGGATCGCCTTCCGCTCGAACGCGCCGGGGCGCGCGGTGACCGACGCCTTGCTGCGCGTCGATCCCGGCTTCGGGCGCGTCGCGCGGGGCATCGACCTGCGGGAGGCCGACTTTGCCGATGATGCCCTCGCCACACCGGGCTTCTCGGTCGCGGCCGACGGGGGCGTACGCTCGCGCACGCTCGCCACCGGCGCGACCGCCTTCGCCTGCGTGGACGCGGAGGGCCGGCTTTTCCCGAGCAGGACACCCTGTCGCTGAAGGCTCCGGCGATACCCGCCTTCATTTGCCGATATCGCAAAAAGGTGCGACATCCCGGCGCCATGATGCTCAAGACGAAGATGGCCGGCAAGCCGTCGTCCGCGGCGCAGCCCGAGTCCGGGCGGACCAAGCGAACGTGGCTCGTCGCCGACCGCCGCAAGGAGCAGATCCTCGACGCGGCGCAGCGCGCCCTCCTGCACAACTCCGACGCCACCCTTGCCGACGTGGCGAAGGAGGCCGGGATCAGCCGCCAGTTGATCGCCCTCTATTTCCCGGGCGGCGGCATCGACCCGCTGCGCGACCTGCTCTTCAAACGCTTCACGGGGCAATTGCAACACCTGCTCAAGACCGCGATGACGCATGGCCCCAAGGACATGGACGAGGCCCGGGCCCTCTTCCCGGTGATCATCGCCGGCGTCTTCGATCTCGCCAAAACGATGAGGGCTCCCTGGCTGTTCGCGGGAGAGGCCTCGGGAATGTCGCGGACGGTCGGCCTGCAGCGGGTCAAGGCGCGAGCCGACTTAGCCCGTATCATCGGGAACTGGCTGGGGGCGATCGCGCCCGACACCCCGGCGACGCGCGTCGTGCTTCGCGCTGAGATCCGGGCGACCGACGAACTGGTCTGGCTTGTCTTGTCCGGCAAGATGCCGCGCCAACTTGGCGAGCGGCTGGCTATCGCCCGGCTGACGGCGATCGTCGAATATGTGCTCGCGGCCGGGAACATGCCTCGCTAGCGCTCCCCGCTCTCCACGACCGGGACGACCTCGCCGCCCGTGCCGCGCTTTCGCTCAGGCGTCGGGTACCTGCGTGTCCCGCGTGACGAACGTCGCGACCCCGAACGCGGTCGCCATGAGCGCGGCCGAGAGGACGAAGGGCGCTCCCGGGAACGGTGGACGGGGACCGCGGATCGCCACCGCGAAGATGCCGTTGAAGAGGCTCGGCGTGGTCACCTGACAGGCCGCGCGCAGCGAGGCGAGCGCACCCTGGAGGCGCCCCTGCTCCTCGGGCGCCACGTGCTGGGTCATGAGCGACTGGTTCGCCGAGTTGGAGATGCTCCAGAACGAGCCGATCGCGATCGCCACGAACACGACTTCCGGACGCCAGGCGAACGCGTAGAGAAGCATCGCCGTCGTGCCGGCGAGGAGAGCCGCGCGCAGCGCCGTGCGTTCGCCGAGCGCGCGCACGACGCGTCCGACGAGGAAGCCCGATACGAGCACGCTCATGACGCCGACCGCCGCCATCGCGAGCCCGACCATGCGCGTGTCCCAGCCGAAGCGGGCATGCGCGTAGAGGAAGAACGTCTGCGGCAGCGAGTCGTGCGCGAGCCAGTTCAGCGCCGCCACGACTGCGAGGCCCCAGATCCCGTGTGTTCGCCCGAGGAAGGCGAGCGCGCCGATCGGATTCGCCTTGCTCCAGGCGAAGGCGGAGCGGCGCTCCGGCGGCAGGGACTCGGGCAGGACGAAACAGCCGTAGAGGAAGTTCGCAGCCGAGAGTGCCGCCGCGATCCAGAACGGCAACCGCGGATCCGTCGCGCCTGCGAGTCCGCCCACGGCCGGGCCGATGACGAAGCCGAGGCCGAAGGCTGCTCCGATCATGCCGAAGCTCGCCGCGCGCTTCTCGGGCGGCACCGTGTCGGCGACATAGGCGCCGGGGATCGAGATGGTCGCCGACAGGAGGCCCGCGAGTATGCGGCCGAAGAGCAGCCAGCGGATCGACGGCGAGAGCGCCATCAGGACGTAGTCGGCGGCGAGTCCGAGATTCGACAGCAGGATGAGCGGGCGGCGGCCGAAGC
>CAMBZJ010000041.1 GCA_945872365.1 Klebsiella pneumoniae
TACCGCCGGGACCCGCGGGAATCAACCCTGCGCGGTCACGCGCACGGCCGAGCCAGCGACCCCGGTCCCTCTTGCGGCAGCAGTCGTCAGGAGGACAGCAGTGATCCCAGCTGGAAGATCGGGAGATACATCGAAACGACGAGCCCCCCGATGATCGTGCCCAGGACCACGATGACAAGCGGCTCCATGAGGGACGTGAGACTCGCCACCGCCGTATCGACCTCGTCCTCGTAAAAGTCGGCGATCTTCTGCAGCATCTGGTCGATCGCGCCGGTCACCTCGCCGGCGCTGATCATCTGGCAGACCATGGGCGGAAAGGCCCCGGTCTTGAGCAGCGGCTCGGCCATCGTCTTGCCCTGGGAGATGCTCTCGCGGACTTCGAGACCGGCGAGTTCGATCACCTTGTTGCCGGACGTGCGCGCCGTGATCGTGAGCGAGTCGAGGATCGGCACGCCGGCGGAGACCAGCGTACCGAGCGTGCGCGAGAATCGGGCGATCGAGGCCTTGCGGATCAGGGAGCCGAGGATCGGCACCTTGAGCAGCAGGCGATCGATGATCAGCTGCCCGCGCGGCGTGCCATAGGCGTATCGGATGGCGAAGACGAGGAGGGCCACGCCCAGCAGCATGAAGTGGACGTAGGAGATCACGAAGTCCGAGAGCGAGATCACGAACTGGGTCGGAGCCGGCAGCGCCTTACCGAAGCTGTTGAAGAGCTCGGCGAACACCGGGATGACGAAAACCAGCAGGATCAGCGTGACGACGACCGCGACCGTGATGATGGTCGCCGGGTAGATCATCGCGCCCTTGATCTTGCGCTTGAGCGACATCATCTTTTCCATGTACGTCGAGAGACGCTGGAGGATGGTATCGAGGATACCGCCGGTCTCGCCGGCCTGGACCATGTTGACGTAGAGGTCGTCGAAGGTCTTCGGGTACTTCCCGAGCGCCGCGGAGAGCGTCGAACCCGACTCGACGGTCTCCTTCACGTCGCGCAGCTCCTTGGCGAAGGTCTTGTTCTCGGACTGGGAGGCCAGAATGTCGAGGATCTGCACCAGCGGAAGGCCCGCGTCGATCATGGTCGCGAGCTGTCGGGTGAAGATGACGACGTCGGTCTGCTTGACCTTGCCGCCGAAGCCCGGGATCGAGATGTCGCGGTCGAGGCCCTTGCCCCGCTCGCGGATGCGCTCGACGACGGGCTGGATCCGCTGCGCGCGCAGGCGATTGATGACCGCCTCGCGCGAGGGGGCCTCCATGTCGCCGCGGAGCAGTTTCCCCGCGGTGGTCCGTCCCTCGTAGGCGTAGACCGGCATCGTCGCCCTCCCCTCGTGGCGCCGGGCCTAGCGGCCCCCGCCCATCGCTACCCGGCCCGCGGGCGCTCCCGACGCGACCGCGAGGCCGAGCATCTGCTTGAGTTCCTCGGGCTCGGTCGACGCGTCGACGGCCGCCTGCGGGGTGATGATCCGGCGCTGCACCAGGTCGAGGAGCGACTGCGAGAGCGTCACCATGCCCCACTTCGACTGGCCGACCTGCATCTGGCTGTAGAGCTGGTGGACCTTCGACTCGCGGATCAGGTTCCGGATGGCGGGTGTCGGGACCATGAGTTCGCAGGCCATGGCGCGACCCCGGCCGTCCATGCGCGCGAGCAGGGTCTGGGAGATGACGCCCTCGATGACCAGCGAGAACTGGGCGCGGACCTGGGCCTGCTGCCCGGCCGGGAATACGTCGATGACGCGGTTGACCGTCTGCACCGCGGAGTTGGTGTGCAGGGTGGCGAAGACCAAGTGGCCCGTCTCCGCGATGGTCAGCGCCGCCTCGATCGTCTCGAGGTCGCGTAGCTCGCCGACCAGGACCACGTCGGGGTCCTGGCGAAGGATGTGCTTGAGCGCGGCGCCGAAGCCGTGCGTGTCGGAGTGGACCTCGCGCTGGTTGACGATGCACTTCTTGTGGTGATGCAGGAACTCGATCGGATCCTCGACCGTCATGATGTGCTCGGCCCGGGTCTGGTTGATCTTGTCGATCATCGCGGCCAAGGTGGTCGACTTGCCGCTGCCGGTCGGGCCGGTGACGAGCACCAGACCGCGCGGCAGGGAGACCAGGGCGGCCGCGGCCGGCGGGAGACCGATTTGGTCGAGCGACGGCGCCGACTCCGGGATGACGCGAAAGACGGCGCCGACCGAGCCCTTCTGCATGAACAGATTGCCGCGGAAGCGGGCCAGCCCCTCGACGCCAAAAGAGAAGTCGAGTTCGTTCTCCTCCTCGAAGAGCTTCTTCTGCTGCTCGGTGAGCACGCTGTAGCAGAGCTGGCGCACGTCGTTCGCCGACAGCTTCTCGAACGGCATGGGCGTCACGTCCCCGTGGACGCGCATCATCGGGGGCGCATCCGTGGTCAGGTGGAGGTCGGAGGCCTTGCTGCCGTGCATCTTTTCGAAAAGCTCGTAGATCTGCATCCCGTCCTCCCCCTCAATCGCTGATCGTGACGCGCAGGATCTCCTCGGGCGTGGTGGTGCCGGCGCGGATCTTGTCGATTCCCGACTGCCGCAGCGTCTCCATGCCTTCCTTGATCGCCTGCTGCTTCAACTCGGTCGCCGACGCGCCGGCGAGGACCATCTCGCGCAGCAGGTCGGACATCGGCATGAGTTCGTAGAGCGCACAGCGGCCGCGGAATCCCGTCCCGCTGCAGTTCGGGCAGCCCGCACCCTTCTTGCCGATCATCGGCGTCGCCTGCTCGGCCGGCACACCGAGGTCGATCAGGACCTCGGCCGGGATCTCGACGGGCTGGCTGCACTTCGAGCAGTTCAGGCGCGCCAGCCGCTGGGCGAGGATGAGGTTCACCGACGAGCCGATGAGAAAGGGCTCGATGCCCATGTTGAGCAGGCGGTTGACGGTCGAGGGGGCATCGTTCGTGTGCACGGTCGAGAGCACGAGATGGCCGGTGAGCGCGGCCTTCACCGCGATCTCGGCGGTCTCGAAGTCGCGGATCTCGCCGACCATGATGACGTCGGGGTCCTGGCGCAGGAAGGCGCGCAGGGCGGTTGCGAAGTTGAGCCCGATGTCGTCGTGCATCTGGACCTGGTTGATCCCGACGAGGTTGTACTCGACCGGGTCCTCGGCGGTGGAGATGTTGGTCTCGACGCCGTTCAATTCGGTGAGTGCCGCGTAGAGCGTCGTCGTCTTCCCGGAACCCGTCGGCCCTGTCACCAGGATCATGCCGTGCGGCTTGTGGATTGCGCCGCGGAACGTCTTGATCGCCGGCGCGCTGAAGCCGATGCGATCGATGTCCATGTGCGTCGCCGTCTTGTCCAAAATGCGGAGGACGACCTTTTCGCCGAAGAGCGTCGGCAGCGTCGAGACGCGGAGGTCGATCTCGCCGGCCGAGATCCGGACCTTGATGCGGCCGTCCTGCGGCATGCGGCGCTCGGAGATGTCGAGCGACGACATGACCTTGATCCGGGAGGTGATCGCATTCTTGAGCTTCACCGGCGGCTGCATGATCTCGTGCAGGACGCCGTCGATCCGGAAGCGCACCCGAAGGATTCGCTCGTAGGGCTCGATGTGGATGTCGGAGGCGCGGCGCTTGATGGCATCGGCGAGCAGCGCGTTGACCAGCTTGACGACCGGCGCCTCCTCGGTCGCCTTCTCGAGCTGGCGCTGGTCGGCCTGGTCGGCCTCCTTGATCTCGGGCTCTTCGTTATCGAGGGCGTGCAGCACCTCGCCGTACTGGACGCCTCGGTCGTAGTAGCGTTCGATCGCGCGCTCGACCGAACTCGGTGGCGCGATCGCGGCGCGGACGTCGAGTCCGGTGACGAACTTGACCTCGTTGATGGCGATGAGGTTGGTCGGGTCGGCCATCGCGAGCGTGAGGGTGTTGCCGTCGCGACCGACCGGGACGACGTGGTACTTCGAGGCCAGGATCGCCGGCAGGACGCTCGTCACGTCGGGCGGGACCTCGATTTCTGCGGGATCGACGACCGGGAGTCGGTACTCCTGGCGGAGGAACTCGACCAGCCGCTCCTCGGAGAGACCGGCGGTGGCGACCAGCGCCGTCGTGATCGCGCCCCCTCCGTCGCGCACCCTGGCCTGGGCGGCGACGAGATCCTCGCCGCGGACGAGCCCCTGGCGCAGGAGGAGGTCGCCCAACCGGCTGCCGGACGCGCCTCGGGCCGCCGCGATCGGCTCGTTCGTCGCTCTCGAAACGCTCTCCATCTTCCCCTGCGACCCCGAATGAACCGCGTGGGCCGGTGCCCCTCGGGGTCCTCGCCTTTTCTATCGACCGTTCGGGCGCCTTCCTTCAATGCGAAGGCTGCCATGCGAAGGCTGCCCGAACGGGTGGATGCTACAGGGGGTGCACGGCCCACGCTACCATCGAGGACCCGGGTGGCCGCTCGCGAGCCGCCGGTCTAGGCTTCGGGTCGTGGCACGCACGATCGCACCCGACCCCGCCACCATCGCGGAGGCCGCTCGCCGCCTCGAACGGGGACTTCTGGTCGCCTTCCCGACCGAGACCGTCTACGGGTTGGGCTGCGACCCGGCCCGGGAAGCAGCGGTCGCCGAGGTCTTCCGCCTGAAGGGCCGGCCGTCGGACAACCCGCTCATCGTTCACGTCCTCGATGCCGCGATGGCGCGGCAGGTGGTGTCGGCCTGGGACGATCGCGCCGAGCGGCTCGCACGCGTGTTCTGGCCCGGGCCGCTGACGATCGTGCTGCCCAGGGGCGCGCGGATTTCGGCCGCCGTTGCGGGCGGAGGCGACACCGTCGCGGTGCGGGCACCGGACCATCCCGTCGCACGCGCCCTGCTCCGCGCCTTCGGGGCGCCGCTCGCGGCCCCGAGCGCGAACCGCTCGGGGCGCATCTCCCCGACGACGGCCGAGCACGTCGCCGCCGAGTTTTCCGACGTCGAGGATCTCCCGGTGCTCGACGGCGGTCCGTGTCGCGTCGGGCTGGAGTCGACCGTGGTCGACCTGACCGGTGCGCACCCGGTCATCCTGCGCCCCGGCGCCGTGACCGCGGCCGACCTGGAGCCGATCCTGGGGCCGGTCGCCTCGCCCCGGCTCGAACGCCAGGGTTCGAGTCCCGGGACCCGCGCCTCGCACTATGCGCCGACGACTCCGGCGGCGAGCGTCGGCGAGAGCGCGCTCGCCCGCGCGCTGGCCGGCGAGCGCGACCCGGTCGCCGTCCTCGCGCGATCGGGCATCGCGGTCGTCGCCCCCCACCGCGCATTCCACCTGCCCCCCGACGACGCCGGGTTCGCCCGCGAACTCTATGCGCGCCTGCGCGAAGCCGACATGGCCGGCACCGCACGCATCCTGATCGCGCTGCCCGACGAGGAGGGCGGCGCCTGGGACGCGATCCACGACCGCGTGCGCCGCGCCGTCGCGCCGCGCGGGTAGCGGCCCGACCTCAACGCAGGGCGCGCCGCATCGCCTCGATCGGCGCGCGACGCCCGGTCCAGGCCGTGAAGGCCGCCGCTCCCTGGTGAAGCAGCATCCCGAGCCCGTTGGCGACCGGCCGGCCGCGTCTTGCCGCGGGCGCGAGGAACGGCGTGCGCGCCCGGGTATAGACCAGGTCGTAGAAGAGGCAGTGCGCGGTCGTCGCCGCGACGTCGAGCGGGGCGAACGCCTCGCCGTGCATGCCGAGCGAGGTCGCGTTCACGACGACAGACGCGGCGCCGAGGAGTTCGCGCGCGGCCGGGCCGCCGGGGGCGAGGTCGGCGAGATCGAGCGCGACGAGTTCCGCGGACGTGACCCGGTGCATCTCCCGTGCGAGCGCATGCGCGCGATCGGGGCGGCGCGCCGCGATCGCGACACGCCGTGCGCGACCGCCGAGTGCCGCGACCGCGGCCCGTGCCGAACCGCCCGCGCCGAGCAGCACCGCGAGGTCGACGCGGCGGCGGCCGAGTCCGGCCTCGACGAGGGCGCGCTCGAGTCCGACGACGTCGGTGTTGTCGCCGGCGAGCGTTCCGTCCTCGTGCATGACGACGGTATTGACCGCCCGGCAAGCCTTCGCACGATCGGTCAGGCGGTCGAGGTGGGGGATCACCGCCTGCTTGTGGGGGACCGTCACGTTCAGTCCGCGCAGTCCGAGCGCGCGGGCGCCTTCCAGGGCCGCCCCCACGTCGTTGTCCGCGACGCGAAACGGGAGATAGGCCCAATTCATGCCCAGCGCGCGGAAGGCGGCATTGTGCATCGCCGGCGAACGGGTGTGCGCGATCGGGTCGCCGATCACGCCCACGACCCGGGTCGCACCGTCGATCGACGGTTCCTGCACAGGTCGGGCCACACACGTACCTACCGCGCCACGGCGCGCCCCGGCAACCGCGCCCCGCCGCGCGCGCCGGGCGGGCATGGCCCGCAGTCGATCAACCCGCGGGGATCGGGGTCGTCCCACCCGACATGATGTACTCGATCCACCACGGCGGCGCCGCGTTCATGAGCGTGCTCATGTCCCAGTAGTCCCACCAGCGGACGATCAGGCCTTCGCGCATCTCGTGCATCGAGACGAAGGGCAGCACAACGCTCTCGCCGGTGTGCCAGCGCCACTCCTCGGCGTGCTCGGTCACGACGAGGTCGCCCTGCGCGACGATGTGGCGCAGGCGGTGGTGGTACTCGCGGATCGGGCCGAGCCCGAGACGGAGACGCGCCGCGACCGCAGCCGGGCCGAAGGCGCCCTCGTCCGGCGCCGGCACGTCGCGGTAGTGACCGTCGGGCGCGAAGTAGGCGCCGACCTTGTCGAAGTCGCGCCTGTACAGGTCCTGCCAGAACCTCTCGATGATCTGCCGATTGGCTGCCGCACCCATCCGGATCCTCCTCTCGCGGTCGCCGCCGGGGCGAGACCGCGCGGACGCGCGCGGCACGCACCGCGGTTTCGCGACCGCGAAACCCCTTCGATCACGGGACGCGGCCGTGCGGCAAGCCGTTTCGGCCACCGTGGCGCGGTTGCTTCGCGACGGCCCGTGCGCGAGACCTACGACCCAGCATGGAAAGCCGGGGGGAGGAGCTGTCGCCTGCCGAGTCCGGCGACGGGAGCGCCCGCGGTCCCGGCTCCGTTTCGAGCAGCCGCACCGGCCACCACGCGACCCTCGTGGCGAGCGGCATTCTCGCGAGTCGCCTCGCCGGATTCGTCCGCCAGCACTTCCTCGCCCGGATGCTCGGCCTCTCCGACGCCTCGGATGCCTTCAGCGCCGCCTTCCGCATCCCGAACTTCCTGCAGAACCTCTTCGGCGAAGGCGTGCTCTCGGCGTCCTTCATCCCGGTCTACGCGCGCCTGCTCGGCGAGGGGGACGACGAGGAAGCGACCCGCGTCGCCGCGGCGGTCGGCGCGCTCCTCGCCGTCTGCACCTCGGTGATCGTGCTCGTCGGCATGGCGGCGACGCCACTGCTCATCGATGCCATCGCGCCCGGCTTCGAGGGTGCAAAACGCACCCTCACGGTCGACCTGGTGCGCATCCTCTTCCCCGGGGCCGGCCTGCTCGTGCTCTCGGCCTGGTGCCTGGGCATCCTGAACAGCCACCACCGCTTCCTGCTCTCCTACGCGGCACCGATGGCCTGGAACCTGGCGATCGTCGCGGCACTGCTGCTCGCACGCGGAGCCGGCGACCCGGACCGGATCGCGGTCGCCGCGGCCTGGGGCTCGTTCGCCGGCAGCGGACTGCAGGTGCTCGTACAGCTGCCCTCGGTCGTGGCGCTGCTCGGCCGGATCGTCGGTCCGGTCTCGGCGGCGCGCGGACATGTCGCGACGGTGCTGCGCAACTTCCTGCCGGTCTTCGTCGGCCGCGGGGTCGTGCAGATCAGCGCCTACGTCGACACGGTGATCGCGAGCCTGCTGCCTGCGGGTGCGGTGGCCGCGCTGAGCAGCGCGCAGGTGCTCTCGGTGCTGCCGGTGAGCCTGTTCGGCATGTCGATCTCGGCCGCCGAACTGCCGGCCATGTCGCGGGCGAGCGGTGGCGAGGAGCACGTGGCGGAGGAGTTGCGGCGACGACTCGACGGAGGCCTCCGACTGATCGCCTTCCTCGTCGTACCCTCGGCGATGGCGTTCCTCGCGCTGGGCGACCTGCTCGCCGCGGCGCTCTTCCAGGCGGGGCGCTTCACCCGTGCCGACTCCGTCTACGTCTGGGGGATCCTCGCCGGTTCGGCGGTCGGTCTGCTCGCCTCGACCCTCGGCCGGCTCTACGCCTCCACCTGGTACGCGCTGCGCGACACGCGCACGCCCCTGCGCTTCGCACTCGTCCGCGTCGCACTGACGATCGCGCTCGGCCTGCTCTTCGCGCTGCCGCTACCACGCCTGCTCGGGATCGATCCCAAGTGGGGTGCGGCGGGACTCACCGCGTCGGCCGGCATCGCCGCCTGGGTCGAATTGTTCCTGCTGCGCCGGGCGCTCGGGTTCCGCATCGGGAGAACCGGGCTCGATTCCGGCTACGTCGCACGGCTGTGGGCCTCGGCGGCCATCGCCGCAGCGGTCGGCTGGGGCGTAAAACTCGCGGTCGGACTCGACCACCCGGTCGTCGTCGGAACCCTTGCCGTGGCGGCCTACGGGGCCGCGTACTTCGCGGTCACCGCGGCGCTCGGACTCGGGGAGGGGCGCCGCTTCCTCGCACGCATCCCGGTCGTCGGCGCGCGCTTGCGCTGAGATCGTCGGAGCCGCGCCGCACGGACTGCCTCGCCCCGGCAGGAGCTCGATCACGCCCTTCAGAGGATGGCGGTGTCCGCCGGTTCCTCGACGACGTGGTTCTCCAGGGTACCGATCCCCTCGACCTCGACCTTCACGACGTCCCCGGGTGCGAGTAGCACCCAAGGCTGGCGCGCAATGCCGACGCCGGCCGGCGTACCGGTCGACACGATGTCGCCCGGCTCCAGCGTGAAGGCGGTCGACAGCGTCTCGATCTGCTGGGCGACGCCGAAGATCATCTCGGCGGTCGAGGCATCCTGCATCAGGTTGCCATTCACCCAGGTGCGGATGCGCAGCTTCTGCGGGTCGGCGATCTCGTCGGCGGTCACGACCCAGGGGCCGATCGGGCCGTGCGTGTCGAAGGACTTGCCGAGCGTCATCGTCGGCGCCTTGAACTGCCAGTCGCGCACCGTGACGTCGTTGCAGACCATGTAGCCGCCGACGACCTCGAGCGCGCGCGCCGCGGGGACGTGACGGCAGCGCCGGCCGATCACGACGGCGAGTTCCCCCTCGAAGTCGAGCATCTGCGAGACCCGCGGGCGATGGATCGCGTCGCCGGGGCCGATGATGCAGGTGGTCTGCTTGTTGAAGAAGACCGGGAAGGTCGGCGCCTCGAGGCCCGCCTCCTTGACGTGGTCGGCGTAGTTGAGCCCGATCGCGAGGAACTTCGGCGGGTGCGGGACCGGGGCGAGCAGCCGGACCTCGGCCAACGGCAGACTGCGCGCGCCCGCTGCGGCCGCGCGCAGCGCGACACGGGCGGGTTCGCCGCCGGCGAGAAATCCGGGGATGCCGCAGGAGAGTCCGGGGGCATCACTCACGTCGAGGATCCGGTCGCCCTCGACGAGACCAAAGCCGTCCTTCGTACCGATGCGGAAGCGTGCAAGTTTCATTGATGGGATCCTTGGATGGATGTCGCGCCGGCCCGTGGCGGAACAGTACCGCGGGCCGGCGCTCCGCAACGGGTCAGAAGTCCCGGTCGAGGACCGTCTTGCGTCCTTCGCCCTTCGCCTTGGCGATCGCCGCGTCGCACAGCCCACGCACGCGCTCCGAGAGCACAGTAGACGCGGCATCGGACGTGTTCATCCCCGCCGTCGCACGGATATAAGCCTTGATCTTCGAGACCACCACGAGAACTTCCTTCTCGGCATCGGACATGTCGTTCCTCCTGGGCTCGCTCGCGAGCGTTGGGCGCGGTGCATCGACCGCGCGCGGCTGAGGTGCGGCGCGGGAAGCCCCGCCGCCGGAACTCCCGGCGGCCTCTCGGGCCTCCCGTGCCTGTTGCTTCTCCTTCTCCAGTCCCTGCTCCGCCTCCCAAGCCGCGTGCGTCGGCGAGCGACTTTCGTTCGCCCATGCCTCGCGGTGGCGGTAGATCGGCAGGTGACCGTCCCAGCACTCGACCGAACAGAACACGAGGCTGGCGCGCGGCCGGTTGCAGGTCGAGACGCTGCAGGTCCAGTAATCGGCGCTGAAGCCGATCGGCTCCCTGCAGGTGCTGCAGCGTCTCCATGATGCGTCGTCCATGAACGAATCCCCGAGCGCGCCTTCGCTCAGCCCTCGCCCCGTCCGCCGCCCGGCGACTTTTCGCCGGCCTTGATGCGGTCGATGACCGTCATCGCCGACGCGACCATCGAGCCCACGTCGGAGACGTTGGCGGGCAGGATCATCGTCGTGCCCGCCTTCGCCAGTTGGCCGAAACGATCGACGTACTGCTCGGCAACGCGCAGGCGGACCGCCTGCTCGCCCCCGGGTATCTGGATCGCCTCGGCGACCTGCCGGATGCCGGTCGCGGTGGCGCGCGCGATCGCCTCGATCGCCGACGCCTGCCCCTCCGCCTCGTTGATCTGCTGCTGGCGCACCGCCTCGGACTGCTTGATCACCTGCTGCTTGTCGCCCTCGGCCGCGTTGATCGACGCGTCCCGCTGACCCTCGGAGGTCAGGATGACCGCGCGCTTCTCGCGCTCGGCACGCATCTGCTTCTCCATGGCCGCGAGCACGTCGACGGGCGGAGTGATGTTCTTGATCTCGTAGCGCAGGACCTTGACGCCCCACGGCTCCGAGGCCTTGTCGAGTTCCTGGACGATCGAGAAGTTGATGTGGGAGCGCTCCTCGAAGGTGCGGTCGAGGTCGATCTTGCCGATCTCGCTGCGCAACGTGGTCTGCGCGAGCTGGCTGATCGCGAACTCCGGGTTGGCGGCTCCGTAGGAGGCCCGCTGAGGGTCGAGCGTCTGCAGGTAGAGGACTCCGTCGACGTGCACCTGGACGTTGTCGCGCGTGATGCAGACCTGCTCGGGGATGTCGACCGCCCGCTCCTTGAGCGAGTGCCGGTAGGCGACGTTGTCCACGAAGGGGATCAGCATGTGGAAGCCCGCGCCGAGGGTCTGGTGGTAACGGCCGAGTCGCTCGACGACGTAGGCGCTCTGCTGCGGGACGACGACCGCGGTCCGCGCCACGACGAAGAATACGAGCGCGGCCAGGATCAGCATGGTCACCAGGACTTCATTCATCGCTTCATCCTTCCATGCTCCGGGTTCAAAGCTCGGCCCGAACCCACAGCGTCAGGCCCTCGACCCGGTCCACGCGGCAGCGGTCGCCGCGGCGCAGCGCAACCGAGGCCGTGGCGCGCACCGTCCAGGTGGTGCCTCGCAACTCGGCGCGACCCACGCCGCCCGGATCGAGGTCCTCGGTGAGGATCGCCACCTCGCCGACCATCGCCTCGTCGACGCCGCCCGGGCCCTCGTTCCCACCGAGGTGCGCCACCACCCAGTCGCGCACGAGGAACAGGGAGGCGACCGAAAACACGGAGAAGAGCAGCCACTGGAGCCAAGCCGAGTCGACGATGCCGAGGCGCACGATCAAGCCCACCAGCACCGCCGCGATCCCGAAGAAAATCGCGAAGAATCCGCCCGGCGTTGCCATCTCGGCCGCGAGCAGAACGGCACCGACGAGGATCCAGAGCCACCACGGCATTGCTGCGCGGGGTAGCCCACCGCCCGACCATGCGTCAAACGGGCCGCCGGGTCGAGGCCTCGGCCTAGGCGGCGATCACCCCGGTGTCGATCACCCCGGTTGAAGCAGTTCGCCCCATGGTCTTAATCTCGCGGTACGACGGGCACGCGGGTGGCCGCCACCCCGGGAGGATCGCGTGTTCGAACGACTCATGCCGCGAAAGTTCGCGTTCTTCGTCGCCTGAGACCCATGGGTGCGACCATCACACTTGCCGGGTGGGCGGCGACCGTCGCGGCGAGGGACCTGCCCGAGTCCGCGCGAACGGCGGCACCGGTTCTCTTCCTCGACTGGCTGGGCAACGCGATCGGCGGCAGCCGCGGCGACTCCTCGGCCGCGATGGCGCGCTTCATCGATCGGCGTGCGCCGCGCGGACCGGCCACGGTCGTCGGGCGTCGCGACGGGCTCGATCCGACCTGGGCCGCGATCGCGAACGGACAGTCCGCGCACGTGCTCGAGTGCGACGACACGCACCAGGCCTCGTCGTCGCATCCGGGCGCCGCAGTCTGGGCTGCGATGCTCGCGCTTGCCGAGCGCGAGGACGCGACGCTCGGCGAGGCGTTCGTCGCGGCCGTCGTCGGGTACGAGGTCGTGGGCCGACTCGGCGAAGCCCTCGGTCCGGCCGAGCACTATGCGCGCGGCTTCCACCCGACCGGCACCTGCGGCGCGATCGGTTGCGCCGTGGCGGCGGCGCGCCTGCTCGGCCTCGGACCCGCGACCATGGTGCACGCGATCGGCATCGCGAGCAGCCAGGCGGCGGGCTCGATGGAGTTCCTCGCCGACGGTGCCTGGACGAAGCGGCTCCACCCGGGCTGGGCGGCGCATGCGGGGCTGATCGCGGCCGATCTGGCCGCCGCCGGTTTCACCGGTCCCGCGAGCGCGCTCGAAGGCCGAAGCGGCTTCCTCGCGAGCCACTCCGCCGCCCCGCGGCCGGCGCGGCTCACCGACGGCCTCGGCGAAGAACCGGTCATCGGCCGCACCTCGATCAAGGCGCACGCCTGCTGCCGCTACGAACAGGCGCCGATCGACGGCCTGCTCCGGCTGAGGCGCGAGCATGCGCTCTCGCCCGCCGACGTCGAGAGCGTCGCGATCGGCATGCTCGGCGCCGGCTGGGACATCGTCGCCGAGCCGCGGGCGCGCAAGATCGGGCCGCGCAGCGTCGTCGACGCGCAGTTCTCGATGCCCTTCGGTGCGGCGGTGGCGCTCGTGTGCGGCCGGGCCTCGATCCACGAGCACGCACCGGCCACGCTGGTCGATCCCGACGTCCGCGCGATGATGGAACGGGTGGGGTGCGTGCGCGATCCGGCGCTCGACGCCCGCTATCCGCGGCAGTGGCCGGCGTGGGTCGAGATCCGCACGCGGGACGGTCGCCTGCTCCGCGCCGAGGTCGACCATCCCAAGGGCGACCCGGAGAATCCCCTGTCGCGCGACGAGCGGGTCGCGAAGTTCCTCGACCTGGCCGGCGACGCCCTGCCCTCGGATCGCCTCGACGCGGTGATCGCGGCGATCGAGGACGGGCCATGGCAGTACCAGGCCCGCGAGTTCGGTCGCCTGCTCCGCGGAGAGTCTTGATCGTGCGCAGCGCGTGCCCCGGCGGGCCTGCCGGGACCGAGCCCCCGGCCGACCTCCGGCCGCACCGCCCGGCGTCGCCGCTCCTGCTCGCATTCGCCCTCGCGAGCGCGGCTGCGGCGGGCCTCTCTCCCCCGTTTCCGGGTGCGATCGCCGCCGCAGCCGCGATCGCCGACTCCACCGGTGCGGCACCCGGGCCGCGAGCGACGGTGGCGGGGCGAGGCGCGCTGCTGGTTGCCGATCGCTCGCTGAGCCGCACGTCGTCGCCATTCGCCGAGACGGTCGTGTTGCTCCTCGAGCACCGGCCGGCCGGCGCGATCGGCATCGTCCTGAACCAGCCGGGAGACCGCAGGCTCTCGACCATCGAGCCGAGCCTCGGCGACCTTGGCGAGCGCGACGAAACGGTTCACGCCGGGGGCCCGCTCGAGCGCGAGCGGCTCGTGCTCGTCGTGCAGGCACCCGAAGCGCCGCGCGATTCGTTGCGCATTTTCGACGACGTCTGGGTGACCGGCAGCACCGACGCCGTGCGCGAACTGGTCCGCACGCGCAAGTCCGACGCCCGCTTCCGCGCCTTTGCCGGTCGGGCGATCTGGGGTCCGGCACAACTCGACGAGGAGATCCGCCGCGGCGAGTGGCTGGTCGCCCCCGCCGACGCCGCGAGCGTCTTCACCACCGACCCGGCCGGCCTCTGGCGCCGCCTGGTCGACCGCCTGTCGGCGCGCTGGGTCCGTGCCCCGAACGCCTCCGGCCAGCGAGCCCGAAGCGCCGCCTAGCGGCGGCCCCCCCTAGGCGAGGGCCGCGTGCGCCGCCGCCAACCGGGCGATCGGCACCCGGTAAGGCGAGCAGGACACGTAATCCAGCCCGATCTCGTGGCAGAAGATCACCGATGCCGGATCCCCGCCGTGCTCGCCGCAGATGCCGCACTTGAGTCCCGGACGCCCGGCACGCCCCTCGCGCACCGCGTGCGCCATGAGGAAGCCGACGCCACTCTGGTCGATCGACACGAACGGATCGCCCGCGAGTACGTTGCGCTCGATGTAGGCGGGCAGGAACATCCCGGCGTCGTCGCGCGAGAGTCCCATCGTCATCTGGGTCAGGTCGTTCGTGCCGAAGGAGAAGAAGTCCGCTTCGCCCGCGATCTCCCGGGCGACGATCGCCGCGCGCGGCACCTCGATCATGGTGCCCACCGAGTAGGCGACCTTGACCTTCTTCTTCGCCATCGTCTCCTCGGCGATCGCGACGGTGAGTGCGCGCAGGAACGCGAGTTCCTGCACGACGCCGACGAGCGGGATCATGATCTCGGGGATCACCTTCACCTTGTCGCGCGCGAGGTCGCAGGCGGCCTCCATGATCGCGCGCACCTGGATCTCGTAGATCTCCGGGTAGGTGACGCCGAGGCGGCAGCCGCGGTGGCCGAGCATCGGGTTCGCCTCCTTTAGGAGGTCGCGCTTCTGGCGCAGGCGCGCGGCGGGCACGCCGATCTTCTTTGCGAGGTCGGCGACCTCCGCGTCGGTGTGCGGCAGGAACTCGTGCAGCGGCGGATCGAGCAGACGGATCGTGACCGGGAGCCCGTTCATCGCCTTGAAGATCCCCTTGAAGTCGGAACGCTGCATCGGGAGGATCTTCGCAAGCGCCTTGCGCCGGCCCGCCGTGTCGTCGGCGAGGATCATCTCGCGGACCGCGTCGATGCGGTCGCCGTCGAAGAACATGTGCTCGGTGCGGCAGAGTCCGATGCCCTCGGCACCGAACTCGCGCGCGACCTTCGCGTCGTGCGGCGTGTCGGCGTTGGCGCGGACCTTCAGCCTGCGCAAGGAGTCGGCCCACGACATCAGCTTGGAGAAGTCGGCCGAGAGCTTGGGCTCGACCGTCGGGACGAGCCCGGCGTAGATCGCCCCGGTCGCACCGTCGATGGTGATCGGGTCGCCGGCGCGGATCGTCCGGCCGCCGACGCTCATCTTGCCGCCCGGGTAGTCGATCTCGAGCGCGCTGCAGCCCACGACGCACGGCTTGCCCATGCCTCGACCGACCACGGCCGCGTGCGAGGTGGCGCCGCCGCGGGCCGTCAGGATGCCCTCCGCGGCGTGCATGCCGTGGATGTCCTCCGGCGAGGTCTCGACGCGCACCAGCACGACCTTGCGGCCGTTCTTGACCGCCTTCTCCGCGTCGTCGGCGGAGAACACGACCTCGCCGGCTGCGGCGCCCGGCGAAGCCGGGAGTCCACGCGCGACCAGGTCCTTCTTCGCGCTGCCATCGACCTGACGGTGGAGCAGTGCGTCGAGCGACGTCGGCTCCACCCGCTTCACCGCGGTGCGCTTGTCGATGAGCTTCTCGGCGACCATGTCGACCGCGATCTTGACCGCTGCCGACGCGGTGCGCTTCCCATTGCGCGTCTGGAGCATGTAGAGCGTCGCGCGCTCGATCGTGAACTCGATGTCCTGCATGTCGCGGTAGTGCTTCTCGAGGGTGGCCGCGACCTGGCGCAACTGCTTGTACGCCTTCGGCATGACCTCCTCGAGCGACGGAGCATGGCGCTTGCGATCCGCCTCGGGCAGGCCCTGCGCCTTCGCCACCTCCCGCGAAGCCTCGATCGTCACCTTCTGCGGATCGCGGATGCCGGCGACGACGTCCTCGCCCTGCGCGTTCACCAGGAACTCGCCGTAGAAGCGCTTGTTGCCGTTGGCGGGATCGCGCGTGAACGCCACGCCCGTCGCGCAGTCGTCGCCCAGATTTCCGAAGACCATCGCCTGGACGTTGACGGCCGTCCCCCACTCCGCGGGGATCGAGTAGAGCTTGCGGTAGGTGATCGCTCGCTGGTTCATCCACGACCCGAACACCGCGCCGATCGCACCCCAGAGCTGCTCCCACGGATCGTCGGGGAAGCGGCGCCCGGTGCGGCGGCGCACCAGGTCCTTGAACTCTACGACGATCTGCTTCAGGTCCTCGGTCGTGAGTTCGAGATCGGCCTTCACGCCGCGCGACTTCTTCTTCGCGTCGAGGACGACCTCGAAGGGATCGTGCTCCTTGTCGCTCTCCGGCTTGAGGCCGAGGACGACGTCGCCGTACATCTGCACGAAACGGCGGTAGGAGTCGTAGGCGAAGCGCGGATTTCCCGAGGCCTCGGCGAGCGCCTTGGCGGTCGTGTCGTTCAGGCCGAGGTTCAGGATCGTGTCCATCATGCCCGGCATGGACGAGCGCGCCCCGGAGCGGACCGAAACGAGCAGCGGGTCCTTGGCGTCACCGAAGCGCTTGCCGACGATCTGCTCGACGCGCGCCATCGCCTTCTTCACCGACTCTTCGAGACCGGCGGGGTACTTCCGGTCGTTGGCGTAGAAGTGGGTGCAGACCTCGGTGGTGATCGTGAAGCCCGGCGGGACCGGAAGCCCGAGCGACGCCATCTCGGCGAGGTTGGCGCCCTTGCCACCGAGCAGGTTCTTCATGTCGGCCCGGCCGTCGGCACGTCCGCCGCCGAAGCCATAGGTCCACGCCCCGGAGCCCTTCGCCGTCCTGGTGCCCGCCTTCGTCGCGGCGGCGCGGACCGCCCTCGGTGCCTTCGCCGTCGCACCCTTGGGCGCTCGCGGCTTCGCCGCGACCGCCGTCGCCTTCTTCTTCGGATTTCGCGCCATGGAATCCCCTCTGGAGCTTGGTCGCCGGACGCTCGGGCGCCGGGCGTCCCGGGGGACTATCACCCCGGGACGGAGGCTGCACGACCGAGGATCGTCGCGGTGGCCTGATCATTCCCTCTCGGAGTACTTCGATCACGGCTGCCCGGACGACGCGGCATCGGCACCATGCGCTGCGGCGAAAGGCTTTGCGGGACGGCACTGCGACGGGGGGATCGGCGACTCTTCGCCGTGTCGCGATCATTTTTCGTCATCGGATCCGTAGGGGGTCCGATCGGTCAGGGGCTGGGGGCAGGGAGACGCGCGAGTCCGGGACGCATCGACCCTAGGACCCCGATTTCGAGCGGCGGCGGGGTTTGCGCCAGCGCGTGCGGGCAAGCCCTCCCGACCCTAGGGTGCGCCCCGACCGGATCGCGCTTGGCACCGGGTTTGCTTCTCTTCGGTGGCAGACGGCACTGCGACGCGACGGACGCGGCGATGGGCCGGGAAGACGAGAAGCCCGCAACCCCACAACCCGGGCTGGAAGGAGCAAACGATGCTGCACAAGGACGAAAAAGGTTTCACCCTGATCGAGCTTCTGGTCGTGGTCGCCATCATCGGCATTCTGGCCGCGATCGCGATCCCGCAGTTCTCGGCCTATCGCGCCCAGGGCTTCAACGCCCGCGCGTCGTCGGATTTGCGCAACCTGGCGACGGCCGAGGAGGCGTACTTCGCCGCGAACTCCGGCTACACCCAGACCCTCGGCGAGCTGACCGGCTTCCGGCAGTCGCCCGGCGTGACGGTGACGGTCAGCTCGACCTCGGCCACGGGCTTTGCGGCCAACGCGAGCCACACCAAGGGCGACAAGACCTTCAACTGGGACTCAGTCAACGGCGGCCTGCAGAACGCGCCGTAAGGATTCCCGAGCGGGCGGGGGGCGGGCGAGGGCGCCCGACCCCGCCTCGGGAGATCGCCTTCGCGTGATCTCCCGACGACCGGGGCCCGAGTGGGAAGGGGCGCGGGGACGAGAGTCCTCGCGTCCCTTCCTGCGTTTGTTGCCCGCCCCCGGGCGACCGCGTGACCGACGCGATCGGCCAGCCGCGGGGGTCACCCACTTCATCTTCATGCTTTTCCCGCCGATCCTGGACGAGGAAATCCAGGCGTTCGCGGAGGAAGTGGCACCGCTCGCCCGGTCCCAGGCCCTCTGACCGCCGCACGGCGCACCGCGTCGTACCGCCGCCGGCGCGACGACGGCCGGGCGGGAGCGGCCAGAGCCCTTGGAATTCGCGGGGCGTTCGGGCTCGGCGACGCGGGATTCGGAGAGGGGGTTTCGGGCTTGCGACGCGGCCCCGATCCGGGCAAGCGTGGCGCTCGCCGCCTTTTCGCAACCCAGGAGGGAAATCCCGTGCACGAGAACGCCCGAATCCGACTAGCCCGTCTCGCCATCATCGCCATCGCGGCCACCGCGGTCGCGGCCGGCCGCCCCGGTTTCGCACTCGCCCGCGAGTCCGGCATCCAGCTTGCGCCGGAGTCCGATCGCTACTTCATCAGCAAGGACGTCGGCCCGGAGCGCTGGGCGATCACCTACAACCTCGACGACAAGACGGTGACCGGCAACGTCTTCCCGCTCGACGGCGGTGCGCCGACGTTCCTGAGCTGCAACATCACGCGCGTCGAGCAGGCGCCCGATCCCGCCAACGCCCAGTACTACATGGACTGCCGCGCGGCGGGTTCATGCGCGAACGCGCCCTGCGGCCCGGGCCAGTGGGGTGCTCCCAGCGCGGTCGGACCCATCCCCGGTTCGTTCCTGCTGCCGACGAGCACGCGTGCGACGCTCTCCGGCAACGTGCAGCCGACGTTCACCGCACGATGCGCCAACTCGGAGGCCTGCCACGGCGGCGGACGCGCACCGGACCTGCTGCAGGGCAGCACCTGGGACTCCACCTTCGGGGTCCCTTCCGGCGAGGATCCCGGCAAGTCCTATGTCACCCCGTTCGACGGCGGCGGCAGCTACCTGCTCGACAAGGTGCTGGGCATCCAGTCGGCCGGAGCACGCATGCCGCTCGGCACTTCGCTCGACGCAGCCCAGATCGACGAGATCCGCAACTGGATCCTCGAGGGTGCAGCGAACAACTGATCGTCGCCGCTCGCGCCGAGCGCGCAGCCCGGGAGGGCGCCATGCATGGATTCACCCCTAGGACCGGACGCCCCAAGCGGCGTCCGGTCGGCCCCGCTGGACGGGGTGCGCTGGCATTTCTCGTCCTGGCCGTCGCCGCCTGCGCCGACGTGAACTCCGGCGTCGGCCCCACGCCACCCGCCGAGCGCGGCGAGTGGCGCAACCTCGGCGGCTCGCTCGAACGCACCTACTTCAACGCCTCCGAGACGGCGATCACGAAGGCGACCGCGCCCGGACTCGTCACCCGCTGGCGCTTCCTCACCGGCGGGATCATCACCGCGCAGCCGATCGTCGCGAACGTGGACCTACCCGGCGAACCCGGGACGAAGCTGGTCTTCATCGCCTCCTGGGACGGCCACCTCTACGCGCTGCGCTTCGCCGACGGCCGCCTCGTGTGGAGTTTCACCTTCAAGCCGCAGCCCGGCGCCGCCTATCCGCAGGCGTCCTCGGCCGCGGTCGAGGACGTCGACGGACAGCGCCGCGTCTTCGTGGGCGGAGGCATGACCATGTACTCCCTCGACGCCGCGACGGGCGCGAAGATCTGGGAGTTCGACGCCGGGACCGGCTGCACCACCTGCCAGTCCACCGAGGAGCGCAACGAGGTCGAGTCCTCGCCCGCGGTCTTCGAGGGCCTCGCCTACTTCGGCATGGACGTGAACGACACCGGTGGCAAGGGCGGGTTCTATGCGGTCGACGCGCGCACCGGTGCGATGCGCTTCTTCTTCGACCTCGCTTCCGGGTCGTCCTGCCGACCCTTCCCCGGGGACGACGTGCGCCACTTCGACGGCTACCACACCGCGGCGCAGCTCGGACTTCCAGCGGACTTCTTCGCGACGCGCCCGGGCTGCGACTTTCCACGCGTTCCGAACACCTGCGGCAACGTCTGGTCGTCGGCGACGATCGACGCGAAGCGCAAGCTGCTCTTCACCGCGTCGAGCAACTGCGACACCGACCTCGACCCGGACTCCGACCTGCCCACACCGATCATGCCGCCCTACGACGAGGCGATCTTCGCCCTGCATACGGACACCGGCGAGCCCGCCTGGCGCTGGCGCCCGCGCGAGGTCGATCCCGCCGACCTCTCCTTCGGGGCCGTGCCGAACCTGTTCACGATCGAATTCGGCGGGGCAACGCGCGAGGTTGTCGGCGTCGGCAACAAGGACGGCACCTACTACCTGCTCGACCGCGACGGCGTGAACCAGGTGACGGGAAAGGTCGAGCCCTACTGGTCGAAGCGGGTCGTTCTCGGCGGCTCGATCGGCGGCATCCTCGCGAGCGCTTCGGTCGGCGAGGGCAAGGTGATGATCAGCACCGCGATCGGGACCGACATCGCCGACCCGCAGAGGCCCGCCGCCTCCGCGCTGCGCCAGTCCGACGGCGATTTCGTGTGGGCGAACATGGAAGCCGAGCCGAGCTATTCCGCGGCGAGCGGCCTTCCCGGCGTCGTTTTCATGGGTTCTCTCTCGGGGTCGCTCTACGCCTACGACTCCGACACCGGCGAGAAACTGGTGGGGCTCTCCACCGGCAGCACGCTCGGCTCGTCGGCGACCGTCGTCGACGGCCAGGTCATGGTCGGTGCCGGCACCGGCGAGCGCGGCGGCAACCCGCTGCGCATCGAGTACACGGTGTCGCTGCTGCCGAGCACGGTGAACGCGTTCTGCGTCGCCGGCTCCGCGGGCTGCCCCGCCGAGGAGAACTGCGACGACGGCAACGCCTGTACGGTCGACCGGCGCGACGGCACGAACTGCGCCCGCAGCCCCGCCCCCGACGGCACCGGCTGCACGGTCGGCACCCTCTCGGGTGCCTGCGTGTCCGGGCGCTGCGACCTCGACGGACTGGTCTGCGAGCAGGTGAGCGACTGCACGGTCGGCCTGCCCGATCTCGACCGCTGCAAGTACGGGGCAAAGCCCGACGGGACCGTCTGCCGCGCACGCGGGGGCGCCGGGAAGTGCGTCTCCGGCACCTGCCTGCGCAATTGAGCAGCGACCCGGCCGCCGTCGCCCGTCGGGAGCGCCGGCCGGCCCACCCGGCGTGGCGCGGGAATCGGTCGCCGCGGCCGCTTCAGGCGGCGCGGAAGCGCTCGATCAGCAGGTCGAGGTGGGCCGACCGCGAGCCGAGTTCGCTCTCGAAACTGCGTGAGCGCTTCACGAAGAGGTGCGCATCGCACTCCCAGGTGAAACCCATGCCGCCGTGGTTCTGGACGTTGTCGGCGGAATTGGCGACGAAGGCCTGCGCACAGAGGATCTTGGCAACCGACACCTGGAAGGCGGCGTCGGGCGCACCGTCGCGCAGCGCGACGGTCGCGTAGGTCGTCGCCGAACGCGCCATCTCGGCGCGCACCGCCATGTCGGCGCAGCGGTGCTTCACGGCCTGGAAGGAACCGATCGGCTTGTCGAACTGGGTGCGGACCTTGGCGTACTCCACCGAGGCCTCGACGGTGCGCTGGATCCCGCCGACCGCCTGGGCGCAGGCGAGTACGGTCGCCTCGAGGCGCAGGCGACGCGGGTCGGCCGAGAGTCGCACCGCCGGCGTGCCCGCGAAGGCGACGCGCGCGACCGGGCGGGTCGGATCCATGCTCGGTCGGGCTTCGACTGCGACGCCGGGTGAGCCCGGAAGCACGAAGGCGACGCCCCCGTCGTCGAGGACGAGAAACGCCTGCGCCGAAGCCGCGTCCGCCACCGGCGCACGCCGTCCGTCGAGGCGAGCGTCGCGCAACGACTGCGCGAGCGGGCGGTCGAGACCGTCGACGAGCGCGACGCGCAGGCCCCCGGCGACGATGTCGGCGAGCGCGGCGCGCAACGCAGAGCCGTTCTGGTCGATCAGCGCATGGGCCGCCACCACGGTGCCGAGCCACGGACCCGGTGCGAGCGCGCGGCCGAGTTCCTCGAAGAGGACCATCTCCTCGGTGATCCCGTAGCCGGCCCCGTCGCGCTCGACCGGGAGGCCGAGCCCGAAGAAGCCGAGTTCACCCGCCCCGCGCCACGGGCCGTCGATGGCGTCGGCGGGCGCCTCGGCGAGCGCACGCACCCGCTCCATGGGCAGTTCCTTCGCGAGGAAGGAGCGCACCGAGGCGCCGATCGCCTCCTGATCGGACGTGGGCATCAGGTCCATTTCGGGCCCTCCTTCGCGGCGTCGCCGGACGGGCTCATCGCGGGAGCCCGAGGACGCGATCGCCGATGATGTTGCGCTGGATGTCCTTCGAGCCGGCGGCGATCGTC
>CAMBZJ010000042.1 GCA_945872365.1 Klebsiella pneumoniae
CCTGCCGGCCTGGTGCTCTCGGGGACCGTCACGGAGTATGCCGAGCTTCGGGTGCGTGGTCCGTCGGTGATCGTCGCGGGCATCGATCAGCGTCGGATCCGCGGCGAGGTCGATCTCTCCGACGCCCAGCCGCCGCGTTTTCGCGAGGCACTCACCGAAAAGAACTTCGTGCTGCCTCGCAAGGTCGAGGTGAGGAAGATCGCGCCACCCGTCGCCGTCTTCGAACTCGACCGACTTGCGACGCGGACGCTCCCGGTGCGCCTCGAACGACGTGGCGAACCCCCGCCCGGCCAGATTGTCGGCGGGGTCGAGATCGTCCCCGACCACGTGGAAGTCGTGGGACCGGCCGAGGCGCTCGCGGCGCTGCGCGACGTGGTGACCAAGCCGCTCGATCTCGCGACCCTTGGCGAGGGCGCGCAGGTCGACCTCGATCTCGATTCGGCCGGTGCGCTGGTGCGGATCACGCCGGAGCGGGTCCTGGTCCGGGTCGACCTGGAGACCACGAGCGCCGACCGGCGCTTTCCGGGCGTGCGGGTGTCGCTGGGAGGCGACGGTGCATGGCGGGCCACCCCGTCGGAGGTGACCCTGGTTCTCCGCGGGGCCCCGGAGCGCCTCGACGCACTGGCGCTTCCGGGCGGGAGCGTCTACGTGGACACCGCGGGCCGCCCGGTCCCCGGCTCGTTCCGGTCGCGACCGAGCGTCCGACTGCCGCAGGGCGTCGAACTGGTACGGATCGACCCGGGGGAGGTGCTCGTCCAGTCGGCAACGCGGGGCGCGGCCGGGAAGGCAGAGGGGCGACAGTGAGCGAGGCTAAGATCGAGAGGCGACTCTTCGGCACCGACGGCGTTCGCGGGGTCGCCAACGAGGACCCGATGACCTCGGAGATGGCGCTGCGCCTCGGCCGCGCCATCGCGCACGTCTTTCGGGCGAGTCCGCGGCGCCACAAGGTCCTGATCGGCAAGGACACCCGCGTCTCGGGCTACATGCTGGAGACGGCCATGGCTTCGGGCATCTGCTCGATGGGCGTGGACGTGCTGCTCGTCGGCCCGATGCCGACGCCGGGCATCGCGTTCCTCACACGCAGCCTGCGTGCCGACGCGGGCGTCGTCATCTCCGCCTCGCACAATCCCTTCCAGGACAACGGCATCAAGTTCTTCGCCGCCAACGGCTTCAAGCTCCCCGACGACTTGGAGGCGAAGATCGAGGAACTGGTGTTCGCGGACTCCATCGACCACCTGCGCCCGACCGCTTCCGAGATCGGCAAGGCCTTCCGCATCGATGACGCCCTCGGCCGGTATAACGTCTTCGCCAAGAACAGCTTTCCCCGCCACCTGGCGCTCGACGGCATGAAGGTCGTCGTGGACGCGGCCAACGGTGCCGGTTACCGGGTCGCTCCCGAGGTGATCGAGGAACTCGGTGCGAGCGTGACGACGCTCGCCTGCGAGCCCGACGGCGAGAACATCAATCGCGATTGCGGGGCGCTCCACCCCGAGAATCTGCAGGCGCGGGTGCGCGAACGGGGCGCGCACGTCGGCATCGCGCTCGACGGCGACGCCGACCGCTGCCTGCTCGTCGACGAGCAGGGGGCGGTCGTGGACGGCGACCAGATCCTCGCGATCGCGGCCCGCGAACTGCTGCGCGCCGACGCCCTCGTCAAGCGCACGGTGGTCGCGACCGTGATGTCCAACCTCGGTCTCGAGATCGCCTTGCGCGATCTCGGTTGCGATCTCCTGCGCACGCCCGTCGGCGATCGCTACGTGGTCGAGGCCATGGTGCGGCACGGACTGAACCTCGGCGGCGAGCAGTCCGGCCACGTCCTCTTCCTGGATCACAACACGACCGGCGACGGCCTGGTCACCGCGCTCGCGATCCTGGCGATCATGGCCGAGACGGGACGTCCGCTCTCCGAACTGGCGCGCGCCATGACGCGCTATCCGCAGGTGCTCGTCAACGTGCGGGTGCGCGAGCGGCGCGATTTCGCGCGCGTATCGCGCGTCGCCGAAATGCTTGCCGACGTCGAGGCTGCCCTCGGCAAGCGCGGCCGGGTTCTTCTGCGCGCGTCGGGCACCGAGGCGCTCTACCGGGTCATGGTCGAGGGCGAGGACGAGGCGGAGGTGCGGCGCTTCGCCGACGCGATCGCCGAAACGATCCGCGCGGCCGACGCCTCGTGAGCCGCGTCGGCCCGCGCGGACGGGTCGCCCTCGGCGTCAACGTGGACCATGTCGCGACACTCAGGCAGGCGCGTGGCACGACCTTCCCGGATCCGGTCGAGGCGGCACGGATCGCGCTCGAAGCCGGGGCCGACGGGATCACCATCCACCTGCGCGAGGACCGGCGCCACGTCCAGGAACGGGACGTCGAGCGCATGCGGGCAGAGCTCGGCTGCAAGCTCAACCTGGAGATGGCGGCCACCCCCGAGATGGTGGACTTCGCGCTGCGGGTGCGGCCCGACGACGTCTGTATCGTGCCGGAGCGACGGGCGGAACTGACCACCGAGGGGGGGCTCGCGGTCGCGGGCCAGGAGGGGCGCCTCGCACCGCTCGTCGGACGGCTCCGCGACGCGGGCCTGCGCGTGAGTCTCTTCGTCGATCCCGACCCGCGCCAACTCGAAGCCTCGGCCCGGGTCGGTGCGACCGTCGTCGAACTCCACACCGGACGCTGGTGCGAGGCCGACGAGGCGTCGGCGGAGCAGGAGTTGGCGCACTTGCGTGCTGGCGCAGACCAGGCGCTGCGGCACGGGCTGATCGTGAACGCGGGGCACGGCCTGACGACCGGGAACGTCGGGCCGATCGCCCGGCTAGACGGGGTGAACGAACTCAACATCGGCCACTCGATCGTCGCCCGATCGGTGTTCGTCGGCATCGCCGAGGCGGTCCGCGAGATGCGGCGTGCGATCGACGAGGCGGTGGGTGCGAAGGCCGGATGACGTGACCGAGTCCGCGTCACCCGGTTTGGTCCGCGGTTGCGAGGTCGTGACCACGGTACAGATGCGCGAACTCGACCGGCGGACGATCGAACTCGGGACTCCCGGGCTCGAACTCATGGAACGTGCCGGCCGCGGCATCGCGTGCGAGATCCTGGGCCCCCTCGGAGACGCGGCCGCGCGCGGGGTCGTGGTCGTCGCCGGCCGTGGCAACAACGGGGGCGACGGCTTCGTCGTGGCGCGGCTCGTCGCCGAGCACGGGTGGCCGGTCAAGGTCTGGCTCGTCGGCGACGCCGCGCGGGTTGCCGGCGATGCGCGTAGCAACCTCGAGCGGTGGGTCGCCGGCGGCGGGAAGGTCGAAACGATCGCAGAGGAGGCGCCTTTTCCGGCGCAGGCGACTGAGGACCTGGGCTGCGCGGGCGTGATCGTCGATGCCCTCTTCGGGACCGGACTGAACGCCCCGGTCGGCGGGGCCGCGGCGCGCGCAATCGCGGCGATCGCCGGCGCGCGATCGACCGCGGCGTCCGAGGGCCGCGCTCCGGTCGTGGTCGCGGTCGACCTTCCGTCGGGACTCGACGGCGACACCGGCGAGCCCTGGGGGACGGCGGTGGCAGCGGACGTGACGGTCACCCTCGGTGCGACCAAGATCGGACTCGTTTTGCCCGCTGCGCGCCCCTTCGTCGGAGGCCTGGTCGAGGTCGACATCGGGCTCGCGGTGCAGGCGCGGTCCGCGATCGCGCCGCTTGCACGGGCGGCCGGCGCGGCGGACATGGCCTGCGCATTGCCGGTGCGCCGCGCTTCGGGGCACAAGGGAACCCACGGGCACGTGCTCGTCGTCGCGGGTTCGGCGGGCAAGAGCGGTGCCGCGATCCTCGCCGGGCGGGCAGCGATTCGCGGTGGCGCGGGTCTCACGACGATCGCGACACCGGCGGCGATCCGCGATCTCGTCGCCGCAGCCCTCCCCGAGGCGATGACCGAGGCCTGGCCGGCGCGGGACCCCGAGGCGTGGCGCGGGCTTCTCGCGGGGCGTGGCGCGGTGGTGGTCGGTCCCGGGCTCGGTCGCGACGATGCCGTGGCGTGGACGGCTGGGATGATCGTCGCGAGCGCGCCGGTCCCGGTCGTGGTCGACGCCGACGGACTGAACGCGATCGCTGCCGACCTCGAGTCGCTGCGTCGCGCACCGGGCGCCCGCATCCTGACGCCGCATCCCGGCGAGATGGCGCGGCTCTGCGGCCGATCGACGGCCGAGGTACAGGGCCGGCGACTCGAAGTCGCACGCGAGGTCGCGCGGCGGAGCGGGGCCGTGGTCGTCCTGAAGGGCGCGGGGACGGTCACGGCGGCTCCCGATGGCCGGGCGGTGGTGAACACGACGGGGGGCCCGATCCTCGGCACGGGTGGCACCGGCGACGTGCTGGCCGGGCTGATCGGCGCGCTCCTCGCACAGGGGGTCGAGGCATTCGCCGCGGCCTGCCTGGGCGTGTTTCTGCACGGGGCCGCGGGCGATCGGATCGCGGCCCGGCTCGGCGACTCCGGGCTGCTCGCCTCGGAACTCGCCGACGAGATCCCGCTCGCGCGCCGTGCGCTCTTCATGGACCCGGGCGACGAGCGGTGCGGGTCCGGAGGGCCGTTGTTATAGGCTCGAACGTGACGTTCGTGAGCCACAGCGAAGCCGGGACCGAGGCTCTCGGGCGCCGACTCGGCGAGTTGGCGTTCCCGGGCATGGTCCTCTGCCTCTCGGGCCCGCTCGGTGCCGGCAAGACCGCGCTCGTCCGGGGGCTTGCCGGGGGACTCGGGATCGACGAGGAGCGGGTGCACAGCCCGACGTTCGTCACCGCCATCGAGTACCGCGGCCGCTGGTCGCTCGCGCACGTCGACCTCTACCGGCACGAAGAGACTCTGCCGCCGCCGGACTGGCTTGCGGAGATGCTCGAGGGCGACGGGGTCGCCGCGGTCGAGTGGAGCGAGCGGCTCGGGGCCGGCGCGCCGGCGGACGCGATCCAGATCGACCTCGCCTATGGCGAGGCACCCGACGAGCGACGCTTCGAATTGAGCGCCACGGGATCCCGTTCGGCCCGTGCTCTCGCCGCGCTCGAAGGCCCCGGAAGCGATACGGCGCAACCCGGGCCACGCCTCGTGCAGGAGGGCGTATGCGCCCGTTGACCGTGCAGAAGTACGGGGGCACCTCGGTCGGCTCGGTCGAGCGGATCGCGGAGGTCGCCCGGCGGGTCGCAGCGCGTGCCGCGAACGAGCGCATGATCGTCGTCGTCTCGGCGATGTCGGGCGAGACCGACCGCCTGCTCAAACTCGCCCGCGCCCTCGCCCCGGAGCCCAACGTGCGCGAGTGTGACGTGGTCGCGGCGAGCGGCGAGCAGGTGACCTCGGCGCTGCTGTCGATCGCCCTCGAGTCGCTCGGCGTGCCGGCCCAGTCGTTTCTCGGTCACCAAGTGCGCATCTCGACCGACAGCGCGCACGGCAAGGCGCGCATCCAGGCGATCGACGGCGAGCGCCTCGCGGCGGCGCTCGACGCCGGGCGGGTGGCGGTCGTCGCCGGCTTCCAGGGCGTCGACGCGTCGGGCAACATCACGACGCTCGGGCGCGGCGGCTCGGACACCAGTGCCGTGGCGGTGGCCGCGGCGGTGAAGGCGGACTCCTGCGAGATCCTGACCGACGTCGACGGCGTCTACACGACCGACCCACGCGTCTGTCCGAAGGCGCGCAAGCTCGAGCGCATTTCGCACGACGAGATGCTGGAACTCGCGAGCCTCGGCGCCAAGGTCCTGCAGATCCGGTCGGTCGAGTTCGCCAAGCGCTACGGCGTGCGCATCCACGTACGCTCGAGCTTCAACGAAAGCGAGGGCACGTGGGTCGTGCCCGAGGAGTCCACGATGGAGGACGTGCTCGTCACCGGCATCGCCCACGACCGCGACCAGGCGAAGATCACGATCAAGGGCGTGCCCGATCGCCCGGGGCTCGCGGCCCGCATCTTCGGCCCGATCGCGAAGGCCGGTATCATCGTGGACGTGATCCTGCAGAACACCGGCGAGGACGGCACGACCGACATGACCTTCACGGTGCCGCGCAGCGAACTCGCCGCGGCCCTGCGACTGGTCGAGGAGGTGCGTCGCGACACCGGGGCGCGCGAGGTGCTCTCCGACTCGACCATCGCCAAGGTCTCGATCGTCGGACTCGGCATGCGCAGCCACGCCGGCGTCGCCGCCTCGATCTTCGAGGCGCTGGCGCGCGAGGGCATCAACATCCAGATGATCTCGACGTCCGAGATCAAGGTCTCGGTCGTCATCGACGAGAAGTACGTCGAACTCGCGGTGCGCGCGCTGCACGCGGCCCTCGTCGAGCGGGGCTCGGACGCGGAGGTCTCGTGAAGCGCGTCCAGATCTATGACACGACGCTGCGCGACGGCTGCCAGGGCGAGGAGGTCGCGCTCACGGTGGACGCAAAGCTCGCCGTCGCCGAGCGACTCGATGCCTTCGGCGTGAACTACATCGAGGGCGGCTGGCCCGGCTCGAACCCGCGCGACGCCGCGTTCTTCGGCCCGGCGATGAAGCTCGGCCTCAAGCACGCAAAGGTCGTCGCCTTCGGGTCCACCCGCCGGGTGAACCGCACCGCGGAAGAGGACGAGAACCTCGAGATGCTGCTGCGCGCCGGCACGCCGGTCGCCTGTATCGTCGCAAAGTTCTGGGATCTCCACGTGCGCGAGGAATTGCGCATCTCGCACGAGGCGAACCTCGACGTGATCCGCGACTCGGTCGCGTTTCTGCGCGAGCGGCTCGACGAGGTGATCGTCGACGCGGAGCACTTCTTCGACGGCTGGGCGGCGAATCCGGGCTTCGCCCTCGACTGCCTGCGCGCTGCGGCCGAGGCGGGGGCGACGCTGGTCTGCCTGTGCGACACCCGTGGCGGGAGCATGACGAGCCGCATCGACGCGGGCGTGCGTGCGGCCCTCGCCGCGAGCGACGTGGCGATCGGCATCCACTGTCACAACGACGGCGATCTCGCGGTCGCGAACTCGATCGCCGCGATCGAGGCGGGCGCGCTTCAGGTCCAGGGAACGATCAACGGCATCGGTGAGCGCTGCGGAAATGCAAACCTCCTCTCGATCGTCGCGAACCTGCAGTTGAAGCTCGGTTACCACTGCGTGGAGTCCGAGCAGTTGCGCTCGATGACCGAGCTTTCGCACTTCGTCGACGAGCTCGCGAACCGCGAGCCGCAGAAGCAGCAGCCCTACGTCGGGCAGAGCGCGTTCGCGCACAAGGCGGGACTGCATGCCTCGGCGGTGCGCAAGCACGCCGAGACCTACGAGCATATCGACCCGGGAACCGTCGGAAACCACCAGCGCGTGCTGGTCTCCGACCAGGCGGGACGCTCGAACCTGCTCTATAAGGCGAGGGAATTCGGGATCGACCCCGAGGCGCTCGAGCCGAAGCTCAAGGAACTTCTGGCCGAACTGAAACAGCTCGAGCACAAGGGCTACCAGTTCGAGGGCGCCGACGCGTCGTTCGAGCTGCTGCTGCAGAAGGCGATCCACGGCCAGAAGGTCCGGCATTTCGAGCTGGTCGGCTTCCGCGTCATCGACGAGAAGCGCCACGAGGACGAGGCGCCGATCGCCGAGGCGACGATCATGGTGAAGGGGCCCGACGGGTGCATCGAGCACACGGCGGCGCAGGGCAACGGCCCGGTGAACGCCCTCGACCTGGCGCTGCGCAAGGCGCTCGCGCGCTTCTATCCCGAGATCGCGGACGTCCGGCTGGTCGACTACAAGGTGCGCGTGCTCGACGCAGGCGTGGGCACCGAGTCGGTCGTGCGCGTCCTGATCGAGTCGTCCGACGCGGTCGATCGGTGGACGACCGTCGGGGTGTCGAACAACGTGATCGAGGCGAGTTGGCAGGCACTGGCCGACTCGATCGACTACAAGCTCTACAAGGACCGCCGCGGCGGCCGGCGGCCGCCGGCGCCCGCCGCCGAGGCGTCGGCGACCGGGCTGGCCGCAGGCGGCCGGTCCTGAGGCGTCCACGGGCGGCGGCGGGTCGATGAACCTCGACCAGCATGCCGGCGGGAGGGTGCGGCCCGAAGTGGCCGAAGCGGTCGCGCGCCTGCTCGGCGCGGATCTCGCAAATCCGTCGAGTGCCCACGCGGCAGGCCGTCGCGCGCGCGACCTCGTCGAGGAGGCGCGCGACCGGGTAGCGGCGCTCGTCGGTGCGCGCCCGGCGGAGGTCGTCTTCACGAGCGGGGGAACGGAGGCGAACAACCTCGCGATCGGCGGCGTCGCCGGCGCTGATTTCGTGTCGACGGCGATCGAGCACGCCTCGGTACTGCGCGCGCTCGAGGCCGTCCGCGAGTCGGGCGCGCGGGTCGAACTGGTCCCCGTGGCCGCCGACGGCCGGGTCGACCCGGAACGGATCGCCTCCCACCTGCGACTCGGGACGTCGCTGGTGAGCGTCGGCTGGGCCAACGGCGAGATCGGGACGATCCAGCCTGTCGCCGAGATCGTGCGAGCGGTGCGCGAGCGCGCGCCGCTCGCGCACATCCACTCGGACGCGGTGCAGGCGGCGGCGACCCAGCCGCTCGACTTCGCGTCGTCGGGACTCGACTCGCTGAGCCTCTCGGGGCACAAGCTCGGCGCGTTGCCCGGCGTCGGTGCCTTGGTCGTGCGCACCGGTGTCTCGCTCCGACCGCTTCTGCGCGGCGGGCCGCACGAGCGGGGGCGCCGGGCCGGCACGGAGAACGTCTTCGGGATCGCGAGCTTCGGCGTCGCGGCGGGCCTTGCGCTCGACGAGCGCGACGCGTTCCGCGAGCGCGCAGCCGCGCTGCGCGAGCGGCTCTGGCAGGCACTGCGCGTGGCCTGCACGCCAGTGGTGCGCTTCGGCCGCGACGACGGCGTTCCGACGACGCTTGCGGTTGCATTTTCGGGCACGCGCGGGGACGCCCTCGTGGTGGCCCTCGATCTCGCCGGAATCGCCTGCTCGACCGGTTCGGCCTGCGCGGCGGGCGGATCGGAGCCCTCGCACGTCCTGCGCGCGATCGGCGTCGAGCCCGGGCTCGCCGGGGCTGCACTGCGCCTGTCCTTCGGACGCGAGGCCGACGAGCCGGGCATCGATCGGGCGATCGGGCGGGTGGCCGAGGTGGTCGGGCGGGCGAGGGCGCAGGCGGCACCGCTGCGCGGCCACGCCGGGAGCGATTCGCATGCAGCCTGAGGCCGGCCTCGACCGGGGCGCAGCAGCGCACCCGTCAGCGCACCTGCCGCCGGGAAGCCGCGTCGTCGCGGCGATGTCGGGGGGCGTCGACAGCTCCGTCGCGGCGGCCCTGTTGTGCCGAGCCGGCTACGAGGTGGTCGGCGTGTCGATGCGACTCGGATCCTCGAGCGCGCGGGCCGACGGGCACTCGGGATGCTGTTCGCTCGACGACTTCGAGGACGCACGTCGCTGCGCGTCGCTGCTCGGCATCCCGCACTACGTCGTCGACTTCCGCGAGGCCTTCGCGACGAGCGTCGTCGAACCCTTCGTCGACGCCTACCTCTCGGGCCGCACGCCCAACCCGTGCACGCTCTGCAACCGCGACGTGAAGTTCGACGCCCTCTGGAACTGGTCCGCCGCTCTCGGAGCGCGGGCGATCGGGACCGGGCACTATGCGCGCATCACCGCGAGCCGGCCGGGAGAGTTCGAGCTGCGCTCGGCGGCCGACCCGGCCAAGGACCAGAGCTACTTCCTGTTCACGCTCGGGCAGGAGGAACTCGGGCGCACGCTCTTTCCCGTGGGTGGCCTCCGCAAGGACGAGGTTCGGGCTCTTGCGCAGCGCCTCGGGCTTCCGGTCGCGGCGAAGCCCGAGAGCCAGGACATCTGCTTCGTCGCGGGCCGTCGCTACGAGGACGTGGTCGAGGAACTTGCGGGCGCGCGCGACTTGCGCCCGGGGCGGGTGGTCGACCAGGCGGGGCGAGAGATCGCGCGGCACGACGGGATCCATCGCTTCACGATCGGCCAGCGTCGCGGGCTCGGCGGGGGGTCCGCAGAGCCGCGCTACGTCGGCTCGATCGATGGCGCGACCGGCGAGGTCGTGGCGGTTCCCCGCACCTCGCTCGCGCGCCAGTCGTTCACGGTCGCCGACGTTTGCTGGACCGCTGCTCCCCACCGGGGCGACGCCCTGGTTCGGATGCGCCATCGTCACGCGCCCGTGCCGTGTCGGGTCGAGCCGGACGGAGACCGGGCCTTCGTGCGGTTTCCCGAGCCGACCCCCGGTCCGACGCCTGGGCAGGCGGCGGTATTCTATGCGGGCGACCGTGTCCTCGGCGGCGGCTGGATCGAGTGTTCCGTTTGAATACGGTCGACGATCCCGAAGGGGCGACGGGGCCCGAGGCGGCGCTCGAGGAGCGACTGGGTTACGCGTGGCGCGATCGCGAGATGCTGCGCACGGCGCTCACGCACCGCTCGCACACCGTGGGCACCGGGTCGCAGAACGAGACCTTGGAGTTCCTCGGGGACGCGGTCGTCGGCCTGGTGGTCGCCGAGTTGCTGGTGCGTGCCTGGCCGCGGGTCGAGGAGGGCCGGCTGTCGCGCAGGCGCGCCTCTTTGGTGAGCGCGAACTCGCTCGCGGCCAAGGCGTCCTGGCTCGGGCTCGGCGACATGATCCTGCTCGGTCGCGGTGAGGAGAAGACGCGCGGTCGGGAGAAGCGCTCGATCCTTGCCGGGGCGCTCGAAGCCGTCGTCGGCTCGGTCTTCCTCGAAGGCGGCTTCGAGGCGGCACGCGTTGCGGTCGAGCGCCTGTTCCATGAGGAGGTCGCGGGCGTCGAGCCGGCGATGTACGGTGGCGGCGAATTCAAGACGCAGCTTCAGGAAGTGGTGCAACGAGTCTTCCGCGCTGCACCCACCTATGAGCTGTCGGGCACGACCGGACCCGACCATGCCCGCGAATTCCAGGCGGACGTCGTGGTCCAGGGTCGGAGGCTGGGGCGCGGCGTGGGCTCGAGCAAGAAGATCGCCGAACAGGCGGCTGCGGAGCAGGCGCTCGAGGCCCTGGGCGACTCGACCGGGTTGGAAGCGCTCGTCGTTGCCGGAGGCGATCGCGACGGCGTCCAGCCGGCCACCGGAGAGATCGATTCACAAAAGGCGCCTGGAGCGCCACGGGAGAGCGCATGACGACCGGATCCGAGGCAGGGGAATCTGCGGCTCCCGAATCGGTCGCGGCAGGGGAGGGGCAGCGGGCGGGTTTCGTCGCGCTCGTCGGGCTTCCCAACGCGGGCAAGTCGTCGCTGCTCAACGCGGTGCTTGGGCGCAAACTCGCGATCGCCACGCCGAAGCCGCAGACGACCCGTAACCGGATTCTCGGCATCGAGAACCGCCCCGGTGTGCAATTTCTCTTCGTCGACACCCCGGGCGTACACCGGCCGCAGAACATGCTCGGCGAGCGGATGGCGCAGGTCGCCGAGCAGGCGATCGGCGATTCCGACGTCGTCGTCTGGGTGCTCGACGGCTCCGAGGCCCGGACCGATGCGGAGGCCGCGCTGGCGGACCGACTCGCGAAGTGCGGCCGCCCGGTCGTCGTCGCGCTCAACAAGATCGACCGGCTCCAGCGGGCCGAGATCCTCGCACGCTCGCAGCGGGTGGCCGAACTCCTCCCCGGAAGGCATTGCGTCCCGACGAGCGCGCGCGAGTCGTCGAACCTCCCCGAACTGCTCTCGACGATACGGGCGGCGCTCCCGGAGTCGCCGGCGCTCTACCCCGAGGACGCGCAGACCGACCTGCCGGAGCGGTTCTTCGCGGCCGAGTTCGTCCGGGAGCAGTTGCTGCTCGCCACCCACGAGGAGGTGCCCTACGGGAGCGCCGTGGTGATCGATTCCTTCGAGGAACGCGAGGAGGGTCGCGACTTGGTGGTGATCGAGGCGACCATCCTGGTCTCGCGCGACTCGCACCGGGGGATTGTGATCGGTCGCGGGGGCCAGCGCCTCAAGGAGATCGGGCGGCGCGCCCGGCTCGAACTCGAGCGCTTCCTCGGCACGCGCGTCTACCTCGGCCTGCACGTGAAGGTCGACGAGAAGTGGCTGAAGAGCGCCGGGAAGCTGGCGGAGATGGGCCTATGAGGCGGACGCGCGGCCGCCGTCAGGAGCGGGCCGAGGGGCCGGCGATCGTCGTCGCGATCGCCGGGCGTCCCAACGCCGGAAAGTCGACGCTTTTCAACCGGCTCTTCGGGCGCCGTTTGGCGATCGTCGACGACATGCCGGGCGTGACGCGCGATGCCAACCGGGCGACGCTCGCGTACGACGGCCGCAACTGGGAGTTCGTCGATACCGGCGGGATCGAGGAGCAGGCGCTCGGCCAGGGGCTCGCCGAGCGCGTGCAGGAGCGCAGCCTCGCGACGCTGAAACGCGCGGACGCGATCCTCCACCTCGTCGACGGCCAGGCGGGCCTCTCCGCAGCGGATCGCGCGGTCTCGGTGCGGATCCGGCAGCTCGGGGTGCCGACGCTGCTGGTCGTGAACAAGATCGACCGGGTCGAGCAGTCGCAGCGGACGCTCGACTTCGTGGAACTGGGAGAAGGCGATGCGGTCGCCCTCTCCTCGGCCCATGGGCTCGGCGTCGGCGAACTCTGGGAGGCGCTCGAGGCCCTGCTCGAGCGCAACGGTCGCCTGCCGGAGCGGTTGCCCGAGCCCGAGGAGTCAGACGAGGACGGGACGGGGGAGGATCTTGGCCGGATCGACGGGCCGCTCGAGGAGTCCGGCGCGGCGGCCGACGACCGGGCCACGCGCCCGCCGCGCATCGCGCTCGTCGGACGTCCGAATGTCGGCAAGTCCTCGCTCCTCAACCGGCTCGCCGGGTTCGAGCGCTCGCTCGTCGACTCGATCCCGGGGACGACCCGCGACCCGATCGACGTCGAGATCGTGCGCGGCGAGCGCCGCTACGTGGTCGTCGACACGGCCGGACTGCGCCGCCCGAGCCGGATCCACGAGACGATCGAGGGGTATGCGGCGTCGGCGTCGGTGCGCGCGATCGAGCGCGCCGAGGTGGCCGTGCTGGTTCTCGACGCGACGGTCGGCGTGACCGACCAGGACCTGCGGGTCGCCGATCTCGTCTGGCGCCGCGGCCGCGGGTTCGTCGTGGCCGTGAACAAGGTCGACCTGGCACCGGCGCTCGCGGCCGAGCAGTGCCACGACACGATCGCGAAGCGCCTTCCGCAGTGGCCACCGCTGCCGCTCGCGCGGGTGAGCGCGACCGAGGGAACCGGGCTGCGCACGCTCTTTGCGGCGATCGACACGGTAGTCGCCGCCTACCGGCGTCGCTTCCCGACCCCGCGACTGAACGACCTCCTGCAGCGCGCGGTCGAGGGGCACCCGCCGCCGCTCGTCAGCGGACGGTCGGCGAAGCTCATGTACGCGGTCCAGGTTCGAACCGGGCCGCACGCGGTCGCGCTCTTCGCGAGCCGGCCCGACGGCTTCACGACCGATTACCTGCGCTACCTGTTGAACCGGATCCGCGAGGAGTTCGGCCTCGCTGGCGTCCCGGTGAAACTCGACGTTCGCGCTCGTTCCCGCTCGGCGCGCGACCGCGGCACGAGCGGGGAGGGCGCGGGGTCGACCGAGCCTGCCCCGGATGCGGCGCCGCGTCGCCGCCGGCCGCGCAAGGGCACCGGTCGCAGCCTGCCGCGCCCGGTGCCCCGGCGGACCGGGGCGTCCCCGACGGCGTCGTCCGCCTCGACTGCTTCGGGCGGGCCGCGGACGCCGCGCGGCCGTGGAACGTCGAAGCCGGTGGCCAGCGCCGGAGCAAAGGTCGGCGGCCGCAATGCGCCCAAGCCGGGTGCACCCAAGGCGGGCGCGCGTGGCGGGGCGAAGGCCGGTGGGCGCGGCGCGCCCGAGCCGGGTGTGCCCAAGGCGGGCGCGCGTGGCGGGGCGAAGGTCGGCGGCCGCAATGCGCCCAAGCCGGGTGTACCCAAGGCGGGTGCGCGTGGCGGACCGGAGGCCGGCGGCCGCAGCGGACGTGGCACGCCGAAGTCGGGGCCGCCGCGCGGTGCAAAGGGCAAGGGGCGTCCGCGCCCCGGTGGCGGTGGGCGGCGCAGCGGTGTGGCCCGGCGCGGTGGCAGGCGATAAGACCCGGCCATGCCTCTTCTCGAACGCAGCCGCAGCTTGCTCGTCGTGATCGACGTGCAGGAGAAGTATCTCCCCCATCTCTTCGAGTCGGCCCGCGTCGTCGAGGGCAACCGCCGCCTGATCGAGGGGGCGAAACTCGTCGGTGTTCCGATCCTGCCGACCGAACAGTATCCGAGGGGGCTCGGCCCGACCGCGACGGTGCTACGCGAGGCGCTGCCGGCGGGCTGCACGCCGGTCGAGAAGTCCACGCTTTCGTGCTTGGGGTGTCCCGATTTCGAGAGGGCGCTGCGGGGCTCGGGGCGCAAGCAGGTGATCGTCGGCGGGATCGAGGCGCACGCGTGCGTGAACCAAAGCGTGCACGACCTGCTCGCGGCGGGCTACGAGGTCCACCTGGTCATCGACGCGGTCTCGTCCCGCTTCCCGCGCGACTACGAGGTCGCCGTGCAGCGGCTCGTCGCGGCCGGTGCCGTACCGACGACGGTCGAGTCGGTTCTGCTCGAATGGGTGCGCGCCGCCGATTCGCCGGATTTCCAGCCGGTGCGAACCCTGATCCGCGATCCGCTGCCGACCACCGGCGGCCCCCTGCGCTGAGCCGCGAGGAGAGCGCCCGCGCGACTCCCCCCACCCCGAGGAATCCCCCATGCAAAGCCGCTGGTCCGACTCCGACGCGCGCTCGTTCGTCGAGCGCTGGGCCGACGCGGGCGAGGATCTCGCCCTGCGCGTCTACACCTCTCGACTGATCGGCGCCGAGCCCGACTTGGTCATGCACGGCGGCGGCAACACCTCGGTGAAGATCGTGCTCCGCGACGTCCTTGGCGAGCCGGTCGAGGCGATCTGCGTGAAGGGCAGCGGCTGGGATCTCGACTCGATCGAGCCGCGCGGCCTGCCGGCGATGCACTTGGCAGGGCTGCGTCGCCTGCGCGGGCTGCGCGGCCTCTCCGACGAGGAAATGGTCAACCAGCAGCGCACGCACCTATTCGACTCAACCTCGCCGAATCCCTCGGTCGAGACGCTGCTGCACGCCTTCCTGCCGCACCGTTTCATCGACCACACCCATGCCGACGCGATTCTCGCGCTCACCAATCAGCCCGACGGCGAGCGCCTGGTGCGCGAAGTCCTGGGCGACGACGTGATCCTCGTGCCCTACGTCATGCCGGGCTTCGCCCTGGCGAAGCTCGCCGGCGACCTGTTCGACGCCCGGCCCGACGCGCGCGGCATGGTCCTGCTCAAGCACGGACTGTTCAGCTTCGGCGACGACGCCCGCACGAGCTACGAGCGGACCATCGAAATGGTGGACGCAGCCGAGCGCTTTCTCACCGGGCGGACGGCGGGACGCCTGCCGGTGCCCGCCGCCGGCGCGGCCGCGGAGGCTGCCGTGGAGGTGGCGCGCCGCGCCGCCGCGCGGATCGCGCCCGTGCTGCGCGGCCTCCTCGCGCGCCCGAGCGGCGACCCCGATCGACCGCACCGGCGCGTCGTCCTGGAGCATCGCGCGACACCGGAGATCCTGGCCCTCCTCGGAGCGCCGGAGTGCGAGCGGCTCGCCGCGCGTGGGCCGCTCACCCCCGACCACGTGATCCGCACCAAGGCGACATCGCTCTTCGTCCGGCTCGACGCCGCGACGGGGCAGCCCGGGATCCGCTCCGCGCTCGAAGCCGCGATCGAGGGATTCCGCCACGCCTACGACGGCTACTTCGATGCACAGGTCGCGGCCAAGGGCGTGTCGCGCAAGCGGCTCGACCCCGACCCGCGGGTGCTGCTGGTTCCGGGCGTCGGGTTCTTCACCGCCGGCAAGTCGTCCAAGGACGCGGCGATCGCGGCCGATCTGGCGGAGCACACGCTGCGGATCAAGGCGACGGCCGAGGCCCTCGGGCGCTACGAGCCGCTCGACGACGCCGATCTCTTCGACATGGAGTACTGGAGCCTGGAACAGGCGAAGCTCGGCAAAGAGGCAGAGAAGCCGCTGTCGCGCCAGGTGGCGCTGGTGACCGGGGCGGCCGGGGCGATCGGAGTCGGGATCTGCCTGGAACTCGTGCGAGCCGGCGCCCACGTGGTGCTCGCCGACGTGGACGAGAAGGGTCTCGATGCGGCGCGGGCGAAGGTCGCCGCCGCGGCGGGTGCCTCGATGGTGACGGCGGTGCGCATGGACGTGACCGACGAGCGCTCGGTCGACGAGGCCTTCGCCCACGCCTGTCGGACGTTCGGCGGCGTCGACGTGGTCGTGCCCAACGCGGGCATCGCTTACGTGAGTGCGCTCGCCGAGAGCGATCCCGCGAAGTTCCGCCGCGTGATCGACGTCAACCTCGTCGGCTACTTCCTGACGATGCGCGCCGGCATCGGAGTGCTTCGGGCGCAGGGCACCGGGGGCAACATCGTCGTGAACGCCTCGAAGAACGTGTTCGGCCCGGGTGCGGATTTCGGCGCCTACAGCGCCTCGAAGGCCGCCGGCCACCAGCTCGGCAAGGTCGCCGCGATCGAGCTCGCCCCGCTCGGCATCCGGGTGAACATGATCAACGCCGACGCGGTCTTCGCCGAGGGCGACACGCCCTCGGGACTCTGGAGGGAAATCGGGGGCGACCGCGCCCGCTCCAAGGGGATCGAGCCGGAGAAACTCGAGGATCACTACCGGGAGCGCAACCTTCTGCACGCCCGGATCTCCGGTGCGCACGTCGGTCGGGCGGTGGTGTTCTTCGCCGCCAACGAGACCCCGACGACCGGGGCGACCCTGCCGGTGGACGGAGGCGTAGCGGCGGCCTTCCCCCGCTGAGGTGCGAGGGCCGGGCAGGGGCCCCCGGGTGGAACCTCGCGAGACGCGACCCCGCCGGAGGTCTCCTTGGAAAATCGCGGGACCGGAAGCCGTCCCCGGACGAAATTCGTCTTGAGCGGGCCGTGCGCATCGTGTTGAATCCAGACGGCTGCACCCCGCCGTCCGGGGTGGCCGGCTCCCGGGAGAAGTCTTGCTCGTGACCCGCTCGTTTCGCCCCTCGCTGCTCACACTCGCGATCCTGCCCTTGCTGGCGGGTTCGGTGGGTTCGGCTCGTGCCCAGAGCGGGCACCCGCTTTACATCTGTGCCAACCGCCTGGCGGGCGACTTGCGGGAGTTTTCGAGCGGGTTGGTCGACGCGGTCGCGAATTGCGCGACGAACGGGCTGCGGACGACCGGGACCGGCAACTGTGCCCAGGACGCGGCGGTACAGGCGAAGATCGCGACCTTCGCCTCGACCTTCGCGGACGACATGGCGCGCTGCTCGGACGCCGAGGTCCGCGCCCTGTGCTCGTTCGAGGCCCGCGACCTCGCGCACCTCGTGCCGGCGGTCACGGCCGCCGACGTGGCCGCCACGGTGCGAGTCCGCCTGACGGAGCTGGTGGTGGACCTCTTCGAGACGCCTTACGCGTCGTGCGCGCGGCCGACGGGCCGGGTGACGACGAACCAGGCCAGCTGTGCCGACCGGATCCGGACGGTAGTGACCGACCAGTCCGATGCGCTCGCGGCCGAGTACTTCGGCTGCGAGAAGAACAACCTCGCGAGCAGCGTCGCCTGCGTCGATCCCGAGGTCGGCGAACCGAATTCGCCGGGCCTGGAGACGGCCGTCGCAGGCGTGCTGGGCGACGTTTCGGCGATCACGTCGCGTTGCACCGACGCGGACGTGGTGACGCTCGGCTGTCCGCTTGCGGCCCGCACGGCGACCGGACTGGTCGAGGCGCTCGCGCTACGGCTCGGAAGCCTGGTGCAGGAACTCAACCTCCAGGTGTTCCACTCGTCTTGCCGGACCGACGCGGGGGGCGCGCGCCCGCCGCTCGTACCGGCGGATGCGACCCTCGCACCGAGCCTGCGCAAGGTGAAGATCTCCTGCGGCCAGCGACTCGACAGCGCATTCTTCGGCAGCGACCGCGAACTCGACTTCGACAGCGATCTCGACTGTGGCCCCGCGGACACGGCGACCGACGGAATCGTCGTCGCGAGGAGTGGCGTCAAGATCACGGGACGCGGCAAGACCTGGGCGATCACCGGCCCGAGCAGCCGCAGGCTGCGCACCGGCGCCGGAATCCGGCTCGAGAGCGGCGCCTCCGACGTGAGGGTCACCGGCTTCCGGACGATCCAGTACTTCGGGACGGGCATCGCGGGGGATTTTGCCTCGAACCGCCGCCTGCGAGTCGAGAAGTCGACCGTCTTCCGCAACGTGGAGGCGGGCATCCGCTCCAGCGCGCAGCGGACGCGGGTCGCGGAAGTCATAGCCGACCGCAACGGCATCGGTTTCGATCTCTCGGGCGACGGTTCGATTCTGGGCCGCTCCATCGCTCGGCGCTCGGAGCCCCAATCGACCTCCGCGACGGCGCCGCTCTCGCCAGGGGTCGGCATCCGGCTCGGGGGCGTCGACAAGAACAATAGCGGCTTGTCTTTGCGCGTGATCAACCAGACCCAGGCCACGGCGAACACGATCGGCGTGCAGATGGTCGGTTCGCACGCCTCGATCGAGTCTGCGTCGGTCGATTTCAACCTGGGCAACGGCATCGAGGTGACCGGCGACGGGAACCTGTTGAAGACCGTCTCGGTGAAGCTCAACGGCGGTCACGGAGTCTCCGTGAGTGGACCCGGAAACCGGCTGGAGTCGGTCGGCAGCGACCAGAACCGGATCTATGGCTTCGACATCTCGGGCGCGCAGACGATCGTGACGAGCTGCGGCGCGGGCTCGCCCGGTGGCAATGGCAACGGGTTCGACGGCTTCCACGTGACCGGCGAGGGTGGGGGTTTCGACGCGAACCGGGCCGAGGCCAACGGCGGCACGGGCTTCGCGATGATGGCGCCCACGGCCCTCTTCGTGAGCAACAAGTCCTACGGGAACCTGATCGGCTTCATCTTCGAGACCGGCGGCAGCGAACTCGGGGAGAACCGGGCCGAGACGAACGGAAACGACGAGTTCCGGATCGCCGCGGGCAACGTCGACGGCAAGGGCAACAAGGCCAACGGTACCGGCTTCGGTTTCGACGGCACGGGCCTCGTCGTCCGCTGAGGTCGGTCTACGAACTGAACACGTTGGTCGAGCTCGGATATCCGAAGTGCGGTGCCGGAGGGCTTCGAGGGTGCCCTCCTCGCGCCCGCGCTGCTCTTCTGCGTCACGCTCCCGATCCGGCTGGAGTCGGACTAGGCGCCGGCGGCTCGTCGCTCGTGCGGCCGCTTCCTGCTCGACAACCGGCACCCGACTCGGGCATGATGCCGGCCAGCGGCGCACCCGTCGCTCACCGAGACCGCGCCGGATTCGAGCGCGGAATGGAAGGGACTCCGATGAGGATCGCAACGATGACGTTCGTGCTGGCGCTGGCGGCGCTGGCATTGGTGGCGGGAGAAGCGCAGGCGAAGCCGACGCCGGAGCAGTCGTGCCAGAAGGCTCTGTCCCTTGCTGCCGGCACCTACCTGCAGTGCATGGAGAAGGCGATGGGCACCTACTACGGCGGCGTCGGCCCCCTCGCCGGCCCCGTCGTCGACCCGACCGACTACGTCGGGAAGGTCGGGCCGGCGTTCGGCAAGTGCGTGGACGCGTACACGGCGAACTGGCCGAAACTTGTGAAGAAGTATGACGGCCAAGGCACATCTTGCACAGGAGACCGATACGCGGACAACGGCGACGGGACGTTCGCCGACCGACTCACCAGCCTCGTCTGGGAGAAGAAGACCGGCACTCCCGGCGGCACGGTGAACCCGTCCGATCCGCACGACGTGAACAACACCTACTCGTGGAGCACGGACTCCCTGGGGAAGGAAAACGGGACGGCGTTCACGACGTTCCTGAATACGCTCAACGACGGTGGGTTCGGAGGCTCGAACGGCTGGCGGCTGCCGTCGATCTATGAACTGAACACGCTGGTCAAGCCCGGATTTCCGAACTGCAGCACGCCGCCGTGCACGACGGTGCCGGGCGAGACGGTTTCCAGCTACTACTGGTCGTCGTCTACGGACCGATTCACTCCGGACATCGCGTGGGTCATGAACTTCTTCCTCGGCTACGTCATCAATGGCACTAAGACGCTTGACCTCCCCTATGTGCGTGCCGTCCGCGGTGGCTCGTGACTTCGTCCTTTGGTGGTCTTTTGGCCGCTTGATCCTTTGACTCCGTCTTCCGGTGCCGCTGGTGCTGCCAGCGGTGCTGGAGGGCTGCGAGGGTACCCTCCACGCGACCGCACTGCCCGCCTGCGGCACGATCCCGATCCCGCTGGAGGTCGCCCTATCCGCCGGCTGCTCGTCGCTCCTGGGGGCGCTTTTTGCTCGACAAGCGGAGCGCGCCTCTTGTGCCCTGCCGACCAGCGGCCCTCTCGTCGCTCACCGGCCCGCGACGGATTCTTGAAGCGCGGGAACAGGAGGAGCCGATGAGAGTCACAACGAGGACGTTCATGCTGGCGCTGGTGGCGCTGGCGCTGATGGCGAGCGGAGCGCAGGCCGGCGGTGGGCAGACGATCACCGACCCAGTCGTGATCGCGAACGATGACGCAGCGCCGGCCGGCGACTTCTACGCCGTGCGCGGGCGCATCGACTCGGGCACGGATCTCGTGGTCGCCGGCGTGTCGAGTGGCACCACGGTCTCGAT
>CAMBZJ010000043.1 GCA_945872365.1 Klebsiella pneumoniae
GGCGCGCCGCGCTGCGCGGCGACGGCTCGGCGTGGAGCGGGGTGCGCTCGTCTCCTTCGTGGGCACGGCGCAGCCGCGCAAGCGCATCGAGGTCGCGATCGAGGCGGTCGCTCGCCTGCGCGCCCAGGGCAAGCAGGTCGTGCTCGCGATCGCGGGTCGCCGTCGTCCGGGCTACGAGCCCGACTGGGTGACGCGACCTCCGTCCTTCGTCCGGTTGCTGGGCGAGATCGACGGCCCCGCCCTGGTGGAACTCTACGGCGCGTCCGACGTCATGGTGAGTCCGTCCACGTTCGAGGGCTTCGGCTTCACGTTCGCCGAGGCGATGGCCTGCGGCTGTCCGGTCGTCGGCGTCGCGGCGACGTCGGTTCCGGAGGTGGTCGCCGACGGGGGAATCCTCGTGCCGTCGGCCGACCCCGACTGCATCGCGGTGGCGCTCTCCCGCCTGGTGGGGGACCCGGCCTTGCGCGAGGCGATGTCGCGAGCGGCGCTCCGGCGCGCGCGCGAACTCTCTTGGGAGCGCTGCGCCGAGGGTACCCTCGACGTCTATCTTCGCGCGGCCGGGCGCCGTCCCGAACCGCCGGCGCCGGGCGCTGCGTGACGCGCGGGGCGCTCGACGGTACGACGGTCGTGACCGCGCGTCGGCTTCCGACGGGGTGGCCGGCGGCACGCGCCGCGCTGGCGGCGCTCCTCGTGGCTGCCCTGGTCGCGGCCTGGCTCTGGCCGTGGCGGCTCTACGGGTTCGATCCGACCGACGAGGGCGTGCAGTTGGTGCAAATCGACCGGGTCGTCGCCGGCGAGTGCCCGCAAATCGATTTCGAGACCTCCTACACCCCGGGGTACTTCGCCTTCCATGCAGCACTCCTGCGCGCGACCGGTGGCGGGCTGGTGGCAACGCGCACCTTCGGGGTGCTCCTGCAGGCCGCGACCGTGGCGCTCGGGTTCGGACTCGCCGCGACCTGGGGGGGCTTTGCGAGCGCCGTGGTGGCGGCTCTCCTGCAGGTCGGATTTCTGCTCCCGTTCTCGCTGCGCTTCGGGGCGCCCTTCGACATTCCCTACCCGGGCTGGCTCGCCATGCCCGCGGCTCTCGTCGCCCAGGCGTGCGCTGCGCACCTGGCGCTGCTCCGCGCGGGTGCGGGCCGTGTCGCGCGCGACGCGACGGCCAGAGGCGTGCCCGTCGCGGTCCTCGCCGGGCTTGCCGCGGGCTGTGCCTTCTCGATCAAGCCGAACGCGGGACTGCTCGCCCTCGCGGGCGTCGCTCTCGCCGTCACGGCCGGTTGGCGCGGCCGGGGAGGCGTCGCCGCAGCGCTCTCGTTCCTGGTCCGCCTCGCCGCCGCGGGCTGCACCTGGTTGCTGCTGCGCGGCGGCCTCGACGTCGCGACGGCTTGCGCGTTCGCGCTGCCGGTCGGACTCGCGGTGCTGCGGCCTCCGGCCGTGCCGGCGCACCCCGGCGACGCTCCGAGGGGTGTCCGGGCGCTGGCCGCGGCGACCTCGCCGCTATTCGTCGATTTTGCCGCGATCGCCTTCGGCTTTGCACTCCCGGTGCTTCCCTGGGCGCTGCGCATGGTCGCGAGCCTCGGGCTCTTCGAGGCGATCGACCGGGTGCTCCATCTCGACGGAAGCGTATTGCGCGCCTACACGGTGGCGATCGCTCCGCCGTCGCCGGCGACGCTGGCACTCGTCGCCGGCGGTGCGCTGGCCGCCTGGCTCTCGACCGCCGGTGCCGCGCGCGCGCGCTGGGCGCCGATGCTCCTGCTGGCGGGCCTCGTCGCCGGCGCGGCCTGGGTCGTGAACGCACAGGAGGTGCCTCGCCTCGCCGCGGAGAACGCCTGGCTCTGGATCGGCCCGGTACTCCTCGGACTCGGTCTCCTGCTCCCCACGGGCGGGCTGCGCGGGGTTCGCGAACAGGCGCTGCTCGCGTTTGCGAGTCTCTACCAGCTCCAGGAATTTCCGCGGGTCGACCTGATCCATGTCGCGATGTCCGCGCCCCCGGTGCTGCTCGCTGCCGCGGTCGTGGGCAGCCGGCTCGGCGAAGGGCCGCTTGCTGCGGCGAGGCGGCCGCGCGCGCTCGCTGCTGCGGCGGTCGCCCTCGCGGCCACTCTGGCCCTAGGCCGCGCCCTGCCGACGCAGCTCGCGCGCCTGCGCGAGCCGATGGTCGCCCTCGAGCTTGGCCCGCGGGCGCCGCTCCAGGTCGCCGCGGCGCGGGCGGGTGATTTCGCATGGCTGGAGAAGGCGGTGCGCGAGGTGCGCGCGCGCAGCGCTCCGGGCGAGCCGATCTTCGCTTTTCCCGACATTCCGGGCCTCGGCTTCCTCGCCGATCGGCCGATGCCCTGGACGTACCTCTACTTCGTCCCCGGTCGCCCCTCGCGGGACGACCAGGCGCTGATCGTCGCGGAACTCGAGCGCCGTCCGCCGGCGCTCGCCGTGCTGCACGCGGACCCCCAGCCGGCCTTCGCCGGGGCCGACGCCTACTTCGACCGCATCGCCGCCTTTCTCGCCGATCACTACGAGACGGTGGCGAGGACCGGTGGCTGCATCATTCTCGGCCGGCGCAGGAGTGCCGTCGCTCAGGCGACGCCATGAGCGGCGGCACCGTTCCCATCGGCCAGACCTCGGGGTCGCTCGCGATCGCGATGAAACCGGCGAACGGCACGAGCGCGAGCGGCCAGAGCGACCCCACGCGGCCGGCGATCCGGCCGCCGCGCGCCTGGAGCCACCAGGCGCAGCCGAGGAGGATCACGACGAGTTCGAGCATGCGCCCGAAGCGCTGTAAGACACCGGCGCGCAGGCCGGGATCGCTCGCGGCTCGCTCGAGGTCCGGTCGCACCGCCCACGCGTTTACGCCGGCCGCGACGAGGACCAGCGCGAGCAGCGCGAGTTGCACGAGGAGCGTGAGTCCGTAGGCCGAGTCTGACACGGCCGCGGTCGAGCCGAGGGCGAGCCAGGCGGCGCGCGTTCCCGAGAGCGCGAGCGTCGCGGCCCTCGATCTCCGCGACCGAGACGACGAGCCCGACCGCGCTCGCCAGCGCGGCTGCGGCCGCGCCGCGCCAGGCCCAGGTCGCGACGGAACGGGCCATGCGCTCGGCGAAGCCGCGACTCGCGGGGGCGCCGGCCCAGGCCGGCCGCAGCAGCCCGAGCAGGAGGAGCGGTGCTGCGAGTGCCAGCAGCAGGCCCACGATCTGAATCCCGTGGAGTGCTGCGTGCTCCACCGGTCAGTAGGCTCCGTCGCGATCGCGGATGACGCGGAACTCGAATCGGCCGCGCGCGCCGTGGCCGTCGCGGGAGAGGACGCGCCACCGCACGGCCCAGGCCCCGTTGGGAAGCCGCTCGAGCGGTACCGAGAGGTGCGTCCGGTCGTCGGGGTCTACCGCGACCACACCGGCGCGATTGCGCGCCTTGGCGGGGGCTTCGTCCACCGGCACGACCGTGACCTCGTGGAAGCCTTCGTCGAGCACCTCGTCGAACCACAGGTCGAGTTTTGCGGGCGAGGCGGCAAGCAGGCCGGATTCGCGCGGCGACGCGGCGACGAGGCGCGCATGCGCCTCCGCCTTCGCGGATGGGAGCAGGGCGAGCAGGAGGCCCGCGGTCGCGATCCCCGTGAATCGACGCATCGCCGATCATCTTAACGGTCCCTGCACCGCGCGACCAGATGCGTTGCGGCACCGTACCCGGAGCCCGGGCCCGCGGCGGACGCTTGACCCGGTCCGCAAGCGCCACTATCGCGCAGGCGTGGTTGCGCGACGCGATGCCGCAGGAGTGCCGCGGATCGGCGTTGTCGTCCTGGACTGGAACGGCGGGCCGGACACGCTCGACGCGGTGGCGAGCGTACTCGCGGATGCGGGCGACCTCGACCTCGACGTCGTCGTCGTGGACAACGCCTCCCGGGAGCCGGTCCTCGAAGAAGTGCACCGCCGCCACCCCGGAGTGCGGACCCTCGCGAACCCGCGCAACGAGGGCTACGCGGGCGGCAACAACCGCGGCCTGCGGCTGGCGCTCGACGCCGGGGCGCAGTGGGTCCTCGTCCTGAACAACGACGCCGTCCTGCGGCCCGGCGCACTCGCCGCCCTGGTCGCGACGGCGCGCCGGGATCCGCGGATCGCGGCGGTCGGTGCCAAGATCCTGCGCGCCGACGACCCGAGCCGGCTCTGGCTCGCCTGGGGCGAGATGAGTTGGCGGCAGAGCCTCGTGCGCCTGGTCGGGGCCGATGCGCCGGACGGACCAGCGTGGTCGTCGGAGCGCGACGTGCCCTGGGTGTCGGGCTGCGCCATCCTGCTCGCGCGTCGCGCGATCGACGCGATCGGGCTCTTCGACGAGGACTACTTCGCCTACCACGAGGAAGTCGACTGGTGTGCGCGGGCCCGCGAGGCCGGCTTGCGCGTCGTGTGGGAACCGCGGGCCGTCGTGCTGCACCGCGGCCAGGCGAGCTCCGGTGGCCCGGTCTACGTGAGCCGCCGGCAGTACCTCACGGCGCGCAACATGGTGCGCTTCGTGCGGGCGCACGGTTCACCGCTGCGCCGCGCACAGTTCTGGGGCTTTCTCTGCGCGTCGCTGCCCTTCCAGTATGCGCGCCGTGCGCTGACGGGCGAGCAGGAGGGCGTGCGGCTCAAGCTGCGCGGCGTGCGCGATGCGCTCCTCGGGCGGCCGATCCCCCGCGCTGCACTGGGACTCGACTGATGTCAGCCACCACGGTCGCCCGCAGCGGCGCACTCGGACTCGCAACCGTGGTGGTCGAGCGCGCTCTCGCGCTGGTTGGGATCGTCGCGCTCGGACGCCTGCTCCCGGCCGAGTCGTTCGGGCTCTGGGCGTTCGTGGTCGCCTACCTTGCGGCCTTCCAGGTGCTCGCTGATCCCGGGCTGGAATCCGTGCTGCTGCGCCGCCTCGCGCAACCCGGTGCCGACCGCGCCCGCCTGCTCGGGGCGGGGCTCGTGCTGCGGGCGGCGCTCGCCGGGCTGGCCGGACTGCTCGCGGTGGCGCTCGCGCCGCTCGCGGGCGGCGCCATCACGGCCGTCGACGGACGACTCGTCGTCGCCTGCGCGGCCGCGGCCCTGCTGCTCCAGGGCCAACCCGGGTTTCGCGCCCTGCTGCGTTCGGATTTGCGCATCGCGACGGTCTTTGCGGTCGCCGCGGGGTCGAGCATGCTGGTGCTCGCGGCAACCGTACTCGCGGCGGCGAACGGGTACGGCCTTCCCGCTATCTTCCTCGCGGCGGCGACCGCCCAGGCACTCGGGCTCGTGGCGGCGGGCTTCGCGGCCGGTCGTGGCGAACTCGTGCGTCCGCGCATCGACCCCGCGTTGTGGGCCGATCTCCTGCGCGAAGCCTGGCCGGTCGGCGCGAACGTGCTCGTCGTCACGCTCGGGCTGCGGATGGGAGCGCTGCTGCTCATGCGCACCGGCGGTCCGGCCGAGGTGGGCTACTACTCGTCGGCGATGCGGCTCACCGAGTCGCTGAACCTGATCGCCGATGGAGCGATGCTCACCGTGTTTCCGCTGCTCGCGCGCCGCGCTTTCACGGCGCCGCTCGAGATGGTCGCGGTCGCGCGCACGACCGCGCGCGGTCTCGCGATCGCGGTTCTCGTCGCCATTCTGGCGATCGCCCCGCTCGCCCCCGACCTTCTCGGCCGGCTCTTTCGCCCGGAGTTCGCAAGTGCGGCACCGGCGCTGATCGTGGCGTCCTGGAGCGCGCTCCTCGCAGCCCTGGGAACCCTCTACGGGGGCGTGCTGGTCGCGAGCGGACGCCAGCGGGTCCTCCTCGGGCTGAACGCGGTCGCGACGGCCTGCCTGGTCGCGCTCCAGGCGGTGCTCGTGCCGCGCTTCGGGATGGTCGGCGCCGCCTCGGCCTCGCTCGTCGTGAGCGCGGCGAGCCACCTGGCGCTGGCGGTCCTACCCGGGACACGGGCCGTGGTGGCGCCGTGCCTGCGCGCCGCCGCCGGGCCGGTTGGCTGTGCGCTGGCCCTGCTGCTCGCGGCCCGGTTCCTGCCGGGGCCGCCGCTTCTCCGGGCGGCAGGACTCGTGTGCGGCTTTCCGCTGCTCCTTCTCGCGACGGGCCAGATCCGGCGCGGGGAATTCGCGGCGCTCGGTGCGGCGCTCGGCGGTCGGCCGACCCCCTGACCGAGACGCCGTGGCGGTGGGGCCGGTTCGGACCGACGGCCCGGCGCCGCGGCGCTGCGGCGAAGCCCGCGGTGAAATTGTGATCCGGCGGGTTTTTCCCTAGACGAAACGCCGGCGTCTGCGTGTGTCGGGACCGGGGGTGGACTCCGGCCGGGGCCGCGTCGTGCGCCGTGATCGGTGAGCGCCGTGCCCGACAAGGTCATCGTCATCCCCACCTACAACGAGCGCGGCAACATCGAGCGCCTGCTCCCGGATCTTCTCGCGTTCGACCCGGCCCTCGAGGTCGTGATCGTCGACGACGAGTCCCCGGACGGGACGGCCGACCTGGCCGAGGCGATCGGCCGCTCGACCGGCCGGGTCCACGTCGTGCGCCACGGGGCCAAGCAGGGCATCGGTCCGGCCTACCTCGCCGGCTTCCGGCGCGCGCTCGACTTGGGTGCCGAGCGCATCGTCCAGATGGACGCCGACTTCTCCCACCCGATCGCCTCGCTGCCCGAGCTTTTCGACGGCACCAGGGATCACGATCTCGTGCTGGGCTCCCGCTACCTCGACGGCATCACGGTCGTCCGCTGGCCGATGGGGCGCCTACTGCTCAGTTACTTCGGCAACGAGTACGTGAGGCGCATCACCGGCCTTCCGGTGCGCGACACGACCGGCGGTTTCAAGTGCTGGCGTCGCGAGGCGCTCGCCGCGATCGACTTGGAGCAGGTGCGCGCGAATGGTTACTCGTTCCAGATCGAGATGACCTATCGCGCCTGGTGCAAGGGGTTCCGCATCCAGGAGATCCCGATCATCTTCATGGATCGCGAGGTCGGCACCTCCAAGATGTCCAAGCGCATCGGGCTCGAGGCCCTCTGGATGGTCTGGGAGTTGAAGGCGCGGCACGCCCTCGGGAGGCTGTGAGCGGCGCGGGGCAGGGGACGCGACCACTGCGCGTCCTCATGCTGAACGAGCGCGATCTCGGGCATCCCCTGGCCGGCGGCGTGGAGGTCCACCTCGAGGAGACGGGCATGCGGCTGGCGCGCGACCACGGCATCGAGACCACGGTCCTTTGTGCGGGTTTCGCCGGATGCACGCCCGAAGAGGCCCGCGGCGGCATGCGCTTCCTGCGCCTCGGCCGCAATCGCGTCGAGTACTACGCGAGTGTCCCCGGGCGGGCGCGCGCGCTTCTGCGCCGGGGCGAGCACGACCTGCTCGTCGAGAACCTGTGCAAGCTGGTATTCCTCTCGCCGCTCTGGGCCGGTCCGGTGCCCGGCCTCGGGCTCGTGCACCACCTCTTCGGCAGAAGCGCATTCCGACAGGTGGCGTTTCCGACGGCGCTGGCCGTACTTGCGACCGAGGCGTCGCTTCCGCTGCTCTACCGGCGGTGGCCCTTCGTCGCGGTGTCGCCGAGCACACGCGAAGATCTGCTGCGGCGGGGACTGTCGCGCGAGCGGATCCGCGTCGTGCCCAACGGTATCGACCACGAACTCTACCGGCCGGATCCCCGGGCCGTTGCCGAGGCGGAGCACGTCGTCTTCGTCGGGCGCATAGAGCATTACAAGGGACTCGACGTGCTGCTCGCCGCGTGGCCGGCGGTGACCGCGGCGCGGCCGGGGGCGCGCCTCTCGATTCTCGGTGCGGGTTCCGCCCTCGACGAGATGCGTCGTCGGGTGGCCGACGCGCGCCTGCGGGGAGTCGTCTTCGATGGCTTCGTCGACGATCGCACCAAGGTCGATCGCATGCGTCGTGCGAGCGTCGTCGTGCAGCCGTCGCGCAAGGAAGGATGGGGTCTCACCGTCCTCGAAGCGAATGCTTGCGGCACGCCGGTCGTGGCGACCGACGTGCCTGGGCTGCGCGATTCGGTGCGCCCCGGCGAGACTGGGCTACTCGTGCCGACGGCCGATCCGGCGGCCCTCGCCGATGGCCTGCTGCGACTGCTCGGCGACCGCGAGTTTCGCATGCGCCTCGCGGACGGGGCGCTCGCCTGGTCGGCGCGCTTCACCTGGGAGCGCGCCGCCTCGTCGATGGCGGGGCTCCTGCGCGCGGCGGCGACTCGCGCGTCCCTGCCGGAGCCGCCCGACCTGCTCGGGCCGATCGGCGCGAACGAAGCGGCCGGGGCGCGGAGGCCCGCTTGAGCGCGACGGGCGGCCGGGGCGAAGTCGACGGCGTCCGCGGCCGGCGAGCGCCAGCGGGCGACGCCGAGAACAGGGGCGTCCCGCCGCGCGCCTGGTGCTCGACGATCGCGCTCGGGGCGGCGGTGCTCGCGCTCTACTTCGCCTTCGTCCGTTACGGCGTAAACCTCGACGACGAGGGCACGGTCCTCAACCAGGTCCTGCGCACCGCGCGCGGCGAGCGCCCCTACCTCGACTTCCACACCGGCTACACGCCGGCGATGTTCTACGTGAACGCATTGCTGCTGCGCCTGTTCGGAATCTCGGTGCTGCCGGTCCGGGTGCTGCTCGCATTCGTGAACACGCTCTCGGCGGTGCTGGTCTTCCGACTCGCACTGCGTTTCGCCCCGGTCGCGGAGTCGGCGGCGGCGTCGCTCGCCTACGTGCTGTGCATGCCGTTCTTCGCGGGGCAGTTCGCGTCGTTCAATATCCCCTATCCCGCATGGTACGCGCTCGCCGCGTGGCTCGGCGCCGAACTCGCCGGGTTCCGTGCGGTGGAGACCGGGCGGCGCGGATGGCTTCTCGCGACGGGGCTCCTGTGCGGCGTCGCCTTCTCCTTCAAGCCGAACACCGGCATCCTCGGCCTCGGCGCCGCGGTTCTGGGCCATCTGCTGGCGACGGCCCCTGTCGCCGGGTGGGCGGGGCTCCTCCTCGAGAGCGTCGTCCTCGTGGTCGCCGCGCTCGCGGCCGCGGCGGTCCTCGGCTTCGAGGTGTTCACCGGCAAGTTCGGCTGGCTCGGTCTCCCGCTCGTCGCCTGGCTGCTCGCCGCGGCCGTCCTGCGCGCGCGGCGTCGGGCGCATGCCGGGGCGGTGCGCCCCCTCGGCGCCGCGGTCGCGGACGGACTGGTGATCGTGGCGGGCTTTGCCGCGGCCAACCTCGCCTGGCTCGCCTACTTCCTGCCGCGGCTCGGGGTCGCGAGCTTCGCGCGCGACGTGCTGCTGCTGGGCGCAGGCGTCGAGCGCATCTACGGGCTCGCCTACCCGGAGCCGAGCCCGTGGTCCATCCTCGCGGTCGGCGCCCTGCTCGGCGTGCTCCTCTTGCCACGGGCGATCCGGGCGGGCTGGATCGGTTCGCGCGCTTGCCTCGGGCTCGGCGTCGGAGCGCTGCTCGGGGTTCTCGCCGCCGTCGCGCGCTCGGCCGTCGCGCCCGAAGGGATCGTCGTCTCGACCGCGATGCAGATCGAGAACCTCTCGTTCTTCGTGCTGCCCCTCCTGCTCGGCGGCGCGGTCCTGCGCGAGTTGCGGGCCGAGGTTCGGCGGGTGCGCCTGCCGTCGGCCGCGGGCGCAGGAGGCTCCTCGACGGCACCGGTCGCGCTCGCCTGGGCCCTGCTACTCTTCATCCAGCTCTACCCGCGCATCGACTTCATGCACGTCGTGATCAGCATGCCGTCGGCGCTCGTCGTCGCAGCGGCGTCTCTCGTCGCGGTGCGGCGCGACTGGCTCTCGGCGCTGGGTTTCGACCGCAGCCCGCGCGACGCATCCGCGCGCCGCGCCCGGGTGCTCGCCCGCGGACTCTCGCTCGCCCCGATCGCACTCGCCCTCGCCTCGCGGGCGGCGCCACTCGCCGAGTCGCGCCTCGCCTTCGACGGCGGGCCGCACCTGCGCCGCATGACGCGCATCGCCTCGCCGGCACTCCCGGTCGAGGTCGAGCGCGACCGCGACCACGACCTGCTCGAACTACAGCGCGTGGCCGACTTCGTCGTCGGCGAGACCGCGCCCGGGGACTCCCTGATCGCGTTTCCGGCACTCGGCCTGATCTCCTTCATGACTGGGCGGGCCTCGCCGGTTCCGCACGACTACTTCTTTCCGGGGCGACCGTCGCATGCCGACGAGGCGGCGATGGTCGCCGTGTTCGACGCGGATCCGCCCAAGGTCGCGATCACGCTGAACGACCGTCTGGGCTATTTCGCGTCGTCGCCGGCCTACTACTTCCTGCTGCGCGACTGGATCCTCGGACACTACCGACCGGTGCGTCGCTACGGGCGTTTCGACGCGTTGCTGCGGCGCGACCTCGCCGACGCACACCCCGAGTTCGCGACGCCGCGCGCACTCGGCGGAGCGCTTTCGACCGCGCTCGCCCACGGCGCCTACCGCGACGAGGTCCGGGCGTCGCGTCGCCTCGCCACGACCGGCACCGCGGCGGACGCGAACGGGGCCGGCGCCGGGTTGGCCGACCCCGACCGGCTCGTGCGCCGGGCGCGCCTGCTAGGCATTCTGGGGATCGCCCGGCGCACCCCGGGCGGTCTCGGCGCGATCGAGGACCGGGTCGCGCCCGACCGGCGCACGAAGCTCCTGCTGCTGCGCTCGGTCGGCGAGTTCGGCGGTCGGGACTCGCTGTCCTGGCTGCGCGACGTCTGGCTGCGCACGGAAGGGTCCGACGACCGACTGGCCCGCGAGTCGACCACCGCCATGAACTACGTGCTCGCCCGCGACCTGGCCGATCGCTACGAGTGGCATGAATTGCCGGCGAATCCGCCCTGGCCGCTCCCGGCCTCCGACTTCGCGCCGCCGATCCTCGCGGGGCTCGACGACTTCGATCGCCGCCAGCGCGTCGGTCCGTTCGCCGCCCTGGCGACCGCGGCTGCCGGGCGAGCCGACCTGGCCGGGGCGATCGAGCCGGTGCGGGCGCCCGACGATTCCGCTTGGTGGCGGGTGGTTTCCTCCTACGCTCTGGTCCGGCTGGGCCGGAAAGAGTATCTGGCGCAGATGATCGCGCCCATCGAAACCGGCACCTTCGCCGAGCAGTGGGTCCCGGCGCTCTTGCTCGACCCTCGGGCGGTCGACCCGACTGCGGCCCGCGAACTCGTGTCCGGGCTTCTGGTAGACGGGACGTCGCGTGGCCGCGAGCTCGCCGCCTGGATGAGTCCCCTGCTGGCCGAGCCGGTCGATCCCGCGCTGCTCGACCGGGCGGCCGGCGATCCCGATCCCGCGGTCGCGGCGGCGGGCCGCTGGGCCGCGGCACGGTCCGCCGGCGAGCGGGCGTCCGCGCGCGCGCCGCAGGAGGGCAGGCCGTGAGCGAGTCGGCATTCCGCGTACCCGAGGCCTACACCGGCGAGCGACTCGCGGCGGAAGACCCGCGCTTCGCACCCGACATGGCGCGCCACCTCGCGGCCTACGGACTGGTCGGGCCCCTCGTCACGGGACAGGAAGTCCTCGAGGCGGGCTGCGGAGAGGGTTACGGCGCGGGATTTCTCGCCGAGAGCGCGCGGCGAGTACTCGCGGTCGACTACGACGCGGCCGCCCTCGACCTGGCGAGACGGCGCCACGCCGCGCCCAACCTGGAGTTCCGCGCGGTGAACCTGCTCGAGTTGGCACGCAGCGCGCCGGGTACGTTCGATGCGGTCACGAACTTCCAGGTGATCGAGCACCTGGACGACCCCGCGCCGTTCCTGCGCGCCGCCGCCGCCTGTCTCAAGCCGGGGGGGCGCCTGATCCTCACGACCCCGAACCGGACGGCGAGCGTCTCCGAGAATCCGTTTCATGTGCGCGAGTACACGGCCCCCGAACTCGCGGAACTGCTCCGGCCGCATTTCGCGACCGTCGAGGTCCGGGGCATCGTCGGCACCGACCGGGTCTATGCCTTCGAGCGGGCCCGGGGCGAGCAGGCCCGCAGGATCCTGCGGCTCGACCCCTTCGGCCTGCGCCACCTCCTGCCGCAGGGGCTGACCCGCTGGGCTTTCGCGCGCCTCGCCCTCCTGGTGCGTTCACGGGTCGCCGAGGGCGACCGACGCCTGGTCGACCTCCGCCCGGCCGACTTCTCCATCGCGACCGGGGAGCCCCCGCAATGGCTCGACCTGCTCGCGATCGGCACGAAGGGCGGGGCGTCCTGTTGACGCCGGGGATCCGGTAGGCAAGGTAGGGGTTGTGCCGGGTCACCCGCCCGACGGGGGACCACAAACCACCCGAGCCACGGAGAGGACAAGCGCCATGTCTCAGTATTCGCTCATCTCGGCTGACTCACACGTCGTGGAGTCGCCCGACCTTTGGAAGAAGTGGTTGCAGCCCGAGTTCCTCGACCGTGCCCCCAAGCTGGTCAAGGACTCCGCGGGAGGCGATGCCTGGCAGTACCGCCCGGGTACCCCTCCGGTCCCGCTCGGTCTCGTGACGACCTACCCCGGTCGCACCTACGAGGCCTTCAAGTGGGAGGGGGCGCGCTACGACACGGTGAATGCCGGTGCGTGGCACGGCGAGACTCGCCTGAAGGAGCAGGTCGTCGACGGCGTGGACGCAGAGGTGCTCTATCCTTCCCAGCGCACCATGCGTCACTACATGCTCGACGACGACAACGACTTCCACAAGGCCGGCATCCAGGCCTACAACAACTGGATGGCCAAGGAGTTCATGGCCGCCGATCCGAAGCGCCTGATCGGCCTCGCGCAGATCCCGAACCTCGGCGTCGAGGAGGCGATCGCGGAGATGCGCCGCGCCAAGCAGATGGGCATGCGCGGCGTCATCCTGTCGACCTGGCCGGCCGGGGGCGTGTCGATCTCCAAGGAGGACGACGCCTTCTGGAAGGAAGCGATCGCGCTCGGCATGCCGTGCAGCATCCACCTCGGCACGGTCTCCAAGGCGGCCGCGAAGGGCGCCACCACCAGCACCGGCAAGTTCGAGCCGACGGGCCTGCTCACCGCGGGCCAGAAGACGGTCGCGAGCTACTCGACGGCGGGCATGGACTCGATGCCGCCGATCATCACCGAGACGATCATGTCGGGACTCTTCGACCGGTTCCCGAGCCTGCTCTTCATCTCGGTCGAGGCGGGCGCCGGCTGGGTGCCGTTCCTGCTGGAGCAGATGGACGACCGCTGGTGGCGCAATCGCCACTGGGCGCAGGTCGAACTCGAGATGCTGCCGAGCGAGTACTTCAAGCGCAACTGGCGCCTCACCTTCGTGCAGGACTTCTACGGCGTGCGCAATCGCCACGACGTCGGCATCGACAACATGATGTGGTCCACTGACTACCCGCATCACATCTGCGACTGGCCGTACTCCCGCAAGATCGCCAACGAGATGTTCGCCGGAGTGCCGGAGGACGAGCGCTGGAAGATCTGCGTGGGCAACGCGGCCAAGGTCTACGGACTGATCTGAACCGCCTGCTCGGCATCGAGAGAACCTCCGGGGGTGCCGTCGGCCGCAGGCCGGCGGCGCCCCCGGCCGCTTACGGGGAACAGCGATGAGCGATGTCGACGCCAACGCCCCGGTCGCACGGCTCACGCTGAGCGTCGTGGTCCCGGTCTACAACGAGCGGGCGACCATCCTCCAGATCCTGCGCCGTGTGGTCGAGCGGTCCGAGGTGGATCAGGTCGTCGTGATCGACGACTGTTCGGCCGACGGTACGCACGATGTGCTCGAGGCGGAGCAGTCGCTGGGCTGGGCCACGCTTGCGGCGGGCCTGCGGAGCGAACTGCCCGAGATCGTGCTCCTGCGCCACGAGGTCAACCAGGGCAAGGGCGCTGCGCTGCGCACCGGCTTCGCCGCCGCGACCGGCGACGTCCTGCTCACGCAGGACGCCGACCTGGAGTACGATCCGGCGGACTACGACAAGCTCATGGGGCCGATCCGGGACGGCCGCGCCGACGCAGTCTACGGAAGCCGTTTCGCCGGTTATCCGCGCCGCGTCCTCTACTTCTGGCACTCGCTCGGGAACAAGATCCTCACGCTGGTCTCCAACATGCTGACCGATCTCAACCTGACCGACATGGAGACCGGCTACAAGGCGATCCGGCGCGACTTCGTCGACCGCATGGTGCTGCGCTCCGAGCGCTTCGGCATCGAGCCGGAACTCACCGCGAAACTCGCCCGCCTGCACGCCCGGATCTACGAGGTGCCGATCTCCTATAGCGGCCGGTCCTACGCCGAAGGCAAGAAGATCGGCTGGAAGGACGCGGTCTCCGCGGTCTGGACCATGGTGCGCTGCGCCGTGGTCGACGACCGGGAGGTCGACGACCCGCTGCACGCCACCCTGCGCCGGATGTCGGCGCTCGACCGCTACAACGGCTTCCTCTTCGAGACGATCCGCCCGATGATCGGGCAGCATGTGCTCGAGGTGGGGGCCGGCACCGGGACGATGACGGCCTTCCTCAAGGATCGCGACCGCGTCCTCGCCACCGACTACGATCCGCAATACGTGCACCAACTCGGGCACCGTTTCGAGCAGTCGCCCAACGTCGAGATCGCCCGCCTGGACCTGGAAGGCGAACTCCCCGAGGAACTGCGCGGTCGCCGCTTCGACACGATCATCTGCCTGAACGTGCTCGAGCACGTCGCCGACGACCGCGGCGCCGTCTCGCGGCTATCGACCCTGCTCGAGCCCGGCGGTCGCCTGGTCGTGCTCGTTCCCGCGCATCCGCGCCTCTTCGGCACGATGGACGAGGCGGTCGGCCACCACCGGCGCTACGGTCGCGGGCAGATGTCGAACCTGATGCGCGAGGCCGGACTCGACGTGGAGAGCGAGACCTACGTCAACGCCACCTCCACGGCCGGCTGGTACCTGAACGGTCGGCTGCTCAAGCGCCGCTCCGTGCCCGGCCTCCAGGCCCGCGTGGCCGACATGCTGGTCCCGGTTTATCGGCTGGAGCGCCGCATGGGACTGCCTTTCGGACTCTCCGCGATCGCGGTCGCGCGGCGGCGAGCCGAGGCCCGGGCCGCCTGAAGGCGGCCCCCCCGGTCGTGCGCCGCATCGGCCGCGAGGCTGCGGTCGCGATCGCGACGGCGTCGCTGGTCGCGGCGCTGCTCCTCCGTCCCCTGCCGTGGCGGGCGGGTGCGATGCCTCGCTACGTCGGTGCGACCGCGTCGATGGACAACGCCGACCGCAACCTGAACGCTTGGATCCTCGCATGGACGGCCCGCGCGGCGACGCGGGATCCGCGCTCGCTCTTCGACGGGAACGTGTACTTCCCGGCGCGCAACGTGCTCGCTGGGTCGGAGACGATGCTCGCGCAGTTGCCGGTCACCGCCCCGGTGTCGCGCCTCGGCGGGGACGCCGCGGCGGTGCTGTTCGCGCAGGTCGCCTGGGGCTTCGTCGGTACGGCGCTCGCCGTGTATCTCCTCGCGCGACTCGTCGGTGCCGCTCCCTGGGCGGCGGCCCTCGCCGCCGCGGCCGTCGCGCTCGAGCCGGGCCGCATCAACCGTCTCGGACTCGGCGACGGACTCGCGGCGCAGCCCCAATACCTGGGCTTCCAGTGGGCGCCGCTGGCGATGGCTGCTGCCGCGCTCCTGGTCCGGGGCCATCGCAGGCTCGGCTTCGCCGGCGTCGTCGCAGGACTCGCCCTCCAGGCGCTCGCCTGCTTCTACCTCGGCTACTACGCCTTTCTCGGCGTACCGCTTTGGAGCGCGGTCCTGTGGTGGACCGCGTCGCCGCGCGCGAGTCGCGCGCACGCCCTCGGCGCGGTCGTGGTCGCCGTGGCACTCGCGGGCGGACTCGTCCTGCCGGTCGCCCTCCGCTACCTCGCCGCCCGTCGCGACGGCGTGCTGCGGCCGCAGGACCCGGAGCTCGTTCACCTCGGGTCTCTCGCCGCCGTCGGGCCGGCCGGTGGCGCCGCCTGGATCGGCCCGCTCGCCCTGCTGCTCGCCGCAGCCGGCCTGGTCGCATCCCTCGTGCAGCGGCGCTCGTCGCGGGCCGGTGCGCGCGGACCGTCGAGGCCCGGCGGGGACGCGGATGCGCTTGCGGGCGCGGCCGCCGCGGCCTGGTCGGTGGTCGCCCTCGCGACGGCCCTCGCTCTCGGACCCGAGGTCCGCATGGGCGGCCTGCGCGTAACGCTGCCACATGCATGGCTCGCCGCGATCGTGCCGGGCTTCGGCGTGTTGCGCGCGCCGATCCGGGCGCTCTCCTTTGCCACCCTCGGGCTCGCCGTGGGGGGGGCGCTCGCGCTGTCGCGAGCCGGGAGCGCCTGGCCGTCACGTCGCCGGTTGCTCGTCGCCGCGGCGGGGATCGCTCTCGCGATGGTCTGGATCGGACGCCACCGCGTTCCGGTCGAGGTGTCGCCGCTCGACCGCGCCTTGCCGCCCGTCTACCGCTGGCTCGCCTCGCAACCCCGCGACGGTGGGCTCCTCGAGGTGCCCGGCGCGGTCGCCGAGGAGGATCTCGGCGGACTCGTGCGCGAGGCGCGCTACATGCTGTTCTCGACCGTCCACTGGCAGCCCATTGTGAACGGCTACACCGGGTACCCGCCGGTTTGGGGCGAACTCGCGAAGTCGCTCGCGCACCGACTTCCGTCGCGCGACGCCCTTCAGACGCTGGTCGACCTCGCACCGGTGCGACGCGTGATCCTGCACCGGGGAGCGCTCGGGGAGGCGGCCGGTCGATGGGAGGCCGGCGCGCCCGCGGCGGGACTCGTGGAGGTGGCGCGCTTCGACGACGACGTCGTCTACGAGGTGACGCTCACGCCGCTCTCGGACTGGCGCGGAGCCGTCGATGCGCCGGCCGGCGCGACCACGCTCGAAGGCGCGTCGCTCGGGCCGCTCGACGCGCCTTGCGCTCGCGGCAGCCTCGCGGCGTCCTTCCCGGCGGAGATGCGTATCGCGCTCGGCGCGCGTGCCGTGCCCGTGAAGGTCGTGAACGGCGGCGATTGCACATGGCCGGGGCTCGCGGTGCGCCCCGATGGTCTGGTCGTCGTTCGCGCCGACTGGCCCGACCTGCCGGCCACGACCACCGCTCCGGTCCTGCGCTCGCGACTGCCGCACGACCTCGCACCCGGTGCGCCCGCGCAACTCGACGCGTTCGTGTTGCCGCCCCGCGCGGTCGGAACGCACCGTCTGCGCCTGGTGCTCGCGCAGGAGGGCGCGGACCGCCCGATCGCGACGGTCGAGTCCGACGTGCGCATCCTGCCGGCGCGGCCCCGCGAGCCGCTGGTGACGCCGTCGGCCGCCGCTCAGGGGGCGTCGGCGGCGGCCGCGCCCGGCGACGCCGGGGCGATCGAGTAGATCCTGACGAGCGGCCCGGCGCGTTTCACGCCCGCGAAGTCCCGGAACGGTGCGTAGTAAGCGTCGGCCTCTTCGAACCATCCGCGGGGGGTCGAGTCCTCCCAGGGCGAGAACTCGACCTCGAGGTGCAGCCGTGGCCGCAGCCGTTCGAGGTCCGCCGCGTCGACCCGCGAGAACGGCAGCGGGTGCTCATGGGTGACGAGGAATCGCGCGGCCCCCGGTTCCAGCCCTTTCCTGCCTCCGAGCGAAAGTGCCGTGATGCCGCGCGGCAGCATCGGCGCCCCGTAGGGCCAGATCCTCGTCCCGAGGACGGCAACCTGTTCGCCCTGGGCGGTGTGCGCACCGAGCCACTCGGTGGCGAGCACGCGCGTGTCGGTGCGCGCAAGGATCCGGTCGTGCGCGACGCTCGACGCGAGCGGCTCCGCGCAGATCGCGACCGTGGCCACGGCGAGAGCGACTTTGGCCCAGCGGCCGGCGCGGCTTGCGACCTGCACCAGCAGGCGCGCGACGAGCAGCGCCAGCAGCGGGAGGATCGGCGTCAAGTAGCGCACGTGGTGCACCGGCGAGACGCCGATCACGACCAGCCAGAGCAGCGAGAACAAGGTCGCGAGCGCGAAGAACGGTTCGAGCCCGCGCGCGCCGAGAGCGAGCGCCGGCACGGTGAGCAGGGAGAAGAGCAGCCCCGTACCCCAGCGGAACGAGGTCGTGACGTGGTACCAGAAAGCCCGCTCGACGGGTCGGTGGAGGTCGGCTTCCCCGCGCGGCGCGAACACGGTGCCGATCGCCGGTCCCATGGTCTGCCAGACGAAAGGCCAGTCGAGGATCATGTAGGGGCCGGTCGCGAGGAATCCCGCGATCGCGGCGATCGCCCCGATCCACACCGGGCCGGTCGGCAGGATCCGGCGCAGGCCCGCGCGCGTCGAGGTGAGGGCGCCCGCCGCCCACAGCGGGACGAGCAGCAGGATCCCGGGCTGCTTCATGCCCGTCGCGAAGGCGATCCACAGTCCGGCGACCAGTCCGCGTCGCCCGGTCGGCTTCTCGACCAGGCGGGCGCAGGCGGCGATCGCCGGGACGATTGCGAAGGTCAGGAAGGCCTCGGCCTTGAGCGAGTGGGAGTCGCGGACGTGGAGGAAGCAGGTCGCGAGCAGGGCGGCCGCGACGAGTCCGGTCGCACGGCTGTCCCTTCGGCGTCCGACGAGATAGACCGCGAGCACGGTCAGCGTCCCGACGAGGGCCGCGAGGATGCGACCGTGAATGATGGGGCTCGTCCAACGGCTGTCGGGTACGCCGAAGAACGCGGAGAGCAGGGCGGCGTGGAAGGGTGGAACCGGGGCGAAGAGGCTGCGCAGGAAGAGCAGGCCGGCGCTCCACAGCCACATCATGTAGAGATAGAGGCCGGGATAGACGTGGTACTTGGGATTGTAGTCGCCCTGCGCAAAGCGAAAGGCCGGTTCGAGGATCTCCTTCTCGTCGGGGCGCACCAGCGGGTGAGGATGGCCGAAGTCGATCGCCCAGAGGCGCAGGGCCGCCGCGAGCGCGAGCACGCAGAGGAGCGCTGCGATCGCGGCCGAATGTCGGGCCCGCGGCGACATGGACGGAGAGGCTAGCCACCTTGGAACGGCCCGGCAAACCGCTGCGGTGCGCACTCGCACTCGGGGTATTCCTCGGGGTTGCGCTGGTCGGTTTTCGTCCGCTCTTCTTCCGCTGGAACCGGTTGCCGACCTATGCCCAGGGCGACGTTCCGGCGATGGCGCTCGCCGATCGCAACCTGAACGTGTGGATTCTCGGCTGGGTCGCACACGCACTCGCGACCGACCCCGCGCGGCTCTTCGACGGGAACATCCTCCACCCGGCCCCCGACACGCTCGCCGGATCGGAGAACATGCTGGCGCACGTGCCGTTCACGCTGCCCGTGTTCCTGGCGACCGGGAACTCAGCCTGGGTGCTGAAGGCGATGATGCTCGAGAGCATCGTGCTGACGGCGTTCGCGGCTTTCCTGGTCGTGCTCCACCACACCGGCGACACGGCCGCAGCGATCGTCGCCGGAGTGCTGCTCACGCTCTCGCCGTGGCGCTACGAGCCGAGCGGCGTCCATGCCGGCGTCGCCGCCGAGCCGCAATACCTGGGCTTCCAGTTCCTGCCGCTCGCGCTGCTCGCGACCGCGCTGTGGTTCGAGCGCGGCCGTGGTCTCGCCTGGGCCGGCATCGCGCTCGCCGTGGCGCTGCAGGCACTCGCGAGTTTCTACCTGGGCTACGTGAGCTTCGCGATCCTGCCGGTCTATGCGCTCGCACTCGCCTGGTGCGCCACCCGGCCCGGCGGCTCGCATGCGCCGGCATCGCTCGCGTTGCGCCGTCTGGCCGGGGTCGCGACGGCCCTGCTCGCGGCGGCGGTGCTCGTCGTGCCGGCGGCGCTGCCCTACCTGCGACTGCGCCGCAGCGGTGTCGTTCCGGTCTACGACATCGACTTCGTCGCGCGGATGTCGGCGCCGCCGTGGAGCTACCTCGCACCCGCGGGCCTTCGCCTGGTCGGCCCGGTCGCCGCCTTGGTCACGCTCGGGTTCGGTCTGTTCCGACTCGCCCAGACCTTCGGACTCGCCCGGAGGGGGCAGCGACCGCGCCGCGCCCGTACCGGGGAGATCGCGGCCTGGACGATGCTGGTGGCGGGGCTCGTCCTGGCCTGGGGCCCCTACCAGGAACTCCCGGGCGGCGGGCGCCTGCCGTTGCCGTTCGCGCTCCTGTGGCGCTTCGTGCCGGGGTTCTCCGCGATGCGCGGCGCGGGGCGTTTCGTGGTCGTGCTCTCGCTCGCGTGCGCGCTGCTCGC
>CAMBZJ010000044.1 GCA_945872365.1 Klebsiella pneumoniae
CAACGTCTCCGTCGCGGAGCCGGCCGAGGTGCCGACGACGCCGATGAACTCGAAGAAGGCGCTCACGCCGCTGCTCGGCGGACTCTTCGGCCTTCTCCTCGGCATGGTCGCGGCGTTGTGGCGCGATTGGCTCGACCCGACGGTGAAGGGTTCGGCCGACGCCCGCCGGCTCACCGGCCTGCCGGTCCTCGGGGAAGTTTCGTCCTGATGCGGCCGGACCTCTTTGCCCGGCACTTCGGACTGCGCAGGGAAGCCTTCGCCCTCTCGCCGGATCCGCACTTCCTCTTCGCGAGTCCCGATCACGCCGAGGCGCTCGCCGGGCTCGAGGTCGGACTGCTCACCCGCCGCGGCCTCATGGTGGTCGTTGCCGAGGTGGGGATGGGCAAGACCACGCTCCTCCACGCCCTGCTCGCCCGTCTCGGCGATGACGTCCGCACGGCCTACCTGACGAACACGCGGCTCTCCTTCGACGACCTGCTCCGCCAGGCGCTCGACGACTTCGGCGTGGAGCCCGCCGGCGGGGACCGCTACTCGCTCGTCAGCGCGCTCAACGGATTCCTTTCCCGCTGCGCCGAGGACGGCACGATCCCCGCCCTGGTCATCGACGAGGCGCACGACCTCGACGACGAGACCTTCGAGAACCTGCGCCTGTTGTCGAACTTCGACACCTTCGACAAGAAGCTCCTGCAGATCGTGCTGGTCGGTCAGCCCGAACTCGACGACAAGCTGCGCCAGCCGAACCTGCGCCAGATCGCCGAGCGGGTCGCGACCCGGGTCAACGTGAACCCCCTCGACCACCGCCGGAGCATCGCCTACGTGAAGCACCGGCTCGCCCGGGCCGGCGGCACGATCGACCTGTTCACCCGTCCGGCGCTGGAGTACGTGATCTACCGAGCGCGCGGCGTCCCGCGCCGGATCAACATCCTCTGCCACAACGCGATGCTCGCCGCCTGGGCCTCCGGAGCGCCGCGCGTCGGACTCCCGGCGGTTCTCTCGGCGGAGCGCGAGCGCAACGGCGGATCGCTCGTCCGGCTCACCGGGCGTCGCCAGAGGATGCCGCGCTTCGCCGTCCTTGCCGGTGCCGGCCTCGCGGGGCTCGGAACTCTTGCGCTCCTGCCGCACGCTCCGGTCGCGCCGGCCCTTCCGATGGCCGCCGGGATCGGGATCGGACCGGCCGGGACTTCTTCGCTGGTCGATGCGGCCGACGTCCTCGCGATGCCGGTGGCGATGGCCGCGATCCCCGCGCACGACGGTCCCGGCAGCGGAGCCGACGGCGCTGCCACGGCTTCGCTTGGACGGGCCGAGCGTCCGGCAAAGGGCCGGTTAGCCGCGGCGATCGGGGAGCCGGCGCCGCCTACGCGCCGCAAGGCGCCACGCGCGGCATTCGTCGGCCCCCCGGCCCCGGCCCGTCGCGCCGCGGCGGGCGCCAGGTCGGGCCGGGTGGTGACCGACGGCCCGCGCCGCAGCCCCGAGAACGTCGCCCGCGACGCGACCCGTCGCAGCCGCTCCGGAGACGGGCGGCGGGCCTCGGCGATGGCCATCGAGAAACCGGCGCTGGTGTGCTTTATCGATCACAGTCAGGGGTTCGGAGTGCAGGCATGAGCAAGTACGTGCAGACGCTGAACCGCCTCCAGCGAGAGGGCGGTCACGCGACCGACGAGCAGGCAGCCGAATCGGGTGCCGAAGAAGCCGGGCTGGAGCCGGGGGGAGAGGGTACGGCCCGTGCGGCCGAGACTCCCTCGCGCCGCGCGGGCGCCGGGCGCGGGGCGGACGCGGAATTGCGTCGGGCCGCCGCCCTCAACGGAAGCGACCGCCTCTTCGACCGCCTCCGGGCCCTCGCCGCGGACGGTCTCGGCGCGGTCGTGATCGCCGGTGCGGTGCCGACCCGGTCGGTGGCGGCCATCGCCTCGAGCCTGGTCTCGCAGGCCGAGCGACGCGGCCTGGTTCTGCAGCGCGCCGAGCTGCGCGATTCCGTCGGCCGCACCGCAGTCCTGCGCCCGCTCGGACGGGGTGCGGGAAACGCATTGCGACTCGACCTTCACGACGACTCGGGCGAGGAGCAGATCAGGCGCTGGCGGGCGGAGTCTTCGCCGCCGACGGACCTGCTGGTCATCGAGGCACCGCCGCTCTCGACCGGAGCCGACGCGGCCCTGCTCGCGCGGGCGACCGACGGACTCGTGATCGTGGCGGAGAGCCTGGTGACCGACCGTGCGGCTCTCGTCGAATCGACCCAGCGTGCCCGTGCGACGAACTGCCGGCTGCTCGGTGTCGTTCTCGACCGGACGCGTGACCGTTCGCCGCGCTGGCTCGGCCGCCTGGTGGGCTGAACCGACCCGTACCTCACCGGCGATGCACCCGCGACGTCGATACCTGATGACGCTGCTCAAGGCGTTCGACCTGCTGGTCGTCGTCTCGGGCAGCATGTTCGCGTTCGCGATGACATCGCGGGAGTTCGAGCGCGACAACTGGCTCTCGATCTTCCAGTTGCGCCTTTCGCTCGCGAACCTGCTCGGCGTCTTCCTCTACGTCGCGGCCTGGCACGTCGCTCTGACGACCCGGGGACTCTACAACTCCTACCGTCTCTCGCGCCCGATGCGCGAGGTCGGCGACTTGGCGGTGGTGGTCCTGCTCTGCGTGGGGCCGCTCGCGCTCCTGCGCTCCTTCCTCGACATCGACGTGCTCACCCCGTCGTTCATCAATTTCTTCGGCGTGACGAGCTTCCTCGGGCTTTGCCTGGAGCGCAGGCTGCTGCGCGGCATCGCCCGCCACGCGCGCGCGATGGGTCGCAACCTGCGCGACGTGGTCTTCGTCGGAGCCGGCCGCCAGAACCTCGAGGCGGCGGCCGATCTCGCCCGGCGCGACAGCCTCGGCTACCACGTGGTCGAGGTCATCGACATCGAGAACGACCTCGCGCAGCCCCGGTTCGACCCCGAGAAGGTCGTCGAGCGATTGCAGCACGTCGTCGACCGCCACCCGATCGACGAGGTCTTCGTCGCGCTCGACCTCGACGGCGGGTCGCAATCGGTGATCCGCTCGCTGATCTCCGCCTGCGAGGAGCAGGGCGTGACCGTCCGTGTCATCGCGAACCTGGCCGTGCTCGAGTGGGCCTGGGCCTCGGTCGACACGCTCTCCGGCCACCCGGTCATCACCATCGCCTCGGGGCCGCCGGAGAGCGTCGGCCTCGCCGTCAAGCGGGTGATCGACCTGCTGATCTCGGCGGTCTCCATGGTCGTGCTGGCACCGCTTTTCGCCCTGATCGCGCTCGCGATCCGGCTCGACTCGACGGGGCCTGCGATCTTCCGCCAGGAGCGGGTCGGCCTGAACCGCCGCCGCTTCCCCGCGCTCAAGTTCCGCACCATGGTCATGGATGCGGAGAAACTGCTGCCGAAACTCGAAGCGCTCAACCAGGCGAGCGGCGCGGTCTTCAAGATCGAGAACGATCCCCGCATCACCCGGGTCGGTCGCATCCTGCGCCGCACGAGCCTCGACGAACTGCCGCAGCTCTGGAACGTCTTCACCGGTGACATGAGCATCGTCGGGCCGCGCCCGCTGCCGGTGCGCGACGTCGATCGGATCGACGTCCGCTGGCACCACCGGCGTTTCGCCGTGAAGCCCGGGATCACCTGCCTGTGGCAGGTGACCAGCCGGCGCCCGAACTTCGAGGACATCATCCGGGCCGACATGGAGTACATCGACAACTGGTCGCTCGCGCTCGACTTCAAGATCATGCTCCTGACCGTCCCCGCCGTGTTGTCCGGCGAGGGTGCCCACTGAGCGGATCGCCGGCCCGCTCCGGGCCGGGCCCGGCCCGCCCGCATGCGGACGCCATCGCGGACCGCATGGCGCTCCCCGTGGCATCGCGGGAAACCCGGCCGCGTGCGGCGGAAAAACTTCGGAAAAAGCTCCAAATCGGAAAAACCCTCTGGAATATCGCGGCATCGATGCCTACACAGAGCGTCTCCGTGATCGAACTCCAGTCCGCAGAAGTGACCGTCGTGGCGGTCTGCCGTCGCGAAGGTCCGGCGCTCGAAGCCGCCATCGAGGGCGCGCGCTCGATGCTCGCCGGGGTCGGGCGGCGCTGGCGCTTCGTCTTCGTCGACGATGGCACGGACGACGGCACCTTCGGCCGCCTGCTCGATGCGGCGCGCGGCGAACCCCGCATCGGGGTTCTGCGCCAGGCGAATCGCCTGGGATTCGGCAGCGCGCTGCGGGGTGGAATCGCCCGGTCCACGACCCCGATCGTCTGTGCGACCGACGTAGATGGGGGCTTTTCGGCCGAGACCCTCGCGGATCTGGTGCGCTGCGTCGAGGAGGGCGCCGACCTGGCGATGGCGGCACCCTTGGCGACCCCGGGCAACCCGACGGGCGAGCCCGATGGTTCAGCCTGCGCGATGCGCGCCGACCGCGGTGATATTCTCCGCGGAGCCCGCTTCCTCCTGAAGTCCCGCACCGCGCTCGCGGAGATGGCGCTCCGCGCGCGCCGGGCCGGCTGGGTGGTGTCCATCCTGGGCCCGGGTGCAGCCAGCGCGTCTTTTCCCGCCATCGACTCTCCCGCCGCGACCAAACTCGCGATCGTCGGCGACCAGTTGCGCAAGATTGGCATGGCCCTGATGTTCCGTGGGCGTAGTCCGCGTTCGTCGCGCCAAGCCGCCTGATCGGCCCCGCAGTCGATCGCATCCGCGCGGCGGCCGTCGACTCCGGGTGCTTGCGGGTCATCCCCGTCGGCGTCGATAATCCGTCCGTGGCCCCCGCGATCGATCCGAAGCTTCCGGCTCACGCGCGCGAGCCCGACGCTCGGGTGGCGGCCCTGCCGTCGGTCGCCCTGCTCGGGGTGCGCGTGGCCAACGCGACCCGCGGCGAGGCGTGCGAAGTCCTCGAGGCTTGGGCGCGCGCCCGCGACGGACGCTCGCGTGTCGTGTACATCGTGAATGCGCACACGCTGAATCTCGCCTGGGAGGATCCGGACTATCGTGCGGCTCTGAACCGTGGCGACGTCGTCTTCGCGGATGGAACCGGGGCGCGGATGGCGGCGCGATGGCGTGGCGTAGAACTGCGCGAGAACCTCGTCGGCACGGACCTGGTCCCCGAACTCTTTACGCGGATGGCGCGCGACGGCTGCCGGGTCTACCTGCTGGGGGCGACCGCCGAGACGGTCGAGCGTGCCGCACGCCACGTCGAGACGACCTGGGGCGTGACGGTCGCGGGCTTCCACCACGGCTACGTCAACGAGGAAGCTGCGGCGCGCGCGGCGGCCGTCCGGATCGCCGGGTCGGGGGCGGACCTGCTGCTCGTCGGCATGGGCAACCCGCTCCAGGAGGCGTGGATCGATCGCCAGCGCGAACGGATCGAAACCCCGGTGGCGATCGGCGTCGGCGGCCTGTTCGACCACTGGGGCGGAAACCTGCGCAGGGCATCGCCGCTGGTGCGCCGTCTCGGGATCGAGTGGGTGCAGATCCTCCTCCAGCAGCCGGGCCGGAAATGGCGGCGCTACATGCTCGGCAACCCGCGATTTCTCGCTCGAGCATGGCGGGACCGGTCGACTTCGCGCGCCTCCGCTGGTTAACCGACCCCGTGACCTCGGGGCTGACGGCATCGCGCTGGGCGCTCAAGAAGGGGATGCGTGCAGCCGTGGCGATCGCGTCGCCGGTTCTCGGCCGATTCGCCGGAGCCCGCAGCGGGCACGCGCCGCGGGTGCTCACCTACCATCGCGTGCGCGAGGCCGTGCGGGAGCCCTTCAGTGTCCCGCCGGCGGCCCTCGCGGAGCAGATGGCCTGGCTTGAATCCGAGGGCCGGGTGATCTCGGCCGACGACCTGGCCCGGTTCGTCGCCGGCGAAAGCCCTCCGCGCCCGGGCTCGGTGCTGGTGACCTTTGACGACGGCTACCGGGACTTTCACGCGGAGGCCCTGCCGATCCTGCGCCGCCACCGCATCCCGGCCGTGCTCTTCGTCTCGGTCGGAGCCGTGACCGACCGGCGCGATTGCGGGGCCGAAGCCGACGCGCACGTCACCTGGGGCGAGCTCGCCGAGATCCGCGACGCGGGCATCTCCGTCGCCTCCCACGGCTGGGACCACGTGTCGCTCGCGCGAATCCCGGTCGCCGAGGCCGGCCGCCAGGTCGCGGCCGCGCGCGACCTGCTGCGCCGCCGCCTCGGCGATTCCGCTGGAGTCGACTTCGCCTACCCCTACGGGACCGGGGGGGACTTCGGCCGCGACACGCGCACCGCGGTCGCGGCGGCCGGATACCGCTGCGCGTTCACGTCGGTGCACGGAGCGATCGCACCGGGGCTCGATCCGCTCGAATTGCCGCGCGACAAGGTGGAGGGTGGCGAGGGGATGTGGATGTTCCGTCGGATCGTCGGCGGTGGTCTTGACTCGTGGTCGCTGGTCGACCGGGGGCTCTGGCGCTGGCAGGCCGAGCGCAGGGTCGTGACGGAGGCCGGGTCGGAAGCATGAGCGGAGAGGCGGCGAAGACCTCCGCGGACGCCGGCTCGGGCAAGCGCGTGGTCCGCAACACGGCGGTGCTCGTGATCCTGCGCTTCGTCGTGCCGGCGATGTCGCTGCCGGTCGTGCTGCTGCTCTCGCGTCGCCTCGGCAGCGAGGCCCTCGGCCGCTACACGCTCGCCTACACCTGGCTCTACTTCTTCAACACCGTCGCACCGCTCGGCCTCTACTCGATCGTGACGCGAGACGGTGCCCGAGATCGCCGGCGTCTCGGTCCGCTCCTGAGCAACGCCACGACGCTCGGTGCCCTGGCGGCCCTCGCCTCGACCATCGCGATGGCGGTGTGCGCCTTCCGCTTCGGCTACGATCAGGCAACGGCGCGTGCGATCGCCTTGCTCGCGATGGCGCTCCTGCCGTGGACCGTCGGCTCGCTCCTCGAAGGCGGGTTCGTCGCCCTCGAGCGGATGGACCACCTCGCCTGGACGGCCCTCGCCGAGAGCGTGGTGAAGGTCGGCCTGGGCGTCGCCGCGCTGCTCTCGGGGCTGGGCGTGGAGGCGGTCCTGCTCGGGGCCGTCGTGGCCCGGGTCCTTGCCTGCGGGGTCGCCCTGGGACTCCTGCGGTCGGTCGGGGTGCGGGTCGGGCCGGCCTTCGATCGCGCGACCCACCGGGCGCTGCTGCGTGTCGCGCCCACGTTTCTCCTGGTCGGGATCTTCGCTACCCTCTACTGGCGCATCGATGTCTTCATGCTCTCGAAGATGCGGCCGGTCGAGGACGTCGGCTACTACGGCGCGGCCTGGAGGCTCCTCGAGCTGGCGATGGTCGTGCCGCAGAGCCTTTGCCTGTCGCTCTACCCGCAACTCGTCGCGGCGGTTCACGAGGACCGGGCGCGGGTCGCACGCCTGGGCGCTCTCGCCAGCCGCTACCTGCTCGCCCTCGCGCTGCCCGCGGCCGTGCTCTTCACGGTGCTGGGCCGCCCGATCCTGCGGCTCTTCTACGGGTCCGGGTTCGACCCGGCGGTCCCGAGCCTGGTCGTCCTCATGTGGACACTCGTCCCCTACGGGATCGTCCGTTACCACGCCTACCTGCTGGTCGGCGCCGACCACCAGCGGGTGGATCTCTGGATGAACGTTCTCATGACCGGCGTGAACGTCGTGCTCAACCTGGTCCTCATCCCGACCATGGGTCCGGTCGGTGCCGCGATCGCGACGCTCGTGTCGGTGCTCGTCTACGCGGCCTCGCAGATCGCGTTCCTCTCCGCGCGGCTGCCGGGTACCGCCGCCCCACTCGGCCTCGCGGCGCGCCCGGTGATCGCGGCGCTCGTGGCGGGCGCGATCGCCTGGGTGCTGCGCGATGCGCCGGTCGTTCTCTCGGCCTCGCTCGCGGGCGCGTCCTATGCGGGCATCCTTCTGGCGACCGGCTTCGTGGGCGCCAACGAGATGGAGTCGCTCGGACTCGGGCGTCTAGCGTTCCTCGCGCGAGGACGCGGGGAGGCGGCGTGAGCCTGCGCTCCGCGCTCCGGGCGACCTCGCTGTGGCTCGCCCAGGTGCTTCTTTCGCCGTTGCTGCTCCTCTGCTGGATCGAGAAGCGCATGGGCTTTGGGGAGCAGGTCTTCACCACCGGCGCCCAGTTCCTAAGCCTCGCTCCCGGTGCGCCGGGGAGCCTGCTGCGCAAGGCCTTCTACATGGCCACCCTCGACGGCTGTGCCGATCGCGCCTACATGTCGATCGGTACCCTGATCGCGCACCGCGACGCCGTCGTCTTTCCCGACGCCTATATCGGCGCCTACTGCATCATCGGCAGCGTGACCATCGGCGAGGCCGTGAACATCGCGAGCCGCGTCTCGATCACGAGCGGACGCCACCAGCATCCGCCCGGTGCGGCTGGTGCCCCGGTGTTCCGCCGGCTGACGATCGGGGATCGCGCCTGGATCGGCGAGGGCGCGATCGTCATGGCGGACGTCGGAGCCGATGCGGTCGTCGGCGCGGGCAGCGTCGTCGTGCGCGATGTCCCCGCGGGCGCGACGGTCGTGGGCAACCCGGCGCGCGAGGTGGGGGCCGCGAGTCAATCGCGGGTCGCGCCCGGTCCTTCGGGACGCTGAGCTTCGGGCGCGACACTCCGGTCGATCAGGACGGCAGCGGCTCGACCTTGAGCAGCTTCGGCACGCTCGGCCCGGTGCTGGCGCTCTCGAAGGCGCCGTTGTCGGGCGCAGCCCCCTCGTAGGGCAGGTTCACCGGGTCGCCGGCGCTCCAGGAGATCGGCGTCGCGACCGTGATCTCGTTCGCGGCGTCGTCGATCGAGACGACCTGGACGGCCGCATTGCTCCCCACCACCACCCAGTCGGGCGCGATCAGGCCGTCGTAGGAGTCGTGGAAGAACGAGGCGCGCACGACGCGGATTCGCGTCGAGGAGGTACCGGCCGTCGTCGTGCGGGTGAGTTCGACGCCGCCGTCGATGGCCGGGCTGCCGGGAGCCAGGTGGTAGTCGCGGTTCGCGTAGTCGACGAAGATCGAGGTCGGGTCCGCGGTGGTTCGGTGGCTGCGGACGTCCTGCAGGTCGGGCGGATTTGCCGTCTGGTAGGCCGCGAACGCGGTCGCTCCGTCGGGATCGGGAAGCTGTGCCGAGTAGATGCCCGATGACCAGAGAATCCCGCCGCTGCCGAACTGGTAGAGGTTCCCGTCGAGCCGTATCGAGCTGTAGCGCGTGTCGATCTTGAAGCCCGAGGCGCCGGTCAGGATCAGCGTGTAGTTGGTCGAGGCGACGAAGAGATTGTTGCGCGCTTCGAGGCCACCGAAGTCCGTTCCCGGGCCGCCGATCACGTCGTCGCTGTGGAACTGCAGCGCGTTGCGCGCGTCGACGATCGTGTTCGAGTAGATCATCGCCGGGTTCGGGTGGTCGTATTCGGTGATGCCCTGGCCGGTGATCCGGTTGAACCGGGCGACGGTCGCGGTCGGCGGCATGCCGTGCATCTTGACGGACCCGTCCGAGCCCCGCGCGGTATTGCCTTCCATCAGGTAGTGGTCGCAGGGGCCGTGGCCGCCCATGTCGATGTTGTCGGCGCCGGGATCCCCTGCGCCGTTGTCGTAGACGAGGTTGCGGCGCACCGCGACGTGGTTGAAGCCGTCGACCTGGCTGCCGACCTGGATGCCGTCGAAGTTCTGCACGCCGCGGTTGTTCCAGACCTCGTTCTCCTCGACCAGGTAGTATCCGGAACCCTGCCAGAACGTGATGCCGCCACCCTCGTTGTCGTGCACCTTGCAGCCGTGGATCTCGCTGTAGGACGGACTCACCGAACCCTCGATCCAGAGGGCCCCCGGCCCGTTGCAGTGGTGGATGTCGAGGTTCAGCAGGCGGACATTGCGCGAGTCGCCGACGACCGAGACGCCGAAGCCTGGTGAGTTGCGCAGCGTGAGCCCGTCGATGACGAGGTTCGAGGCGCCCGAGATGCCGACGATCGTGTCGTACTTGCCGCCGGTGAACGACGCTCCGTCGAGGATGGGTGTGGCACCCGGCGCGGCACGGAAGGTGATCGGAGCGCTCGAAGAGCCGCTCTGCGCGATCATCAGGTGCTCCTGCCACTGGCCGTCGCCGATGTTCACCGTGTCGCCGGCGACCACCGTGTTCACGGCCTTCTGCAGGGTGCGCCACGGCGAGGCCGACGTGCCGGGGTTGGCGTCCTCGCCGGTGGTTGCGACCCAGTACTCGGTGGCGCCCGCGCGCGCGGCGATCGAGAGCAGCAGGATCGCGGCCAAGCCGGTGGCGTAACGTGCCCCCCGGATGCTCTTCGGTGTGTTTTCTCCGCTCGTCGCCATCGCCCTTCCCCCCGCGCGCCCCCATCTTCCACGCCGGACGGATCCGGGGCAAGACGCGATCGCGCGGCGGCCCGCCGACCGCCGCAGCCGCGACGGCCGGCCAGGTGCGCCGGCCGATCGCCCGCGGCGTGCAGATCGCGGGGCAGGTCGCTAGGGCATGCCCGTGGTCACGCGCTCCACCCGACCGTCGGACGCGGCGGAATTCGGCCTCCCGGCGCGCGGGTTCGGCTGGGACCTGCTCCTCGGGCTCCTCGCCGGAGTGCTCGCGGCCTGGGCCGCGGTCGCCGCCGGCGGCCTCACCACCCGCTGGCTCGTCTACTTCGTCGCGGCCGCGGTGCTGGGCGCAGCGGTGGTGCTGACGTCGGACCGCGAACGCTTCCTCTCGGCGCTCTTCCTGCTGAGCCTGCAGGTCGGCGCCGCCTACCGCGTCGGCTACGGGAAGGCCGGTACCGACGGCATCGCCTTCCCGGTCTGCTTCGTCACCGCGTCGCTGCTCATCCTCTACTGGGTCGCGACCGGGAAACTCGCGCGCCGGGGCGGGGTGCGATGGTTCGGCTCGCTCGGCGTCCCGATCGTCCTCATGTTCGGCATGACGTTCGTGTCGCTTTTCTTCACGGGGGAGCGCTTCGCCGGAATCGCGATGCTCGTGAATGACCTGGAACTCTACGCGATGTTCTGGATCGCGATCAACCTCGTGCACTCGGACGAGGACCTGGACCGCGTGATCCGGCTGCTGTTCGTGACGCTAGCCTGCCAGTCCATCGTCTACTACGTCGAGAGCGGACTCGCGCGGACCTTCACACCGGAGGGCGACATCATCCCGCTGTCGCCGACGATCCCGCGGCCCGGCGGCACGGTCGCCACGAACCCCGCCGGCTTTGCGAGCTTCGTCATTCCGCTCATCTGCATCGCGCTCGCGCGCTTCGGTCTCGAGAAGCCGGGGCGCCGGGCCCACCTCGCCGTACTCGCGGCGATGGGCACGATCGCCGTCGGCCTCACCTTCACCCGTGCCGCCTGGGGCGGCCTCGCGATGGCGCTGGCCCTCTTCTTCTCGGTCGGTTCCTACCGCGGGATGGTGAGTTCGCGCAGCGTCGTCGCGGTCGCGGTGGCGCTGGTCGGCGCGGGAATCACGTTCGGGCCGGGCATGCTGCGCCGCCACGTCGAGGAGACCAGTTTCGACAACGCTAGCCAGACGCGCTGGGGCCTGATCCTGATCGCCTTGCGGGTGATCGCCACCCACCCGTTCGTCGGGGTCGGTGCGGGCGCCTACGGGCAGGTCTACAAGCAGTACGTCCCCTACTGGTTGCCGAACCAGTGGATGTTCACGGTGCACAACGAGTACGTGCTGCGCAGCGCGGAGACGGGGCTGCTGGGCGGCCTGGGCCTCGTCCTGCTCATGTTCATGGGGCTGCGACAGGCGCTACGCCTGACCGCCGCGCCCGGCTTTGCCACCCGGACCACCGCGCTCGGCTGGGGCTCCGGGCTGTTCTATCTCGCCTGGCAGATGCTCTGGGTCCCGTGGCGCGGCTTCGAGTACAACGCGCTCTTCTGGCTCTTCCTCGGACTCATGGAGGCGGCCGCGATGTTCCCGGTGGAGGCCCGACCTCCGCGTGCGGCCGCCGCCGCCTCATGAGAGTCGCCCACGTCGTCTGTCCAGACGGCATGTACGGGGCGGAGCGATGGATTCTCATGCTCGGCCGCCACCTCTCGCGACGCGGCGTCGAACTCGTCCTGGTGACGATCGGCGACTCGGAGGGCGCTCGCGACGTGCACCGCCATTTCGAGACGGCGGGCCTTCGCGCGATCCGCCTCCCCTTCGACGCGAAGCTCAGCCCCGGTGCGATCGCCGGCCTGCGCCGAATCCTGCGCGACGAGGGCATCGACGTCCTGCACACCCATGAGTTCAAGTCGGACGTCTTCGGCTGGTTTGCGACCCGCGGGTTGCCGGTGCGGCTGGTGAGCACGCCGCACGGCTGGTCGTCGGGTGAAGGGCTCCGCATCACCGCCTACGAGGTCGTCGGCCGGAACTTCCTGCGCGGCTTCGACAGGCTCTTTCCACTGAGCCACGGCCTCGAGGCGGACCTGCTCGCGCGGGGATTCTCCCGCGACCGGGTACAACTGGTCGAGAACGCGGTCGACGAGGAACCACTCGAAGCCTGCTGGCAGGAGCGGGAGAGGGCCGATTTCGCCGCGAGCGGCAAGATCGTCTTCATCGGACGCGTGATCGAACCCAAGGGCGTGATGGATCTCGTCGAGGCGTTCGCGCGCCTGCCGGACCGCACCGCGACCACGCTCGTCGTCGCCGGTGAGGGCGGCGCGGCCGATGCGATGCGCCGGCGTGCCGTCGAACTCGGCGTCGCCGAAGCGATCCGCTTCGCGGGCTATGTCGCCGACGTGCCGTCCTTCCTGCGCGACGCCGACGCGATCGTCCTCCCTTCCCACAGCGAGGGCCTGCCGCGCGTGCTCATGGAGGCCTCCGCCGCGGGCGTCGCGATCGTCGGGACCGACATCCCCGGGATCCGGGACCTGGTCGAGAACGAGCAGAGCGGCCTGCTCGTGCCCGCGCGCGACCCGGCGGCCCTCGCCACGGCGATCCACCGCGTCCGTTCCGATGCCGGCCTGCGCCGTCGCCTCGCGCGGTGCGCCCGGGCGCGGCTGATCGAGCGCCACACCGGGGCGCGGCTGGCGCGCGACTTCGAAGCGGCCTACGCCGCGCTCTGCTAGCGTCTGCGGGCGATGGAATCTCCCGCGTCCGTCGGGTCCCGCCCGGCAGCGCCCACGTCCGGCCAAGCCCCCGAGCAGGGGTGGATCGAGCCGGCCCGCGGCGGAGCCGGCCACGGTGGGACCGTTCTGCTGAGCTGGGACCCGGTCTGCCAGCGCAGCGACTCGATCTCGGCCGAGACCGGGGCGCCGCTGCGCACGATCCACTACCTGCTCTACCGCCGGCCCTGGATCGCCCCGCTCAAGTACGTGCTCCAGGCGATCGCCACCTTCGGGTTCCTCGCGCGTCGCCGTCCCGCGCTCGTCGTGGTCACGAGTCCACCGCCCTTCGCGGCCCTGGTAGTGCGCGCCTGGTGTGCGCTCTCGGGTGCCCGCTACGCGATCGACGCCCACACCGGCATCTTTCTCGAGCCCAAGTGGCGGCCCTTCCTCCCGCTGTCGCGCTTCCTCTCGCGCGGGGCGGTCCTGACGATCGTCACCAACGACGCGCTCCGCGAGACCGTCGAGTCCTGGGGCGGAAAGGGTTTCGTCCTGCCCGATCCCCTGCCGGAACTACCCGCGCCCGGCGACCCGTTCCCTCTCGACCCGCGTCGCTTCAACGTCGCCGCAGTGTTCTCGTTCTACGAGGACGAGCCTGTGGACGAGATGCTCGCGGTCTCCGACCTGCCCGGGGACATGCACGTCTACGTGACCGGCGACAGCAGCCGCGTCTCCGAGCGCCAGCGCTCGGCCCTCTCGCCGAGGGTGACCCTGACCGGGTTCCTCGCGCGCGAGCACTACGACTCACTCATCGCGCTCTGCGACGCCGTCGTGGTCCTCTGCACGCGTCCACACACGCTCCTCTGCGGGGCCTACGAGGCGGTCGCGGCGCACAAGCCGCTGCTCACCTCGCATTCCGACGCCATGCGCAACCACTTCCGCAAGGGCGTCGTCTACACCGGCAACTCGACCGCGGAGATCGAGGCCGGTCTGCGCGAGGTGGCCGCGCGCCGAGGTGTGCTCGCGGCCGAGATGCGCGAGGCGGACGGCGAGATGCGCGGTGCCTGGCAGCGTACCTGCGACCGACTGCTCGATGAACTCGAACGCGGCGGGGTGGCGTGCGCCGATCTCCCGACCCCGCGCTGGGGCCGCGCGTGAATCTCCCCGGGACCCGCCCCCGCCTGGGCTGGCACCGTGGTCGCCTCGCCCGGCTGACCGGCGCTCTCCTCTGCCTGCTCGCCCTGGCGTGGGTGCGCCGCACGACGATTCTCGCGGGCGTCGGTGCGTCTCTCGTGTCGGAGGATGCCCCGATCCGGGCCGACGTCGCCGTGGCCTCGCTCGCCGACGCGCGCGCCACCGCCTTCGAGGCCGCTCGACTCTACCGGGAAGGCTGGGTCCGGCGCGTACTCGTTTTCACTTGGTGGGACTCGCGCCTCGACCAGGCGCTGCACCGACTCGGCGTGCCGGTCTTGACCCCCAGCGAGACGTCGGTCGCGATCCTCGAGCGACTCGGCGTCCCCGAGGAGGCGATCGAAGTCGATCCCGAGCCGGTGAACGGAACCGGGGCCGAGATCGCCGCCCTCGCCGAACTCGCCCACCGTCGGGGTCTCGGCGGGGTCGTGTACGTCACCGCCCGGAGTCACTCGGCGCGGGCGCGCTGGATGCTCGAGCGCGCGCTCGACCCGGGAACCGCGCTCGCGGTGCGATCGTCGGAAGAGGATACGTTCGCTCCCGCTGCCTGGTGGCGTTCGCGCGACGATGTGCGCGAGGTCCTCGCCGAGGTCGGGCGATGGGCGAACGTGCTGGTGCTGCGCGACGGCTGGGCCCCGTCCCCTCCGCCGGGGGGCCTGCACGCCGACGCTCGCTGAGGCGGAACGGACGTTGGAGCGAGTTCGCATCGCCCGCCCGGATCCCGTGATCGCGGCGGCCACCGCCGTCGCCCTCGGGCTCAGGCTCTTCCGTCTCGACCGTGCGGCGCTCTGGTTCGACGAGACCTACACCGCTTCCTGGCTCGCCCTGCCGTGGCCCGATGCGATGCGCGATGTCCTCGGTGCGAACCACCTGCCGCTCTATTTCGCCGTCACGAAGGCGTGGGTGGCGGCCTTCGGATCGTCGCCCTGGGTGCTTCGCCTTCCGAGCGCGTTCGCCTCGGCCGCGACGGTGCCGGTCGTCGCCGCGATCGCCCGGCTCGCGTCGGGACGAGATGCGGCGCGGCGCGCCGCGTGGCTAGCGGCAATCCTCCCGTTCGCACTGCACCATGCGCAGGAGGCGCGGATGTACTCGTTCGTCGGGCTGCTCGCCGCGGCGACCACCCTCGGCCTGCTGCGCACGCTTTCGGAAGATCGGCCCGCGGCGCCGTTCCTGCTGGCGGTCGCCGGCGTCGCGCTGGCGACGACGCACTACTACGGCACGGTCTTCGTCGGCGTCGTGCTCGTGCTCCTGTCGTCCTCGTCGACCGGCCGCGCGCGCGGATCGGCAGCACTTGCGCCCCTCGCGATCACGGTCGCCCTCGCCCTCGCCGCCGCGTGGCATTTCGGCCGGCCCGAAGAGGCCGGCGCGCGCTACGATCTCGGCCCCGCCGTCGTTCCGGGGCTCGTCTGGGCGATGGTCGGCGGCTGCACGCTCGTCCCGCAGCCGGCTGCGGCGCATGCGCTCGGCGCGCGCGCAGCACTGCCCTACCTGGGCCTCGCGGTCCCGGGGCTCTCGGCCGCGGCCTGGCTCGCGATCTCCGCCCGTGGCGCGATGCACCCGCGCGCCTGGCGCGCGCTCGCGGTGCTGCTCGGCGCCGCGATCACGGCGCCCCTCGCGGCGGCCTTCCTGGCAGGCGTCGGGTCGAGCCCGCGTTACGCGTCGGCCGGATTCCCGGCCCTCGTCGCGCTGCTCGGTGCAGGCATGTCGTTCTCCCGGTCGTCGCCGTTGCGCTGTGCCGCGGCCCTCGTCGTCGCCGGCTGCGCTCTCGCCGGTACGGTGCTCCACCTGGCGGACCCCGGACACGGTCGCGAGGACGTCGTCGCGGCAGGGGCCTGGCTCGACGCCCACGGACCGCCCGGCGACGCGCCGATCCTGGTGACGTCCGAGGAGATGGTGACGCTTGCAAGGTTCCACTGGCCGGCGCGAAGGACGATCTCGTATCCGCCGCTCGACGTCGTCGCCCGCGCCCGGGATGCGGACGTGCTGGCGGCAGCCACGCCGTTTCCTGCGGGCGACCGGGTCTTCTACGTCTTCGGACGCGATTGGCTCTCCGATCCCGACGGCGTGCTCCAGGCCGCCGTCGAGTCGCGGTTCCCGTCCTGCGGATCGGTGCGCTTCGCCGGGATCCGCATCCTGTGCCTGCGGCGCGCTCCGGGCGCCGGCTCCGTTCCGGCGGCCGCCCCGGAAGTCGGGCCACCTGTCACTCCCCGCGGATGATCGCGGCGAGTCGCCGCGTCTGCTCTCGACTGTCGTAGCGCGCGATCGCCGTCTCGTCGGGATGGATCGCGAGTTCGCCGCGCGACCAGCGTTCGAAGGCGCCCCGGAGCCATTCGAGGATGCCGTCCGCGCCCCGGACGGGCGGGACAACGTCCCCGGCGCGCGTCTCGCGCATGACGGTGGCTCCTGCGCCGTGCTCCGGGCCGACGAAGAGGATCGGGCGGCGCATCATCAGGTAGTTGTAGAGCTTGAGCGGCACGATCGAGTCGCTGTAGTCGGTGTCCTCGTAGAGCAGGGCGACCAGGACGTCGCAGCCCGCCACGACCCGCATCGCGTCGCCGTGCGACAGCTCGCCGTGGTGTGCGACGACGTCCTCCATGTGGCGGTTGCGCACGAAGTCGGACACCTCGCTCGAGAAGTAGCCGCAACTCTCCAGGCGGACGCGTCGTCGCCCGACTTCGTCGGCGAGGCGGTCGACCGCCTCCAGGAAGGAGCGCCAAGGGAGTCCGTGCTTGTCCATGTTGCCCGCGTAGGCGATCTGCATCGTCTCGCGCGGCTGCGGCGGAGGCGGGGGGAGCATCTCGGCGTCCCGCGGGTCGAAACCGTTGGGGATCATCGTGACCCGCGAATCGGGCAGCGCGAAGCGGCGCCGGTAGCGCTCCAGGTTGTGCGGCGTGTTGGCGACGATGTGGTCGGCGGTGGCGAACACCCGCTTCTCCAGCCCGCGCACCGTCCGATCGTGCCAGCGCGATGCGGGCCGGAAGAGCATCGTCTTCTCGGTCCACAGGTCGCGAAAGTCGGCGATCCAGCGAAGCCCGAGTCGGTCGTGCAGGCGAAGCCCGATCAGGTGCGTGCTCTCCGGCGGGGACGAGGTGAGCACGACCCGGATCCCCTCGCGCGCTACGATCTCGCCGGCCCGGCGGATCCCGAGCGGGATCCAGCGCACCATGTGGTCGGGCAGGAACAGCAGGCGCTCCGGGTAGGACAGCAGGCGCAGCAGCTCGTAGTGGCGCGAACCGGGCCCGCGCGAGAGGTAGCGGCTGGTGAAGTACGACCAGCCGAGCGAGTGCGCCCGCTGTACCTTCAGTCCGGGCGGATAGAGTTCGGCCTGCATTCGGCGCGCGGTCGGCGAATCGGTCTCCTCGGGTGCCAGGACGATCGGCTCGACGCCGAACTCGGGCAGCAGTCGCACGAACTTGTCGACGCGGCTTCCCCCGGTTGCGGGGAAGCTCTCGACGACGACCAGCACCTTCACCGGGCGGCGGCCGCCGACGTCGGCGCCGCCCTCAGGAGGCATTTCGCGCCATCCAGCGGCCGATCACGATGAGCGGCCAGAGGTCGGTGCCCGAGACGCCGAGTCGGCGCACCGCGTCGGCCGAGACGAACCCGTTGTCGGTGATGGGCGCGAGGTCCCGCTCGGTCGGTGCTTCGAACCAGGCGTAGAGCGGGACGCTGAAGCCCTGCTTCTTCTTGTCGAGGATCGCCTGCGGCAGCCATGGGGCGATCGCCTTGCGGAACAGGTGCTTCTGGGCAGCCCCGGGATTGCGCAGCCCGACGGGCAGCGCCAGCACCGCCTCGATGAGTTCGTGGTCGAGCAGCGGCACGCGCGCCTCGAGGGACACCGCCATGCTGGCGCGGTCGACCTTCGTCAGGATGTCATCGTTCAGGTAGGTTCGGATGTCGAGATGCTGCATCCGGGAGAGGGGATCGAGATCCTCCCGCCAGAAGCGCCGGAAGTGCCAGTAGTCGTCGTAGTCCTCGAAGCGCTTGCGGAAGGCGGGTGCGAGCAACTCGTTCTTCTGGCGTCGCAGCATGCCGCCCATGAGCAGCGCGTAGCGCTCGACCGGATCGCAGGCCGCGGCCTCGATCGTCCACTTGCCCTTCGTGCCCGTGGGCATCGGGCGCACGAGGCCGGCCGCGAGACGCCGCGCGGCCTGCGGCAGGCGGTCGTATCGGTGCAGGTCGAGCCAGAGCCTGTACCAGGAGTAGCCGCCGAAGATCTCGTCGCCGCCCTCGCCCGAGAGTGCGACCGGCACGGTGCGCCGCGCGAGTTCCGACACGAAGAAGGTCGGGGTGGCGGAGCTGTCGGCAAAGGGCTCGTCGTAGAGGGCGACGATGTCGTCCTCTACCCGGTGCGCGAGTTCGCGGGTGACGGTGAACTCGTGGTGCTCGGTCCGGTAGCGCTCGGCGACCATGCGCGCGAACGGCCGCTCGTCATGCCGTTCGACGTCGAACCCGATCGAGAAGGTGTGCAGGCGGTCGGGGACCGAACGCGAGGCGAGCGCGCAGACCGTGCTCGAGTCGAGCCCGCCGCTCAGCAGGACCCCGACCGGGACGTCGGCGATCATGTGCATCGCGATGCATTCCTCGAGCTTGCCGCGCAGCATCTCGACGGCCTCGGCTTCGCCGACCGCACCGGCGCCGCCGAAGCGCGGGGCCCAGTATTCGGTGAGCGTGAGAGAACCGTTTTCGAGCACCGCGTAGTGCCCCGGCGGGAGCTTCTTCACGTCCCGCCAGATGGTCTTGGGCGTGGGCACGTAGCGATAGGTGAAGAAGTCCCAGACGGCGCTCTCGTCGAGCCTGCGCGGGACCTCGGGATCGGCAACGACGCCCTTCAGCTCGGAGGCGAAGGTGAGGTCTCCACCCTCGTGGCGATAGAAGAGCGGCTTGATCCCGAGCCGGTCGCGGGCGAGCAGCAGGCGTCGGCGCGGTCCGTCCCACAGGGCGAAGGCGAACATGCCACGCAGGCGTCGCACCGCGTCGGTGCCCCACTCCTCGTAGGCGTGCAGAATGACCTCGCTGTCGGTGTTCGAGCGCATCTGGTGGCCGGCGCGCAGCAACTCGCGGCGCAGCTCGGGGAAGTTGTAGATTTCGCCGTTGAAGA
>CAMBZJ010000045.1 GCA_945872365.1 Klebsiella pneumoniae
TGGCCAAGGAGTTCTACACGCTCGGTCGCTGGATGACTCAGCACCGCATCCGGGAAGCCGTCCGCAACTGCATGCTGGTCACCGAGATGCGCCAGCAGGCCCTCAATCGCCTGCTGCCCTGAGCAAAGCTGCTCTTCGAGAAAGCTCGACCGCTTTGAACGAATAAGACAATCTACCTATGCAATCTCTCTAGATACACTTGCGCTTACGGCGCGGTGCGTTAAGGTGAACCCAGACAGCCGGTTGGCATCCAGTCAGATCCGGCCTACGCAAGGAGATCACCCATGTTCAACGCACCCATCGGTGGATTCGGAGCTATCCCCACCCAGTCGATCCCGGGCCCGCTGCCCATGCCTTTCGCAGCGCTGATCCTCGTCGCCGTCACGCTGTTTGCCTTGGGCGTGCTCTGGCGACTTCACGAGGCGGAGCACGGTGGCCGCCCGGGGAACGGATTGAACGTCCGGCGGCCCATTTTCCGCCATCTCGGACACCGCCCGAACCAGCGGGCGGCCTGACGGGCGCGCGGGGGAATCGCCCTCGCATCACCGCAACGAAGAAGGCCCGGAGGTCGATTGCCTCCGGGCCTTTCTCCGTGATGGAGCAGATGGGAATCGAACCCACGACCCCCACGTTGCGAACGTGGTGCTCTCCCAACTGAGCTACTGCCCCACGCTTTCCGACCACCGGAAACCGGGATCGAATCCTCCGGCCCTAGCAGCGCTACCCGCGGCCTTCAAGGACCGTTTCGCTCTCAGCGGGTCGCCGCTCGCTCGCGAGCCTCCTGGGTGGCCTTGCACTCGATGCAGAGCGTGGTGACGGGACGCGCCTTCAATCGCCCGACTCCGATCGGCTGCTGGCATTCCTCGCACAACCCGTAGGTGCCTTCGTTCAAACGGTCGAGCGCCTCCTCAACCTTGGTGAGGAGCTTGCGTTCGCGATCGCGGATCCTGAGCAGGAGGCTGCGCTCCCCCTCGTGGCTGCCCCGGTCGGTGGGGTCGGGAAAGCTCTCGACCTCGTCGCCCATGCCGTGGGCGGTCCGCTCGGCCTCGCCGAGGAGTTCGGAGCGGCGGGCGAGCAACGCCTCGCGCAATTCGCGCAGATCTTCTGGACTCATGGGATCGAGAGCATTTCCTTCCCCGGGACGAATCCGCCGATCCTAGACGGAGCGGACCAGCCCCGCAATCGGGAGGTCGCCTTCCGTCGCGCCTTCAGCGGCCGCCGAGAGCCTCGCGAAAGGCCACCACCGCAGCCCCGGGGTCGGGTGCATCGAGAACGGCTCCGATCACCGCCACGCCGGCCGCGCCGGCTGCGAGCACGGACGCGACACGCTCCGGCGCGATCCCGCCGATGGCGACCACCGGCTGGCCGGCCCGGGCACAGAGGGTGGCGAGCCGGTCGAGTCCCTGGGGCGCACCGAAAGCGCGCTTGCTCGCGGTGTCGAACACCGGGCCGAAGATGAGGAAATCGGCACCGGCCGCACCCTCGATCTCCTCGACCGCATGCACCGATCTGCCGAGGAGCGCTCCCGGTCCGAGCAGACGACGCGCATCGGCAGGAGCCAGCCCGTCGCCGGGAAGATGCACGCCACCGATGTCGGCGGCGAGCGCCACGTCGACCCGGCCGTTGACCAGCAATCGCACGCCGTGCAGGCGGCAGATCTCGAGCAGACGACGCGCGCGCCGAACCCGCGCGCCGCCGTCGAGTCCCTTGTCGCGCAACTGCAGGGCGCCCGGTCCCGCGGCGACCGCAGCGGCGAGGACCTGCCACTCCTCCTCCGAGAAGTCCCGGCCGGGCTCCGGCCGCGGAAACCGTGCCCAGTCGCTCACCACGCAGAGCGGCGGATCGAAGGGCAGCGTCAGTCGAGCATCCCCTCGATCGGGCTCGAGGCCGAGGCGTGGAGTTTCCTCGCGATGCGGCCTGCGAGAAACGACTTGCGACCGGCGACGACACCCAGCCGCATCGCCTCGGCCATGAGCACCGGGTCGCGTGCGCCGGCGATCGCCGTGTTCATCAGGACCGCGTCGCAGCCGAGTTCCAGGGCGCGGGCCGCATCCGAGGCGCAGCCGACACCGGCGTCGACGATGACCGGCACCTGGCTTTGCTCGATGATGATCTTGAGGTTGTAGGGGTTGCGGATGCCCAGCCCCGAGCCGATCGGCGCCGCGAGCGGCATGACCGCGGCACAGCCGACGTCTTCGAGACGGCGGCAGGCGACGGGGTCGTCGGTGACGTAGGGCAGCACCAGGAATCCCTCGCGGACCAGCACGCGCGAGGCCTCGATCGTCGCCGGAACGTCGGGAAAGAGCGTCCTCTCGTCGCCGATCACCTCGATCTTGACCAGGTTGCCGACGCCCGCCTCACGCGCCAGTCGCGCGGTGCGGATCGCCTCCTCGGCGGTGTAGCAGCCGGCCGTGTTGGGCAGAATCGTGAAGCGGTCGGGCGGGACGTGGTCGAGCAGGTTCTCCCGGCCCGGATCGGTGATGTTCACGCGGCGCACCGCGACCGTGACGATCTCGGCGCCGCTTGCGTCGATCGCGCGACGGGTTTCGGCAAAGTCCTTGTACTTGCCGGTGCCGACGATGAGCCGGGATCGGTAGCGCCGCCCGCCCAGTTCGAAATCGTCCTCGTCTTCCCTCGAGTTGCTCACCACCGAACCGCTCCCTCGCCACGCCGGGCGATCAGCCTCCGCCGACGAATTGCACCACCTCGACCACGTCGCCGGGCCGCAATCGCGTCGTCGGGTAGGCCTCGCGCGGCAGGATGTCCCGGTTCAACTCGACGGCGACCCGCCGCTCGCCGAGACCCAGATGCGCGACCAGATCCGCGACCGAGAGTCCATCTTCCACCGAGCGGTCCTCGCCGTTGAGCCGGATGTCCATCAGCGTCCACGCGGCACCCGACCGCGACCCCTAAACGATAGACGCGGCCCTGCATCTTTACAACCCGGGCGGCCTTCTGGTAGCGCCCCGCTTGTCTCCGACGAGGGAAGAGGGAACTTCGGGCCATGCAGGGACGCGGCGGTTGCGCGATCGATCTCGACGCTCTGGCCCACAACCTCGGCGAGGTCCGACGGCTCGTCGGGCCGCGCGTCCGCATCTGTGCGGTCGTGAAGGCGAACGCCTACGGACACGGTGCCGCGCCGGTTTCGCGACGGCTTCTCGCCGGGGGCGCACAGATGCTCGCGGTGGCGTCGCTCGACGAGGCGCACGAGCTGCGTCGCGGCGGGATCGTCGCCCCGATCCTGGTGCTCGGGGGCGTGGCCCCCGCCGATGCCGGGGCCGCCGTCGAGCTCGGGCTCTCGATCGTCGCCTGGGACGGCGAGGCGCTCGCGACACTCGCCTCGGCGGTACCCGCGGGGCGGCGGCTGCGGGTGCACCTCAAGGTCGATACCGGGCTCGGGCGCCTCGGTGCGAGGCCGCGCGACCTCGCCGGGCTCGCCTCGGCGGCGCTCGCAGGCCCCTTCGAGGTCGAGGGTGTTCTCTCCCACCTCGCTTCGGGCGAGGTGGAGGACCACCCGACGGTCGAGGAGCAGCAGCGCGCCTTCGAAGACGCGATCGCCGCACTCGCCGAGGGCGGGCTGCGGCCCGCCCTGCGCCATCTCGCCAACAGCGGCGCCCTGCTCGCCCACCCCTCGACCCATTACGACATGGTGCGGCCCGGCCTCGTGCTCTACGGAGCGCTGCCCGCGCCGGCGCTCGCGGCGCGGATCCGGGTGCGCCCGGTGATGCAACTGCGGGCGACCGTCCTCCAGGTGAAGGACGTCGAGCCCGGCGCGGGCATCGGCTACGGCTCCACCCACCGCATGGCCCGGCACGGTCGCATCGCGGTGCTCCATCTGGGCTACGCGCAGGGGGTGCCGCGCGCGCTGTCGAACCGCGGCACCGCGATCCTGCGCGGCCACCCGGCGCCGATCGTCGGCATGGTCTCGATGGACCACACCACCGTGGACGCGACCGCCATCCCCGAGGCCCGGGCGGGCGACGAGGCGATCCTCTGGGGATCGGATGCACCCGGCAACGACGTCATGTCAGTCGGTGCGCTCGCCGGGACGCTCGGCTACGAACTCCTGACGGGTGTGCCGCGCGAAGTGCCCCGGATCCACGTTTCGGCTGACGTCGCTCGCAGCGCCACTCGCCAAGGCTAGACCGGCCCGCGGGTCGACGTCGGCACCGCGGATCGATTCGATTCCCCGACCGACGGAGAGAGGACCCCATGAGCCAGAACGACACGGCGCAGCCGGTGCGCCGCGCGCTGATCTCGGTGAGCGACAAGCGAGGCGTGCTCGACCTCGCGCGCGGGTTGCAGGAGTTCGGCGTCGAGATCCTCTCGACCGGCGGCACGGCGAAGATGCTGCGGGAGGCCGGGATTCCGGTGAAGGAGGTCGCCGACCACACCGGCTTCCCCGAGATGCTCGACGGACGCGTAAAGACCCTGCACCCCAAGATCCACGGCGGACTGCTTGGCCGGCGCGACGTCGCCGAGCATATCGCCGCCATGCACCAGCACGACATCCCCCCGATCGACCTGGTGTGCGTGAACCTCTATCCCTTCGAGCAGGTCACGTCGCGCGGCTGCTCGCTCGAGGAGGCGATCGAGAACATCGACATCGGCGGCCCCTCGATGCTTCGCTCGGCGGCGAAGAACCACGACGCGGTCACGGTCGTGGTCGACCCGGCCGACTACGCGACGGTGCTCGCCGAGATGCGTGCCCACGGCGGCGCGACGACGCGCGCGACCCGCGAGCGCCTCGCGCGCCAAGTCTTCTGCACCACGGCCGCCTACGACGGGATGATCGCGGACTACCTCGGCAACCTCGATCGCACGGCTGAGGAGCCCTTCGGAGCGTCGCTGCACCTGCCGCTGCGCCGGGAAGCGCACCTGCGCTACGGTGAGAATCCGCACCAGCACGCGGCCCTCTACGGGGGCGTCCACCGGCTCCTCGAACAGCTCCACGGCAAGGAGCTGTCCTACAACAACATCGTCGACATCGACTCGGCGCTCCGGCTGATGCTCGACTTCGAGGGTGACGCGCGCGCTCTCGTGGCGATTCTCAAGCACAACACGCCCTGCGGCGTCGGCGCGGGCGCGACGGTGCTCGAGGCCTACGAGAAGGCCTTCGCCACCGATCCGGAGTCGCCGTTCGGCGGCATCCTGATCTCGAACCAGCCTTGGGACCTGCCGCTCGCCCGCGCGGTCGACGAGATCTTCAGCGAGGTTCTGATCGCACCGCGCTTCACCCCCGAGGCGCTCGACTTGCTGCGCAAGAAGAAGAACCGGCGTCTCATGGCCTGGCACCCCGACCGCACGCCGCGCAACGCACCCGACATCCGGTCGGTCATGGGTGGCTTCCTCGTGCAGGATCGCGACACATCGATCGAAGACCCCGCCGCGGCAAAGGTCGCGACCCGCCGCGCACCGACTGCCGACGAGATGGCGGCACTGTCGTTCGGCTGGCGTGTGGTGAAGAACGTGAAGTCGAACGCGATCGTCTTCGCCGCCGCGGACCGCACGCTCGCGATCGGCGGTGGGCAGACCTCGCGCGTCGACTCGGTTCTGCTCGCGATCGACAAGGCGCGCCGGCAGGGCATCGACCTCGTGGGCAGCGCCCTCGCGAGCGACGCCTTCTTCCCGTTCGCCGACGGCGTCGAGCATGCGCTCGCCGCCGGCGCGACGGCGGTCGTCCAGCCGGGAGGCAGCGTCCGGGACGACGCGGCAGTCGCCGCCGCCGATGCGCGCGGCGCCACGATGGTGCTGACCGGCGTGCGCCACTTCCGCCACTGAGCATGGCAGGCACCACCGACATCCTGATCGTCGGCGCCGGCGGTCGCGAACATGCGCTCGCCTGGAAGCTGCGCCGCTCGGAGCGCTGCGGTCGCCTGCTCTGCGCACCGGGCAACGCCGGGATCGCGGCTCTCGCCGAGTGCGTGCCGGTGGCCGCCGACGACGTCGCCGGGCTCGTCGCCCTCGTCGAGCGCGAGGACGTCGGTCTGACGATCGTCGGCCCCGAGGTGCCGCTCACGCTCGGACTGGTCGATGAACTCGAGGCGCACGGGCGCCGCGCCTTCGGCCCGCGACGCGCCGGCGCTCGACTCGAGGGAAGCAAGGTCTTCGCCAAGGAACTCATGCGCGAGGCCGGAGTGCCGACCGCGGACTTCGCGATCGCGAGCCGCGCCGAAGACGCCCACGCCCATGTCGACCGCGTCGGCGCTCCGATCGTCGTCAAGGCCGACGGGCTCGCCGCGGGCAAGGGCGTCTACGTGTGCGCGACCGCCGCGGAGGCGCACCGTGCGATCGACGAGATCATGGGAGAGCGCCTCTTCGGGGAGGCCGGCGGCCAGGTGGTGCTCGAAGCCCTGCTCCCCGGCGAGGAAGCTTCGTTTCTCGCGCTCACCGACGGCACGACCGTGGTTGCGCTCGCAAGTTCGCAGGACCACAAGCGCATCGGCGACGGAGACACCGGTCCGAACACCGGCGGCATGGGAGCCTACTCGCCGGCCCCGGTGGTCACCCCGGAGATCGAGCGCGAGGTGGTCTCGACGATCCTCGAACCGATGGTCCGGGCGCTGCGCGCCCGCGGCATCGACTTCCGCGGCGTCCTCTACGCGGGGCTCATGATCGACCGGGGCCGGGCTTCCGTCCTGGAGTTCAACGTCCGCTTCGGCGACCCGGAGTGCCAGCCGCTCATGATGCGACTCGCCAGCGACCTGGTCGACGTCTGCGATGCGGTCATCGACGGTCGACTCGCGGCAACCCGCCTCGAGTGGGACCCGCGTGCCGCGGCGTGCGTTGTCGTCGCCGCGCCCGGCTACCCGGGTGCGATCGAGAAAGGTGCTCCGATCGAGGGCCTGGAGGAAGCCGCCCGCGCGCCCGACGCGATGGTCTTCCACGCCGGGACCGCGCGCGACGCGGCCGGCCGCGTGGTGACGGCCGGCGGGCGGGTCCTCGGCGTGACGGCACTCGGTGCGACGATCGCCGAAGCGGTCGCACGCGCCTATGCCGCGACCGGGCGGCTGCACTTCCCCGGCATGCGCTTCCGACGCGACATCGGGCACCGCGCCGGCGCCGCCCCGGCCGCGCGGCCCTAGAGCAGGATTTCACCGCCCGCGGTCGCACGGCGCTGCGTCGGACGCTAGAGAACCTCGGTCCAACCCACAGGAGACCAGCCTTGGCACGCATCGAGCCGTTCCACGCCCTTCGCTACTCCCCTTCGGCAGGCCCCCTCGCCGATCTCGTCGCACCGCCGTACGACGTGATCGACGAGCGCGAACGCGAGCGGCTCGCGGCATCGAGTCCGACCAACGCGATCCACCTGATCCTGCCGCGCGGGGAGCGTCCCTACGAGGCGGCGGCCGCCCTGCTCGGCGAGTGGCGACGCGACGGACGGCTCGAGGTCGACGGCGAACCTGGGATGCTGCTCTATGCGCAGCGCTTCTCCTATGGTGGCATCACCAGCGAGCGCTGGGGCCTCCTCGCGGCGTTGCAGCTCGAACCGCTCGACGGAGGCGTCGTAATGCCGCACGAGCGCACGCTCGCCGCTCCGAAGGCGGATCGGCTGAATCTGGTCCGCGCCTGTCGCACGAACCTGAGCCCGATCTTCGGGCTGGTGGACGCGCCTCTCGACCTCGCGGGCCTCGCGACCGGGGCGCTCTCGGTGGCCGAGTTCACCGACCGCGCCGGCGTGTCGCACCGGCTCTGGCGGCTCACCGATCCGAAGACGGTCGGCGCGCTGCAAGAGCGCTTCGCGAGCGAGCAGGTGTTCATCGCCGACGGACACCATCGCTACGAAACGGCACTCGCCTACCGCGACGAGCGGCGAGCGGCCGAAGTCGCTGGAGCGGGCTCGCGGCCCTTCGACTTCATCCTGTTCTACCTCTGCTCGACACGCGACCCCGGCCTCGTCGTGCTGCCGACGCACCGCCTGCTCGCACAGGCGCCACCTGCGGCCGAACTCGAGGCACGCTGGGCAGACGAACTCTCGATCGAGACCTTCACCGACCCGCGAAGCCTCGCCGCGACGCTCGCGGCGGCGCCCTCGCAGCCCGGGCGGCCCCGGGTCGGGATCGTGCGCCGTGGTACCGCCGAGTGCCGACTGCTCGAAGCGGGGCCCGGCTCGGGGGCCGCGCGGGCTCTCGCGGCGCTCGAAGGGCCACTGGGCTCGCTCGACGTCTCGCTGCTGCACCACGTGGTGCTGCCCGGCATTTCCGCCGACCGCTTCGTCTATACACACGACGACGCCGAGACCCTCGCGGGCATTTCGACGGGAACCTACGAGCTGGCGGCGCTCGTGCCGTCACCACGCGTCGACGACGTGCTCGCGATCTCGAGGGCGGGCCTCACGATGCCGCAGAAGTCGACTTACTTCCACCCCAAGGTGCTGACGGGCCTCGCGTTCCACCAACTCGGCTGATCCTCGGGCACGGCGGCGCCCACCGCGACGCTCCGGGGCGAGATCAGTACGAGATGAGGAGCGGCCGCTCGGCGGCGGCGGGGGCCCTCGTCCCGGCGACGCGGGTCAGCCGGACCGGACCGTCGTGCCCGAGTCCATCGAGTGCGGAAAGCAGGACCGCCCGTGTGCGCTCGAAGCCGTCGCCGAGGGTGGCGCGAGCCTCGATCCGGGGCGGCGGCGTCACGCTGAGCGGGTTGACGTATTCGTCGGCCTCGAGCAGGGAGAAATGGAGATGCGGGCCGGTCGCGAGGCCGGTCGACCCGACGTAGCCGAGGATCTCCCCCTTGCGCACCGCTTCGCCCTCGCGCATCCCGCGCGAGATGCGCGAAAGGTGACCGTAGATCGAGGTGTAGGAACGGTCGCCACCGTGGGCGACCTTGACGGCATAGCCGAGCTGGCCCTGCCAGCCAGACGTCGTGACGTAGCCGTCGGCGATCGCACGCACCGGTGTGCCGGTCGGCGCGGCGAAGTCCACGCCCTTATGGGCGCGGGTCCGGTGCAGCACCGGGTGAAAGCGTGCACTCGAGAACCCGGAACTGATGCGCACGAACTCCAGGGGGAAGCGCAGCATGCCGCGGTCGAGAGCGCGTCCCTCGGGGTCGTAATAGGAGCCCGACCCGTCTTCGTCCGCGTGGTAGAGCGCGCGCAGGACGTGCCCCGCGGTCTCGACTTCGGCGGCGACGACGGCACCCGTCTGGACGACTTCGCCCTGCTCGCCGACGGCGACCTCGTAGAGTGCCCGGAAGTGGTCCCCCGGCTGCATGGCGTCGAAGTCGACGTCCCAGGCGAAGATGTCGACGAGTTCGCGGACGATGCGGTCGGGAACGCCCGCCTCCGAGCAGTCCACGTGGAGCCCCTCGGAGATCGTTCCGGAAACCCCGCGGATCTCGACCGAGGTCGGCGTACGCGCGATGCGCGCGCGCAACTCGCCGTCGGGCTGGCGCTCGACGACCAGGACGTTGGTGCCATCGATCGCGTACTCGACCGCCGCGAGTTGTCCGGACGCGCTCTCGAAGAAGAGCGAGAGCGACCGCCGGGGTTCGATGTTCGACAGGTCGAAGATGGGCCGGGCGGCGTTCTCGAAGGATTGTGCCCTTTCGCGGGAGACGTCGTACATCGCGAGCATGCTCGCGAAGGACTCCCCGCGACGGACCGCCGCATAGCGCTCGAGAAACCCGGGCCCGCGGTGACTTCGGACGGTCTGGTTGCCGAACTCCAGGAGGTCGGCCGGCGACACGATGCTCAGGATCTGGGGGCGATCGACCGTACCGTCGGCCGTGCCCGCCGCCGAGGCCCGGGCCAGGCTCTCGGCGTCCGCGACCTCGTCGCTGGCATTGAGCGGGGCCTCATCCTCACCGCGGGCCAAGGCCGACGCCGCGTAAGATTTGGCCGAGGTGCGCCGTCCATGCCCACGATGGTGGGCCAGTCGCTCGCCTGATGAATAATGCCGTTTTGCCAAGCCTCGGGCGTGTACGTGGTGCCCGTGGCTTCGACACGAAGCCGGTTCGGCCCAAAGGAGCGCCCAGGCTCCGATGAAGACCGCCAGTCGCGACACGCCATGAAACTGGCGCGCCGCCGCATTGGTTTTGCCGTGATCCAGCGGGAGTCCTCCGAGAGAGCAGGGGTAGCTTCGCCCTAAGGACGGTGTCAACCGGACCCAATCCGCCATGGGAGGATCCTCTGGGGGGCTGGCGAGCGGGGCCGCACGCCGCTATTCTCGACGGCCATCGTGGCAAACCGGTGGCTGTCGGCTCTTGGCGCTCTCCTTCTCGTGTCGCTGGCTGGGGCCGGCTGGCTCTGGTCGGGACTCCTGCGTCCCGGGCCCGGTCGGGCCGAGCCCGCCGTGGTGCGGATCGACCAGGGGACGACCCTGCGCGAGGTCGGCCGGCAGCTCGAGGAACTGGGCCTGGTCCGCAACCGCATGCTCTTCCAGTTCCTCGCCCGCTCGCGGGGGCTCGACCGCAGGGTGCGGGTCGGGGAATACGACGTGGCGGGTGGCCTCACCCCGGGGCAGATCCTCGACGAACTCGCTTTCGGTAGACCTCGAACCTCCCAGGTGACGATCCCCGAAGGGCTCGCCATGGACGACATCGCGCGCCTCCTCGCGGAGCAGCAGTTGGGCGAGGAGTCGGCCTTCAAGGCGCTCTTCCGCGACCCTTCCTTCATCGCGACGCTCGACCTGCCCGGTCCACCCCCGACCCTGGAGGGCTACCTCTTTCCCGACACCTACGAGTTCCGGGTAGGGGTTGCGCCCCGCGAGGTCACGAGCCGGATGACGGCCCGATTCCGGGAGGTGTTCGGTCAGGACCTGGCCGAGGCGGCCCGCAGCCGGGGCATGAGCGTCCACCAGGCCCTGACACTGGCTTCGATCGTCGAAAAGGAAGCCGCCGTGGCCGGGGAGCGCCCGACTATCGCGGCCGTCTTCCACAACCGCCTGAAGCGCGGCATGCCGCTGCAGTCCGACCCGACAGCGATCTACGGCCTCGAAGGCCGCGACAGCCGGGTGCGTCCGGCCGACCTCGACCGCGACTCGCCCTACAACACCTACAAGATCCAGGGCCTGCCGCCGGGGCCGATCGCCAACCCCGGCCGGGCCGCGATCGAGGCTGCCGTGCATCCCGCCGAGGGTGTGAACGCCCTCTACTTCGTGGCCGGTACCGACCATACGCACGTGTTCAGCAACGACTATGCGGCGCACCGCCAGGCGATCGCACGGCTGCGCCAGGCGCGCGCCGCCGAGGCGCGGGCGGCCCGGGCCTCCGGGGGCGGCCCGGCCGGCCCGTCGACGAAGCCCTCGGCCTATGAAGATTCGCCCGCCGCCGAGCCCGATCGTGCCCCCGTCGAACCCGCCACCCGACGCGGCGCGGAAGCGGCGCCTCCCGGTTGAGTCGAAGCCGAACGCGGCGTCAGTGCCGCATCAGGGTTCGCAGCAAGCCCACCACGACTCCCCGGATCTCGACGTCCTGCTCGCCGAGGATCATCGGCGGGTAGCGATCGTTGGCGGGCTGGAGCCGGATCCGTCCGCCCCGCTCTCGGTGGAATCGCTTGACCGTGGCCTCTCCGTCGATGACCGCGACCACGGTCTGGCCGTTGTCGGCGGCCGGCCGGCTTTCCACGACGACGATGTCGCCGTCGAGAATGCCGTCGTCGCGCATCGAATCGCCCCGCACGCGCAGCGCAAAAGTGCCCTCGCGCCGCGCCATCGAACTGGGCACGGCGATGCTCTCTTCGTGAAGCATTGCCTCGATCGGCCGACCGGCCGCAGCTTCGCCGAGCAAGGGGAGTTCGACCGCGTCGGCCGGCCGCGGTTCGCGCAGGACTTCCAGGGCTCGACTGTGCCCCGGACGCCGGCGGATGGACCCCTTGGCCTCCAGATTCGTCAGGTGCTTGTGGACCGTCGCGAGGGACGTGAGTCCGAACTCGCGCCCGATCTCCTCAAGGGTGGGCGCATAGCCCTTTTCCCCGATGTAGCCTTCCAGATAGTCCAGCAATTCCTTTTGTCGTCTCGTCAGCGTCACCATCCACCACCTCCCACTCCGAGCTGAGGGTAGGCGAAGATCGGGCGAAGGGCAAGCTCCCGTCGTCGAAGGTTGGGCGTAGGAGGTTCCCGGCAGAGCCACCGGGCATCGTTTGAACACGTCGCCGGAAGCCGATAGGGGGAAGCGGCCGAAACCGATCTTTCGCGGCCGATCCCGGCTGCGGGTGCCAACGGCGCGAACCTGCCCCTCTGGGATGAAGGAGAATCTGTGAAGACCAACTGCCGAACTTTTTCCTGCCTGCGGTTCGCTCGGGTGTTCGCCATGTTCGCGCTCGTCGCCGGCATGAGCGCCGGACGCGCCAGCGTGGCGTCGGCCCAGCTCCTCGACACCGACTCGATCGAGGATCCGTTCATCCAGCTGAACGACATCAACAAGGCCGACAAGGACACCTTCGCCATTCGTGGCCGGGTCTACGTGAACCCGGGCGCCGACCCGGTCGCCGCCGGCCTCGCCAACGGCGCGACCGCCATCGTGTATCAGGCCGGCAGCGCGCTCGGCGCCTTCGTCTACGTCGACAGCGAGAGTTGGGCACCCGGCGAATGCAAGGCGACCAGCGGTGGCCGCAGCCTCTACTGCAAGGGCACGAGCGGCAGTTCCCTGCGGCTCCGCGGCACGCAATCCGACCCCACCAGCTACCGCCTGAATGCGGTCGTCAAGCGGCGCGACTTCTCGCCGGGCAAGCCGTTCGAACTCCCGCTCGCCGGAGAAATCCAGGTAAACTCCTTCGACTGGACCGGCCAGGGCGCCACGGACTTCTGCTCGGTGAGCAACAACGGCGAGAGGACGACGTGCCGCTCGAGCAAGGCCGGGCCTGGCTGAACCGGGCGACCGACGCCCGAGGGGCGTCGCCTGCGAGAAAGGGCGCCGCGCGCGAGCGCGGCGCCCTTTCTCGTCCCGGGCCCGAGTAACCGGACCGGGCGACGGGCCGAGGCGGCCGGCGACGACGCGGATTGCGGGGCGCGCGCAGCGAGGCTAGCCAGCGCCCGTGGCGCGAGGCGAACTCTCCGACCCCGCGTCGGGCCCGACCGGCGACCGAGCCGCGGCGACGATATGCGCCGGAGCCGCGCTCTACGTTCACATCCCCTATTGCCTGTCGAAGTGCCCGTACTGCGACTTCAACTCCTACGCGGCACGGACCTGGCCCGAAGAGGACTACGCCGACAGCCTGCTCCGCGAACTCTCCCACCACGCCGCCGACGAAAGCTTCGGCGCGCGAAGTTTCTCCACCGTCTTCTTCGGGGGCGGCACGCCGTCGCTGTTCTCGCCCCGCACGATCGCGCGGATCCTCGACGGGGCCGCGCACGCCGTCGGCATCGCCGGCGGGGCCGAGGTGACGCTCGAGGCCAATCCGGGAACAGTGACGAGCGAGCGCCTGCGCGGCTTCCGGGAGGCGGGCGTCAACCGGCTGTCCTACGGGGTCCAGTCGTTTCAGGACGACCTGCTGCTCGCGCTCGGCCGACGCCACTCGGCGGACGATTCGCGCCGGGCGCTGGAAGCGGCGCGGGAGGCAGGCTTCGACAACCTTTCGCTCGACCTGATCTTCGCGGTTCCGGGCCAGACGATCGAAGCCTGTCGCGCCGACCTCGACGAAGCGCTCGGGATCGGCACCGAGCACGTCTCTGCCTATGCCCTCACGTTCGAGCCGGGCACGGCCTTCCACCGCGACCGCTCGGTCGGCCGCATCCGGCAGGCGCCCGAGGAACTCGAGGTGGCGATGTTCCACGAGGTCCGCGAGCGGCTCGGTGCGGCCGGCCTTGCCGCCTATGAGATCTCGAACTTCGCGCGCCCGGGGCGCGAGGCGCGGCACAACCAGGCCTACTGGCGTGGCGTTCCCTACCTCGGCGTCGGGGCAGGTGCCCACTCCTTCCTGCCCGAGGACGGCGGGGCCGGATCGTTCGGCCGGCGCTGGGAGAACGTGCGCGACCCCAACCGCTGGATCGCCGGCGTCCGGGAGTCGGGAGCGGCGATCGCTTCGAGCGAGAGCCTGGGTCGAGAGGCGGCGATGGGCGAAACCTGCTGGCTCGGCCTGCGCGAGAGTCGCGGGCTTGACCCGGTCGAATTCGAGCGACGCTTCGGCCGGGATTTCGGCGAGTGCTTCCCGCACGTGCCGACCCTCGCGTCCGACGGCCTGGTGCAATGGCGCGAGGGGCGCCTGGTACTGACCGACCGCGGGCTGCTGCTCGCCGATACGGTCTTCGCGTCGTTCCTCTGAACCCGTCGCGACCGGCGGCTACTGCGACTCGTTGAAGCGGGCGTCGATGAGCGCCGCGATGGCGTCGAGCGCCTGCGCGGCATCCTCCCCCTGCGCCTCGACCTCGATCGTGGAGCCCAAGCCGGCGCCCAGCATCATGAGACCCATGATGCTCTTGCCATTCACCGACTGGCCGTCCTTTTCGATCGTCACGTCGGACTTGAAACTCGCGGTCAGCCCCACAAGTTGGGCGGCAGCGCGGGCGTGGAGACCGAGCCGGTTCTTGATCTCAAAAGTTCGGCGCATGGTCGGACTCCGCGGGATCAGGCTCTGCGCGTGGGACGCAGGATGTGCTCCTGGCCGTAACGCCGGAGCGTTTCGGCGAGATCGGCCGCGCTCGGACCGCAGCGGCAGGTCGTCAGCTTGAGCAGCATCGGCATGTTGACGCCCGCGACCATTTCGAGATCGAGGCGGTCGCGGGTGATCGAGAGCGCGGCGTTGGAGGCCGTGTCGCCGAGCATGTCGGTAAGCACGACCACGCCGGCACCCCGGTCGACACGGCCAATCGCGTCGAGAATGCGGCCACGCACCACCGCTTGGTCGTCGGTGGGAGTACAGACGATCCCCTCGACAGCGTCGACCTCGCCGACGACGCTCACGAGCGCCTCGACCATGTCGGCCGCTAGGCGTCCGTGACCAACCACCACCGCGCCGACTGGCGCCCGACCGGCCTGAACGGCCCCGGCTTTCTGCATCGCGCTTCCCTGCAATTGCGACTCCCGTCCCTACCCCAGACTGCAACCGAAACCGCCCGCGCGCTAGCGTCGAATGTCGCGATGCCGGACGACGACTTCGGCCTTGTGGCCGTCTAGCATTCCGCGCAGGCGTTCCACCAGCACGACCGAGCGATGGCGCCCGCCGGTGCAGCCAACCGCGACCGTCAGGTAGGTCTTGCCCTCGCGCTGGTAGCGCGGCAGGGCGAAGTCCAGGAACTCCCGGGCGATCTCGAGGAAGCGCCGAGTCGACGGATCCGACAGTACGTAGTCGGCCACCGGCGCGTCGAGGCCGGTCAACGGCCGAAGCTCGCCGACGTAGAAGGGGTTGGGGAGGAAGCGGACGTCCCAGACCACGTCGGCATCGGCCGGGAGACCGAACTTGAACCCGAAGGAGACCAGGTTCACCCGCAGGCCGTCCACCCCGCCGTCGCGCCCAAAGACGCCGCGCAACTCTTCGCGCAGTTCCTGCGAGGTGAAGGCGGTCGTGTCGAGGATCCGATCGGCCTGCTCGCGCAGGGTAGCGAGCCGCTCGCGCTCGCGGCGGATCCCACCGGCGACGTCGCTGCCTTCGGCCATCGGGTGGGGTCGCCGGGTCTCGCTGAAGCGCCGCACCAGGGCGTCGTCGGAGGCCTCGAGGTAGACCACCTGGGCGCGGTGGCCGCGGGCGCGGATCTCCTCGAGAACGCGGGGCAACTCGGCGAGAAAGCCTCGGCCGCGGGTGTCGATGCCGAGAGCGACGCGCGACACCTCGTCGCTCTCCTCGCAGAGGTCGAGGAATCGCGGGATCAGCACAGCGGGCAGGTTGTCGATGCAGTAGAAGCCCAGGTCCTCGAGCACGTGGATCGCAGTGCTCTTGCCCGAGCCCGAAAGGCCGGTGATCACGGCCACCTGCAGCGGGTTCTTAGTCACGTTTCCACCCGCTTCAGTCATTCCACGTCGGGCCGCGGTTGCAAGCGGACCTACCGACACCGGGAAGGCGCTCGCCCCGTACGGAACCGGCACCTCGCCGACGGCGCTAATGCGGGGGGCGCTCGCGTGCCCGGCGCGCGACTCCGGCGACGAAGCGGCGTGCTGAGTGGACTCCCCGGCGCTTGAGCATCTGGTTGCGCGCCGCGACCTCGACGATGGTCGCCACGTCGCGGCCCGGCCGGAGCTGGATCTGGAGGTGGGGAACCCCGACGCCGAGGACCGGGAGCGTCCGCGCGTCGATCCCGAGGCGGTCGATCGGTGCCCCGTCGCTCTCCTCGACGAATTCGACGGCGAGGTCGACCCGGGCCTCGTCGAGCGTCGCGAGCGCACCGAAGAGGTCTGCCACGTTCAGGACGCCGAGGCCGCGGATCTCGATATGGTGGCGCAGCCCCTCCGGGGCGCGGCCGAGCAGCGAACCCGGGGGCGACTCGCGAACTCGCACGATGTCGTCGGCGACCAGGCGGTGACCGCGACCGAGCAGGGCGAGCGCCGCCTCGCTCTTGCCGATCCCGCTCTTGCCGAGGAGCAGCACGCCGAGGCCGAGCACGTCCATGAGGACGCCGTGCAGCGACGTCTCAGGGGCGAAGCGATCCTCCAGCCAGCGGGCGAGCGCCCGGATCGTCGCAGCCGTGCGCTGCTCGGTGGCGAACAGGGGAACCCGGTGGCGTGAGGCGGCGCGGCGCAGCACCGGCGGGATGGCGTTGCCGTTGGCGACGACGAGGCAGGCGAGAGAGGTCCCGCAGAGAGCATCGAGCCGACTCTCGGCCGCGGCCGGCTCGAGTCGCTCGACGTATCCGATCTCGGCGTTGCCCAGCACCTGAACGCGACGCGGGTGAAGTTGGTCGAGGTAGCCCGCGAGCGCGAGTGCGGGCTTCTGGATGCGCGGCGCCTCGATCACCCGGGAGAGCCCCCCGCGGCCGGCGACGAGATCGAGGCGCAACGATCCCTGCAGTGCCGCGAGTTCGGCCACCGTGACGACGGCCGGACCCGCCGGGCGATCCTCGCGCGTGCTCAGAATTTCGCGTCCTCTGCGACGATCGCCCCCAGGATTGCGTCGCGCATCGACAGGCCGAGTAGGCGGGCTCGGAACTCCTTGTCCTTCAGGAGGCGCGAGATGCGCGCGAGCGCCTTGAGGTGCATCGCGGCCGCGTCGTCGGGTGCGACGAGTACGAAGAACAGGTGCGTCGGCTGTCCGTCGACCGAATCGAAGTCGATCCCCGGGGTGCTGCGCGCGAAGCCGGCGACGACTCCCTTGAGGCCGGGCAGGCGACCGTGCGGGATCGCGATACCTTCCCCGATGGCCGTGCTGTTGAGCCGCTCGCGCTCCCGCAGGACCTCGAGGAGCCGGGCGGGATCGGTGCCGGTCGGCCCGGCGAGCAGACCAGCCAGCTCCTCGAGGACGCCGGCCTTCGTGGTCGCCGAGAGCTCCGGCAGGATCCGGTCGGCGCCCAGGATGTCGGTGATCGTCATGCCGGTCGGCTCAGGATCCCGGGCGGCGCCGGGTCGAGGCCTCGCGCCTCGGCGCCTCGATCACCTTGCCCCGCAGGGTGCGGGCCTGGCTCTGCAGCTTGGCCACGGCGGCGTCGATGGACTGGTAGAGGTCGCTGGTCTCCTCGTGCGCCTGCAGGACGTGGTGGCCGTCCGCGTGCACCGTGATCTCGGCCGACTGCCGGTGGTGGTGCGGCGACACTTCGAGAACGACGTGCACGTCGGTGGCGCCGGGAACCTGCCCGGCGAGGCCGGCGAGCTTGCTCTCCGCGTGGGCACGCAGCGCTTCGGTGGGTGCGAGGTGACGAAACGTCACGGTGATCGGAATGTCCTTATTATTGCTCACGCCATCTGTCTCCGTTTGGAAGACGGCAAGATCCCCATGATCTCACGGTACTTGGCCACGGTGCGTCGCGCGATCTCGACGTTGCTGTCGGCGAGCACCTGGGCGATGTGCTGGTCGCTCAAGGGCCGGCGCGGATCCTCGGATCCGATGATCCCCCGGATCTGCTCCTTGACGGACTCCGCCGAGAGGTCCTCGCCGTCGGAGGACCGGATGCTGGAAGTGAAGAAGTACTTCAATTCCAGGGTTCCCTGCGGGGTGTGGACGTACTTGTTCGCGGTCGCTCGGCTCACCGTCGACTCGTGCATGCGGATGTCCTCGGCGACGTCCTTCAGGCGCAAGGGTTTGAGCGCCTTCACGCCATGATCGAGGAATTCCTTCTGAAAGCCGACGATCGAGCTGGTCACCTTGAAGAGGGTGCTCTGCCGCTGCTGGATGCTGCGGATGAGCCACTGCGCGGCGGAGAGCTTCTCCCGGATGTAGTTCTTCGCCTCGGCCGAACCATCCTGGTCGATCAGCAGGCGGCGATAGGCATTGCTCACGCGCAACCGGGGCATTCCGTCGTCGTTCAACAGGACGACGTACTCGCCGTCCATCTTTTCGACGAACATGTCGGGCAGTACGTAGCGGACGTCCTGCGAGGCGAAGTCGCGGCCCGGCTTCGGCTCGAGCGAGGCGATGAGCGCCGCGGCGGAGGCAACCTCGTCCTGGCCGAGATGGAGGTCCCGGGCGAGCTTGTCGAAGCGACGGGCCTCGAGCACGTGGATGTGGTCGCGCACGATCGACGCCGCGGGCCCGTCGCCCGCTCCGCGCTGACGCAGCTGGATGAGCAGGCACTCGCGCAGGTCGCGTGCGAGCACGCCCGCAGGCTC
>CAMBZJ010000046.1 GCA_945872365.1 Klebsiella pneumoniae
GCCCCCCCCCCCCCCCCCCCCGACCCGACGCCGCGATCGCCTCGGTTCGATCCGCGGCTATTGCCTGGTGAAGACGTAGAGATTGGTGTCGGGCAGGAACTGGCCTGGGGTCGCTGCCGGACTCTGGCCGATGCCGTAGAGAATGCTGCCCCCGCTGGCCACCGCGAAGCCCAGATCGGCCGCCGAGGTGCCGACCGAGGTTTTCCAGATCCGCAGCGTGCAGGTCTCCTTGTCGAACGAGAACGCGATGTCCGTGGGCGGCATCTCCTTCAGGCCGACCGGGTCGCTCCCATCGACGCGGAAGTACTTGTCGACGTGGCCCGTGCCGTCGGAGCGGAGCGTCATCACCTTGACCCGCTTGCCGTGGATTTCCGAACTGTCCCCGCTGTTCGCCGAGTCCAGCGTCGCATATCCCGAATAGGTGCCCGAGAGTCGCGCCGGGCACTTGGCATGGGCCGAACTGGCGAGCGCCAGCGTGATCGCGGCGGCCATGTGGATGCTCTCCTTCACGGGATTCTCCTCCACGCTCGGTGGATGGACGAGCTTGATCGACCCCTAAGCGATTAATTTTCACATGTCAAGCTGCTTCGGCTTGCGTCTCGAGCGTCCCGCTCCCAGTGGCCGGCTCCGGAACAACCGGTACGCGGTCGGAGCCAGTGGGCGCGCGTCGCCGCAGGCCGCGAAGGGCAGCCGTGGTCCGAGCGCATTCGGTTCCCCGGGGGTGGATCAGTCCGCGCAGAGCTCGTTGCGCAGCAGTCGTCCGGGGAGCGCGCCGGTGTGGGCGCCGTCGCGCATGAGCACCGTTCCGTTCACGATCGTCGCCGCATAGCCGCGCGACTTCTGCCCGAAGTGCGGCGCCCCGGCCGGGAATTCGTGGCGCAGTTCGGGTGGACCGAGGTCGAGCCGATCGAAGTCGATCACGTTGAGATCGGCCTGCCAGCCGGCGCGAACGAGCCCGCGGCGCGGGATCCCCCAGAGCATCGCGGGGTCGAAGGTCAGCTTGCGCACCGCCCGCTCGAGCGGCATGAGCCGGCGCTCCCGCGCCCAGAAGGCGAGGAAGAAAGTCGCGTAGCTCGCGTCGCAGGTCTGGGAGGTGTGCGCACCGGAGTCGCCGAGCCCGATGGTCGAGAGCGGGTGCGAGAGCAGGGCGGCGGCCGCTTCGAGGTCGGGGTTGAAGAGCGGCACGATGAAGAGACCGCGCCCCTCGGTCTCGACCAGGTGCTCCAGGATGATCTCCCCCGGCTCGCGTCCAGTCGCGCGCGCGACCGCGTCGACGCTCTGCGCGGGATCGAGGTCGTAGGAGAGGACGCCGCGGTCGTGCAGCGGAAACAGGTGGCGCAGCGTTGCCATGCCGCCGAGGATGTCGCCGGTCGTCCCGCGCATGCTCGTGGCGAGTTTCTCGCGCATCGCCGGGTCGCGGAGCGCCGCGCGCTGCTCGTCGAGCGGGCGCGACAGCAGGTCGAAGCCCTCCGGGAAGAGCGCGAGCGGGGAGAGCCCGCCGCCGAGCGACAGCAGCACGCCGACGCTGCGCACGGCGGTCTGTGGCAGGATGCGCGCGCCGCACCGCGCGGCCTCGTCGCAGAGCGCGATCGCCTCCTTCCATGCGTCGGGGTAGGCGAGGGCCTGCAGGAGCCCGACGCTGATCGGGCGCGAGGTCGCCAGTGCGACCGGGAGCATCCACTCGAAGTCCTTCGCGAAGCCGCCGGCGTCCTCGCCGCCAACGCCGAGCGGCACCATCTCGAAGACGCCACCGCCGTACTCGGCGAGCGCACCGGCGAGCGCGTCGAGTTCGCGTCGGTCGGCGAAGGTTCCCGGCACCGGATCCCAGCTCGGCGTGCGGTGCATGGTCGTGCGACCGGTGGCGAAGCCGAGTGCGCCGGCGCGCATCGCCTCGAGCACCGCGGCGCGCATCGCCGCGAGTTCGCCTTCGGTCGCCGGGGTATCGGTCGCCCCGCGCTCGCCCATCGCCCAGACCCGCAGCGGCGCGTGGCTCAGGTGGGCGCCGATGTTGATGCCGAGATCCTGACGCGCGATCGCCGCAAGATACTCGGGAAAGGTCTCCCAGCCCCACTTCAGGCCCTCGCGCATCGCCTCGCGCGGGATGTCCTCGACGCCCTCCATGAGGAACATGAGGTAGTCGCGGTCGCCGGGGCGGCACGGCGCGAAGCCGACGCCGCAATTGCCGACGACTGCCGACGTGACGCCATGCTCGTTCGACGGCGCGCCGAGGGGGTCCCAGGTGATCTGGGCGTCGAGGTGGGTGTGGACGTCCACGAAGCCCGGCGTGACGATCATGCCCTTTGCGTCGATCACCTCCCCGGCCGGGCCTTCGTGGCGGCCGATCGAGGCGATGCGGTCGCCGCACACGACGACATCGGCGACGAACGTCGGGCCACCGCTGCCGTCGACGACGGTTCCTCCGCGGATGACGAGATCGGGCTTCATGGCGGCTCCTCGTGCTGCTTCGACCGTCGGGGAATCCGTGCGGTGTGGCGCTCCCCCGTACCTATCCCGAGCGGCCCGGGTCCGGGAAGCGGTTCCGCTGCCCGGACCGGGCCGCAGGCGATCGCTGCACGTCGCCCCAGAGCCTGGCGGGGGCCGGGGCGGCTTCGCGGGGTGTCGGTCGCTGCTTTGCGCGAGCCCGCCGATGGGTCAGAGTCGGGACGGGAGGACATGCGATGCGCATCCTGATCACCGGCGGCACCGGGTTCATCGGCCGGCCGCTCTGCGAGCTGCTCGCGCAGGGAGGCCACGCCCTGCGCATCCTGAGCCGCAAACCGTCGGCCCGGCCCGCGGGGACGACGGGCGTCGAGATGCTCGCCGTGCCGCGCCCCGACGATGCCGCGCGCTGGCAGGACGCCGTCCGCGACTGCGACGCGATCGTGAACCTCGCCGGCGAGTCGATCGCCGAGGGACGCTGGAGCGAGTCGCGCAAGCAGGTGATCCGCGACAGCCGCATCGGCACGACGCGCGCACTCGTCGACGCCTGCGCGGCCCTCGACCGCCGGCCGCAGGTGCTCGTCTCCGGCTCCGCGGTCGGCTTCTACGGCCCGCACGGCGACGAGGAACTCGACGAGACGTCGCCCGCCGGAACCGACTTCCTCGCCTCGATCTGCGTCGACTGGGAGGCCGCGGCCCGGCGCGCCGAGGCGCTCGGGATGCGCGTCGTGCGCGCGCGCATCGGCGTCGTGCTCGGTCCCGGCGGCGGCGCGCTCGCCAAGATGGTCACACCCTTCAAGATGTTCGTCGGCGGGCCGCTCGGCAGCGGTCGCCAGTGGATGTCGTGGATCCACCTCGACGACGCTTGCGGCATGATCGCCTTCGCCCTGGGCCACCCGGTCGAGGGGGCGATGAACGCGACCGCACCCGATCCGCGCACGATGCGCGACCTCTCGAAGGCGCTCGGCGCCGCGCTCGGACGCCCGTCGTGGGCGCCGGTGCCCGCACCCGTGCTGCGCATCGCGCTCGGCGAGATGTCCGACATGCTGCTCACCGGGCAGCGCGTACTGCCGCGCGTCGCCGAGCAGGCGGGCTACCGCTTCCGCCACCCGCGGCTCGAGGAAGCGCTGAAGGCGGCCGTCGCCGCCTGAGGCTCGCCCGAGGCGCCGCGGCCCGGCGGAGAAGCGAGGTCGTGCGCGGTAGTTCGGGTCGTGCGCGCCGGGCGCGCCGGGCGCGGCGATCGTCCTCGGCCGTGCGCCCGTTCCCGGCGCACGCAGACGCGTTGCAGCCAGACGGCCCGGGACTCAACCCTCGGTCTTGGGCCTGGGCGGGGCGGGGTTCGGGATGTCGAGTCCGAGCGTGCGCGGGAACACCAGCGCGAGTTCTTCGGCCTCCCAGCGCGAGCGCTTGGTGATCGTGCGCGCCGGTGCCGGGTCGGAGATGCGGGCGATCATGCCGCCGTTCACGACGAAGGTCTGGCCGTTCACGTCGGCCGCGGCGTCGGTAGCGAGATAGGCGACCATCGGCGCCACGTCGTCGGGTTCGCCGACGGTCGCCGCCGGGTTCGCCTTGGGCGTCGCGATTCCGCGCGACTCCTTGGCGGCGGCGGCGCCCTTCGGGACGCTCGCGATCATGCGCGTCTGCGCGATCGGTGCGATCGCGTTCACGGTGATGCCGTACTTGCCGAGTTCGCGGGCGACCACCCGCGTGAGCCCCGCGATCCCGTCCTTCGCAGCCGCGTAGTTCGCCTGCCCGGGGTTGCCGTAGAGGCCCGAGGTCGAGGTGAAGGAGATGATGCGCCCGCTCTTCTGCTTGCGCATCAGGCCGGCCGCGTGCCGGGTGCAGTTCCAGGTGCCCTTCAGGTGGGTCGCGATCACCGCGTCCCACTCCTCCTCGTTCATATTGAAGATCATGCGGTCGCGCAGGATGCCGGCGACGTTCACGAGCACGTCGAGGCGTCCGAAGGCGTCCACCGCCGAGCGCACGATGCGGCCGGCCGAGTCGAAATCCGCAACCGAGTCGTGGTTGGGGTGGGCCGTGCCGCCGGCGGCACGGATCTCCGCGACGACCTGGTCGGCGGCCTGGGCCTCGCGCCCGGCGCCGTCGACCGAGCAGCCGAGGTCGTTCACGACGACCGACGCGCCCTCGGCCGCGAGCAGCATGGCAATGCCGCGTCCGATGCCGCGTCCGGCCCCGGTCACGATGGCGACTTTTCCCTTCAGGTTGGCTGGCATGGCGATCTCCTCACGCGCCCTTGCCGTCGCTCGCGCGCGGCGGGGCCGGGTTGGCGACGCCGAGCATGAGCGTGTCGGGCACCGTCGCGATCAGTTCGTCCACCGTCCAGCGCGACTCCTTGAAGATCGTCGCCACCGGGCGCGGGTAGGACACCAGCGCATAGGAAGGGCCGGCACACAGGAAGATCTGGCCGTTCACGGCGGCCGCGCCGTCGCTCGCGAGGAAGACCGCCATCGGCGCGACGTCGTCGGGCGAGAGGTTCTCGATCGACGCGACGCCGCGCTCTTCGCGCACGATACCCTGCGCCTTGCGGACCTCGCGCGCCTTGAAATAGGCGTCGGTGAGCGTCATGCGGGTACCCGCGACCGGCGAGATCGAGTTCGCGGTGATGCCGTACTTGCCGAGGTCGCGCGCGATCGTCTTGGTGAAGCCCGCGATCGCGCTCTTGGCCGACCCGTAGTTCGACTGCCCGGGGTTGCCGAAGAGACCCGATCCCGACGTGAAGGTGATGATGCGCCCCGAGCCCTGCTCGCGCATCGGGCCGACCGCGGCGCGCACGCAGGAGAAGGTGCCCTTGAGGTGTGTTGCGAGGACCGCGTCGTAGTCCTCCTCGCTCATGTTGAAGATCATGCGGTCGCGCAGGATGCCGGCGCAGGTGACGAGGATGTCGATCCGCCCCCACTCGTCGAGCGCCGACTGGACGATCCGCTTGCCGCCCTCCATCGTCGCGACTGTGTCGGCCACGGCGATCGCCGTGCCGCCGGCCGCGGTGATCTCGGCGACGACCTCGTTGGCGGGCTCGCTCGACGGCTCCGAGCCGTCGCCCGAGACGCCGTAGTCGGCGACGGCCACCTTGGCGCCGTGGCTCGCCATCAGGATGGCGACCCCGCGTCCGATCCCGCGTCCGGCGCCGGTCACGACGGCGACGCGATCCTCGAGCATCTTTCCCACCGGTTTCTCCTCGTTCTGTCGGGTGTCGCGGGCTCCCCGGGCGGAAGCTCCCTTGCCGGCCGGACCCCGCAGGTCGGGTCCGACCACCCGACGTCTTACGGGGGCGGCTCCCGCGAGGTCAACCGCCAGGTCCGCCGTGCCCTCCGCCCGGGGCGCGGCTTCTTGGACTGTGCCGCCGCGTCGCGATAAGAGGCTGGGTCGTCGAAAGATCGCGCAGCGGCGCTGCGCCCGGGGAGAACCATGCGAAGCCTCTACAAGATCATCCTCGCCATCCTGGCGCTCCTCGCGCTCGCGACGCCGTTCGTGCTCGACTCGATGCAGAAGGTCCACGACCAGTTGAGCATCCTCTACGTCAGGCCGGAGGGAGGCGTCACGCCGGCTCCCGGCGAGAATTTCGCGATCACGGCCGCGACGATCATGGAGCATGAGCTCGACGGGCCGACCGGCTGGCGGCCGAACGACCTGCCGCCGCTCGGGCCGGCGCTCGGCGCGGACAACAATTCGAACCGCCAGATGGGCATCCTCCAGTCGCTGCGCGAGTCGCTCCGCGTGTTCAAGGACAACATGACCAAGGTGTCGAGCGACCCCTTCGACACGAACCTGGTCTCGGCCGACAACAACCTGCGCAACGACCCCCGCAAGTGGATGTTCCCGTCGGCCGAGAGCCGCTACCGCGAGGCCGTGCACAACCTGAAGGACTACGTCGACGGCCTGAAGACGAACCCGCCGCGTTCGCGGCCGCTCATGGGCCGTAGGGTCGAACTCGCGCGGCTCATCCAGACCTGGGGCGACCTGCTCGGCGACGGTCACGCGGAGCTCTACAAGACCGATCCGTCCTGGTTCCAGATCGACGACATCTTCTACAAGATCCAGGGCTACTGTCACACGATCGCGCACCTCGCCCCGGCGGTCGAGATCGAGTACCGCAACGAACTCAAGCAGAGCCCGCAGCTCGGGCAGCTCTTCGCCGAGGTCCAGGCGCCGCTCGAGCGCTGCGCGATGATGAAGCCGCTCGTCGTCTTCAACGGCCGCGACACGAGCATGCTCGCGAACCACCGCCGCAACCTCGACATCTACGTGACCGAGGCGCGCCAGAAGCTCTACTCGATCCGCGAGGAGATCCAGCAGAAGGTCTCGTAGGGTCGCGCCGATCCGGCCACCGCTCGTAGGGTCGCGCCGATCCGGCCACCGTCGCCACCTGTGAGGAGCGACGGGCGGCCGCCTCCGGGGAGAGTCTCCCCTCAGCGAGCGGGAGCGGGCGAGCCGGGCCGGGCCGGGCCGCGGTCAGCGGCCGATGGCGAGTGCGATCAGGCCGAGCAGGGCCACCGCGAAGTACCCGGCGAGCACCGCCGCCCCGGCGTAGTCGCGCGCGAGGCGTTGTCCCAAAAGGAGCGAGAGCAGGGCGAGGACGGCGATGCGGAGCCCCCAGCGCGCGAGCCACCCGCCGGTCGCGAAGCTGAAGGTCGGGATCGCGAGCGCGCACAGCAGCCCGGCGGTGAACTCCAGCACCGTGAGGGCCCAGAACATCGGGCGCACCGCCTCGGCCGGGATCGGCGTCTTCTCGAAGTGGCTCGACAGGAAGGCGAGGTTGCCCTCGGGGTCGACCAGCTTGTCGAGCGACGACTGCAGGAGGACGATCGCGAAGAACGCCATCGTCGCAAAGCGCGCGAAGACGAGGAGCCCGTGGTCGAAACCGAGGCCGTTCAGCACTTCGACTTCCATCTCTCGCGCTCTCCTAAGGAACCGGTACGTAGGCGGCGATATCGGCCGGGAAGGTTCCGTCGCGCGTTCCCGTGCTCGAGAAGGGCCGGTTGTCGATCGATCCGTCCGGCGCCACGGCATAGGCGTCGACGCGGTTCGCCCCACCGAGCGAGACCAGGATCGCGTCCTGCAGCCCGCTGCCCGAGGGCGATCGCAGCGTCACATAGGCCACGCCCGTCGGGTAGCTCGACGGATCCGAGAAGGTGGCCGACTGGGGGCCGTCGATGAAGCAGCCGTACTCGTCGATCCCGAAGACGTCGACCTGGCCGCTCGTGAAGGCGGCGGCGTAGACGTGGGTGCCGCATGGATCGAAGGTGAAACCGTTGTAGGCGCTGCGCGTGTTCGACTCGCTCTGCGGGTTCTTCTCGAGGAAGCCGGCGAACTCCGAGCTCGTCGGCACGTAGTAGACCGACAGTCGCTTCTGGTTCGCCTGCACGACGTAGAGCAGCTTCTGGCCGCCGGGGACCGGTGTCGGGCATGCGGCGACGGCCGGCGCCGGTGCCGGGCAGGAGCGGCCCGGGACGGGCAGCTCGAGCTGTGCCATGCGGGCCGGGGCCCAGGCGCGCACCGCCGTCGGACTCGGCGAAGGCGTGGGCGAGATCACCGGGGTGGGGGTCGGCGCGGGCGTCGGCGATCCGCCGACCGGGGTCGGCGAGGTGGGCGGTTCGGGGAGGTTCCCGTCGTCCGAGAGCTGGTAGCGCCAGATGATCGAGGAGCCGGCATCGGCGATGAAGGCGAAGCCGATATCCGGGAAGATGGCTGCACTGCGGTAGTTGGTGGAGTTGAAGTTCGAGACCTGCGAGGTGGCGTTGCCCGGCAACTCGCCGCGATCGCCGAGCGGGTAGGCGGCGAGACGCGTGATGTAGTCGGTGTTCTGACCGCCGCCGCCCTCGGTGAGATAGAGGAACCAGGTATCGGCGCTCTTGGCGAAGGTGATGTCCTGCGGATTCGAGCCGAAGCGCGGATCGGTCGCGCATGGCGGCGCGAGCGAGACCCCCGGGCCGCATAGCGAAACCGGTTCGCCGCCGGCGATGTCGAACGCGAAGACCTGGTTTGCACCGGCGACATAGAGCACCGGCAGGTCCGGGTGCTTGACGACGCGCCGCGCCCCGACGATCGGGATGACCGAGATCGGATCGGCCAGGAGCAGTCCGTCGTCGCCGACCCGGTAGGTCGCGAGCGCCCCGCCGTAGGTCTCGAGGTTCGGGCTGCTCGCCTCGGCGACGTAGAAGTAGGTGATCCCGGCGCCCGGGGCCGCCGTCGGCGCCGGCGGGATGACCCGGCTCTGGCCGTTCGGGCACCCGAACAGGGCGAAACACGAGAGAAGAACCGCCGTCAGCGGGGCGCGCGAAGCTCGCAGCATTGCCTTGCGGTATATCGGAGGCCACCGGGCCTTGTCGACCCGCGTCCTGCGCGGCGAACCGTCGCATCGCCGGCCGGGGTGCGGTAGCACCATCGGGCGATGCTCGAGCGGATCCGGGTCGTGCTCGTGCGACCGCGCCGTGGCGGCAACGTCGGCTCGGTCGCGCGGGCCATGAAGAACATGGGCCTCGGCGACCTAGTCGTGGTCGCGCCGCGGACCCGCGTCGGACGGGTCGGGGAGCGCATGGCGGCGCATGCCGGCGACGTGCTCGCGCGCCGTCGGACCGTTGCCACCCTCGCCGATGCGATCGCCGACTGTCACCTGGTCGTCGGCACCGTCGGCCGTCCGACGACGCCGCCCGACTCGCCCGCGGAGCCGCGCACGATCGCGGCCGAGGTGGTCGCGGCGTCCCGGCGCGGGTCGGTCGCACTCGTCTTCGGCCCGGAGGACCACGGCCTCTCCAATGCGGAGCTCGGTCTCTGCCAGCGCACGATCCGGATCCCGACGTCCGACGACTATCCCTCGCTGAACCTCGCGCAGGCCGTCGCCGTCTGCGCCTACGAGGTCCTGCTGGCGAGCCTGTCGGGCGAGGCGCCGCCACAACGCGGGACGCCCGCCCCGCGCGGGAGCACCGTCGCGGCACCGGACGCGGCAGCGGACGCGGCAGCGATGCCGATGAACGCCGCCGAAGCCGGCCGCCGCGGGCGCGCGGCGCGACGCGAGCCGGAGTCCGACGCGCAGCGGCCGGCGACGGCCCGGGAGCGCGAGGAGATGATCGAGCACTTAGAGCAGGCGCTCGGCGCGATTGGCTTCCTCTCCGCGCAGAACCCGGTGCACATCGTGCGCGACGTGCGCTCGCTGTTCGCGCGCTCCGGCGTGACCGTGCGCGACGTCCGGGTGTGGCGCGGGATCGCGCGCCAGGTGCTCTGGTCGGCCGGTCGCGCGGCGCCGCGAGACGACCGCGCCGACGTCATCGGCGCCGCCGAAGCCGGCGCGGGCTCCGGTGCAAAGCGCTTGGCGGCCGTCAGTCGTCGTCGCGCGGCGGTGACAGCGGACGGACGTGTTCCACAAGGATCGCGTTCACCCCGCCCGCCTCGACCGCGGTCCCGGCGAGTTCGACCCGGCGGCCGAGGTGCTCGATGAGCGGATTCTCGGGCCGCTCGTTGCGGTGGTCGAGGATCGCGAGCCGCAACACACCGGAGTCGTCGACGATCGCGATCGGCTGCCCGGCCCGCGCGCAGCCCATCGCGCAGGCCCGGTGGTGCGGGCCGCGGCGTCCCGCCATGAAGAAGCATCCGGTCTCGACGAGTTCGCCGGTCACGCTGATCGCGCGATGCGGCGCGGGCGTCGGCGTCGACGCCTGCTCCTGGCCGACGTCGCCCGGCGGGCTCATGGGGTTCGCGGCAGCGGTGCGGTTGGTCCGACCTGCCCTCGCCGCGGCGCGCGCGTACGCGGCGGGAGGGGCTGCGGTGACGACGAGGTTCGCGGCGAGACAGGCGACGAGCGCAAGGCGCGGCGTCGCCGGGTGAGCGGTGCGGATCACTCCTCGAGGATGCCGATCCCGTCGGGGAAGTCGAGGCCCGACTGCATCGTCACCGGCGGCTGCGGCTCTCCCTTCACGAAGGCGATCTTGCGCATGGTGCCGGTCTTGCGGCCGGGTCCGACGCCGCTCGAATCCACGACGACCCCGATGTCGGCGTAGTAGAGGGTCCCGCGCGAGTCGACGCCGATGCCGAGCGGCGTGCCGGTCGAGAAGGGGACCGGGCCGAGGGTCTCGCCCGCCGGCGGCTCGAGCACGCGGCGCACGAAGGCGTAGTTCGAGTCGTATTGCGCAATGACGCCGTTGATCACGCTCGACACGTAGAAGCCGCCGTCGGGCGCCGGGGCGACCGCGTTCGGCGTGAGGATGTTCGCGTCGGTCGGGATGACCCTCGTCTTGCGGACCGAGTCGGCGAGCGGTGCGCCGGTCACGTCGACCTTGCCACAGCCGCCGGAGGCGTCGTTCGATGTGGGGAACGGCGGGTCGTAGCGGTAGACGCCCGGCTCGCCGCGCGCGCTCGTGACGTAGACCCGGTCCTGCGCGTCGACCCAGATGCCGCCCGCCGTGCCGATCGAGACGTCGAGCTTGCAGTAACGCACCTCCCGGGAGTCGAAGGGCGGGAACCAGAGGATGAGCTGTCCGTTGGCGGGGCCCGTCGCCTCGTCGCCGACGTCGCTCGTCACGAGGCGCCCGTCGGCGAGGAAGCCGCAGCCGTAGTTCTCGGCGTTGTCGACCGAGCCCTGATAGGTCGGCGTGAGCTTGCCGATCTGTGCGGCGCTCAGGTTGCCCACCGCGTCGCCGTTCAACTGGAAGAAGCCCCAGCCCTGCAGCGGGTTTGGCTGGTTCGTGTCCTCGCCGGCGATGAACCGGTGCGAGCCGTCGGGGTCGAAGCAGATTTGCGCATTGATGTCGCGACCGGAGTCGGGCTGGTCGCGCTGGCTCGGGATCACGACCTGGTGGATGTCGCCGTCGTAGGGTTCGTAGGCGTGGAGGCGATTCGCCTCGGCGCCGAAGACGAGGATCTGCCGTGGTTGGTCGTCGCCGCCGTTCGAGTTGCTGCAGGCCGCGATCGAGAGGGAGAGCAGGACGAGGCCGGTCGAGCGAAGCCCCGCGGCAAAGGAGCGAAACGACGGTTGGGCGTGCATGGCGCCCGTGAGATCACGCGCCGCACCGGCATGTCAACGCCGCGGGGTCCCCCGCGATCGCGGCGGCATCGGAAATTCTTGGCGGGAACACTGGCCGAGCGGTCGGTGCGGCCTGCGCGGCCTGCACGGCCTGCGTGGCTTGCGCGGCGCGTCAGCCCTCGAGTTCGTCGAGGCGGCGGCCGACCCGCTCGAACTCGGCCGCGCGGCGACGCACGCCGACCTGGGTCTCGAGCCGGCGCTCGAGTTCGTCCACGTTGATCGGCTTGGTGAGGAACTCGCTCACGCCGAGTTTCATGCCGGCGGCGCGCGTCTCCATGTCGTCGAGTGCGGTGAGCAGCACGATCGGCAGGCCGGCGGTCGCCTCGGAGGCCTTCAGGCGGCGACAGACCTCGAGGCCGTCGACGCCGGGCATCATCACGTCGAGCAGGACGACGTCCACCTCGTTTTCGCGCAGCAGGTCGAGGGCCTCGACGCCACCGGGTGCGCGCAGCGCCGCGTAGCCGGCGCGTTCGACCAGGTGGGCGATCAGGTCGAGTGCGTCGACGTCGTCCTCGACGATCAGGATCCGGCCGCGCTCGCCGGCGGGCCGGCCCGCGGCGTCGTCGTGCGGGTCGCCGGGCCCGCTCGCGCCGTTCGCATGTGCTGTCGCCATGGCGTGATTCCTCGATCAGGCGCGCGCGAGCCCGCCGGCGGCGGCCGAGGCGTGCCCGGTCGGTTCGTCCTTGCCGTCGAAGCTGTACTTGCGGAGCTTCGCGACGAGGGTCGTGCGCTTGAGTCCGAGCAGGCGTGCGGCGGCCTGCTTGTTGCCGCGGGTGCGTTCGAGCGCCTCGGCGATGAGCCGGCCCTCGAACTCCTCGACGGCGCGTGTCAGGTCGAGTCCGTCGCGTCCGAGCGTCGTCCGGGGGAGTCTCTTCTCGGAGAGGAAGGCGCGGACGTTGGGGGCCAGGTCCTCGACGCGGACGAGTCCGTCCTCGCACAGCACCACCAGGCGTTCGACCGCGTTCTCGAGTTCGCGGACGTTGCCCGGCCAGTCGTACTCCCAGAGGTGGACGAGCGCGTCCTCGGCGATCGACACCGGCTGCGCGCGCCCGGCGTTGTGGCGGGAGAGGAAGTGCTCGACGAGCATCGGCACGTCCGAGCGGCGCTCGCGCAGCGGCGGCAGGGCGATCGGGATCACCTGCAGACGGTAGAAGAGATCCTCGCGGAAGCGCCCCTGTCGGACTTGCTCGGCGAGGTCCTTGTTCGTCGCGGCGACGACGCGGACGTCGACCCGGACGGTGCGGTCGGAGCCGACCGCGCGGACCTCGCGGTCCTGGAGCACCCGCAGCAGCTTCACCTGCAGGGCGGGGCTCATCTCGGCGATCTCGTCGAGGAAGATCGTGCCGCCGTGGGCGGCCTGAAAGAGCCCGCTGCGTGCACTGGTCGCACCGGTGAAGGCGCCACGCTCGTGCCCGAACATCTCGGACTCGAGGAGTTCGGCCGGGATGGCGCCGCAGTTGACGGCGACGAAGGGGCGATCGCGTCGCGGACTCGTTGCATGGATCGCGCGGGCGAGCACCTCCTTGCCGGTGCCGCTCTCGCCGAGGAGCAGGACGGTGACGTCCGTCGGCGCCACCCGGCGGGCCAGGTCCATGACCTGCCGCACGAGCGGGTGCTCGCCGATCAGCCGTACCGCCTGTTCCCGTTCCTGCATTCGTGCCTCGCGTCTCTCGCCTGCTTCGTTCGCGCCGTCGTCCCCGGGGGTGGAGGGGCCCGGGGTCGCGTATCCTTCCCGACCGAACTCTCTCGTCCGGGTGGATTGTCGGCACGCGAGGCGTCGAGACTTTAGCGAGTGGCCGAAAAATGACGGCGTCGGGCCCCGGGCGGGGGCGATCCGGCGTCGGCGCTCGCCTGACGGGAGGCCTGCGGGGGTGCGGCCCCCTTCAGCGACGCCGCACGAGGAAACCGTCCTCGTCGATGGAGGCGACGCCCTCGCGCAGGAGGCGGCCCGAGGCCCGCTTGAAGGCCTTCTTGCTCAGGCCGAAGAGCGCCCGGATCTGCTCGGGGCTCGAGCGATCGCCGACCCGGGGCGCGCCCGGCCGCCCGAGCACGCCCAGGATGCGCTGAGCGTCGCCCTCGATCTCCTCGAAGGCGTGGCCGCGCAGCGAGAGTTCGAGCTTCCCGTCGGCGAGGATGTTCGCGATGCGTGCGCGCGTCGCCTGGCCGACCGCCAGTCCGTGCGGCTCGCTTTCCGGCACGAGGCCGACGAAGCGGCGCTGCAGGATGACGAAGGTGCCTATGCCACGCTCGATTCGCCAGATCTCGCCGTCGACCCGGGCGTCGACCTCGAACTCGCCGGGCTCGCGCAGGAGTGGGTTTACGCGCATCGTTCCGCCGAGTCGTCGGGTCGCGTCGATGTAGAGCCCGATCGCGTGGCGGTCGCCGACGCGCAAGTCGCAGGTCTGCTCGGCGAACGGGACGAGCAGGTCCTTGGGGAGGCCCCAGTCGACGAAGGCGCCGAAGGAGGTGAGGTTGCGCACCGGCAGGAAGGCGACTTCCCCGAGCGCGATCGCGGGCGTGCGGGTGGTCGCGATCGGACGATCCTCGGAGTCGAGGTGGACGAAGACCGCGAGTTCGTCGCCGAGCTGGGTGTTCGCGGGCACCTCGGCGCGCGGCAGGAGCAGGGCCGGCGCGTCCTCCCGCGCATTGCCGGGGTCGAGTGCGAGGAAGGCGCCCGGCGTGGCGAGGCGGCGCACCGGCAGGGTGGCGTGTCGTCCGAGGAGATCGGTGATCGGCATGGTGACGACACCATAAGGGGCATTCGCGACGGAACCCAAGCGGGCCCCCGTCGCCGCGCGACCGAAGCGTCCCGGCGCAGCACGGCCCGCATGGCGCGGATCGTGGCGGCGTCGGCGCCCGCGCCGCTCGCCGACGAAGGCGATTGCCGCGGTGCACCACGGCTGGTAGGCGCGACCGATGCCGAAGACGAGAATCGACGGACGAAAGGCGTTCGAACCGCGCGCGCTGCGCATCGAACCGGGCTGGCTCGACCATGCGGAGGGCTCGGCGCTCGTGACGGCGGGCTCCACGCGCGTGCTCTGCGCGGTGAGCATCGAGGAGAAGGTGCCGGATTTCCTGCGCGGATCGGGGCGCGGCTGGCTCACGGCCGAGTACTCGATGCTGCCGCGGTCCACGCACACCCGCAGCGACCGTGAGTCGAGCAAGGGCAAGGTGGGCGGGCGCACCCACGAGATCCAGCGCCTGATCGGACGGAGCCTGCGCGCCGTGGTCGATCTCGACTCGCTCGGCGAGCGCACGCTCTTCGTCGACTGCGACGTGCTGCAGGCCGACGGCGGGACGCGCACCGCCGCGATCAATGGCGCCTGGGTCGCCGTTGCACGGGCGCTCGACCGCCTGGTCGCCGACGGCGTGCTCGAGCGCAGCCCGCTGCGCGAACCGGTCGGTGCGATCAGCGTGGGCATCGTGGACGGCGAACTCCTCGTCGACCTGGCCTACCGCGAGGACAGCCGTGCCGAGGTCGATGCGAACTTCGTCATGACCGGCAGCGGCGGTCTCGTCGAGGTGCAGGGCACGGCCGAGGGGCGGACGTTCGGGCGCAAGGATCTCGACCGGATGCTCGACGCGGCGTGGAAGGCGATCGTCGGCATCCAGAAGCTGCAGAAGGAAGCCGTGGCCTGGGGCCGGGGTGGGCACGCGTCCGTCGCGCGACGCGGTGCGCCGGGCGGCTCCCGCGCTGCTGCCGCGGGCAAGGCTGCTGCGGGCAAGGCTGCCGCGGGCAAGACGCGCGGCGGCGCCGCGGGCCGCGCGACGGCGCGCCGCAAGCGCGGTTGAACTCCGTCGCGCGTCGCGCGTTTGCACGCCCGATCGCGCTTGCGTCGCGCAACGCCGGCAAGCTCGCGGAACTGCGCGTGCTCTCAGGTGGCCGACTCGACCTGGTCGCGATGCCGAGCGACCCGGCGCCGCCTGAGGTCGAGGAGGACGGTGCGACCTATGCGGCGAACGCGGCGAAGAAGGCCGAGGCCGTTGCCGCCTTCACGGGTGGGGCCGCGCTCGCCGACGACTCGGGGCTCGAGGTCGATGCGCTAGGCGGGGCCCCCGGCGTGCACTCGGCGCGCTACGGCGGCGCGGGGCTAGACGACGCCGGGCGTTGCCGGCGGTTGCTCGACGAGATCGCGCAGAGCGAAGCGCGCGGCGATCGGGCGGCGAGGCGCGCGCGCTTCCGCTGCGTGCTGGTGCTCGCCGACGGGGGGAGTCGGCTCGTCGCCGAGGGCGTGCTCGAAGGGGAGATCGTGTCGGCGCCGCGCGGTGGCGGCGGGTTCGGCTACGACCCGATCTTCGCGCCGGCGGAACTCGGCGGTCGCACGCTCGCCGAGGCGACCGCCGAGGAGAAGAACCGGATTTCGCACCGGGCCCGGGCGATGGCGGCCCTGCTCGCGCAACTCGACGCGGGCGATGGCATGCCGGTTGGGGCGGGGTCGCGTTGACAGGGCGGGCCGGGGCACCGTAGGGTTCGCCGAGTCGGAGCAGCGGCGAGGGAGCGGTTCTCGGGGCGTAGCGCAGTCTGGTAGCGCACCTGCCTTGGGTGCAGGGGGTCGGAGGTTCAAATCCTCTCGCCCCGACTTGGACCGCTTCGCCATCGTAAGCCGGAGCCGGGCGCCAGTAGCTCAGGTGGATAGAGCAACGGCCTTCTAAGCCGTGGGTCAGGGGTTCGAGTCCCTTCTGGCGCGTTTCCGGTGGCGGTTGAGATGCGAGCGGCCGTGGTCGCGGCGGGTGTGCGGCTGCGGCGGTGCTCGCCGTCGGTGTCCGTGTCGGTCGGTTCGGGGTGTTGCCGTGTTCTCGGGCGCTGGCATCGCGGCGGCCACGCCCGGCTGGTCGGTGGTGGCGCGTTGACGATCGCGGGGCGTAACGGTACCTCGCGGGCAGTCTCTCGGTGGGTGTAGCTCAGTTGGCAGAGCACCGGATTGTGGCTCCGGGGGTCGAGGGTTCAATCCCCTTCACTCACCCTCGAGACGGGACGGCCCGTCGCTTCTCGCGAGCGACGGGCCGTTTTCCCGGGCTTGGCGGGCGGTCGCTCCCGGCGTCGGCGTGGGCGATCGCGCCTTCGTGTCGCAGGAGCCAGAGCTTGCGGTCGAGTCCGCCGCCGTAGCCGCCGAGTCCGCCGCCGCTCGCGACGATGCGGTGACAGGGGACGACCAGGCAGACCGGGTTCGCGCCGTTGGCGAGTCCGACCGCGCGTACCGCGCCCGGGTTGCCGATGAAGCGCGCGACGTCGGCGTAGGCCGCCGTGCGCCCGGGGCCGATGCGCCGCAGCGCCAGCCAGACCGAGCGCTGGAACGCGGTGCCGCCGAGATCGACGTCGATCGGGTCGAGTGCGCCCAGGTCGCCCGCGAAGTAGTCGCGCAAGCGCCGGGCGGGATCGGTCGTGGAGTGCGCGGCGCGCCAGCTGTCGGGGTCGGTGCCGGTACGCGAGGCGAGTCGCGGCCGCAGGCGCGGCCAGGCGTCGGCGAAGGCGAGGGCGACGACGGGCGCGCGCGGGCCGGGTGCGAGGGCTACGACGAGCGGGCCCACCGGCGAGGCAAGCTCGGCGATCCGAAGGGTCATGGAGCGATGCGATCACGTTCGCGAGTCCCTGGCGACGGGTGCGCGTAGCTGGTTCGAAAGGGGCAGCGGATCCGCCCTCCGGGGAGATGGTGCAGCGGCCGAGGCGATCTCCGGGCGCGGGGCCACGGCTGGTCGGCGGGGGAGGGTGATCGCGGTTGCGCGGTCTGAGCGCCGTGGGTAAGCAGCGGCTTGGGCCGCTAGCTCAGTTGGTAGAGCAGCTGACTCTTAATCAGCGGGTCCGCGGTTCGATCCCGCGGCGGCCCATGACTGAAAAACCCCTGCAAACACAGGGGTTTTTCTTTGTCCGCAGGTCGGCCTAGGGGGCCCCGAAAAGGCGCTGGGGTAGCGCGGGGGTAGCATCGCCCTC
>CAMBZJ010000047.1 GCA_945872365.1 Klebsiella pneumoniae
GGCGCGCCCCGTGGGCACGCCGTCCGGCCACTCACTGCGGAATCAGTTCGACGCGGCGATTCTGGGCGCGACCGACTGCGGTCTCGTTGGTCGCCACCGGGTCGGACTTGCCGTAGCCGCGTGTCGTCAGGCGAGAGGCCGGAACCCCGCGCGAGACGAGGTAGGCCTTCACGGCCTGCGCGCGACGCTCCGATAGCCGGAGGTTGTAGCCCTCCGATCCGACGCCGTCGGTGTAGCCGCGGATCTCGATATTGACGTCGGGATTGGCCTTCAGCATCTCGGCAGCCTCGTCGAGGATCGGGCGTCCGGCCGGCTGCAGGGTCGCCTTGTTGAAGTCGAAGTTCACGCCGCGCAGGACGAGTTTCTTCGCGATGGGTGCCGCCGGCGGAGGCGGAGCAGGCGGAGCCGGCGTCGAGGGCTCGGGATCGAACAGGCAGTGGCCGATCAATGCACCGAGGATCGCGCCGGTCGCGATGCCGATGCCGATCCCCGCGCCGCGGTCGGAGTCCTGGCTCTTGAAGGGGGGATGAACGTTGTTGGCGATCGCGCCTCCCGCCGTTCCGAGCGCAGCGGCCCCGACGAGACCACCGCCGACCGCTCCGGAACCCCACTCCTTGTGCGCGCAACCGCAGCCGGAAGCCGCGAGCGTGAAGGCTGCGAGGATGAAACCCGCCAAGAATCGCCTGGCCATCGCCATGTCTCCCTATTCGAGTCGAAGGGCCGCGAAACCGCGACGCGTCGAATGCCCGGACCACCACCGAACGGGTCGCACCCGCGTGCGCGCCACCGGCCGGCGACCGCCCGACTTAAACTCGATGCGGAGCGCCGTTTCAAGCGATACCCCCGAACGCGAGACCGCCGGCCGCGGGGTACCCCACGGCCGGCGGTCCGTCGGAACGAGAAGCAGGTTCTCAGCCGGGGCCGTGCGCCTGAGCCGATGCCATTCCGTCAGGACCTGGCGCCTGCGCCCGGGCAGGCACCGGGGCCACTGCCGGGGCCGGGGCCGCTGCTGCAGCGGGCGCCGTTGCGCCGCCGTAGCCCGGTACTCCGGCCGCTTGGACCGCGCCTCCCGCAGCCCCGAGCGACATGATGTAGTCGCGCATCGCCGCGATTTGCTGGTCGACGTTGCCGCCGAAGACGTCGTCGGGGCCAGCCTGACCTTCCTCGTAGAAGGCCGGCATCTTCGTTCCCGGCATGAGAGCCTGTGGGTTCTTGAGCCAGCCGAGAATCCAGTGCGGATTGAGCCGCTCGTGGGCGTAAGCGAGGTTCGGCGCCCACTGCTCGGGGGGGCCGGCGGGCGTCTCGCTGCCGCGCACGTGGCAGGACCAGCAGGAGAAGTAGTCCTGAGACATCAGCTTCTTGCCCTCGTCGAGCTGCACGGGCGTCGAATCGATGGCCGGGTCCCAGAAGAAGTAGGGGTCGTCGAGCTTCGCACCAGCGTTGAAGTAGTTCACAACCTTCGTGCGCTGGTTCGAGTCGAAGCCGAAGGTGGGCATCCGCACCTTGAGCCAGAAACGCAGGGGCTGGCGCGCGGGTGCCTGGAGGAAGCCGTAGAGCCACTGCGGCTGCACCTTCGCGCCCTCGTTGATGAGCATCGGCGGAGCCGCCGTCGGGTTGTCCTCGTAGAGGCGGCGGATGTTCCCGCCTTGACCGTCGATCTGGTGGCAGCCCTGGCAGTTGTAGAACTCGACGATGCGTCGGCCATCGCGGAAGGGCTGCCAGCGCGAAACATTCTGCGGATCCTGCCACTTCGGGGGCGGTACGCGCTCGATGCGGCTCTGCAGCCAGGCACGGATGGCGCGGACGTCCTCGTCGGCGAGGTAGAAGTTCGGCATCAACTGCTCGACGTGCTCGGTCTGGTAGATGCGCGGGTTCTTCAGCTTGTTGAACGTCCAGTCGTTCCAGGTCCGCGGGATCTCCGTCTGCGAGCCGAAGAAGAGTTCTTCCACGCCCTTGCCGCCGAACGCCGAGAGTTCCACGCCGATGCGCGACTCGCTGTCCATGCCGTTGATCTGGTGGCAGCCATAGCAGCCGTACTTGCGGATGATCGCCTTGCCCTGCTCGGCCTTCTGCGGATCTTCTAGGGTCGCGACAGTGACGGCCCCCTCGGGCGCCGGGCCCGCAGACAGGCTCATGAGGTACGCGGTCACCGACTTCGCCTCGTCGTCGCTCAGCCGCAGGCTCGGCATGAACGTCTTCGGCGAGTAGTCGTGCGGGTTCTTGACCCACCAATAGACGAAGCGCGGGTTGGTCTTCTGCGCGATCTTCTGGAGGTTCGGACCCCAGTCCTTCACCGCGCCGAGCGGCGTCGCGACTTCGTCTGGGGAGATCGCGTGACAGCCGCGGCAGCCCACCGATTCGAAGACGGTCTTGCCATTCGCAACCAGGTCGGCGCTCGACGGATCGACGCCCGGATCCGGATGCTGCTCCATCCACGCATCGCCGTCAGCCTTGCTCGATTGCCAAATATAGGCCGCGACCGCGGTCGCCTGCTCGTCATCGAACATGAAGTTGGGCATCTTCGTGCGCGGGCGGAACTCGTAGGGGTTCTTGATCCAGCTCGCGAGCCACTGTGGGTTCACCTTCGCGGCCTCGCGACGCAGATTCGGTCCAACCTGCGGAAGCGGGTCGTACCCCTGCGCTAGGTGACAACCGTGACAGCCGAGCTGCTCGAAGAGGTACTCGCCGTGCTTGATGTCCTGCGCCCCGTCGACCTTCGTCACGTCGAGGTGACAGCCGATGCAGCGCGACTGCTGCTGCTCGCCTTTGAGCAACGGGTGCTGCCAGAACTCGACATCGCCGTGAGCCTGGGCCGGCGAGTTGAGAGCCACCCCCTGCCCCTCGTGGCACGAGGTACAGCCGAACTTGTCGGGCGGGTGCGTCTTGATCAGTTTCTCGAGCTTGGGGTGCGTCTTCATCGGGTTCGGCTCGTCCTCGAAACCCGGCTTGGCGATCGCGCTGTGGCATGAGGTGCAGCGATCGACCCGCGCGATCGGCTCATCGAAGTTGTTCTTGTCGAAGTCGAGCAGCACGATCTGCTCGATCGCCGGGATGCGCGACACCGAGAGGTTCGCGACGTTCGACTTCATGCCCTCGATCTTCACCTGCAGGCGCTCGCGCTCGGTCGCGATCTCCTTGAGCTTCGCCTCGATCGTCTTGGCCGGCGACCGGATCTCGTCGATCTCGGCCTGGATGCCCGCGACCGTCTTCTGTGTCTCGGCCCACTTCGCCTCGAGATCGGTGCGCGATACGGCGAGTTCGTCGCGGCGCTTGCGCACCGCATCGACGTTGCCGCCGGACTCGATCGCATGATCGTACTCGTACCAGGCCTCCTCGAGTTCGCTCTTGACGAACCGGACCTTCAGGTCGTCGTCGGTTTCGTCGAGCCTTGAGGCCGCGAGGCGCGCCTCGGCGTCCACGAGTTTCTTGCCGTTCTCGCCGCTCGCAATCGCCTTGTTCGCCCCGTCGAGCGCCTTGGACGCCTCGACATAGGCGGGATCGCCCTTGAGCTTGGCCTCTTCCTTGGCCAGGTCGTCTTTGGCTCGCGTCTCTTCGGTGCTGAAGAAGGCTCGCTGGTATGCCTTCCACGGTCGCCGGAAGAAGCTGTCATCCAGCAGCGCCCAGATCGCACCCACAAGGAGCAGAGCCGCCGACAGGAGCCACAGCCCGGCGTAACTACGCTTCTCTTCGTCGAGATTCAGATCCCTTCGCGCCATTTTCCCCTCCGCGACCTCCGGCTATGCCGTACCGCGGCCCTCGATCATCCGGCCCAGCAGGAACACCGCCGAGCCGATGAGCAACATCCTCAATTCGAACCTGAGACCCGTCTCGTTGGTCAACCCGTACACGAGGCCGAATCCAACGGTACTTATGCCGACGAGTTCCAGGAACTTGGCGAGATAGAAGACCACGTTCGCCCTATACGTTGATCCAAGGAGTTTCCATCACGTACTTGATGTTGAACATGTGGCGCATCAGCATCTTGATGACGACCGCCACCATGTTCAGGAACAGGAATGAGGTGATCCCGAACCGCACGAGCCCCCATCGTTTCATGAATTCGGGACCCTTCAACCAGACCACCCATGCGTGCATGAGAATTGTCCCGACCACGAAGAAGCCGATAATGACCGAGAGCCCGAAGATCGCCGCCCAGAAGTAGTCTCGGATCCCGAGCAGGTACGGAAGGTTGATACTGGTGAGCGCCTCGACCTTGTGCGGATCCCAGAACTCCCAAGGCCAGAACCAGTTCCACCCGGGGCCGCGCAGCAGCGTCCCGATGATGATCAGCGAGATCCACAGGACGTGGAATCCCAGGTAGAACGTCAGCAACTCCCACTTGCGCTCGCGGAACGTGTAGTAGCCGTTCCCCCTCGGGTTGATGTCGATGTAGGGGATCACCATCAGGCCGACGATGATCAGGCTCGGCAGGACGACCCCCGCGTGCCAGGGGTCGAAGAAGACCAGCATCTCCTGGAGCCCGAGGAAGTACCAGGGTGCCTTCGACGGGTTCGGTGTGCGCGATGGATTGGCCGACTCTTCGAGCGGGGCATCGACCAGAAGCGCCCACACCATGAGACCGAAGAGAACCAGCACGGAGCAGAGGAATTCCGGGCGAACGAGATGGGGCCAAGTATGGACCTTGTCGTCCCCCGGCCCGATCGCCTTCTTGATGCTGACCTCGATCCGCTTGCCGGCCGGGGATTCCGGTGCACTCAGCGTTGCCATGGGTAGTTTCCCTCCGCTCGGTCGCCGGTACGCCTAGAGGCCGCGCGGCTTGGCGGCCGCGTAGAGACCCAGGAGGATCAGGCAGAAGAGGATCGGCAGGACTAGAACTCGCATGACCGTCCCTCAGAGAGCCGGACCGGAGAAGCCGTCGCGACGGATTCGCCAGAAGTGGACCGCCAGAAACAGGCTCGTCACCAGCGGGATGAATATGCAGTGCAGGATGTAGAATCGGAGCAGCGTGTGCGGACCGACCTCGCCACCGCCGAACAGGAAGGCGCGCGCGTCGTAGATCGGGTTCACGCCGAGAAGCTCCTTGAATGGCCCCTCGTGGCCGAGCACCGGCGTCGCACGGCCCATGTTCGATCCGACCGTCACAGCCCAGATCGCCAACTGGTCCCAGGGGAGCAGGTATCCCGTGAAACTGAGCAGCAGTGTCAGCACCAGCAGGATGACGCCGACGACCCAGTTGAACTCGCGTGGAGGCTTGTAGGAGCCCGTCAGGAATACGCGGAACATGTGGAGCCAGACGGCGATGACCATGCCGTGGGCAGCCCACCTGTGCATATTCCGCATGAGCATGCCGAACGGCATGTCGAACTCCAGGTACTTCATGTCCGCGTACGCATACTGCGCGACCGGCCGGTAGTAGAACATGAGGTAGACCCCGGTCACGACCGTCACGAGGAACATGAGGAAGGTGATCCCCCCCATGCACCAAGTGAAGCGCATGCGCGTCGCGTGGCGGCGAACCTTCGACGGGTGGAGGTGAAGCCACACGTTTCCGGACACCATGAGGACGCGGTTGCGCGGCGTGTCGTCGTATCCGTGACGGAAGATCGACGTCCACACCTGCGATTCGGTGATCTGTTCCTTGACTTCCTGCCACCAACTCACGGGAATCTCCCCTGTCCTCTTGATTGGGTACGATCGTGCCGGTCGATGTAGCCACCGCGATACACGCCCGACCGGACCGGCGATGTCTCCGGCGCGTGCCTCAGGCCTTCAGGAACGAACCAGGCTTGCCCCACTGGCCCTTTTCGAAGAGAAACTTGACGCTCTTGTCGATGACGATCTGGCCGTCGTCGGAAAGCGCGATCTTCAAGCGCTCGAGCGGGCGCGGAGCCGGCCCCTCGAAGTTGATGCCGGTGCGGTAGAACCCGCTGCCGTGGCACGGGCACTTGAACTTGTTCTCCGCGACGAGCCACCGCGGCGTGCAGCCGAGGTGGGTGCACTTCGCCCACAGGGCATAGAAGCCATCCTGCTCCCGGACGATCCAGACGCGGTAATCCTTGGTGAACTTGTCGCTCACGGCTCCGAGGGCGAAGTCCTTGGGAAGGCCGGCCTTGAAGGTGCTCGGCGGGAGGAAGAGCACCCGCGGGAACGCCGACCGCAGGGCCGAAAGCAGCGTGATGAGGGAGAAGCCGCCGAAGAGCGTCCACCCGAGCCGGCCCATGAAGTCGCGACGCGACCACAGGCCGCCCAACGCCGCCTTCTCACGCTCGCGCTTGGCGCGCTCAAGCCGTTGCTCCTCGCGGCGTCGGGCCGCGAGATCGCCCTCGTCCACTTTGGCTGCCGTTGCTTCGCCAGTTGCCATCGCCATCTACCACCTGATCTTCCGGTCCGAGCCGGTGAGACTTCCTGACTCCGAGGCTACGCCCAGGGGCCCCGCCCCTCCAATGAAAACGGCATTGCCTCGCACATTAGAGGTTCTTGCGGTCAGCCCGCCTCGCTTCGCACTCCATCGGCTTTCGCCGCGGCGTCCGCCATCCTGCTCTTCACGCTTCCGGCCACCGCCAGAACCACCCCTGCCAGGCAGGATACCAACCCGATCAGGAAGATCATCAACCCCACCGGCGGGAAAAGAAAGAAGAGAAAAACGCCGACCGGCAGCAGCGGCAGCCCCAGTGCAAACGGGTTCATGGCCCGGTTCGCCGCCGACGCCACACCCGCGGCCTGCCTCTCCGCCAGCGCTCTTTCTCGGGCCGGTTCCTTCAGGGCTTCGATCGCCGACTCGCGATCACCCGCCCTTCCCGAAGCCTCGGCCGTCTCGATGGCCTCGCTCAACTGTCGAGCGAGATCGGCGATCCGCGGATCGGTCGTCTCGCCGCGGTCCAGGTCGGCAGGCGCCCCTCCGGCTCGCGGGCTCTCCGGGCTGGCCACGTTTCCGGGGGTAGTGGAGCCATCCGGGGTTGTCAACGCACTCCCCGGCCTCCGGCACCCAGCAGCGAGGCCCGGAGCCGGACATCGACCCCCTCGAGGTCGCCGAACGCCGGTCCGCGACGAACGACTCGCTCCCGGGAGTTCTTGCCGGGTTCCCGCACGAGGCAGCCCATCTCCACGAAACGCGAGACCGCGTTGCCGAACGTGACCTGGCTCGATCCCTCCAGCCGGGTCACCTCGCCGAGTTCGAGGGCGGTCTCGAACCGCTCGCGCATCTGCTCGATCAGCAGGGGTTCGGCCACCGCCGCACCATCCACCCCAAGGGCGGTGCGAGCAGCGATCCAGTAGGCCTCCCGGAAGTTTTCCAGGATCCCGGCGAGGGCAAGCACGAGGGGCGAGTTCCCGAGGTCCTCGCCCAGCACCGCGCCGTGCGCCCGGAAGTAGTCGAGGAGGCGGCCCATCTCGGCGGCCGCGTTTTCGCGCTCGGGCAGGGCAAACTCCCAGCGGAACAATTCGAGCCACCACCAGAGGTCGTCCTTCAACTCCGATCGATCGAGGCCGCGCAGACCGGCATGAGCGAGCAGCGAGGGGACAAGAAAGAAGTGGATCGTGTTGTTCTTGTAGAAGTCGAGCATCTTGCGCCTGTCGGGCGGCACCTCGACAATCCGCGTGCCGTCGGCCTCGTCGCGCACGCGGATCAATCCGGATCCGACGAGGAAACCCGTGACCTCGGCGAAGTTCGACGGTCCGAGATTGCGTTCCAGGGACGGCGTGAAGGCCGCACCGCGCCAGCGCAGGAGCGTCGAAAGCGTACGCGCATCCGAGGTGAACTCGTCGAAGCGGCACGGCCCGGCCGCCGAGAGCAGCACCGTTGCCGTGAGCGACGTCGCGCCGACGACCGAGACTTCGTTCACCTCGCGCAGGATACGGAAGCCCAGCTTCTGGACGAACTTCCGCTGCTCCTCGACCATCTCCGGGGCGTCTGGGGCCGACTGGAACCGATCGAGCCGCTCGCCGAGCGTGTCGCGCAGCGAGAGCGGCTCGGCGAAGCTGACGTAGACCGTGCCGTGGCGCTGTTTGAGCACGCTGCGCGCGCGCAGGAGCGCGCCGAAGGTTTCGCGTTCCTTCTTGGCTCCGCCGAGCTCCGCCGTGTAGGCGCTTTCCTCGGCGATGCGGCCGTAGTGGATCGACACGGGGACGAGATAGAGGTCGTGACGCACACCGCCGACGAAGGCGCGCACGATACCTCCGAGCATGCCGAGCTTGGGCGTCAGGATCTTGCCCGTCCGGCTGCGCCCACCCTCGATGAAGAACTCTAGGGTGTAACCCTGGCGGATCATGACGGTGAGATAGCGGTGGAAGACGAGCTTGTAGACTTCGTTGTTCTCGAAGGTGCGCCGGATGAAGAACGCGCCCGCCCCGCGCAGGATGGAGCCGATCGGCCAGAACGCGAGGTTGATGCCTGCGGCGATGTGGGGCGGCGAGAGAAAGTTCTCCCGGAAGATGTACGAAAGGACCATGTAGTCGAAGTGGCTGCGGTGGCAGGGCACGAGGACGACCGGATACTTCTTCACGGTCTCGACGACGCGATCGAGACCGCGCACCTCGAGTCCGGAGAACGCCCGCCGCCAGATCTGGTCGAAGAGGAGTTCGACAAAGCCGAAGGCGACACCGTTGAAGTTCGCGGCCATCTCCCAGAAATAGCCCCGGGCCTCCCGCCACACGCGCCGCGTGGAGACCTTTCGCTCCGCGGCGATGCGGTCGATCGTCGACTCCACCTCCGGCCCTTCGAAGACGCGATCGGCGATCACGTGCCTCGGCAGGAGGAGCGGCCCCCAGACCGCCTGCTCCTCCCGGGCCAATTCGCGCTGGAGGGAGTTGGTGAGGCGGCGCGCGAGGCGCGCCTCACCGAACCGGCGGTGCGCCGAAACGAAGGACTCGACCGGCAGCACGCGACCGATCTTGAGGAGCAAGTCCTCGCGGTTCACGCGGTAGGTGAGCAGTTTCTTCAAGTCGCTCGGCGCGTCGTGCACGCTGTACGCAAGTGCCGACAGGCGATTGGCCTGTCGGCGGAAGGTGCGACCGCGGAAGAAGGACACCGGCACCAGGTGGATCGGCCGCGCCGCTTCGGACTCGCGCGCCCTGCGGACGATCTCCTGAAGGTAGACCGCGCCGGGCCGGGCGGCCGAGAGCCGGTTGCGCCGGTTCCAGAGAAGCCGGGGGCTGCGGGCCCGGAGAAAGAGCAGGATCGGCTCGCCCTGCGAGACGAGTTCGCCCGCAATGCGGCGTTGTTCGGCTGCGCGCACCCGGCGGCTCCGCAGGCGCGGGCGCCGGAAGTGATCGACCAGGCCGCGCCAGAGTCCGACCACCGGCAGGAACCACGTCGCAGACAAGCCGTTGGCGAAACGCGGCAGTGGGAGGTTCTCGCGCACCAGCAGCCAGTTGATGAGCATGTAATCGAGCAGGGAACGCTGGCGCAGCACGTAGACGATCGTGCCCGTCTGGGCGAGGTCGCGAATCCGGCCCACCGCCCGCTCGTCGATGTGCACATGCTCGGTGAGCCGCGACGCGATGGAGCGTTGCAGCCAGCCGAAGCGCTCGGTCATCGCCGAGGGCTGTGCCGGGACGTCGCTCACGCGAGCCGCTCCTCCGCCGCGTCGAGCGCCGCCAGAAAGGCATCGACGTCGCGGCCGTCCTGGTAATGGTGCGGGGCGAGGCGCAGGCCGCCGAAACGCACCTTGGTCACCGCTCCACGCTCCCAGAGTTCCTGGCGAACCCGCTCCGCAGGCCCTCGCGGGACGAACGTCACGATGCCGGACACGGCACTCCCGTTCGAGTTCGTGCCGGTCTGCCAGCGCCGTCCGACGAGCCGGTAGCCACGTGCCTCGAGACCGTCGGCGAAGGCGCGGGTGATCGCAGCGAGGCGCGACTCGATCTCCGCCGGTCCGATACGCCGGGCGAGATCGACCGCCGCACCGAGGGCCTGGATGCCGAGGAAGTTCAGGCTTCCCGCTTCGAGCCGCGCGGCGTCCGGCCGCAGCCGGAAGTCGTAGGGGTGGTAGTTCGAGGGCTCCATCACGCTCTTCCAGCCGAGTTGCGTCGGCCGCAGGCGCTCGACCAGTCGATCGGAGAGCGCGAGCAGGCCGCATCCTTCTGGTGCACAGAGCCACTTGTGCCCGTCGGCGACGATGCAGTCCACTCCGTCGCGGCGGACGTCGACCTCGACCGCGCCGATCGCCTGGATGCCATCGACGACCAAGAAGGCGCCGTGGTCGCGGCAGAGCGCTGCGGTCGCCGGCAGATCGAGCCGGTCGCCGTTCCCATAGGAGATCGCCGAAAGCGCGACCGCCCGCACCCGGCCCGCCAGCGATTCGAGAAGCGGCGCGAGATCCTCGGCGCAGAAGCCCCCTTCGCCGACCTCGAGCATCCGCACCTCGACGCCGAGCCGGCGCAGGCCCCACCAGGGGTAGACGTTCGAGGGAAATTCCCGGTCGGCGACGACCACCACGTCCCCCGAGCGGAGGTCGAGACCCTCGGCAACGAAGGAGAGGCCCTCGGTCGTATTCTTGACGAAGGCGACCTGGTGGGGATCGCAGCCGACGAGACCGGCGCAGGCCCGGCGCGTCTCCTCCGCCTGCTCCTCCCACCACGGGTAGCGCTGCGGCATCTCCAGCAGGGCCTCGGCGGCGAAGCGCTCGATCGCCTCCCGCACCGGTTGGGAGATCGGCGCCATGCCGGCATGGTCGAGAAAGATGCAGCGATCGGCGAGAGGGAACAGGTGGCGCCAGCGGGACGGTTCGACGGCCCCGGACGCCCTGCCCGGCACCGCAGTGGTTGCCACTCGATCGTCCACGAAGAGAAGCATAAACTGAAGGCGTGGGGCCTGTGCAATCGAACCCGGCTGCGACCGTTGCCGGGCATGAACCGCGCCGCTTCATCGTCGCTGCGGCGGACGCTGGACGCCGGATCGACGCGGTCGTGGCGGAATCTCTCGGCCTCGGGCGACGCGGCGCGACCCGCCTCCTCCAGAACGTGCGCCGCAACGGGCGACGGGTGCGCAAGGGCGACCGCCTGACCGTCGGCGACGAGATCCTCTTGCACGACCTCGCGGCCATGGTGCTCTCCGAACGGTGGGCCGGGACCGGGCCGACACCTCCCACCGGCAGCGCACCCTCGAACCCGGCGGGCGGCGAGGACCGGGGCCCGGCGGAACTCGCCGACCCCCCGGTGATCCTGCGAGCCACCGCGTCGGTCCTGGTCGTCGACAAGCCGTCGGGGCTGCCTAGCGTGGCGATCGCCGGACGCGGCGGCCCGAGCCTCGCCTCCTGGGCGGCCGCGACGCAGCCGGCAAGCGCCGGACGTGGCGGGCCCGGAGAACACGGACTCGCCCATCGTCTCGACACCCCGACCTCGGGGCTCGTCCTGATCGCGCTCACCGACCAGGCGCACACCTCGCTGCGCCGGCAGTTCACTCGCCGCGAGATCGAGAAGACCTACCTGGCGCTCGTGCACGGTGAAATCGACGAGCCGTTCGAGATCGAGGCACCGATCGGCCAGCACCGAAAGAGTCGCCGGCGCATGCGCACGGCGGAGAGTCCGCGGACGATCGAACGTCATGCCGCACGCCCGGCCAGCACGTCGATCCAACCGATCGAGCAGTTCGCCGGCTTCACCGTCGTGCGGGCGACGAGCCGGACCGGAATGCGCCACCAGGTGCGCGTCCACCTGTCACACGCGGGCCACCCGCTCGTCGGCGACGATCTCTACGGCGGAACGCCGGTCGCCGGGATCGGAGCCTTCCTTCTGCACGCGGGCACGCTGCGCTGGCGCGATCCCGACTCGGGCGAAGTCGCCACCGACGACGCCCCCGAGCCGACACGCTGGGCCGAGGTGCGGGAAGCATTGCGCAAGCTGCACTGACGGCGCCCCCGGTCCGGGCGCGCGCGAACTCAGACCGAGCGACTCTTGCCGCCCTCGGAGCCCTTCGAACACGGGATGCATATGTTCCGGACGTTGTCCGCGTCCTCGATGAGTCCCTCGTCGAGGTTGTGGCAGACCTCCCGGCAGGCGACGCAAATGAAGTAGACGCCCTCGACCACCTTGTCGATACGCTCGCGGTTGAGGATGCGGCCCTTCAACTTGTCGATGCGGATTCCGAGGAGATCCTCGTACTGCCGCTTGATCTTGCGCCGGCCGACCTCGTCCTTCGGAAGGCCCTCTTCCTCTTCCCCGCGCGGCTTCTCCTCGTCGTCGAAGATGCTAACACCCTTCTTCGAGGCTTTCGGCTTAGCATCCTTCTTGGTGGTCCGGGGCATCTTCTTCCTTCCCGCTGCGGCATGCTCGGGCCGAGGCCCTGCGAGCTTCGACGCGATGCTTGCCGCCGTGCAGCGAGGAATTCTCCGGAATGGAAAGGGCGAAAGCAAGGCGGCCTTGCTGGCGACACCCGGTCCGGTCTGGTAGCGCGCCGCAGTGCGTGTGCGACTGAACCCGCAGGGGAAGGACCTGGAAATCGACGACGTGAGGCGCGTGGGCGACCTCCTCGGTCGACTTCGGATCATCCCGGGGACCGTTCTCGTGATTCGGGGCGACCGCCTCCTGACGGACGACGCGGCACTCTACCCGGCCGACGAGATCGAGTTGCGCTCGGTCGTGAGCGGTGGGTGAGCGGCGTGACGACCGTCACGAGAAAGGCCCGGCCATGAAGTGCACACGCTGCCGCGAGCCGGCCGAGGTCAAGCTGCGCGCCCACAACTCCGCGTTCTGTCGAGCCTGCTACCTGCTCTTCTTCGAACGCAGGGTCGAGCGCGCGATCGAGCACCAGTCGATGTTCGGACGCGAAGACCGCATCCTGGTCGCGGTGTCCGGCGGCAAGGACAGCCTCGCCCTCTGGGAGGTGCTCGCCGCCGCCGGCTACCACACCGTGGGCTTCCACCTGGCGCTGGGGATCGGCGGCTACTCGGAGCGTTCGCGGGAACGCTGCGACCGCTTCGCCGCGGACCGGGGACTCGTGCTGCGCGTGCGCTCGCTCGTCGACGAGAACCTGGCCATCCCCACGGTCGTGGGCGCGACCCGTCGACCGGCCTGCTCCGCCTGCGGCACGATCAAGCGACACTACTTCGACGCGGCGGCACTCGAGGAGCAATGCACCATCGTCGCGACCGGCCACAATCTCGACGACGAAGCGGCGCGCCTGCTCGGCAACGTCCTGCACTGGCAGGTGGACCACCTCTCCCGCCAGCGCCCGGTGATCCAGCCGCGCCACGAGAAGTTCGTCCGCAAGGTGAAGCCGCTCTACCTGACGAGCGAGTTCGAGACGGCGACCTATTCGTTCATGCGCGGCATCGACTACGTCGTCGAGGAGTGCCCGAACGCGGTCGGCGCGACGCAACTCGCCCACAAGGCCGTCCTCGACGGACTCGAGAACTCTTCGCCGGGGACCAAGCTCGCGTTCGTCGGCGAGTTCGTGAGCCGCGGGAGTCAGGCGTTCCAGCCGCGCGAACGGGCCGACGCCGACCGCAGCTGCGCGGGGTGCGGCATGCCGTCCTGGGGTGAACTCTGCGGCTTCTGTTCGCTGCGCGCCCAGGTCGACCGCAAGACCGCCGCCCGTGACGCCATCGCCGAATCCCCGGACGCCACCGGCGGTCCTCGCCCGTGAGCAACAAGCGCAAGTTCGCCCCGCTCGAAGGGCCGCGTCCTGTCCCGGGCTCGCCGCTCGCGGCGGGGGACGTCGTCCTGATCGTGGATCCCAAGAAGCGGGAGTACCTGCGCGACCTGCGACCTGGCCGCCGATTCTCCCTGCACTGCGGCATGGTCGACGCGGATGACCTGATCGGACGCCCGGACGGCTCGCGCGTAGCCTCCTCCCTCGGTCAGCCAGTGCTCGTCTTCCGTCCCACCTACGCCGGCCTCATCCCGAACCTGCCGCGAGCTGCGCAGGTGATCTATCCGAAGGATGCCGCGAGCATCCTCGTGTGGGGCGACATCTACCCCGGGGCCCATGTCGTCGAGTCGGGCGTCGGACCGGGCGCCCTCACGCTCGCCCTGTTGCGCGCCGTCGGGCCGGCGGGGCGCGTCACCTCGATCGAGCGGCGCGAGGACCACGTCGAGATGGCGCGCGAGAACGTGGACCGCTTCCACGGCGAGGCACCCAACTGGCGCACCGTCCTCGCCGACGCCGCCGACGCCCTGCCCCTCGAGCAGGCCGACCGTGTCGTACTCGACGTTCCCGAACCTGGCCCGCTGGTCGCAGCCGCGGCCACGGCCCTGCGCCCGGCCGGAGTCCTGACCATCTACGTCCCGACGACGATCCAGCTCAAGGAGATCGGTGACGCCCTGCGTGCCGAGCCCAGGTTCGCCGACGGACAAACCTTCGAGACCCTCCACCGCTCCTGGCACGTCGCCGAGAACTCGATCAGGCCCGACCACCGCATGGTCGCGCACACCGGCTTCATCACCACCGCGCTGCGCATCGCCGGCTGAAGGCCCCGGACACCGGGGCTTCGCGGGTGCGAGCCCGGCGCGTATACTCGATGCCGGATGACGGGTCGGTGGAGCGGGAGGCGTGATGGCCGAGGGGCATGACGGGGAGGAAGTCGAGGGCGGCGACGAGGCTGGCCTCGCGGTCGGGCTGCAGGGCATCGAGGAGGACACGAGCAGCGTCGTCATTCCGGAACGCCTGCCGATCCTGCCGTTGCGCGGCGTCGTCGTGTTCCCCTCCGCGATCGTCCCCCTGCCGATCTCGCGACCCGCCTCTCTGCAACTCGTCGAGCAATGCCTCGCCGGCGACCGCATCCTCGGACTCGTCGCCCAGAAGTCGGCGGACGACGACAAGCCGGCGGACGACGGACTCTACAGCAGGGGCACCGCCGGCCGGTTACTCAAGCTGCTCAAGTATCCCGACCAGAGCGTTCGCGTCCTGGTGCAGGGACTCCGCCGCATCGAGATCGACGAGATCGTCTCGACCGACCCGTTCTTTCTCGCACGCAACCACACGCTGACCGACGAGTACGAGTCATCGCAAGACCTCGATGCGATCCAAGCCCACCTCGTCAACCAGTTCGCGAAGTTCGTCTCGATGATTCCCTACCTGCCCGACGAGCTGCAGCTGGTCGTGATGAACGTCAAGGATCCCGGCAAGGTGACCGACCTGATCGCGTCGAACCTCAACGTCTCGGTCGAGGAGAAGCAGGACCTGCTGAACACCCTCGAAGTACGCGCCCGCATGCAGCGTCTGTCGACCATCCTCAATCGGGAGATCGAGCTCCTCGAGCTCGGCTCGAAGATCCAGAACCAGGTCCAGTCGGAACTCTCGAAGAACCAGAAGGAGTTCTACCTCCGCCAGCAGCTGCGGGCGATCCAGACCGAACTCGGCGACGGCGATACCCGCGCCGCCGAACTCGACGAGCTCCGCGCCCGCCTCGACTCCGTCGAACTGCCGGAGTCGGCCCGCAAGGCCGCAGAGACCGAGTTCGGCCGGCTGCGCCTGATCCCGCCGGAGTCGGCCGAGCACTCCGTCGTCCGGACCTACCTCGAATGGCTCGCCAACCTTCCCTGGACGACCTCGACCGCGGACGATCTCGACATGATTCATGCCCGCACCATCCTCGACGAGGACCATACGGGTCTGGAGCGGATCAAGGACCGCATCCTCGAGTACCTGGCCGTCCGCAAGCTCAAGAAGGATCCGCGCAGCCCGATCCTGTGTTTCGCCGGCCCGCCAGGAGTCGGCAAGACCTCGCTCGGGCGCTCGATCGCCCGCGCGATGGGGCGCCGCTTCGTGAGGCTCTCGCTCGGCGGCGTGCGCGACGAGGCCGAGATCCGCGGGCACCGGCGCACCTACGTCGCGTCGCTTCCCGGCCGCATCATCCAGAACCTGCGAGCCGCCGGATCCAACAACCCGCTGTTCGTCCTCGACGAGATCGACAAGCTGGGGGCGGATTTCCGCGGCGACCCGGCATCGGCCCTGCTCGAGGTGCTCGACCCCGAGCAGAACGCGACCTTCGTCGACCACTATCTCGATGTACCCTTCGACCTATCGAAGGTGATGTTCCTCACCACCGCGAACGACCTCGAGGGAGTCCCCTGGGCGCTGCGCGACCGCATGGAGGTCATCGAGATCGGCGGTTACACGGAGGAGGAGAAGCTCGAGATCGCGCGGCGACACCTGGTTCCCAAGCAGGTCGCGGAGAACGGCCTCGACGACGACCGCGTCCGATTCACCGACGAGGGAATCGCCAAGATCATCCGCGACTACACCCGCGAGGCCGGGTTGCGGAATCTCGAGCGCGCGATCGGCCGGGTCTGCCGCAAGATCGCCCGTGCCGTGACCGAAGGGCGAACCGCCCAGGTCACGGTCGATGCCGCAAAGGTACCCGAATTGCTGGGGTCGGAACGCTTCCAGTCGGAGATCGCCGAACGCGTCGCGGAACCCGGTGTCGTGACCGGGCTTGCCTATACCCCCAACGGCGGCGACATCCTCTTCGTCGAGTCGACCCGTATGAGCGGGCGCAAGAGACTGACGCTCACCGGCAGCCTGGGCGAGGTCATGAAGGAATCCGCACAGACCGCACTCTCGCTGGTTCGTTCGCAGGCGGAGGCGCTCGGCATCCCGCCGGACTTCTTCGAGGTGTCGGACGTGCACGTCCACGTACCCGCCGGTGCCATCCCCAAGGACGGACCGTCGGCCGGCGTGACGATCGCGACCTCACTGGCGTCGCTGCTGACCGGACGACCGGTTCGGCCCAACGTGGCGATGACCGGGGAGATCACCCTGCGCGGCAGGGTTCTGGCAATCGGTGGCGTGAAGGAGAAGGTCCTCGCCGCGCGGCGAGCCGGCATCGAGGCCGTGATCCTTCCGCGGCGCAACGAGAAGGACCTGGAGGACGTGCCGGCCAACGTGCGGCGCGACCTGCGCTTCCACTTCGTCGATCGCTTCGAGGAGGTGCTCGCAATCGCTCTCGAGCCGGTGGCCCTCGTGCCGCCGGGGGCACCCGCCCCTGCGGCGGCGTCCGAAGCCTAGGTTACGGGCGCAGGAACGGGCGGCGCGCCGCCGGAGGCGCCGCCCTCCCGGACGACGACAGGGAGGTCCGCGATGCGAGC
>CAMBZJ010000048.1 GCA_945872365.1 Klebsiella pneumoniae
CGCCGCACCAGCGCCGAGGCCCTGCCGCAGCTGGTCGCCGGGATCGACGTCTTCGCCGAGATCGAGCCCTTGCAGAAAGAGCAGATCCTGCGCGCCCTGCGCGAGTCCGGCGCGGTCGTCGGCTTCCTCGGCGACGGCATCAACGACGCAAGCGCGCTGCACGCCGCCGACGTCGGGATCTCCGTCGACGGCGCGGTCGACGTCGCCAAGGAGGCCGCCGACATCGTACTTCTGCGCCACGACCTGAGCGTGCTTGCGCGCGGCGTCCGCCTGGGCCGCGAAACCTTCGCGAACACCCTCAAGTACATATTCATCACCACCAGTGCCAACTTCGGCAACATGCTGAGCATGGCCGGGGCGTCGCTCTTCCTACCCTTCACGCCGCTCGCTCGCCCCCTCGGGCTGGTCCCGCTGCCGGTGCGCTTCGTGCTCCTGCTGCTCGGCATCACCGCCGCCTACCTGCTCGCGAGCGAGGCCGCGAAACACGCCTTCTACCGGCACGCCGCCGGCCGCGAGCGCGGGTCGGGAGACGGCCCGCCCGCCCGCCGACGGCGCTCGCGCCTTGCTCGCCCGCGCTCCGCCGTAGCCGAAGCCGCGCCCGCTCAGGGCAGCGGCTTCACGTCCGACGCCGAATAGTAGGCGCGCAGCGCGAGGATCCGCGCTTCGGCATCGAGGTCCATCGTGTCGATCACCGAGAGCTCGAAGCGCGTCCCGCCCGAGGTCGCGCGCACGTACATCGGGAAGGCGACATGGTTGCCGGAAATGCGCAGGTTCTCGGGCCGCAGATCCAGGTTGAGCGAGGTCGACCCGGTCACACCCTCGAAGAAGCTGGCGAGGTTCGCGGCCCCGCGCACGGGCGGGCTGCCGACGGGATCCTCGACCGTCCCCCCGGGCGCGAAGAGCGACACGTAGAGATCGACATCGCTCGTATTGAAGGCGCGCACGTAGTTCTCGACGACTGCGCGCACCTGCGCCGGCGCGAGCTGCTCGGGCACCGCCGGCGTCGGACTCGGCGCCGGCGCCGGCGCATCGCCGCCGGAGTCGCCGCAGCCCGCGAGCGTCCCGCCGCCGGTCGCACCCGCGAGCAGCGCGACGAGCGACAGGGCCACTAGTGGCGCGGACCCGGCTCGCTGCACGCGGCGCACGCAGCGCCCGTGCAACGCCGCCGTCGACCGGCTCATCGTCTCTCCTCGAACTCGATCGGCAGCCGGGTCGGTCCGTGGATCCCGACCGGCGGCCGCCAGGCGGCGCCCGGGGCCAGGCGCGGGCAGCCGATCCGCGCGGCCAGCGCCGCGAGCGACTCCTGCAGTTCCGCGCGCGCGAGTGCCGCACCGAGGCAGTGGTGGGCGCCGAAGCCGAAGGCGAGGTGCGGCGACGCGGAGTTCGCGGCCGGGTCGAATTCGTCGGGCTTCGGATACACCCGCTCGTCGCGGTTGGCGCTCAGGATGGAGAAGAAGAGCTGCGTCTCGGGCTCGAAGCGCTCGCCGGAGCGCTCGACCGCCTCGGCCACGACGCGGCCGACGCCGCTCACTGCCGGGCGCAGGCGCAGCACCTCCTCGACGACCGCCGCGGGCGCGAGCGCTCCGCTCGCCACCCCGTCCCAGGCGTCGGGCCGCTCGGCAAGCGTCGCGATCATCCAGCCGAGCTGGTTCTTGGTCGTCTCGTGTCCGGCGAAGACCAGCCCGGCGATCGCACCCCGCACCTGCTCGTCGTCCCAGCCGGCCTCGTCGCCAGCATGCGCGATCTGCGTGACCAGGTCGTCGCGCGGCTCCATCCGGCGGCGCGCGGCGAGGTCGCCCGCGTAGGCGAGCAGGTTCGACAACGCGTCGTCGATCTCGGCGATGCGCATCGCCATGTCGATCGGGCTGAAGCCGAGGCCGATCGCATCGGCCCAGCCCCGGAAGCGGTCGCGGTCCTCATGCGGCACGCCGATCAGCTCGCACAGCCCGAGCGACGGGTACTGGTCGCCGTACTCAGCCATGAAGTCGCAACGGCCGCGCGCGGCAAAGCCGTCGACGAGTGCATGCGCGGTGTCGCGCAGGAACGGCCGGATGCCCTCGACCCGGCGCGGCGTGAAGGTGCGCGAGAGGACCGCGCGCCACCGCAGGTGCGTTTCGCCGTCGAGGTTGAGCGGCGAGCGCGACATCCACTCGAAGAAGGGCCCCGAGGTCACGCCGAGGGTCGTCATGAAGCGCACGAAGCCCTCATGCAGGCGCGGGTCGGCGAGCAGTGCGCGCACGTCCTCCCAGCGGAGCACCCCGGTCGCGAGCCCGGTGTCGGCGAGCCAGCTCTCGCGACGCGCTCGCCCGAGCGCCGCGACCGGGTCGACGAGCATCTCTTCGAACGGGATCGTCACCTTCGACATCGGGTCACCTCGCCCTCCCGTGTGCCACTCGTCACGAGGTGACGCCAGCCGCCTGCCGTCGCGACCCGCGCCGGTCCCGCTTCAGTCGAGATCCTTTCCGTCCATGCCGGCATTCTTGCGCGCCGCGGCCATCATCTCCGCGACGACCGGCCCGAGACGCGTCGGATCGTCGACCGGCTTCACGGTCGGTCCGCGGTGCCAGCCCTCGGCGATCGCGAGCACTTCGCCCGAGGCCTCGAAGACGCGTCCGGTCACACCCGAGGACTCGGTGCTCGCGAGCCAGGTGACGATCGGCGCGATCCAGCGCGGGTGCATGCGCGCCTTGTCGGCCTCGCTCCCCTGTCCCATGCCGATGTCCTCGGTCAGGCGGGTGAGCGCACCGGGCGCGATCGCGTTCACGGTGATGCCGTAGCGGCGCAACTCGCGCGCGGAGATGATCGTGAAGGCGGCGATCCCCGCCTTGGCGGCGCCGTAGTTGGTCTGGCCGGCGTTGCCGTAGATGCCGGAGACAGATGTCGTGTTGACGATGCGGGCGTCGACCTTCTCGCCGCGCTTCACCAGGTCGCGCCAGTGCCGGGCCGCATGGTGCGCCGGCCCGAAGGTCCCCTTGAGGTGCACCTTGATGACCGCGTCCCACTCCGCCTCGGTCATGTTGACGAGCATCCGGTCGCGCAGGATGCCGGCATTGCTGATCAGCACGTCGAGCCGTCCGAAGCGGTCGATCGCCTGCTGGATCATGCGCCCGGCGGCGTCGAAGTCGCTCACGTCGTCGCCGTTCGCGACGGCGTCGCCGCCCGCGGCGAGGATCTCCTCGACGACCTCCTGCGCGGGGCCAGTCGAGGCGCCGCTGCCGTCGCGCGAACCGCCGAGGTCGTTCACGACGACCCGGGCACCGTGCGCCGCCAGCATGAGCGCATACTCGCGCCCGATGCCGCGCCCCGCGCCGGTGACGATGCAGACCCTTCCCTCGCAGAGCTTCGCCATCTCTCGACCTCCTGGTGAATGCGATCCGGCCGGTCGCGGCGGATCGGACCCGGTATCGGAACCCGGAGGCGACGCGAAAGCAAGCGCGGCCCGCCGAGCCGGCGGTTGACCCCCGCTTCCACCGGCTGATACGCGGAGCCTGGATCCACGCCACCCGGCGCGGAGGAGGACCGCCCCATGCAGCTCGAGGACCTGGTGCTCGTCAGCGTGGACGACCACGTCGTCGAGCCGCCCGACATGTTCGCGCGCCACGTCCCGGCGAGCCTGCGCGACCGCGCCCCCAAGGTCGTCCGGACACCGCGGGGCGAGGACGTCTGGGTCTTCGAGGGACAGGTCCGGCCCAACGTCGGCCTGAACGCGGTCGCCGGGCGACGCCCCGAGGAATACGGCTTCGAGCCAACGAGCTACGCCCAGATGCGACGCGGCTGCTGGGACATCCACGAGCGCGTCCGCGACATGGACGTGAACGGCGTCTTCGCCTCGATGTGCTTCGGCTCGTTCCCGTCGTTCTGCGGACTGCTCTGGCAGCGCACCGAGGACAAGCGGATCTCGCTCGCGATGCTCGAGGCCTACAACGACTGGCACGTCGACGAGTGGTGCGCCGCCTACCCCGGCCGCTTCATGCCGCTCGCGCAGCTGCCGCTGTGGGACATCGGCCTCATGACGGCGGAGTTGCGGCGGGTCGCGCGCAAGGGTTGCCATGCGGTCGCCTTCGTCGAGAACCCGACGCTGCTCGGCCTGCCGAGCATCCACGACCGCGCCTGGGATCCGTTCTGGGAGGCGTGCTGCGCGGAGAAGGTCGTCCTCGCGATCCACATCGGCAGCGTCTGGCAACCGGCACCACCCTCGGGCGACTCGGCACCCGAGACGATGATGGCGGCGGTTCCGGTCGCGACGCTCTCGGTCGGCTCGGACTTCGTCTTCTCCGACGTCTTCCGGCGCTTCCCCGGGCTGCGCATCGCGCTCTCCGAGGGCGGCATCGGCTGGATCCCCTACTTTCTCGAGCGCATCGACTACTTGAGCGAGCGCCACCATGCGTGGACCCGCTGGGAGTTCGACGGCGAACGTCCGAGCGACGTCTTCCGCCGCCACTTCCTCGCCTGCTTCATCGACGATGCGACCGGGCTCCGCGCACGCGACCAGATCGGCCTCGACCTGATCGCCTGGGAGTGCGACTACCCGCATTCCGACAGCACCTGGCCGGGCGCGCCCGAGCGGCTCATGCAGGGCCTGGCGGGCCTGTCCGACCGGGAGATCGACGCTATCTCGCACGGCAACGCGCTGCGCTTCTTCCATTCCGACGCGCTCGAGCGGGCGGGCGGTCGCGCCGCGGCGCGGGTCGGCACGCTGCGGGCGCGGTCGCGCGACGTCGACCTGTCTCCGCTCGAAGGCGGCGGCCGGCCGCCGAGCGAGGCCGACCACCGCCCGGTGACCGCGCGCGACGTCCTGCGACAGCTGGCGACCGCGCTCGACGGCAACGTCGGGCGCGCCACCTGAGGGAACGCGGCGGCGCCGGAGACCCGATCGCGGCACCGCCCGCGGGCGGGCGATGGCGAGGCAGCGCGGCCGAGCAGGGACGCGCGCAGCGGAGGCAGTGATGTTCGACTTCGACCCCTACGCCTGGGACTTCCACGAGGACCCCTACCCGGTCTATCGACGACTGCGCGAAGAGGCGCCGCTCTACCGCAGCGAGCGCCTCGGCTTCTGGGCGCTCTCGCGCTACGACGACGTGCTCGCCGGCTTCAAGGACACCGAGCACCTCTCCAACGCAAAGGGCGTTTCGCTCGAAAAGTCGAGCCATCCCGACCCGTCGCAGACAGCGTCCTTCCTCGCGATGGATCCGCCGCGCCACGACCGCATGCGCTCGCTGGTCGCGCGCGGCTTCACGCCCAAGCGGATCGCCGACCTGGAGCCGCGCATCCGCGAGATCTCGCGCGGGCACATGGAGCGCTTCCTCGGCGACCGGCGCTGCGACTTCATCCAGCAATACGCCGGGCTCGTGCCGATGGACGTGATCAGCGAGATGCTGGGCGTCCCGGTCGCGGACCGCGACACGGTCCGGCACTGGGCCGACGCCGTCCTGCACCGCGAGGACGGCGTCTCCGAGGTGCCGACGGCTGCGGCCGAGGCGGCGCGCAGCACCATGATGTACTTCCGCGACCTCGTCCTCGATCGCCGCAGGCAGCCGCGCCCGGACCTGCCGAGCGCGCTCCTCGAGACCGAGCTCGACGGCGAGCGCCTCACCGAGGCCGAGGTGATGTCCTTCCTCTTTCTCATGGTGATCGCCGGCAACGAGACCACGACGAAGCTGCTCGGCAACGCCATGTACTGGCTCTGGCGCCACCCCGAGGTGCGGCGCGCGGTGCGCGAGGACCCGGGGCTCGTCCCGGCGTGGGCCGAGGAGACGCTCCGCTACGACCCTTCGACCCAGATCCTCGCCCGGACCGTGAAGGGCGACCGCGAGATCGGCGGACGGCACATGCGCGACGGCGACAAGGTGCTGCTGCTCATCGGCTCGGCGAACCGCGACGACCGCGTCTTCCCCGATCCCGACCGCTACGACCTCCACCGCGACCACTCGGCGCACCTCGCCTTCGGCAAGGGGACCCACTTCTGCATGGGCGCCTCGCTCGCCCGGCTAGAGGCCCGGGTCGCGCTGGAAGCAGTGCTCGAAAACATGCCCGACTTCGAGATCGACCCGGCGGGTCTCGTGCGCGTACACTCGGTGAATGTGCGCGGGTTTGCCGCGATGCCGATGCGCTTCTGACCCGCGCCGCAAGTCCGCTCTTCTTCTTTTTCCTTCGAGGGAACGACATGGCGACTCCGAACCACCCGGTGAACGACGCGATCCGACTCACCGACGGCAACTTCTACGGCAACGACCCGCATGAGAACCTGCGCTGGATGCGCGAGAACGCCCCGGTCTACTGGGACGCGGCGGGGCAGGCCTGGGGCATCACCCTGCACGAGGACGTGACCGCGCTCTCGAAGGACAGTGCGACCTGGCGCAACAGCGGCGGCATCCGTCCCGACGCGCCGCAGATGGCCTACATGATCGACATGGACGATCCCGAGCACAAGAAGCGGCGCTCGCTCGTCAGCAAGGGCTTCACGCCGCGTCGCGTGATGGAGCGCGAACCGCGCGTGCGCGTGGTGAGCGCGGAACTGCTGCGGCGCGGCCGCGAGAAGGGGAGTTTCGACTTCGTAAAGGACGTCGCCGCCTGGCTGCCGCTCGTCATGATCGGCGACATGCTGGGCGTCCTGCCCGAAGACTACGAGCGCCTGCTCGAGTGGTCCGAGGCGATGGTGCTCGGCACCGGTGCCACGACGATGGAAGCGATGGTCGCGGCCGGCACCGCCTTCGAGGAGTATGTGACCTACCAGCGCCGCGTGCTGGAGGACCGTCGCGCGAACCCGCGCGACGACCTGGTGAGCATCCTCGTCCACGCCGAGATCGACGGCGAGCGGCTGACCGACGACGAATTGCTCATGGAGACGCTGCTCATCCTGATCGGCGGCGACGAGACCACGCGCCACGTGCTCTCGGGCGGCATGTACCAGTTGCTCCGCCACCCCGACCAGATGCGCGCCCTGCGCGAGGATCCGTCGCGCATGGCGACCACGATCGAGGAGTGCCTGCGCTGGGTGAGCCCGATCCAGAACATGGCGCGCACGGCGGCGCGCGACGTCGAGTTGCGCGGACAGAAGATCGCGGCCGGCGAAAAGCTGCTGCTGCTCTACCCGTCGGCCAACCGCGACACGGCGGTCTTCGCCGACCCCTTCCGCTTCGACTCGATGCGCTCGCCGAACGACCACATCGCGTTCGGGATCGGCGCGCACTTCTGCCTGGGCTCGAACCTCGCGCGGCTGGAACTGCGCACGATGTTCGAGGAGGTACTGAAGATCGTGCCCGATCTAAGGCTGGCTTCGGACGCGCCGCCGCCGCTGCGGGCGTCGAACTTCATCAGCGGGATCGAGTCGTTGCCGGTCGAGGTGGGCTGAGGCCCCGCAGGCTCCGCGTTGCGGGGTTTCATGAGACGAGCGAGGCGCAGACGCCCGTCCTTCGGATTCCTCGCGTGCGCCCGGGGCGTCCGCCCGGATCTCTTCGACTAACCTTGGCTCCCCGCCCACGTCGGCGCGTGGGCGCGCGTGTCACAGTTCCTTGTCACAGCTCGTCACAGTTCCCTGTCATTTCTCGTCACCGCTTCGGGGGCCTCAACCGATACGCGCGGTTCGGGTCGGTCGCTCCACGCCCGACCTGGGTCACGAGCCCGACCCCGGAAAGCCGCTTGAGGTCGCGCTGCACGGTGCGGCGGGCAACGTCGGGCAGGAGCCTTTCGGCCTCCGCCACGCTCAACGAACCCCTCTCGAGCAGCGCGCCGACCAGGACCGCCTGGCGCGAGCACGATGTTCCGCGCGCGCCCTCGCGCGGGCGTCGCTCCTGCGATGGACCGGGCTCTCGCCGTCCGGGTTTCGCGCGAGGGTGCCGGCCGAGTCCTGATCGAGCCCGGCGCCGCGCGCTTGCGCCCCCGTTTGCGCCCGCGCGCACGCCCGCGATACGCCCGGGCCATGGCGATCCGCTTCCCCGAACTCGGCTTCTACACGCTGCCCGGGCGCGTCTCGGACCCACGCCCGATGCTCGACGAGCTCGCCGACGCCGAGCGCCTCGGCCTCGGCTCGGCCTGGATCTCCGAGCGGCAGGACGTGAAGGAGGCCGCCGTGCTGTCGGGCGCCGCGACGGTCACCACCCGCGAGATGGCGATCGCGGTCGGCGTCACCAACCCGAACACCCGCCACCCGGTGATGACGGCCGCGATCGGCTCGACCGCGAGCGCGCTCGGTGGCGGGCGCTTCGCCCTCGGGCTCGGACGCGGCTTCGCGATGCGCTCGGACATGTGGGGGCTCCCGCGCGTCACCCGCGCGATGCTCGCCGACAACGCGCACCTGCTGCGCCGGCTGTGGGCGGGCGAGAAGGTGATGGGCCACGACGGCCCCGCGGGGAAGTTCGCCTACCTCTCCCTCGACTGCACGGTCGATCCCCCGCCGCCGCTGCTCGTCGCGGCACTCGGGCCGAAGTCGCAGGAGCTGGGCGGGCGGGTATTCGACGGCGTCCTACTCCACTCGCACTGGACCGACGGTGCGGTCGCGGCCTGCGCCAAGCGCGTTCGCGGCGCGGCCGAGCGGGCGGGCCGCGACCCCGGTGCGGTGCAGGTCTGGTCGTGCCTGGTGGTCGCCTGCGACCTGCCCGAGGAGGTCGAGCTGCGTCACGTCGTACGCCGCATGACGAGCTACATGCAGATCCCCGGCTACGGCGAGCTGATCGTCGACGCGAACGGCTGGGACCGCACGGTGCTCGACCGCCTGCGCGCACATCCGGTCTGCCAGCGCGGCCTCATCGACGCGATGCAGCTCTCGGCCGACGACCTGCGCTCGCTGCGCGACGTCTACCCCGAGTCGTGGCTCCGGGCGGGCAACGCGGTCGGCTCGCCCGAACAGTGCGCGCGCCGCATCGCCGACCAGTTCGCGGCGGGAGCAGCGGGTGTCGTCCTGCACGCGAGCGCGCCGCGCGAGATGGTGCCACTGCTCGACGCCTGGGCGGCGATCCGCCCGGCCGACCGCTTCGCCGGGCGTTCCCCCGTGCCGGGGCGGTCGTGAGCGACACGCCGTCGCCTCACGTCGCGATGCCCGGCCCGTTCGACCCGGCCTTCTCGCCGCTCTCGCTCTCCCACGAGGCACTCGCGCGCCTCGCCTGGGAGTGGCAACTCGCGGCTCACCTGCAGGATCGCGTCGGCATCCCGCAGGTGCTCGGGCGCCACGGCATCGTCGCGATGCGCGAGATCGCGATCGAGGAGTGGATGGGCGCAAGCCCGGTCTACACGCGTCGCATGCAGGAGATGCTGGGCTTCCGCGGCGACGACGTCGCGACGATCTTCAAGGGCCTCCAGCTCGACGTCGGTGCGCCGCACGGCTTCCTCGACTTCCGCTTCGTCCTGCACGAAGACGGCACAGGCGAGTTCACGCTGCCCTTCTGCGGCGCGCTCATGGACGTCGAGCCGATGGGCGAGGAGTTCGTGGTCGGCATGTGCCACCACATCGAGGACCCGACCTTCGATGCGACCGCGGTCGCGACCAACCCGCGCGCGCAGGTGCGGCCGATCCACCGCCCGCCGCGCGTCCCCTCGGACCGCTTGCCGCACTGCCACTGGCGGGTCGCGATCGACCCCGCGAACGACCCGGTCGACGAGATCCCGCTGACCGGCCGCGTGCGCGCCTCGAAGCTCGCGCAACTCGTCCTGCCGCAGGAGGCTGCGCCCGGGGGCGACGCCGGACCGGGCCTGCGCGACTACTCGGGCCCGCTCGATCCCGACCTGGAACTCGCGGACTTCGAGCACGCGACGCTGTGGCGGATCGCGCGCGAGTTCTGCGTGCAGGGCCACCTGCTCGTCCGCGCCTTCACGACCGCGATCGCCGACCGCTGGGGCGAGGAGCAGGCGCACGCAATCGGCTCGCAGCAATTCGTCGGCAGCGCCGGGCTCGCCGCCGAACGAGTCGCCGATGCGCTCGGGATCCGCGAGAACGCCGCCGCGGACCCGCTCGACGCGATCGCGCGGCTCTTCCAGGTGCACCCGGCCTTCCAGCCGCGCGCCTACATCGACCTGCGCATCGAGCGCACGCGCGACGCCGTGCTCTGCGCGATCGGCGACGGCCCCGCCTTCGCGGAGGGCGACGTGCGCTGCTGGATCCCGCTGCTCGCCGAGTCGCCGCAGCCGCACCGGGCGCTCGACGCGATCGTCCGCGCGATCGACCCGCGCGCGAGATGCCGCACGGAGCAGGTCGCGGGCGCGCGCGTCGCTTGGTCGGTTGCGATCGACCCCGACGCGAAGCCCGGGCGCGAGGCGCTCGAGGTCGCGCTGGCGCGCATGAGCCGCGGCGCGACCTTCCGGTTCGCGTCGCGGCGGGGCTGAGCCGAGCTCGCCGTCGTATCCGGCCACGGCGGGTTCGGCCGACGGACGACCGGCGGGCCCCTGCGCCGGTCAGACGACGCCGAGCTTGCGCGCCATGTGGTCCATGACCGCGAGGTGCTCCTTCTGCGGGCTGAACAGGATGATCTCCGCGTCCTGCGTGACCCGCACCGTGTGACCCGGCGGCCAGTAGAAGACGTCGCCCCCGACGCAGCGATCCGACGAGCCGTCGCGGTACGAAACCACCAGGTCGCCCGAGATCACGTAGCCCCAGTGCGGCGCGTGGCAGGAGTCTCCGTCGAGTCCCTCCAGGAGTGGTGCAATGTCGGTACCCGCGCCGAGGCTGAAGTACTCGGCGCCGATCGTGCCCGACGCGACCCCGAAGTCGGAGAGCTGGCGCGCCTTGGCGCCCGGCACGTCGAGTTTCACGGGGATCTGCTCCTTGGGGATGCGCATCGCCTCGCTCCTTTCGCCTTCCCATACCGAGCGCCCGAACGGGCGGATCAGAGCGGACCGTCGCACGAATTGCCTCCCATGTCGAGGAACACCCGCATGCGGTCGCGCGACGCCTCGTTGGCGACCGAGGCGTTGAACAGGTCCTGCTCCTCGACGAGTCCCGGGCCGAGGTCCGGACCCGCTGCGTCCCGCCGCCGCCCGGGATGATGCCGAGCGCGACCTCGGGCTGCGCGAGCCGCGTGCGCGTGCGACCGGCAAAACGCATGTCGAGCGCGAGCAGGAGTTCCGAGCCGCCACCGCGCGCGATGCCGTCGATCATGCCGATCGTCGGCTTCGGCAGGCGTCGCAGGCGCTCCATCAGGCCGACGAACGGGCCGATCTCGGTCGGACGCGGCGGCTTGATCACCGGCAACTCGAGAATCCACTTCACGTCCGCGTGCGAGACGAAGAACTCCCGGTCGGCGCTGCGGAAGACGACCGCGCCGACGCCCTCGTCGACCTCCAGCAGCGGGACCAGTCGCACCAGGTCGAGGAACATCGCCTGGTCGAACAGGTTCACCGGGGGGTGGTCGATCGTGACCCAGGCGACCCGGTTCGCGACCTGGACGTGCATCGTCTGCAAGCCCTCGTAACTCGCCATCGCGCTTCTCCTCCCGCATCGACCCTACGGTCCGATTCGGGCCGTGGTCAACGCGAGGTACAAAGGGTCGGCGAGCACGGAGCGGCGCGGCACCCCGCTTGGCATCTCCGGGCGCGCGCGCGTATGATCCGCCTCGTCATGCAGGACGTCATCCGGCGCTCCTTCGCCGCCTCGATCGCCGCGAAGGAGACCTTCGCTGCCGAGCACGGCGAAACCCTCGAGAAGGTCGCGCGGCTCATGGCCGACGCGATCCAGAACGGCCACAAGATCCTGCTCTTCGGCAACGGCGGGAGCGCGGCCGATGCGCAGCACATCGCGGCCGAGTTCGTGAACCGCTTCATGGTCGAGCGGCGCCCGCTCCCGGCGATCGCGCTCACCACCGACTCCTCGGCGCTGACCTCGATCGCGAACGACTACGGCTACGAGCAGGTCTTCTCGAAGCAGGTCGAGGCCTTGGGCACGGCCGGCGACGTCGCGATCGCGATCTCGACGAGCGGTCGATCGCCGAGCATCCTGCGTGCGATCGAGGCCTGCGGCCGGGTCGGACTCTTCGTGATCGGGCTCACCGGCGGTGACGGCGGCGAGATGTGCGACCAGGTCGACTTCCTGCTGAACGTCTCGGCGACGCGCGACACCGCCCGCGTCCAGGAGACGCACATCGCGGCGATGCACGTGCTCTGCGACCTCGTCGACCGCCTGCTCTTCCCCGCCGGCTACCCGAAGGGCGGGGCCGCTTGAAGCCGCGTGGCGGCGGGATCGCCCGCGACGACTCCCCGGCCGCCCTCATGGCCGCCTCGGTCGGACCGCGTGCGAAGCACCGGTCGTCGGCTGCATCTGCCCCCTCGCGGGGCCGCAAGCCTGCCGTGGCCCGCGTCGCGCAGCGCGCGAAGACCGCGGCGACGCGCGTCGCGGCGACGGGCCCGGTCGAAAACGCCGGCTTCCCCCCGCTGCCCCTCCCGGACCGCCCGCGCCTCGACGTGCGCCGCGCGCGCACCTATCCGCTCGAACGCCGCGCGAGCAAGGTCGCCGCCACCGCGGTCGGCCGCGCGCTCGAACCCGGCCTCTCGTTCTCCGAGTGGCTCGCCCGCCTGCCCGACATCCTCGCGGCCGCCGACCTGCGCGTCGCCGCCGACACGATCGCGCGCGCGCGCCTCGCCGGCCGCGGCGTCGCGATCGGCATGGGAGCGCACGCGATCAAGGTCGGCCTCTCGCCGATGATCGTCGATCTCATGGAGCGCGGCGTCCTCACCTCGGTCGCACTCAACGGCGCCGGCATCATCCACGACTTCGAACTCGCACTCGCCGGCCGCACCTCCGAGGACGTCGGCCCCGGACTCGACCGCGGCCGCTTCGGCATGGCGCGCGAGACCGGTGCGGTCCTGAACGAGGTCATCCGGGGCGCCGCCCGGCGCGGCGCGGGCCTCGGCGAAGCGCTCGGCCGCCACCTGAACGAAGGCCGCTACCCACACCAGGCGCTCAGCATCGTCGCGGCGGGCGACCGGCTCGGCATCCCGGTCACCGTCCACGTCGCGATCGGCACCGACATCATCCACATGCACCCATCGGCCGACGGCGCCGCGATCGGGGCCGCGAGCCTGCGCGACTTCCACCGGCTCGCGGAGGTCGTCGCCGGACTCTCCGGCGGCGTCTACATGAACCTCGGTTCGGCGGTGGTGCTGCCCGAGGTGTTCGTGAAGGCGCTCAACCTGGCCCGCAACCTGGGACACCGGGTGCGTCCGCTGTTCACGCTCGACCTCGACTTCCTGCGCCACTACCGGCCGGGCGTGAACGTCGTCTCGCGACCGACGGCGGCCGGCGGACGCGGCGTGCACATCACCGGGCACCATGAACTGCTCTTCCCGGTCCTCGCCGGGGCGGTGCTCGAGCGCATCGCGGCGCTCGCCGCGGAGCGGGGTCGCCGCGTCGCCACTGCGTCACCGGTGCGCCGCCCGCGCGCAGCCTCGCCCGCAGCGGTGCGAAAGAGTCCCCGATGAACGATCCCGAGGGGCAGGTGGAGCCGGTCTCGAACCCGACCTGGCCGCCGCCCGCCACGCCTGGCCGCGGCATCTTCCGGTCGGGCCGCTTCGGCGGACGCCCGATCAAGGAGCGTTCGCGCAAGTGGTACCTCGGCTGGTTCCTCGCGACCTTCGTCACCACGACGATGGCGGGCGCGGTCCACTCCGGCGTCGACCCCTTCGAGCGGCCGTGGGCGATGTGGGTCGGGCTGTCGTTCTCGCTGCCGCTGCTCGCCATCCTGCTCGCGCACGAGTTCGGGCACTACTTCGCGGCGAAGTACCACGGGGTCGGCGCGAGCCTGCCGCTCTTCATCCCGGCGCCACCGCTGCTCGTCGGTACCTTCGGTGCGTTCATCCGGCTGCGCGACATGCCCCGGTCGCGCCGCGCGCTCTTCGACGTCGGCGCGGCAGGCCCTTGGGCCGGACTGCTCGTGGCCCTGCCGGTGGTGGCGATGGGACTCCACCTCTCCGAGGTGCGCCCGCTCGACGCGGCGGCAGGCCATGGCGGACTCACACTCGGCAGCTCGCTGCTCTTCGACTGGCTCTCGCGCCGCATCCTCGGCGTGGATCCCGAGCAGGCGACGATCCTGCTGCACCCGATGGCGCTCGCCGGCTGGTTCGGCCTCTTCGTGACCTTCCTGAACCTGCTGCCGGTCGGGCAGCTCGACGGCGGCCACGTCGTCTACGCGCTCTTCGGCCGCAGCCACCAGCGCATCGCGCGGGTCTTCTTCGCGATCATCTTCGCGATGGGCTTCCTCGGCTGGCAGGGCTGGTGGCTGTGGTGCTTCCTGCTGCTCTTCGTCGTGAAGGTGGACCATCCCGACACGATGGACCCCGAGACGCCGCTCGATCCCGTGCGCCGCTTCCTCGCGTGGCTCACGATCGCGGCCTTCGTGCTGACCTTCATGCCGGTACCGCTCACCGCGCCCGACGAGAGCGACGACCAGAGCGCGATCGAGCAACCGGCCGGCAAGGCCGGCAGCGCGCGCGAGCGAGACGGCATGCACCGCCGCGCCCCGTCGCTGCCGCGCGCCCCGGCTCCCGGCGGTCGCCCCGGCGAGCGGCAGACGCCGGTGCTGAACATCCACTGGGGCGAGGGCACGCCCCCGTCCGCCATCCCGACCGCAGCACGACGGAGACCCGCATGAGCGACGACCGGCCCAGCTGGAACCAATACTTCCTGACGATCACCCGGCAGGTGGCGGAGCGCTCGACCTGCACGCGGGCCAAGGTGGGCGCGGTGATCGTGCGCGATCGCAGCATCCTCGCCACCGGCTACAACGGGTCACCGGCGGGAATGCCGCACTGCCTCGACGTCGGCTGCCTGGTCTACCGCTCGCAGAATCCCAACGGCGAGACCGAGGAGAACTGCTTCCGCACGATCCACGCCGAGATCAACGCGATCGCGCAGGCGGCGCGCAACGGCTCGGCGATCCGCGACGCGACCGCCTACATCACGCACTCGCCGTGCTTCCACTGCCTGAAGACGCTGGTGAACACCGGCATCCGCACGATCTTCTACGAGAAGCCCTACAAGCTGCACTCGCTCGAGGAAATCATCCGCCACGCCGAGGTGACGATCCAGCAGGTGCAGATGCCCTGAGTCGGCCCGCGGCTGCGACGTCGCGACCGCTCCCCCTGCGCTGCTGCCCGCGGACTCAGGCGCTCTCGGCCGCCCTCAGCCGCCGGCCCGCGGACCCAGGGGTTCTCGGCCGCCCTCAGCCGCCGGCCCGCAGGTCGCGCAGCACCTTGCGGGCCGTGACGACGGCCAACGCCGCGTCAAGGACCAGCGACCACGCCTTCCCGTGGCTGAGGTCGATCAGGTTCACCGGCCAGACGCTCGCACCGCGCTTCTCGTGCAGGCCGGCGAGGCGCGATCCCGAGACCGGCTCGATGTCGAACGCCTGTGGAAGCAGGTCGCGCAGGTTCGCGTCGAGTTCACGGGCGGTCTCTTCGTCGAACGATTCGCCGCCCTGCGATTCGCCGCCCTGCGATTCGCCGCCCTGCTCCTCATTCGATTCGCCACGCTGCTCCTCCCACCACTCGGCGTCGGTGAGCAGGAGGAATCGATGCTCCACTGCGGGCGACATGCTCCCTGTCCTACACGCGGGTCGCCTCAGCGGCGAATGGCGGGGCCGCGCGCCTTCGCCCCAGCGGACTTGGCCGGCGCGGACTTGGCCGGCGCGGGCTTCGCCGGCGCGGACTTCGCCCGGGCGACCGGCACAGCCGGGGCGGCCGCCGCCTCGTCGCGCGTCGGCTTCTTCGCGCGAACCGGGGTCTCGCCGGGCGGCGCGGACTTCCCCGCGCGCCGGGCC
>CAMBZJ010000049.1 GCA_945872365.1 Klebsiella pneumoniae
GCACCGAGGAAGCCGCGCGCGCGCGCGCCGCGGCCGCGCCGCACTGCGCCGCCCCGGGCGACGCGCACGGGTCGCTCAACGGGCATCGCTCGCTCCGGCCCCTTGGGCCGGGCGACTTCCCGGCCGGACGCGGAGTCCCTTGCTCACCCGCGCCCAGCCGTCGCTCGCGATGAACGACTCCCCGTTCACCGAGGCCTCGACCATGTTGTAGCTGTTCTCGCCGTGGTTCTGGACGTGCAGGTAGACGACCGAGCCGGCGGGCGCATTGAAGTCGGCGACGAACTGGTAGGGATCGGACTGCGCCGGGCTCGATGCATCGCGGCAGTCGGCATTCGCGACGAAACCGGTGATGCCGCCGGCGCAGGGGAACGGCAGCTTCGCCTCCCAGACGATCGTGCCGTTGATCTGCACGGCGATGTAGGCCTTGGCGCTCGACGGCCCGGTCAACTGGTAGTGCCAGAGCCGGATCGTGACCGGGTCGCCCCGGCGGATCTCGCGCGTGGTGCGCTGGCCGAGCGTCACGTAGTTGCAGCAGGTGGTCTGGATGGAGAACGAGGGCTCGCCGCCGATGTCCTCGGGATAGGTGCACACCGAGCTGCAGTAGTTCGAGGGCAGGCGCAGGGGCGAAAACGGATCGGTCGCGGGCAGAAAGAAGGACCCGGGCACGGCGACCTCGCCGAGCGTCGTCCAGCCGGCGTCGCCGCAGGGGGCCTTGTCGCAGACCTCGGCACCGCGGCAGGTGTAGCGGACCTCGCCGAGGACGGGATCGAAGCTCCCGTCGTCCCCGGCGCGCTCGCACCAGACGAACTTCGGCGGGCCGCCGCCGGGGAAGAACACGTTCCCGGTGAGCGTGCCGTCGTTCAGGTCGAGATTCATCGCCCAGCGCTCGGTTCCGACGTCCTTGTTCAGGAGGATCCGGTGCCCGTCCGGGCTGCTGCGTGTGCCGGCCTCGGCCGCCGCGCCACTCGGCGGGGCGAGGAGGGCGAGAGCGAGGGCGATGCCCGCCGCGCGAGTCGTGAAACGGGTCATCGGGAACCTTCCTTTCGCGGCCCAGCCGCGCCCGGGCGCCGGCTGCGTTCCGCATGGTAAGCGTAGAAGCCGATTCGCGAAGCTGTCAACCGGCTTTCGGCCGAGGCCCGCACCTTCGGCCGCCACCGCGGAACCGGGCGGGTGGCCTCCGACGCGCGCGATTCGCACCCGCTCGACCGGCCGCGTGCCGCCGTGTGCGCGCGGTTTCTCAGCCGTCCTCGTCGACGTCGGCCGGTCCCGGCCGGCTCGCATCCTGCCCTGCGACCAGGCCGCGGCGCACCCGCTCGCCCGCGAACATGCCGAGGAGCATCGCCCCGGTAAAGAAAAGCACCGGCGGCGAGAGCGTCGCGAGCGAGACGAGGGCGGGCCCGGGGCACCATCCCGCGAGGCCCCACCCGGCGCCGAAGAGCACAGCACCGAGCAGCAGCGGGAAGTCGACGGCCGACTGGACCGGCAGCGAGAAGCGCTCCTCGAACAGCGGCGCCGCGCGGCGCAGGATCGCGGGAGTCGCGACCAGGCCGAGTGCGAGCGCGGTCGCCATCACCACGGCCAGGGTCGGATCCCAGTTTCCCGCCACGTCGAGAAAGCCGATCACGCGGCCGGGCTGCGTCATGCCGGAGAGGCCGAGGCCCAGCGCAAAGACGAGGCCGCAGGCGAAGGCCGTCACGCGATTCATCGACCGGCCCATCCGTGCGGCATCGCGAAGACCGTCGCGGCCGCCGTCGCCATGAACGTGAGGGTCGCGACGAGGGATCGCGCGGAGCGGCGCGAGATGCCGCAGACGCCGTGGCCGCTCGTGCAGCCGCTGCCGAGCCGCGCCCCGAACCCGACGAGCAGCCCGGCAAGGGCGACGACCAGCGGCGAACCAGCCGGGCTCGGACCGAAGGCCGCCGGATCGGCCCAGCGCAGGGCCACGCCCCCGACGAGCAGGCCGGCCAGGAACGACGCGCGCCAGGGCGTGTCGCGGTCGGGGCGGGCGAGCAGGCCGCCGGTGATACCGCTGATCCCCGCGATGCGACCGTTGGCGAGGAGCAGTCCGACCGAGGCGCCTCCGACCAGGAGTCCGCCGAGGAGTGCGCGGACCAGCATGTCGAGCGTCATCGCTCGCCTCCCGCGCCCCGGCTCGATGCGCCGCGCCCCGGGCCATCCGGCGCGCCGTCCGCCCCGAGAACCGCCGCGGCGATGCGCGGCAGGATCGTGTGCAGGCGCTCGCCTGAGGTCGCCTGCGCGCGCGCATCATAGGGAGTCTCCGACGCGGTCAGGATGGCAGTGAAGGCACCCGCGTCGTGCGCGACGTCGAACATGCGGTTGATCGGCCCCACCACCAGCGAGGTCCCGGCTGCGACGAAGAGATCGCAGGACGCCGCCGCCGCGAAAGCCCGGTCGAGATCCTCCTCGACGAGCGACTGCCCGAACGAGATCGTCGCCGGCTTCCACGGACCACCGCACGGGCACGCCGGGACCGAGACACCCGACTCCCAGGCGCGCTGCGCCGACTCGCGCGGCTCGCGCCGCACGCAGCGCAGGCAGACCACGGCCGCGTCGGTCCCGTGCACGTTCACCAGCCGGTCCACAGGAAACCCGCTGCGCTCGTGCAGGCCGTCGACGTTCTGGGTCACCAGAAGATCGATCCGGCCGTGGCGGGCGAGGTCGGCGAGCGCTGCATGCCCGGCATTCGGCGAGGCCGCCCGGATCAGGCTCCAGGTCTCGCCCTTGTAGCGCCAGTAGGCGCGCCGCGAGTCCTCGCTGCCACGGAACTCCTGGATGGTGACCGGTCGGTAACTCTCCCAGCGCCCACCGGGCGAGCGGAAGTCGGGGATCCCTGAGTCGGTGGAGATCCCCGCACCGGTCAGCACGACGACGCTCTGCGCCGCCCGCCAGCGCCGCACGAGCGCTTCGAGAGGGCCACCCGGCGGCCCGTCCTGCTTCGCCATCGCGGACATGGCTTTCCGTCGCGCATCGGGCGAGTCCTGGCAAGGGCGCCTTCGCGGGCGCCGGCTCCGCGGGCGCAGGCGATCTCCCACGTCGGAACCGACGCAACGAGCGCCGGCAAACTCGCGGCGATCGCGGCCGCCACCGCTGCGGTCGTCGTAGTCGGCCTCACCTCGGCCGGCACGCGACCTCGCGACCTGGGACGAAGCCGCCGGCGGCTGGCACTTCGAGGACCTGGCGTACCGGGTCGAGGCAGCTACGTCGTCGCGCGAGTTGCCGCTCGCGACGACCCTGCGCATACGGTGAGACCGGCCGCCGACCGACGCGAGCGCTAGACGCTCCGAACCCGGTACAGCGACCGGTCGACGGCCGCGGCCGACGCCGCGCGGTCGAAGGGCTCGCCGACGAACTCCGCCAGCAGTCCGGACGCACGCCCGGGGTCGGCCTGGACCCGCGCGCACTCGAGTTCGAGCCAGCGGGTCGTCGGACGCTCCCGCAGCCAGCGGATGCATGCCGCCTCGGCCCGCTCGCAGGCGCGCGCCAGAATCGCGTCGTCGTCGACGGTCGGCTCCGATCGGGGCGACGCGCCGGGGGCCGGCTCCGCCAGCAATCGCCGCTGTGACTCCAGCACCTCCGAGATCGGCCGGCGCATCCATACCAAGTCGCATGGCAGGTCGTCGGGAATCGCCGATACGAGTGGAAGGACGATCTTCACCGCGCGTCCGACCGCGTCGAGCAGCCACGCCGATTCCGCGCGCAGCCGCCGCACGCGCTCGTCCTCGAACCAGCCGTGCGGGTTGCCCGGACCGGGCGCCCGACGGCCGTCGTCGACGAGCGGCACGCCGCCCGCACCGAGCATGCGCATCGCCATCGACGTGCCCGAGCGCGGCAGCCCGGTGACGACGACCAAGCGCGGGCGGCGACCCGCCGTCGCCTGACGCGTCGCGCCCAGCGCGTCCACCGTGCCCGCTGACGCGCCCGCGGCGCGCTCGCCGCCCGCCTGGCGCGCCGCGCTCAGTCCGTCTTCCGCGCGCGTCGCCACGCCGGTGCGGTCGGCTTCGCGACGACGCCCTTCAACTGCCGCTCCTGCTTCGACATCGGCAATTCCCGCTCGAGCGCCGCCTCGCGCTGCTTGTTCCAGGCGTCGACCGGGTGGAAGTTCGGCAGCGTGTCGCCGCGGAGCCCCAGCCGCAGCGTCTCGAGCCCGATCACGTCGTCGGCTGCGATGTTCCCCAGGTTCACGTTGCTGCCGAACTTGCGCACCATGTAGATCTGCTGCGAGCGCTGCGGCGCCTCGAAGATGATCTGGTCCACGCCGCCCCCGACCCCGCGCACGATCTCGTCGATCAGGCCGGCACGCGCCTCGCCCGAGCCGAAATAGAGCCCGACGGTTCCGCTCTCGCGGGCTTCGCAGATCACCTTCCAGGCCCCGGCCTTCAGGTCGTTGCGGATGAGTTCCACCCAGTGGAACGGCGGGATGATCCGATCGGCGTCCTTGCTGCCCACCTCGGAGAGCACGACGAAGCCGCGCTTGCGCAGCGCCTCGATGTACTTCGCCTTCTCCTTCATCGTCAGGTCGAGCACTCCGTTGGAGATCTCGACGAACGACATCTCGAGTTCCTCGCACATGTCGCAGAAAGCGTCGACACGCTTCTGCAGGATCGCGACCTCGAGCAGCGTGCCGCCGAAGCAGACCGCGAGGCCCGCCTGGCGGTAGCGGGCGACCTTCTCGCGCAGGTTCTGGCCGACGTAGCCAGTACCCCAGCCGAGCTTCACGATGTCCACGTAGTCGGAGCAGGTCGCGATCATGTCCTCGACCTGGTTCGGGCCGAGCCCCTTGTCCATGACGTGGGTGAGCCCACTCGTCCGCAGACGGGTACGACCCTTGTTGGGAAGCTTCTCACCGCGCGGCGGCAGTTTCAGGACCTCGATCGGCTTCTTCACGTTCGCACTCCTTCCGTTCCCGGATCCTTCAGGCGCCCGCGCGGCCGGCCGGACCGTCCGGTCGCGGAACCCCGGCACCGGCCGCCTTGACGCGCGCGCGCGCCGCGGCCTCGAGGGCGTCGAGTGCCGCGGCGAGACGCGAGCGCGTGCCGACGCGCCAGGCTCCGGCCTCCTCATTCGCCGCGCACACCTCGGTGATCATCGCCCGCACCGGGGCCTCGGCGGCGCCGCCGAGCCCGGCCCTGGTCGCGACCACCGCCGCCGGGTCGGTGAGTCCCTCCAGCGCACCCGCCGGCAGACCGAGCGGGCCTCCCAGTACTTCGCGCGCGGCCTCGTCGAGGACGTCGGGCGGCACGTCGCGCGCCGCGGGATCCCGGTCGAGCGAGCGGCGCACGGCGAGCGCGACCAGGCGGTGGGCCTGCCGGTAGGCGACGCCGCCCTGCTGCATGATCGTCTCGGCGAGGTCGGTCGCGTGGATGAAGCCCTCACCGGCGCGCGCGCGCAGACGCTCGACGTTGAAAACGAGGCCGCGCAGGACGGCTGCCATGAGCCGCGTCACCTCGATCGCGCGGTCGAGCGCCCGCGGCACCTCGCCGATCGCGAAGACCCGGTTGTCCATCTGCGCCGAGGGCGAGCGGCCGATCGCCGCCGCCGACACGAGCCGTCCCAGCATCTGGCTCGACGCGCCGCGGACGAAGGCGAGCGAGTACGGGTTCTTCTTCTGCGGCATGATCATGCTGATGCGGGCGTGGCGGTCGGCGAGTTCGACCAGGTCGAACTCCGCGGTGTTCCAGATCTGCAGGTCCTCGGCCAGCCGCTCGAGATCGAGCAGTACCGTCGCCGCCTGCGAAACCACCTCGATCGGCTGGTCCACCTGCCACATCGCGTCGCGGGTGTTCACGATCGGCGACTCGAACCCGAGGAGTTCCGAGATCCGCGCGCGATCGACCGGCAGGCGCGTGCCGTTGATGTTGCCGATGCCGCCGGGGCAGCGGTTCGTGCGGCCGAAGCAGGCCTCGATGCGGTCGAGGTCGCGCAGCAGCGGGTAGGCGAACGCGAGCAGGTAATGGGCGAGGCTCGTCGGCGTCGCCGGCTGGAGGTAGGTGTAGTCGGGTGCGACCGTGCCGACGTGGCGCTCGGCCTGCTCGACGAGGGCCGCGATGCAGTCGGCGACCGCGTCGCCGAGGTCGAGCAGTCGCTCGCGCACCGCGATGCGGTAGGCGATCGTGGCCGGCTCGCGGCGCGGGCGCCCCGCGCCCATCCAGCCGGCCACGCGCTCGTCGCGCCGCTTGAGCCACGCTTCGCGGTTCGAGTAGACGTCTTCGAGCGCCTCGTCGAGTTCGAACTGCTCGACCGGGACCCGGCCGAGTTCAAGCAGCAGTGCCAGCAGTCGCGCGGCGTCGGCGGCGGGCACGATGCCGGCCTCGGCGAGCGCGATCACGTGCGCGAGATCGGCCTGCCCGAGTCCCCGGTGGAGGATCGGGGCGTCGGCAAGTTCGGTGCGGAAGGCCGCGGCAACGAGTTCGGGCGCCGGCGGTTCGCGCAGCCGGCCGCCCTCCCCTTGCCCGCGGCCGGCCGGCGGCGCCGTGGTCGTGCTCTTCTCCCCCGGCCCGGCCACGGCGCGCTCAGTCCACCGAGATCCGGCGCAGGCCGTGGCCGACGGTCGGATCCGCCGCGAGCAGCAGTTCCTGGAGGTGCTTGGGGCGACTCGACTGCACGCGCGCGCGCTCGGGCTCCTTCGCACGCAGCATGCGCTTCACGCGGTTGCGCCCGGCCTTGAGGACGCGGCCGGCCGAGTTGAGGAACGGACCCGGGTCGTCCCAGGCCGCGTAGGCGTAGGTGCGCTTGCCGGCATAGGAGCGCAGCCAGGTCCACGGCGTGAGCCGCTTCTCCGGCAGGAAGTAGAGCATGACCGTCTTCAGGTCGCGCTCCTCATGGATCCACTTGATGCCGGCCTCGTAGCGGGTCTGCGGCTCGACCGGCAGTCCGAGTACGTCGCGGTACCAGAGGAGCGGCAGGTTGATGCCCGAGCGGGTCACGATGGAGTGCGGAAACCAGGTGCGGCCGCCGGTCGCCTCGGTGATCTTGCGCTTGCCGTCGCGGCGGTCGCGCTTGAACTCGACCACGCCGTAGCCGCGGTGGCCGACGCCGACCAGGATGTCGATCGCGAGCTGCGCGAGTTCCGGGTCGTCGAGGCTCTCGGCGAGGGTCGCGGTGCCGAAGCCGCGCGGGTACTGGCGGATCTTGTGCCCGGCCCACTTGGCGAGCGGCTTCTGGTCGCGGTCGAGGTAGGTGACGCCCCAGCAGACCTGGGCGTCGTCGCCCGGCATGTACTCCTGGATGATGAGATCCTGGTGGACCGGGTAGATCAGGTCGTAGAGCTGGCGCAGCATGTCGGCGGAGTCGGCGAGGAAGAGCCGGGTGTCGAAGGTCTGCCGCCAGCTCGCGTTGGGCTGGAAGGGCTTGATCAGGCAGGGGTACGCGATGTCGCGCGCGATCGCGTCGATGTCGTGGTCGCCCTCGGTGAACCAGGTGCGCGGCAGCGGAAAGCCGCGTTCGATCGCCAGCTTGTAGAAGGACTTCTTGTCGAGGAAGAGCCGGAGCACCTCCTTCGAGGGCAGCGACAGGTGGTAGTAGGGCTCGAGTTCCTCGCGACGCTCGGACACCATCTCGACGTTCAGGTCGCCGGTCGGGATGATGACGCCCTTCATGTCGTGGCGGCGCAGCTCCTCGCCGACCTCGACGAGCTTGTCGAGCAGCGCCTGGCCGCCCTTGGCGAAGTCGGGACAGTGGACCTTGCGGCAGAACCGGGTCTGCGCCCCGGGCTGTTCGAGGTCGGAGTCGAGCCCGAGGACCGGCACGCCGGCGCGACCGAGCGCGCGCACGGCACCGAGCCCGTTCTGGCCGAGTCCGAGCACCACCGCCGGTGTCTTCTCCAACTGACCGAGATCCATCGCGTCTCCCTGCTCCTTCTCCCCCCGGATTCCCTAGCAGGCGGTTCGCGCGCCGCGACGCACCCGGCGCGCGGCGCCGTCCGCAGCGCTCCGTCGCACGCGCCTCAAGGCTTGTAGCCGAGGGCGGTCGCGAGCGGCCCGACCTGCCCCCAGACCGCCGCGCGATCCTGTTCCGTCCAGTCCGCGGGCACCGGGAAACTGCCCCGGACCGCGGCGTTGATCTTCTCGCCGAGCACGTCGTCGAGCATGTCCCGGGGCGGCAGGTCGAGTCCGACGAATGCGAAGAGGCGCCGCAGCGTCGATTCCTCGCCGGCGAAGAGGTCCTCGGCCGCGAGGGAGAGCCGTCGGCTCTCGGGCAGGGTCGCGAGGAAGGCGTCGGCCTCGCCGTTGATCCGCGCCCAGAAGAAGGCGCACTTCTCGATGCGCGGCATGGCGTCCCAGGCGACCGCGAGCAGCTCGCCGGCTCGCGGGCGTACTCGTGCGAAGTCCCAGTTGTGGTTCTCGTAGTAGCCGCGCCGCATGCCCGAGCGCACGACCTCGTAGGGGTGGCGGTGCAGGTGGACGAACCGACTCGCGGGGAAGCACCGCGCGAGTACCGGGGCCAGGTAGGTCATGCGGTTGTTCGTCTCGACGTAGATCCGCCCCTTGCGATTCGCCTCGCACACCAGGTCGTCGCGTGCGGCGTAGACGAGATCGCGCCAGCGGTCGCTGGTCGCAATCGAAGGGCCCTCCATGTAGGCGTCGAACGACGACTTCACGAGGCGCGGCATCGGTTCGTGCTCGGAGAGCACCCGGGACGAGAGCGCGAAGAGCGCCGTCAGCGTCTTGCTTCCCGCCCGGCCGGTCGAGATGACGAAGACGCACGGGCAGTCGGCCCACCCGCTCTCATAGGCCTCCTTCAGCCGCGGAACGAAGGGTGTCCGCGGGGCCTCCGGATCGGCCGTGAGGAGCGTTTCGATCCGCCTCCGGGCCCGGAAGAGTCCTTCCTGGGTCGCGCGCAGCGCCTGCCTCTTGAAACTCGCCATCGGCTCTCGGTCCTCGGATGCCCTCCGCCGCGCCCGCGTCGCGGGGGAACGCCCCGCTCTTACAGGATCGAGGGCGCTGTCGCGACGGACTCGGGATCGAACAGGGCCCTCGGGCAGGCGAAGAAGCGCCGAAGCCCGGCTCGCGAGGCGGGCGACGGCTGCGCTCTCGACCGACCTCGGAGGGCCGTCAGTCCACGGTCGGCTGGCAGGAGCCGTTGCTCACGACCACCCAGGTACCGTCCTCGATGATCCAGGCAGCCCACTCCCGCGGATCGAGGCGGTCGCCGCCGATGAAGGCGTCGCGGCCGTGGCTCGTGCGCAGCCGGTAGGTCTCGCCGGGCAAGGCCGTAAAGTCGAGGGCACACTCGCCGATCTTCGCATGTCCGGGATCCGCATCGGGTGGCTGGAGCCACTCGAAGCCCACGGTGAGGCGGTGCTCGCCGGGCTCGATCGCCGCGGGACTCGAAGCCGGCGACCCGTCGAGCATGTGCAGGACCCCTCGCCAGGAAGCACCGCCCTGGAGATACTCGGTCGCGATCAGGCCTTGCGGCGCCGCCACACCGCCCGGGGGCCGGTCGAAGGCGCGCGCCTCGATCTGCGCCGCGTGCAGCGCCGGATCCTTGCGGATGCCCACCACGTCCTCCGACGAGCGGATCGCCGCACAGCCCGAAGCGAACAGCCCGGCCAAGAACGCCACTCGCCAAAGCCGAAGAACCGCGCGACGGGCGGACCCGACGACGAGAGCGGAGGCCTCTGGCGGACCGACCCGGAAGTGTTGGCTCATCAGCTTGGCTCTCCCCCGTCCGCCTCCCGGTCACGCGAGCGCCCGCCCCCCGGACGCGCGGCGACGACCGCGATCGAACCCGACGGCACCCATGCTCGCACACCGCCCGCCCCGATTGCACGCAGGGCCCGCACCGCCGCCGCGCCCGCGCGCGGACGCCCGGAGAAGACCCGGTGGGCGAGGAAGTCGAGGCGCACCCACTGCCCGGCCGGGACGATCCGCTCGATCTCGAAGCCCGCTTCGCGCAAGGCGCGGCGCATCGGCCGGGGAGACCACAGCAGTACGTGCTCCGGGAACTTGAGCGAGACCCAGGCGCCGCGCTGCAGGCGGGCGATCAGGCTCGCGGTGTTCGGGGTGGCGACGAGCAGGCGGCCGCCGGGGCGCAGCACGCCGTGCAGGCGCGCGAGGGTCGCTCGTGGATCGGGCAGGTGCTCGAAGCTGTCCTGCAGGCTCGCGAGATCGAAGTAGGCCTTGGGAAGATCGACGTCGGGAAACCAGCCGACGACCCGGCGATGCCCGGGGGCCACGCGCGCGGCGGCGGACTCGCTCGTCTCCACGACCCAGCACTCGGGAAAGCGTCCCGTCGCTGCGGCGGCGTCGGCGAGGAAGCCGAAGCCGCCGCCCACGTCGAGCAGCCGGCCGCGGCTCTCCGCCACCAGGTCGAGCCGCTCGGCGAAGGTCGCGCGGAGGTCGTCGGCCTGCGCCGCGTAGTCGCCGTAGCCGGTCTCCGACGGCGCGCCGTTCGCATAGTACTCGTCGCGGTAGAAGCGCTCGAGGGCCGCTCGCGTCGGCAGCGGGTCGAGGCGCCAGAGTCCGCACTCGTCGCACTCGACCATGTGAAACGAACCGCGTCGCGCGCGCGGACGCCGTTCGGAGGAGCCGCAGAGCGGGCATTCGTTCGCGACGGCCGCGCTCGCGGCCTCCGATCGCGGCCGCGCGGCGCCGCCCCCGACCGGCGCCGCCCCGTTCCCCGCGCGCTCCACGGCCCCGTCGGCGGCTTGCCGCGCGACCGGCAGGCGATAGTCGCCGCGGCGTAAGCCGGCACGCACCAGCCAGAGCTGGCGGAACATCGCCAGCCCGTCGCGCAGCACGTCGACCCGCGAGTCGTCGTCGTGGCTCAGGCTCACCGGGAAACGCTGGACGACGAGCCCATTGGCGAGGGCCGCGGCGAGCAACTCGAAGTCGAACCCGAAACCGTCGATCGTGCGCACCGCGAACAGAGAGCGCGCGGTCTCCGTGCGGAACGCCTTCAGTCCGCACTGCGAGTCGCGCATCGGCAGCCCGATGACCGCGCGCGTCAGCCCCGAGAGCATTTTCCCGGACAGGCGGCGCAACGGTCCGTAGCCGCGGCTCACGCCCGATTCGACGAGATCGCGCGCTCCGATCGCGACGTCGGCCGTGCGCCCGGCGAGTGCCTCGAGCATCGGCCGGAGCGCGGAGAGGTCATAGGGGCAATCGGCATCGGTGAAGGCGACGAAGGGATGGCGGGCGGCGGCGATCCCCGCAGCGACCGCGGCCCCCTTGCCGCGATTGCGTTCGAGCCGGACGACCCGGATCGGCACGGCTCCCGCGAAGCGGGCGGCGAGTGCCGCGGTGCCGTCGCGACTGCCGTCGTCGACGACGACGATCTCGCTCGCGAGCGCTAGGCCGGGCAACACCCGGCTCGCCGCCTCGAGGGTGGGCGGCAAGCGGACTACCTCGTCCTTCGCCGGCACGACGAGCGTCAGGCCGGCGACGGCGGAGGGGTTCGAGGACGTCTCCGCCACCTCATTCCCCCCGCTTCGCGCCGAGCGTCGGCGAGGCCTTGGCCGCCGCCCCCGCGCCGCGCCGCACCGCGCCCGTCCCGAAGCGGCTCGCGAGCGCGTCGAGCGCCCGATCGAGTTCGGCGGTCGGTCGCGTCTTCTCGAAGAGCGACATCTGGTTGCCAATCGACGCCGCCACCGGCCGGATTCCTGCCACCGCCACCCCGATCAGCCGCAGCGGCAGCGGCAGTTCGGCGCGTTCGAGGAGCGCACGGGCGGTCCGGCCGATCCGGCGCCCGTCCTGGGTCGGTTCGTCGAGCGTCGCCTGGCGGGCATGCAGTCGGTAGCGCCCGGCCCGGGCGAGCCGCTCGGTCGACTTGAACTTCAGGCGGACGACGTCGCCCGCGACGCCGTCGTGCCGCAGGCGCCGCGCGATCGCGTCGGCGTGGCCGACGATCGCGTCGCGCAGGCGGTCGAGGTCCGAGACGTCGTCGGGAAAGGTGTTCTCCTCGCCGTAGGAGAGTGCCTCGCGCTCGGACTCGACCGCGCGGTCGTCCTCGCCGCGCGCGAGCGGCTGGAGGCGTGCGAGCAGCGACCGGAGCGACGCCGGGATCACGCCGTGCGGCCCACGCGGCAGCGCTGACCCGAGATCGAGGGCGGCGAGATCGCCGATCGTCGCGAGGCCCGCGGCGCGGAGACTCGCCTCGGCCACCTCGCCCACGCCCCAGAGGCGCGACAGTGGCAGCGGCGCGAGGAACGCGGCGACGCCGTCGGACGGCACCTCGAGCAGGCCGTCGGGCTTGGAGAGATCACCGGCGATCTTCGCCGCCATCTTCACCGGCGCGATCCCGACCGAGACCGCGAGCCCGGTCGCGGCGCGCACGCGCTCCTTTAGCCGCCGGCCGATCTCGAGCGGCGTCCCGCCGAGGACGCGCAGGCTGCGCGTCACGTCGATGAAGGCCTCGTCGAGCGAGAGCGGCTCGACGTCGGGCGAGAAACTCTCGAACACCGCGCGGATGCGCGACGACTCGCGGGCGTACTTCTTCATGTCGCCGGCCACCAGCACGGCCCCGGGGCAGCGGCGCAGCGCGACGACGGTCGGCTGCGCCGAGTGGACGCCGAAGGGACGCGCCTCGTAGGAGGCCGCCGCGACCACGCCGCGCGGCGGAGCACCGCCGACGATCACCGGGCGGCCGCGGAGTTCCGGGCGGTCGCGTTGCTCGATGGACGCAAAGAACGCGTCCATGTCGGCGTGCAGGATCACCCGCGGCAGCGATTCCATCGGAGTGGGAGCCTATGCGTCCCGGGCGGACACCGCTACGGCGTCGCCCGCCCCGCCCGGAGCACCGCCCGGAGCGTCAGATCGCCGGCCAGCGCGGCGGGCGCTTCTCGACGAAGGCGCGGAAACCCTCCCGGCACTCCTCGCCGAGCAGCGAGTCCTGGAACATGCCGGTGTCGATCGGGGGCAGGTGGCGGTTGATGTCGCGCTTGAGCGCGCGGCGAGCGGCTGGCCCGGTCGCCCGGATGAGCGTCACCGTCTCGTCCACCGCCGCGTCGAGCGCCTCGTGCGGGACGACCCGCGAGACGAGGCCCATGTCCCACGCCTCGCGCGCCGAAAAGTACTCGGCGGTGAAGAGCAGGTATTTGGCGCGCGCGACCCCGATGCGCGCGGCGAGGCGCGCACCGAGGTAGCAGTCGGCGACCCCGCGCAGGAGCTCGGGCACGCGGAAGCGGGCGCGGTCCGAGACGATCGAGATGTCGCTCATGAGCGTCATGACGAGTCCGCCGCCCTGGCACATGCCGTTGATCGCCATGACGACCGTCTTGGGACAGCGCTCGAGCTGGACGAACGGCGTCAGGTCGAGGCCGTCGGTCAGCCGGTCGAGCTTCTCGGCGCCCTCGTGCTGGCCACCCATCTCGCCGCCGACGCAGAACCACTCCCCGGTCCCGGTCACGACCACGAGGTCGATGTCCGGATCGCGCTCCGCGACCACGCAGGCCTTCTTGATGCCGTGGTACATCTCGATGGTGAGTGCGTTGCGGCGCTCGGGCCGGTCGATGCGCACGGTCAGCACGCCGTCGCGCTTGCGGGCGTGGAGATGCTGCGAGTCGAGGTCGATCTTTTCTCCCATGGGTCGCGGCTAACAGGGCGCGACCGGGCCGGTCAAACCGCGACGGCCGGGCCGGACCCGCCCGCCACGGCTTCTTGCGGCCGGGCCGGCCGGCATTCTACGACGAGAGCGCACCGGACCGGCGCGGTGCCCGACGAGGCCCCGATGGATTTCGACCTGAGCGAAGACGAGAGACGATTTCGCGACGAGCTGCGCGGCTGGCTCGATCGCCACCTGCCCGCGGACTGGCGCAGCCGCCATCCCAAGGAGCCATGGACCGACGAGCGACGCGATCTCGCGCGCCGCTGGCAGGCGAAGCTCGCCGAGGGCCGCTACGTCGCCCTCGACTGGCCGGCCGCCTGGGGCGGACGCGACGCGTCGATCGGCGAGCGCATCCTCGTGAACACCGAACTCCTGCGGGCTCGCGCACCGCGCATCATCGGACACGTCGGCCTCGACCTGGTCGGCCCCGCCCTGATCGGGCACGGTACCGAGGAGCAGAAGCGACGACACCTGGAGCCCATCCGCACCGCGAGCGAACTCTGGTGTCAGGGATTCTCGGAACCGGGCGCCGGCTCCGACCTGGGCGGCCTGCGCACCCGCGCGGTGCTCGACGGCGACGAGTGGGTGGTGAGCGGCCAGAAGGTCTGGACCAGCGTCGCCGAGGTCGCCGACTGGTGCTTCCTGCTCGCGCGCACCGACACCGAGGGCAAGAAGCACGCGGGGATCTCCGCGCTGCTGGTCGACATGAAGCAGCCCGGGATCACCGTGCGGCCGCTGCGCCAGATGACCGGCGAGGCCGAGTTCAACGAGGTCTTCTTCGACCAGGTCCGCGTGCCGCGCGCGAACGTCGTCGGCAAGCCGGGCGACGGCTGGAAGATCGCGATGGGCATCCTCGCCCACGAGCGCGGCCCGATGTGGGCCTTCATGTTCCACGGCTACATCAGCGAGGACCTGTCGAACCTGATCGCGCTCGCCAAGCGCCGCGGGCTCGACACCGACCCCCGGCTGCGCGAGCGACTCGCACGCGCCTGGACCGACGTCGAGGTCATGCGCCTGCTCGGCTCGCGCAGCCTGACCGCCGAGACGCGCGGCGAGCCGATCGGCCCCAAGACCTCGCTCGAGAAACTCTTCGGCAGCGAACTCTCGCAGCGCCTGCGCGACCTCACCATGGAGGTGCTCGGCCCCGAGGCCCTGCTCGGCATGGACGACCCCCGGGCGGACTGGGAGGGACGCTGGCAGCGTTTCTACCTCTTCTCCCGCGCCGACACGATCATGGGCG
>CAMBZJ010000050.1 GCA_945872365.1 Klebsiella pneumoniae
CGCCGACTCCGGCGCCGACGCCGACGCCGACGCCGAGCGACTTCATTTGCCGCCCGTGCAAGCATCCCTGCGCGTCGCGCATCTTCCTCACGAATGGTGCGGCTCTCGACTACACCGATCTCCACCTGCTCGTGACGCCGCCCCCGGCCTGCGATCCGGCGACGGCACCATTCAGCATCGCCATCACCAATGCCGGCGGCACGGTGTTCTCCGACTCGCTCGCTGCCGGTGCGCTCGTGAAGCGCGGTCGCACCTGGTATTACCGCGACCCCTCGGCGCGCCAGAGCGGCGGCTTCTTCCTCGTGAAGATCACCGATCGCCCGGACGACCCGGTCGGATTCCGGATCGACGTCAAGGGCTTCGGCGACATGAGCTCGGCGACCGACCCGGTGATGTCGATCGACGCCACGGTCTGCGGGGTCACCTCGACGATCACGAAGACCTGGTCGCCGATGGGCACGGCCGCCGCCGGCTGGTCGGTGAACCTCGACCCGGTCGACAACTGCCCGAGCCCCTGATGGAGGCATCTGGCTACATGACCGCGTGATCCGGCGGGGCCCGGGCGGCTGATGCCGGCCGGGCCCCGCCCGCATGGTCCAGAGGGCTTTGCTCCCAACGAAAAAAAACGGATTTTTACTCGTTCCGGCGTTTCCCTCCGGGGCAAATTCCTGTAGCTTATTAAGAGCGTGACTCGGCCCTACTCCAATGGTTGCGGCCCAGGATGATCGAAAAGAAGAGGTATCCATGAGATTGAGGACCAGCCTTCTGTCCCGGGCCGCGTTCATGCTGGCGGTCGGCTTGGGTTTCGGCCTAGCGGCTGCCCCTCGCGTTCACGCCGTGACCGGATCCGCCGCCATCCTGCCGCAGATCCTGCCACCTGCCGACACGAACCTCACGCAGGACGAGCCGTTCAATCTCGGCATTACCCTGATCAACCAGTCCATCGATGACAACTTGGCGCCGATTCCCGCCACGCTGAAGGCGGGGAGCAAGATCATCGTCACGCTCGCCTGTGGCGATGCGACTTGTGCGGCGCCGCTTCCAGGAACGCTCGCCTTCGTCCCGCAGAGCGCGGCCGGTTGCGTTTCGAAGCTCCCGCAGATCACGAGTTGCACGGCGCTCGGCGACAACCAAGTCGTTCTCACGGTGGGCTCCAATCTCGTGATGGCACCGAACGCGTTCATCCAGCTTGCCCAGATCAACCTGAACCCGGACGAGCCTGTGATCACCGAGGACGGCAAGTTCACGTTGCTCGCGAACACGGAAAACATCACCGACATTCAGACCTGCTCGCTGATCAATCCCTCCAAGTGCGCCAATGCGGCCGCCGCAGGCAGCACGATCATGTACTTCCCGCCGCCGGACATCGGTCGACCCTGCAGTCACATCTGTGACTCGCGCATCATGTTCTCCGACGGCACTGCTCCCGATCGGTTCGCCGGCAGCCTGCTGCTCGACGCGCCGGCGGACTGCAATCCCACGACGGCCCCGCTGCGCTTCCGCATCACCAACGCCGACGGCCAGGTCGTGAACAAGAAGATCCCCGAGGGGTCGCTCGTGAAGCACGGCAGTTACTGGCTTTACCAGAACCCGGCTGCCAAGATCGCGGGCGGCATCGGATACGTCAAGGTTCGCCAGCGCAAGGAAGCGCCGTTCGGCTGGCGGGTCGACCTGCGTGTCTTCGGCGACATGGACAGCGCCACGCTTGCGAAGATGACGACCTCGTTGCGCATGTGCGATTACGTAGCCGCGACGACCGACGACTGGAGCCCGCTGCCCGACGGTGGAGGCTGGAGAGTCGATCTCGGCGCGGCCCAGTAGTTCAGCGCGTTTTAACCGACCTGGAAGAAGGGCCCTCCGCACGGTTTGCGGGGGGCCCTTTGCGTTTGTGGTCCGCAGACGGGCCACCGCGCGTGAGCCCCGTGTCAGGCGAGCGAGCGTCGTCGCTTCACGCGCGTCTCTGCCGCGGTGCAGCGCCTAGGCGAACGCCACGCAGCTGCGCCGATGCGACACGCGACTTCCACCGTGCTCCGGCCGCGCGACGACATGTTGAAAACGAAAAAGGCTCGCCGCATGGCGAGCCTTTCGAAGTTGCGGGGGGAGGATTTGAACCTCCGACCTTCGGGTTATGAGCCCGACGAGCTACCGGACTGCTCCACCCCGCGCTTCATGCTTAACGACCAGCATCGGCGGTGTCAACGACACGGGGTTCGAGAGTCGATGGCGTTGCGTGCGTTCAGCGACGACCGAAGCCGCCTCCCCCACCACCGCCACCACCCCAGCCGCCACGCGGGCCGGGTGCTCCGATCGGTTCGATCTTGGGCAGGCGCCACGGCATGAACGGCTTGCGCGGCGTGAGCGCACGCGCGCGCGCGCGCTTCACGCGTTCGCGCAGGTCGTTGCGGGCGATCGCGCCGTCGAGCGCCGCGTCGAGTTGGGTGCGGCTCACGTCGAGGCTCGCTTCGCCACCGGGGTGCCGAAGCGAGATGCGCAATCCCTGATCTTGCGTCGACAGCGCTTCCCAATCGAGGCGCTTGTCCACGGAGCGGACGATGCTCTTCACCAATTCCTGATCTTCCTGGGCCATCCCGCGGTGTTACCCGAGGCGTCGGGTGATCTCAACCCCGGGCGATCGGCACGGGTACGCTTGCCGGGGCAGGGGCCCGCGACTACAGGCAGCCATGCCCGTCGCACGCCTGCGTCCGATCAGCCGCCATGTGGCCGCGGTCGACCTGCACGGGCGCTTTCAGGTGGCCGTGTTCCTGGTGCGGCACGACCGGGGCCTCGCGCTGGTCGATGCGGGCTTCCCCGGCTGGGAGTTCGCGATCCTGACGGCGGCAGAATCCCTGCCGCAGCCCAATCGCATCACCACGGTTATCCTGACCCATGCTCACGCCGACCATGTCGGAGCGGCCGCCGCCGTCGCCGACCGCTGCGGCGCCGAAGTGCTCTGCGGCGAGGCGGAGAAGCCCTTCATGGAGGGACTCTCGCTGGCGCGGGCCGCGCACGGACTCCTGCCCCGGCTGGTGCTCTCGATCACCCATTGGGCGAACCGTCGGCGGGTCCCCCCGGTACGGATCGACCGCACGCTGCGCGAGGGCGAGACGGTATGCGGCCTGCGGGTGATCGAGGTTCCGGGCCACACGCCCGGTCAGATCGCCTTGGTTCACGAGCGGGACCGGGTCGTGCTCTGTGCCGATGCACTTTTTCACGTCGGCGGGCGGATCGGTCACGATCCGATCCCCGGCATCACGGCGGACCGGAACCTGGCCGGCGGCTCGATGCGCCGGATCGCGGAAATCGGGTTGCCCGACGTCGCGCCGAGTCACGGACCCGCCATCCTCGGCGATGCTCCCGAGAGAATCTTCAGGTTCCTCGACAGCCGCGGTTGAGTCGCACCGGGGCACCGTCGCACCGGGGCGATGGACCGCCGGCTGGCGGAGAGCCTCGGGCCCAGAGCGATCGCGCCCTGCTTTCCGGCCCCGACGGGAAGGGTCTCCGGGAGCGTGGCGACCTGCTTTACACGGGGCCGGACCACCTTCTATGTTCCTCGGATGGCAATCGTGTCCCTGCGATCGCTCTACCGCGGTCTCCTGGCTGCGTGGCTCGTGGTCGGAACCTGTCGTTGCGCTGCGGCGAGCCCCGCGGGCGGAGCCGCCCAGACGACCTCGGCGGGTACCCCGGCCGGAATCCAGGAACTGATCCCGAAGGGCGGCTCGGTGCCGGTCGTCGACACGACCCCGGTCGACGTGGCCGGTCGGATCGTCTTCTCCTCGCGGGGGCATGCCGGTCCGGTGCGAATCGAGATCGAAGCCTCCGACGGGAAGCGGGTCACGGCACTTCTCGCGACCGACGACGTGTGCAACCGGCTCGGCCTCTCGCTGAAGGCGGGGGAGACGGTCGTGCTGCGCGGCTCGATGTTCAACGGCCCGCGTCCCGCCCTCATCACGACGGCCGTGATCGTCGACGGCAAGCCCGTCGCATTGCGCGGCAAGGACATCGACGGCCCGGGTCCCACCCTGATGCGCGCCGGCAAGGCGCAACCCCCGCCCGCGGCGGCTCCCGCGGCCCGACCCTAGACGCAAGCAGCGAAGCGGAAGGAACGAGAATGAAGTCGAAAGCGGCGATCCTGAACAACTACGGCGAGAAGCTGGTCATCGACGAGATCGACGTCGCCGACCCCCAGGACGGCGAGGTCCGGGTGAAGATGCGCGCGAGCGGCGTCTGCCACTCGGACCTGCACGTCATCAAGGGCGATCTCCCGATCCCGACCCCCTGTGTCCTCGGACACGAGGGTTCGGGCACGATCGAGGCGGTCGGCCGTGGCGTCACCGGCCTGAAGGAAGGCGACGACGTCATCCTCTCGTGGGTGCCGCCGTGCGGCGACTGCCACTATTGCGTGGCCGGTAAAAAGCACCTCTGCGAGCATGCGCAGATGGCCATGTTCACCGGCGGCAGCCGTCTCTCGAAGGGCGGCGTGCCGCTCTTCAGTATTCAGGGTGTCGCCTCGTTCTCCGAGCGCACGACGCTCCCGGCGTCGGGATGCATCCCGATCCACAACGGCACCTCGCACGACGTCGCGTGCCTGGTTGGCTGTGGCGTCATGACCGGCGTCGGCGCGGCGATCAACACCGTGCAGATCGAGGCCGGCCAGACCGTCGCGGTGATCGGCTGCGGCGGCGTCGGCCTCAACGTGATCCAGGGCGCGGCGATCCGCGGCGCGGGCCAGGTGATCGCCGTCGATCGCGTACCCGCCAAGCTCGAACTCGCCAAGCAGTTCGGCGCGACCCACGTGGTGAACTCGGCCAGCGAGTCGATGGTCGGCGCGATCCAGGGCCTGACCGGCGGGCTCGGCGTCGACTGGGCCTTCGAGGTGATCGGCATCCCCGAGGTCATCACCGAGGCCTTCATGGCGGTGAAGCGTGGCGGCAAGGTGGTGGTCGTCGGAGTACCGCCGATGACGGCGATGGTGACAATCCCGGGGGCGCTGCTCGCGCTCGCCGAGAAGTCGCTCATCGGCTCCCTCTACGGTTCGGGCGACGTACGTCGTGACATGCCGCGCATGCTCGACCTCTACGCTTCGGGCAAGCTCAAGCTGAAGGAGCTCGTGAGCCGCAGGATCCCGCTCGAGAAGATCAACGAGGCGTTCGACGCGATGAGCGGCGGCGAAATCGCCCGCTCGGTCATCATTTACCCCTGATCTCGACCGGAGAGGCCGGGGCCGCTGCAGGCGCACGGCCCGGCCTCCCCGTCGCGGCAGCGGACCGGCGCGCCTGGCCGTGCTGCCGCGCCGGTCGCGCTTCCCGGCCGCTGCCCGAGCGATTCAACCGGGCCAGCGCGCGCTCTCGGGCCAGAGAGCATTCTCCAGCTGGTGGGCGATCGCGAGTGCCAGCGCGTCGGCTCCGAGCGCGGTCGTCACCTGCACGCTCATCGGCAGCCCCGCGGGCCCGGGTCCGACCGGCACGGCGATCGTCGGCAGGCGGACGAGGTCGTGGAGAATCGTCAGCGAGGCTAGCGCCGACATGACGGGCACGCTCTCCCCGTCGGGCATGACCACGAAGTCATCGCCGATCGGAGGCGCTTCGACCGGGGTGGTCGGCATGAGGAGCGCATCCACCCGGGCCGCGAACAACTCCTCGACCTCGCGGGCGATCGCCTCGCGGTCGTGCGTCGCGCGGACGTAGTCGCGCACCGGGACGCTCGCCGCGTACTCGAGCTGGAAGCGCACGTCTTGGCCGTAGGCGTCGGCATGGCGCGCGAGCCGCTCGGCGTGCAGCGCATAGGTCTCGACGACGATCACGAGGCCCCCGGTCGCGATGACGCGCTCGCCCGCGGGCAGCCCGACCGTCACGATCTCGGCGCCGAGATCACGCAGGACCGCCGCCGCACGCGCGACGCCCGCTTCGACCGCGGGGTGGATCGGCACCGGCCGGAAGTCGGGCGCGAGCCCGACCCGCAGCCCGCGCAGCGGGCGGTCGAGTCCGAGCGTGAAGTCCTCGGGCGGGAGCCGGCGCGACCAGGGATCGCGCTCGTCGAAGCCCGCCATGACGCCGAGCGCGATCGCGCAGTCGCGCGCGGTGCGCGCGAGCGGCCCCACGTGGTCGCAACTCGGGGCCATCGGGAAGGTGCCGCGCAGGCTCACGCGTCCGTGCGTCGGCTTGAGGCCGACGCAGCCGCACAGGGCGGACGGGATGCGGATCGAGCCGCCGGTGTCGGAGCCGGTGGCGAGCGGCACGAGCCCGTCGGCGACCGCCGAGCCCGAGCCGCCGCTCGATCCGCCGGGTACATGGCCGAGCCGCCACGGGTTGTGGGTGGCGCCGAAGTGCGGATTGTCGGTGGTCGTGCCGCACGCGAACTCGTGGGTGTTCGACTTGCCGACGACGACGGCGCCGGCCGCGCGCAGGCGCGCGACCGGTGCTGCGTCCTCGGTCGGCACGTGTTCGCGGAACAGGGCCGAGCCGTAGGTCGTACGCGTGCCCGCGGTGTCGGTGAGATCCTTCACTGCGATCGGGATGCCGTGCAGGGGGCCGCGTGGGCGACCGTGCGCGAGTTCCTCGCCGAGGGCGTCGGCCTCGCGTCGCGCCTCGTCGAGGCGCAGTGTGACGAGTGCGTTCGTCCGTGGGTTGCGCTCCTCGATCCGTGCGGCGAAGGCCTCGAGCACCTCGCGCGGCGAGGCCTCCCGGGCGGCGATCAGGCGGGCTAGATCGGCGACGCTTCGGCGGTGCAGGGGAGGGTGCATGGGCCCGCGGTAGCCGCCCCTGCCGCTCGCGACAACCGCCCCCGCGCGAACCCGCCACAAGGTGGCTTGACCGGTAGGCGAAATAAAAGCGAAGATCGGGCCGCCCGCTCACCCGTGGGTGCCCGCCATGCCGAGTCCCCCCTACGTCGAATTGCGCTGTCGCAGTGCCTTCTCCTTCCTGGAAGGGGCCTCGCTGCCCGAGGACCTGGTCGCGCGCGCGGCCGAACTCGGGCATGAGGCGCTCGCGCTCGGCGATCGCGACGGGCTCTACGGGGCGCCGCGCTTCTGGAAGGCGGCGCGCGCGACTGCGGTGCGCCCCATCGTCGCGGCCGAGGCGACCCTCGACATAGGCGGCCGCCTGCTGCTCCTCGTCGAGTCGCGTGCCGGCTACCGCAACCTCTGTCGCCTGCTCACCCGGGGCCATACTCGCGCCCCGAAGGGTGGCTGCGCGGTGCGCCTCGAAGAGATCGAGGACGCGGCGGGCGGACTCACCTGTCTCGCCGGTACCGGCGAGAGCCCGCTCACCGCGCGCCTGCGCCACGGCGATCAGGACGGGGCGCGATCGCTCGGCGACCGCCTGCGGTCGATCTTCGGCGAACGCCTCTGGATCGATGTGCAGCGCGGTCTCGACCCGCGGGTCGAGCGACGGAGCCGAGCGCTGCGCGACCTCGCCGCGGTCTTGCGCGTGCCGGTCGTCGCGACCGGCGACGTCCGCATGGCGCACGCGAGCGCCCGCACCGTGCAGGACGTGTTCTCCTGCCTGCACCACCACGTGACGCTCGACCGGGCGGGGCGACTTCTCGACGTCAATGCCGAGCGTCACCTGGTCGCGCCGGCCGCGATGGCGGCTCGTTTTCACGACCTGCCCGAAGCGGTGACGGCGACCCGCCGTATCGCCGAGCGCTGCTCGTTCACGCTCGACGACCTGGGCTACCGCTTCCCCGAGATGCCGCTCGCACCCGGCGAGACGGCGGCGCGTCGCCTCGCGGAACTCGCCTGGGCGGGGGTGCGCCGGCGCTGGGGCGATCCGCCATCGGCCCGGGTGCGCTCGCAGATCGAGCACGAACTCGATGTCATCGGGCGTCTCGATCTCCCCGGCTACTTCCTCATCGTCGAGGATATCGTGCGCTTCTGCCGCGAGCGCGGCATCCTCGTGCAGGGACGAGGCTCGGCCGCGAACAGCGCTGTGTGCTACGCCCTCGGCATCACCGCGGTCGATGCGATCGGCATGGATCTGCTCTTCGAGCGCTTCCTCTCCGAGGAGCGCGGCGAGTGGCCCGACATCGACCTCGACCTGCCTTCGGGCGCGCGCCGCGAGGAGGTGATCCAGTACGTCTACCGGCGCCATGGTCCGGCCGGGGGCGGAGGCGGCGGCCCGGCGTCGCGTACGGTGGGTTCGGGCGTGGCGATGACCGCCAACGTGATCACTTACCGCGCGCGCAGCGCGCTGCGCGAGGCGGGCAAGGTGCTCGGCTTCTCGCCGCTCCAGGTCGACCGGCTGGCGAGACTCCTGCCCTCGCACGGCTTCTCCGACGGGCACGACGCACTCGAGGCGCAGTTCGCCGCCGCCGGGGTCGATGCGAACGCGCCGCGCGTACGCCTGCTCGCCCGCTGCGTCGTGGCTCTCCAGGGGTTGCCACGCCATCTCGGCCAGCACTCCGGCGGCATGGTCGTCGCCGCGGGGCGCCTCGACGAGATCGTCCCGCTCGAACCCGCGTCGATGCCCGGGCGTTCGGTCGTGCAGTGGGACAAGGACGACTGCGCGGACCTCGGGCTCATCAAGATCGACCTGCTCGGCCTCGGCATGATGGCCGCGCTCGAGGAGGCGATCCCCCTCGTGCGCGAGGCCGAGGGCGTCGAAATCGATCTCGCGAAGCTGCCGCCCGACGACCCGGCGACCTACGAGATGATCCGGCGCGCCGATACGGTCGGGGTCTTCCAGATCGAGTCGCGCGCGCAGATGGCGACGCTGCCGAGGTTGAAGCCGCGCTGCTTCTACGACCTGGTGGTCGAGGTCGCGATCATCCGCCCGGGCCCGATCGTCGGCCAGATGGTGCATCCCTTCCTCGCCCGTCGCGCCGGTCGCGAGCCGGTCACCTATCCCCACCCGAGCCTGGAGCCGATCCTGCGCCGGACGCTCGGCGTGCCGCTCTTCCAGGAGCAGTTGCTGCGCATCGCGATGACGGCGGCTGGCTTCACCGGCGGCGAGGCCGAGGAGTTGCGCCGCGCGATGGGCTTCAAGCGCTCCGAGGAGCGCATGCGGGCGATCGAGGCGAAGCTGCGGCGCGGCCTCCATGAGCACGGTATCGCGGGCGAGAGCGCCGAGGAGATCGTCCGGGCGATCACCTCGTTCGCGCTCTACGGTTTCCCGGAGTCGCATGCGGCGAGCTTTGCTCTGATCGCCTACGCCTCGGCCTGGCTGAAGGCGCATCACCCGGCGGCGTTCCTGTGCGCGCTCCTCAATGCTTGGCCGATGGGGTTTTATCATCCGTCGACACTGGTGAAGGACGCCCAGCGCCACGGTGTCGTCGTCGAACCGATCGACGTGCGTCGCTCGGACTGGCGCTCGACGCTCGAGTCGGTGCGTGCATCCGGGCGCGCCCCGGCCGTGCGACTCGGGCTGCGCTTCGTACGCGGATTGCGCGAGGAGAGCGCGCGTCGCATCGCCGCCGAGCGGGTGCGTGCACCGTGGCGCGACGTCTCGGATCTGTCGGCGCGCACCGGGTTGCAGCGCCGCGAGATCGCGACGCTCGCGGAAGTGGGCGCACTCGATGGATTGGTCGCGAAGTCACCGCGGGCCGCACGCCGCACCGCGCTCTGGCAGGTGGCGGCGTTGCCGCGCCCCGATCAGGGTCTGCTCGCCGGCCTGCCGGTGGCCGCCGGAGAGGACGGTCTCGCGGAGATGTCGGCGATCGAGACGACGCTCGCGGACTATCGCGGCAGCGGGGTGACGACCGGCCCCCACCTCGTGGGTCATCTCCGCCCGGATCTCGAACGTCAGGGCGTGCTGGCGGTCGCGGAGATGGCACGGCGGGCGAATGGGGAACGGGTCCGCACGGCGGGGCTGGTCATTGTCCGGCAGCGCCCGGGCACGGCCGGCGGGATCTGCTTCCTCACGCTCGAGGACGAAACCGGGCTCGGGAACGCGGTCCTGCTCCCCGAGGTCTTCGAGCGCTTCCGGCGCGTCCTCGGTTCCTCGGCGATCGTCCTCCTCGAGGGACTGGTCGAGCGGCGCGACGGGGTGGTCCACCTCCGGGTGGAGAACCTGCAACCGCTCGGGGGCCTCGAAGTCGGACCCCCTTCGCATGATTTTCATTGAGAAGGCGGTTTGGGTCTTGAAAATGACTTTCAATATCTTTATCATCAGCGACATGGTGGTCTGTCTCTGCCAAGGCGTCGCCGAAAAGCATGTCCGTCGCGCAATCGCCGAGGGGGCCTGTACGCGGCGCGACGTCACCCGGGCCTGCGGCGCTGGCGGGATCTGCGGCGGCTGCCACCGCACGATCGCTGACATGATCCGCGAGGATGCACAGGCGCATGCGGTGGGGCATCGGCATCCCGCGGGTGCTTCGTGTTCCTCCGTCGACGCGGCCCCGGTCGCCTGAAGCGCATCGCGACGGCTTCGACACGAACGGCACAAGTCGCCCCGGTCCAGCCTCGGGCAGGTAGGGTGTATGATTTATTCGACTATGTCTGTTTTATGAGACACTAGTCGATTATCATCGACAGGTACCGCTTTCCTCCGAAGCACCTGGCTAGCGGCCTCTCGGCGGTGCCTGCGGTCAGGCAACGCCTTCGCCGGCAAGCTCGGTCTGCGACGAAGAAGCGCTCACCGCCGGGTGGCCGACCTCATCCCGACGATGCAGGAGGCCGACTTCCCGTAGGTTCAAGTCGATCGGCCGCCAGCGCTCCCGCCGGCCGGCCCGCGTCGTCGCACGGTCGAAGGAGAATGATGCGGATCGCTTGGTCGTTTCCATGAACACCCCCCACCACTCAAGTTGGACTTCGGGTCACGGACCGAAGCACGGACCGTGCCTTCCCCGACGGCCCCGGGGCGGTGGGTGTGGACACGCACGGTGGAGCGCTGGGGGCTCCTTGACACCTCGTCGTTCCGGGGATCGGGAACACAGCCATGTCTCGTGATGCCGAATCCCCGGACGAGGTCTCTCCGGTCCTGCTCCGGATCGACGGCCACGTCGCCCGAGAGCTCTTTCGCCGGTGCGAGCGGGTCATGGAGTCGATCCACCGCTTGCCGCAGCCGGTCGTCGCCCGGGTGCACGGGATCGCGTCTCACCTCCCGACGCGATCGACCGCGTGATCGGGGAACTGCTCGCGCCCATCCTCGAGGCGAGCGCCGAGGTCGTCGCGTCGGGCAAGGAGACCTTCTATCGCCAGGTCGACCTGCCCGAGGCCGATGCCTACCGGGCCGCGTCGCGGACGATGTGTAGCGGCGTCGCCGGCGAGGCGGCGCGCGAGGGCTTCTCCGCATTCATCGAAAAGCGCAAGCCGCGCTGGCCTTGACGACGTCGCCTGCGGTGTCGCACCGGCAAAATTCTCCGCGCGGCGCCCCGGTTCAGCGCTTCGCCTGGATCAGTTCGATGCGGTAGCCGCTCGGATCCTCGATGAACGCGATGATCGTCGATCCGTGCTTCATCGGACCGGGCTCGCGCACGATCCTGACGCCTGCGCCCCGCAGCCGCTCGCAGGTGGCGTAGATGTCGTCCACGCCGAGGGCGAGGTGCCCGAAGCCGTTTCCGACTTCGTAGGATTTCGTGTCCCAGTTGTGGGTGAGTTCGAGGACGGTGTTCGCGGATTCGTCGCCGAAGCCGACGAATGCGAGCGTGAAGCGCCCTTCGGGGTAGTCGTGGCGTCGCAACAGCTTCATGCCGAGCGGCCCCGTGTAGAAGGCGATCGACTCGTCGAGGTCGTTCACCCGGATCATCGTGTGCAACATGCGCATCGCGCGGCCCGCCTTTCGCATCTCTCGTAGCGGTCGACGGGGCGCCGGGCGAGCAGCAGGTTCGTTTGCGCGCCGGGGCGTTCGTGCCCGGCGGCCGGCGCGCAACGCCGCGCGCGGCGGCTTGACTCGCGGGATCCGAGGCTCCACAACCGCACGAACTTGCGGCACTGATCGGTGCCGCGCTTCCGGGAGGAACACGATGAACGCGACGGCTCAGGCAGACACCCGCTGGGACTTCGACCAGATGCTGATCGGCGGGCGATGGGTGCCCGCCGAGGGGAATCGAACCTACGAGGTGCCCAACCCTGCGACGGAGTGCTCCATCGGGCGCGCGCCCGACGCCTCGGTCGGCGACATGAAGCGCGCCATCGAGGCCGCCCGCAAGGCCTTCGACGAGGGGCCGTGGCCGCGCTCGACGCGTGCCGAGCGCGCGCGTGTGCTCGGCCGGATCGCCGACGCGCTCGAGGCGCGCAAGGAGGAATGGCGGCAACTGCTGATCGCCGAGGCCGGCGCCTGTTGGGTTTCGCACGACGTGCAGGTCGAGTGGCCGATCCGTCACTTTCGCGCCTACGAGGAGCTCGTTTGGTCGTTTCCGTTCGAGGAGATGCTGCCGACGACCGTCACGCGCTCGCCGATGGGCGACTACCTGAGCACCAGCATGGTCCACCGCGCCCCGGTCGGCGTGTGCGGCCTGATCCCGACCTGGAACTTCCCGATGTTCGTGATCGCCCAGAAGATCGGGCCGGCACTCGCCACCGGGAATACCATGGTCGTCAAGCCGTCGCCCTACGGACCGCTCGTGAACCTCTGGTTCGCACGCCTGATCGACGAGGTGGCGGACCTGCCGCCGGGAGTCATCAACTGGGTGACGGGACAGGCGGCGGCGCCGGCCGAGGAACTCGTCTCCAACCCGATGGTGGACAAGGTGAGCTTCACCGGCTCGATCGTCGTCGGCCGGCGCATCCTCGCGGCGGCGGCCGACCGGCTGCGGCGCGTCCACCTCGAACTCGGCGGCAAGTCGGCGCACATCCTGCTCGATGGCGACGACCTCGACATGCGCGCGCCGGTGCTCGCGGCCCCGTCGTTCTTCCACTCCGGACAGGGCTGTGCGATGGGCACGCGCGTGCTCGTGCCGAAGGCGCTCGTGGAACCGGTCCTCGACCGCATGGCGGGCTTCGTCGGCAACCGGGACATCGTGAAGATCGGCGACCCTGCCGATCCGAGCGTGCTCATGGGCCCGGTCGTGCGTCCGGAGCGACGCGAGGCGATCGAGGCCTACATCGCCTCGGGCAAGCAGCAGGGCGCACGACTCGTCACTGGCGGTAAGCGGCCCGAGGGGCTCGACAAGGGCTGGTTCCTCGAGCCCACGATCTTCGCCGACGTCGACAACTCGGCGAAGATCGCCCAGGAGGAGATCTTCGGCCCAGTCGTCACCGTGATCCCCTACGGCGATCTCGACGAGGCGGTGCGGATCGCGAACGACTCGGACTATGGGCTCGCGGCGATGTTGGTCGGCAGCAACTCGCTCACGGCGGTCGAGGTCGGGAAGCGGCTGCGGACCGGGTCGGTGTGGATCAACCAGGGCGGCAATATGGGACTCGGGCCGTTCGGGGGGTTCAAACTGTCGGGGATCGGCCGCGAGGGCGGGACGTTCGGGATGCACGAGTTCACCGAGGTGCAGCATCTCGCGTGGAAGAGTTGAGGCGTGGTGCGGCTTTCGGGTGGCCGGCGTGGTCGAGGGTGGCCGGTGGGG
>CAMBZJ010000051.1 GCA_945872365.1 Klebsiella pneumoniae
GGTGTCCTCGACGCGGACGGGTTCCTGCGCCTCGTCGGGCGCAAGAAGGAGATGTACATCCGCGGCGGGTACAACGTGTACCCGGTCGAGGTGGAGGCCGCCCTAGGCGATCACCCCGACGTGGCGCAGGTGGCGGTGATCGGCGTACCCGACCCGGTGCTCGGCGAGCGCGGCGTCGCATTCGTCGTCCCGCGCGCCGGGGTCGCCGCGCCCGACCGGGAAGCCGTACGCGCATTCCTCGAAGGTCGTGTCGCCGACTACAAGGCGCCCGACCGCGTCGTGGTACGGGACGAATTGCCGCTCACGCCCGGCATGAAAGTCGACAAGCCGGCGCTCCGAGCGATCTTCGACGCTGCGATCGCAGCGAACGCGAAGACCGGAGCCTGAGCGATCAGCCCGAGGCTTGTGCCTGGGCCTCGACGTTGGTGCGCGGATCGAGCCGGTCGATCGGCGGTCCCAGGGCGAGCCAGTCCGAGGCCGCGCGCTGCCCGGCCCGGTACATCGCGGCCATGATCGGGCGCTGGAAGTCGAGGTAGGAGCCTGCGACGAAGACCGTGCGGTCCGGGGCCGGTCGCAGGGCCTCGTAGAGGCGCACCTCGCGGTAGGGGCTGCCCTCGATCCGCGACAGCCGGTTGCGCTCGAGCAGCAGCAGGCGGTCGACGTTGTAGGCGTTCTCGAGGAAGGCGTCGGCGGTGTGCTCGATGGCACGCCCGAAGCGCCGCATGGCGGCGCTGCCGCGGTGTTGCTCGGTCACGAGCACGGTCACGATCTGCTCGGCGCCGAGTGCGACCGCCGGGGCGAGCGGCGTGTTGACCAGGAGTCCGCCGTCCCACAGCAGCCGCGAGCCGATCGCTATCGGGTTGAAGAGCAGCGGGATGCTGCAGCTCGCCATGAGCATGTCGACCGTGATCGCCGGCACGACGACGTACTCCGAGGCCGGGACCGCCGGAACCGGGCCGTTCACGTAGCGCACGACGCGGCCGCTATGGACGTCGACCGTGTTGATCGCGAGCCTGCGCCGTGCGGGCACTCGTTCGCCGCCAAAGAGCTTCACCAGGCGCGCGCGCAGCTCGCCGGTGTCGATCAGCGAGGTGGCCTCGATGCCGTCGAGCAGGGAACTGACGATGTCGAACCGGCTGGTCAGGGCATAGTCGACCGCGAGCGCGGAGAGGCTGCCTAAACGTGGCGGCCAGTAGTGGCGCGCACGCCGCGCGAGCCGGGCGACCTCGGAGGGAAACCGTCGCGGCAGGTCGATCACCTCGCGCACCGCGATGCGCGCCGCCGTCGTGAACAGGCTGCTGAAGAAGCGCGCGTTGGCGACCACCGGCGGGTCGTCGGCGACCTCGTTCCAGAAGTCCATCATCTGGGTGGGCGTGAAGCCGCAGGAGATCATCGCCGCGTTGAGCGCGCCGGCCGAGGTCCCGCTCATGACCGCCGGGCCGTCGGCGAAGCGCGGGTCGCGCAGCAGGCGCTCGTAGACGCCCACCTGGAACGAGCCCCGGGCGCCGCCGCCGGAGAGGACGAGGCCGAGCCTTCCGCCCGACTCCCCGTTTCGTGCTACGTTCGTGCCACTTGGCATGACAGCCCGATCATGCCGGAAACGACGGCGGCCTGCACGTGGAATTCGCGCTCGATCCCGGCCTCCTGGTGGTGCTCGCCGCCGCCCTCACCCTCGGACTCGCGCGTCGCGCGAAGCCGCCGCGCCTGCGCCTGGAACTCGGCAGCTTTCCTTCGCGGTGGCGCGCCGTCGTCGCGACGGCGCTGCTCGTCCTGGTCGTGGCGGTCATCGTGCTGCGGCCGATCGCCGCGATGGTCGACCCGGCCGAGGTGGTCGACCTGGAGGGGGCGTCGTTCGCCCGACTCTTCGCCGCGCACGCGGTGCTGGCCGCGTTCCTGCTCGCCTGGTGGGCCCTCGCCGGCTTTCCGCCACCCGCCGGTTTCCTGTCGGTTCCGGGACCGGACCTGTGGCGGCGACTGGTCATCGGAGTCGGGGCGGGTGTCGCCGTCTGGGTGTTGACCATCGGCACCATGAGCCTGATCGGCGGCTTGCTCGTCTATCTCGCGGGTGGCTTCTCGGGCGGTGGCGCGGACGCTGCGGCGGCGGTCGCACCCGATGCCGCCGGCGTCGTTCCCGAGGCGGTCGGCTACCTGGTCGGGCTCTCGGTGCCCAAGCGCCTGCTGCTGGTCGCCTCGGCCGGTCTCTTCGAAGAGGCGTTCTTCCGATCGTTCCTGCAGCCGCGTGCCGGGCTGCTGCTCTCGACCGTGCTGTTCACCGCGAGCCACGCGGGCTACGGCTCGCCGTTGCTGCTGGTTGGCGTGTTCGTTCTCTCGCTCGCTCTCGGCCGCCTGTTCCGCGAGCAGCGCGACGCGATTCCCTGCATGGTGGCCCACGCGGTATTCGACGCGATTCAGCTGCTCGTCGTCTTGCCGGTGGTGGCGGCGGCGGGCTAGCGGAGGGGACATGGCCGAGGAGCGATCACCGACGCCGGGGTTCCTCGTCGAGGTCGACGAGTCGGACCTCAGGCGCGAGCGGGCGAAGGCCCGCGAGCTTCGCGCCTCGCCCTGGTGGAAGCGGCGGCGCGCCCCGGGGGTCTGCCACTACTGCGGCAGGAACGTCGGCGCGGCCGCCCTCACGATGGATCACCTCGTCCCGCTCGTCCGCGGTGGTCGCTCGACCCGCGGCAACTTGGTCCCGGCCTGCAAGCCCTGCAACGACGCGAAGAAATACCGGCTGCCGACCGAGTGGAGCCCGCAAGGCGATTGAAGCCCCCCGGAAAGGCGTCCGGACCGGGCTACCGCGAGGGCCGATTCGGGGCTAAGGTCATTTCGGGTTTTCCGACCCGCCCCCGCCCATGACCCGCGAAGAGATCCTGGAAATCGAGCGTCGCCTGAGCGGCCGCGCGCCGGTGCTCACGCCGCACGAACCGCGTGCCCGCGCCGCCGTGGCGATGGTGATCGCCCCGGAGGACGACGGCGCCCGCCTGCTTCTCATCAAGCGCGCCGAACATCCGCATGATCCCTGGTCCGGGCACATGGCCTTTCCCGGGGGGCGGCACGATCCCGGGGACGAGCACCTGCTGAGGACCGCGCTGCGGGAGACCGAGGAGGAGGTCGGGCTCGACCTCGAGCGCCACGGGCGCCTCGTGAACCGGCTCGACGACCTCACCGCGGTCGCCGGGGGCCGCAACCTCGACATGGTCATCAGCCCGTTCCTCTTCCTCGTCGATCGCGCTCACCCGACGCGCGTCGACGAGAGCGAGGTCGCCGCGGCGCTGTGGGTGCCGATGCGGACCTTTCGCGAGAGCGAGTTCCACGGCTCGATCCGCTTCGAGCGCGAGGGTGCGAAGATGGACTTCCCGGCCTTCCACGTCGGCGACCACCGGGTGTGGGGCCTCACCTACCGGATGATCCGCGGTTTCCTCGACGCGATCGCCGCCCCGCAGGCCGGCTCCACGCTCGACGCGACGTCGTCGCCGGCTTCGGTGCCGGTCGCCGACGTCGCCCGACGCTGACCCCCGCGCGCGGAACCCGCGCCCCGGCCGGCGATGACCCGCCTCTTCGTCGCGATCGAGTTGCCGAACGAGGTTCGCGATCGGCTCTGGCGCACCTGTTGCGACGTGCCTGGGGCGCGCTGGACCGAGGCGGAGCAGATGCACCTCACACTGCGCTTCGTCGGCGAGGTCGACGAACTCGTCTTCCGCGACGTCGAGGGCGCCCTCGAGGAGGTCCGCGGCGCGCCCTTCGAACTCGAGATGCGCGGCGTCGGCCACTTTCCTCCGCGCGGCGAGCCGCGCGTGCTCTGGGCGGGGATCGTCCGCAGTGACGCGCTGGTCTCGCTCCAGAAGCGGGTCGAGTCCGCGGTCGAGCGCGGCGGCGTGCCGCGCGACGGGCGCAGGTTCTCGCCGCACGTGACGCTGGCGCGCCTCGCGGGCACGCCGGAGCGCACGGTTGGCAGCTGGCTCGCGATGAACGGGCTGCTGCGCTCCGACCCGTTCGAGGTGCGGGAGTTCCACCTCTTCTCGAGCCGTCTCGGCGGCAAGCGCGCCGTGCACCGGGTCGAGGCGAGCTACCCGCTCGCCGGTTGACGGGCCGCGCCCGGCCCGTCCCGTCGCGCAAGGGACCGGCGGACCGGTCCGTGCTACCGGGCGGCCCATGAAGAGCCATCGCGAGGAACTCTGGTTCGAGGTGCGCGCGCGTCGCGGCTTCGTGCGCATCACCGAGGACGTCGAACGCGCCGTCGCGAAGAGCCGGGTGCGCGAGGGGCTCGTCCTGGTGAACGCGATGCACATCACCGCGTCGGTCTTCGTGAACGACGACGAGCCCGGGTTGCACCAGGACTTCGAGCGCTGGCTCGAGGAACTGGCGCCGCACGCGCCGACCACCCGCTGGCGCCACAACCTGACCGGCGAGGACAACGGCGACGCGCACCTCAAGCGCCAGATCATGGGCCGCGAGGTGGTCGTCGCGATCACCGACGGCAAGCTCGACCTCGGCCCGTGGGAGCAGATCTTCTACGGCGAGTTCGACGGCCGCCGGCGCAAGCGGGTGCTGGTGAAGGTGATCGGCGAGTGATGCCCGGGGCCGGCCTCGCCGGAGGCCGCAGATCGTTGTAGGGACTAGGGTATGGCACGCGACGACGGCCGTCCCGGCCCCGATCTCCGCGTCGTCCGCGGCGGGCGCGCGGACGCTCCGCCGGAACCGAAGCTCTTCGAGTGCCGGCTCTGCGGCAAGCTCTTCGACGCCTTCCGCGACCACCCGTCGTGCCCGGAGTGCGACTCCGAGGACGTCGAGAGGGTGGGCTGAAGGCCGCTCAGAGCCGCTTCGCGCCCGACGCGATCGCCGCGTGCAGGGTCGCGTCGAGCGGCATGTAGCGACGGGCCTCGTCGTCGCGGAACCACAGCGCGTCGCCGGTGCGCGCCGGATCGAAGCCCTCGTCCTGCAGACGCGACTTGCGGTTCTTGAAGTTGCCGGTCACGTCGACCGCAGCCGCCACCCGCACGAAGAGTGGGCGCGCATAGCCGGGCAGCGTCCGCGCCGCGTGCGCATGAAAGGACGCGGGGTCGAACCCGAGTCCCTCCGCGGGCACGACCAGCGCCATGCCGGCGCGACCGTCGGCGCCGGGCACCGTCACTCCGTAGACCGCGGTCTCATGCACGCCGGGTGCGCCGTTCAACAGGTGCTCGACCTCCATCGTCGCGACGTTCTCCCCCTTCCAGCGGAAGGTGTCGCCGATCCGGTCGACGAAGTAGTAGTAGGAAGCCCGGTCGCGTCGCAGCAGGTCGCCGGTGCGCAGCCAGAGGTCGTCCTTCTCGAAGGCGTCGCGGATCAGCTTGCGCTCGTTGTCGGCCGGGTTCGCATAGCCGTCGAAGGCCATGGGCGAGTCCTTCGCGATCCGCGACAGCAGTTCGCCGGCCTCCCCGACCGGGCACTCGACGAGGAAGCCGTCGGGGCCGCGGACGAGTTCGCCCCGCTCGTGGTCCCAGCGTGCGAGCTTCAGGCCGTGGTGCTGGAAGGGCGGGCAGCGACCGCAGGAACCCACCCGGCCGCGCCGGTTCTGCAGGCTCACGTTGCCCTCGGTCTGCCCGTAGGAATCGATGATCGTCGGTATGCCGAAGCGCTCGCGGAAGGCGACCCAGATGTCCGGACGCAAGCCGGGGCCGGTCGCGAGCCGGATGCGGTGGTCGCGGTCGGCGGGCGAGGGTGGCGTCCGCATCAGGTAGCGGCAGAGTTCACCCACGTAACAGAAGATCGTGACGCCGTGGCGGCGCACGTCGGAGAGGAACTCGCTCGCGCTGAAGCGTCGCCGCGAGGCGAAGCAGGCGCCGCGATGGAACGCCGGCGCGAAGCCGACGAAGTTGGCGTAGCCGTGGTAGAGCGGCGTCGGGGCGTAGGCGCAATCGTCCTCGGTCTCGCCGAGCAGCACCGACAGCGAGCGGCCTCCGGCGGTGAATTTCGCGTGGCGCACGATCGCTGGCTTGGGAAAGCCGGTCGTACCGGAGGTGTAGACGTAGAGGAAGACGTCGCCCGGCCCGACCCCGGGGATGTCGGGCTCGGCCGTGCCGGCGGCATCGAGCGCCTCGGCGAGCGAGCGGAAACGGCTGCTATCGGCCACCTTCTCGGGAACGTCGGCGAGGAAATCGATCCCGCGCAGGCGGTCGAGGAGCGGCAGCAGGGATCGAGCGCCCGGTCGGTCGACGACGGCGACCCGCGCACCCGACACACCGTGCACGTGGACGAGCGCCTCGCCCTCGAGATGCGTATTCACCAGCGCCGCGATCGCGCCGAGCTTCGCGCACGCGCCCTGGGCCATGAGCATGCCCGGCGAGTTCTCCATCATCACGTTGACGACGTCGCCACGGCCGACCCCGGCGCGGCGCAGCACGTCGGCCCAGCGATTCACGCCGGCGTTGAACTCGCCGTAGGTCACGGCGCCGTCCTCGAAGCGCAGGGCGACCCGGTCGGGAATCTTCTCGGCCTGCTCCCGGCAGACGTAGCCCATCGTCCGAAACGCCCCGGGCCCCGCGCCCTCGAGGGCGCGCTTCACCTCGAGAAACCGCGGCAGCTCGACGAGGTCCTCGAGGAGGGTCAGGGCTCGACTGGGCAGATCCATTTGGGTCGCGCCCGGTCTACCAGTCCGGCCGCACGGGCCGCGAGCGGTCCGTGAAGCCGCCACGCCTCTGCTCGCGCCTGCCGGTACAACGCGTCGCGTCAGAATTTTCCGGGCGATCGACCGAAAAGGCGTTGAAGACCCTGAGCGATCGGTCTAGGAAAGATGACGAAACGCTTCTCGTGCCGGGACTCCATCCGCCGGTGGCCAGGGAGAGAGAAATGGGAACCCATCCTCGTCGAAGAAATTTGCGCATCGCGGTCGCGGCGCTGGCGCTGCTTCTGACCCTGGTCGGTCAGGCCCGCGCGGCCTCCTTCTTCAACTTCGACAGCGGCCAGGTCCGGCCCCTCGCTCTCTCGTCCGACCGCACCCGCCTGTACGCGGTCAACACCCCGGACAACCGGGTCGAGATCTTCGCGGTCTCGGGCGCGGGCCTGACCAGGGTCGGGTCGGTCCTGGTCGGCATGGAGCCGGTCTCGGTCGCGCTGCGCAACGACGGCGAGCTCTGGGTGGTGAACCACGTCTCCGACTCGATCAGCATCGTCGACGTCTCGTCGAACCCGGCCCGCGTGACCCGCACGCTGCTGGTCGGCGACGAGCCGCGCGACATCGTGTTCGCCGGCACGAGCCGCTACCGGGCCTTCGTCACGACCGCGCATCGCGGCCAGAACATCGGCTTCGACGCGCAGCTCACGACGCCCGGCGTCGGCCGCGCCGACGTATGGGTCTTCGACGCGACCAACCTCGGCTCGACGCTCGGCGGCACGCCGCTCACGGTGGTGAAGCTCTTCGGCGACACCCCGCGCGCGCTCGCCGTGAGCGCCGACGGATCGAAGGTCTTCGCCGGCATCTTCCACTCCGGCAACCGTACGACCACGGTCGGCGAGGGCACGGTCTGCGACGGGACCCCGACCTGCACCGGCACCCTGTCGGACGGCACCGTCGTCCCCGGTGGCATGCCGAACCCGCGCGTGAACATCGCGGGTAGCAAGGGCCCCGAGACCGGCCTGATCGTCCAGAAGGAGGAGGCCGGCACGGCCTGGCGCGATCCCCTCGGCCGCGACTGGAAGGGTGTCGTCCGCTTCAACCTGCCCGACAAGGACGTCTTCGAGATCAACGCGAACGCGAACCCACCGGTCGAGACGACCAACTGGAAGAGCGTCGGCACGATCCTCTTCGGGATCGCGGTGAACCCGGTGACCGGCCGCGTCTACGTCTCGAACACCGAGGCGAATAACCTGACCCGCTTCGAGGGACCGGGCGACTCCGCGACCACGGTCCGCGGTAACCTGCACCGCGCACGTATCACCGTGCTCGACGGCACGCTGGTGAAGCCCCGCAACCTGAACAAGCACATCGACTACACGACCAAGGGCGCGCCCGGCGACAAGAGCAGGACGCTTGCGCAGCCGGTCGAGATGGCCGTGACGGCCGACGGCCAGACGCTCTATGTCGCGGCGTACGGCTCGTCGAAGATCGGTGTCTTCTCGACGAGCGAACTCGAGTCCGACACCTTCGTGCCCGATGCGGCGTCCCAGATCCCGCTCGGCGGCGGCGGTCCGACCGGCCTCGTTCTCGACGAGCCGCGCCAGCGACTCTACGCGCTCTCCCGCTTCACGAACACGGTCTCCGTCGTCGACACGGCCTCAAAGACCGAGCTCTCGAGCGTGGCGCTCTACGACCGCGAGCCGGCGAGCGTCTTCAACGGCCGCGTCTTCGGCAACGACGCGTTTTTCTCGTCGGCGAACGGCGAGTCGTCCTGCGGCAGTTGCCACATTTTCGGCGACCACGACGACCTCGCCTGGGACCTCGGCAACCCGGACGACACCGTCACCAGCAGCCCGATGACGATCAAGATCTCGATCGCCGCGGGCGGCAGCGTGAACGGCGACGCCGGGACCAACGAATTCCACCCGATGAAGGGTCCCATGACGACCCAGACCTTCCGTGGGATGCAGAACCACGGACCGCTGCATTGGCGCGGCGACCGCTCGAACGGCGCCTTCGGCTCCGGCACGAGCCCGACGCTCTCGTTCAATAACTTCATCGTGGCATTCCCGGGCCTGCTCGGCCGCTCGACGGCGCCTACGACCGCGCAGATGAACGAGTTCACGAACTACGCGCTCTCGATCATGCAGCCGCCGAACCCGAACGCGAACCTCGACGGCACGCTCACCACCGACCAGCAGGCCGGCAAAACCTTCTACACCGGCAGCCGGCTCTCTGACGGGTCTGCTTTGATCTCCGGAGCCGGCTTCAACTGCAACGGCTGCCACACGCTCGACCCGGCCAACGGCTTCTTCGGCACGAACGGCGACGCGAGCTTCGAGAACGAGCAGCAGATCATGAAGATCGCCCACCTGCGCAACGCGTACACGAAGGTCGGCATGTTCGGTCTCCCGCCGACGAACTTCCTGAACAACGGCGACAACGGGAACAAGGGCGACCAGATCCGCGGCTTCGGCGTACTGCACGACGGCAGCATCGACGGCGTCTTCCGCTTCTTCCAGGCGACCGTCTTCAACAACGACAGCGACAGCGGCTTCAACGGAGGCGACACGTTGCGCCGCCAGGTCGAGCAGTTCACGCTCGCCTTCCCGTCCGACTTCGCACCGATCGTCGGTCAGCAGACCACGCTCAACCCGTCGAACTCGGCCGTGGCCGGGCCGCGAATCGACCTGATGATCGCGCGCGCCGGGACCAACTACAATTCGAAGTATGCCGGCGGGAACGTGCCCGAGTGCGACCTGGTCGTGAAGGGCGTGGTCGGCGGTGCGCAGCGCGGCTGGGTGCGCCAGTCGAACGGCACCTTCAAGTCCGACCGCGCGTCGGAAGCGACGCTGACCGACTCGCAGTTGCGCGCTCTCGCGAACGCCGCGGGCTCGGAGCTGACCTACACCTGCGTCCCGCCGGGCAACGGCCCGCGGGTCGGCATCGACCGCGACGAGGACGGCTATTTCGACCGCACCGAACTCGACGGCGGCTACGACGCGGCGAACCCGGCGAGTAACCCGAGCATCGCGACGCCGGTTCCGACGGCGACGCCGACGCCGAGCCCCGTGCCGACGGCGACACCGGCCCCGACGGCGACACCGACGCCAACACCGGTGCCGACCCCGACACCGGTGCCGACCCCGACGCCGGTGCCGACGGCGATCCCGACCCCGACGGCGATCCCGACCCCGACGCCGACCCCGAACCCGAATGCGACGGCGACGCCGGTACCCACCCC
>CAMBZJ010000052.1 GCA_945872365.1 Klebsiella pneumoniae
CCCGCCGCGACCACCGGTCGCGGCGGGCCGGCCCCGCACCGGCATCATCGACGCCGGGCCAGGATCCGCGAGGAGCCCGGGCCCGGCGTCTTGCTTTTGTGGAACCGAGTTCCGGGGCTCCCGGGGGCAGAACCGCCGGCGCAACAGCAGTCCAGGGCGAGGAACCTCGCCCCGGAACTGTGGCGCCTGCATGGGCGGCGAATCGCCGGCCGAGGCGGAAGCGGCGGCTCAGGCGATCGGCGGAAGGTCGCGGCCGAGCTTGCGGACGACCACCTCGCGCACGCGCTCGAACAGAGAGTGACCGTCGCGATCGTCGCGCCAGTCCGCGCCGGCCTGGTCCCATGCGTAGTGCCAGGCGCTACTGGCGGCGGCCAACCACATCTGGTCGTTCCCCGATTGGCGGTTCAGCACGAAGCGCGCGCGGTCGGGGAACTCGATCGAGACCATCCCGTCGGTCGTCGAGTAGTCGACTTCGTCGGGATCGATCGCCTCGAGCCAGCGTTCGACGCGTGCGAGGCATTCGTCCGCGAGCAGCATATACTCCTGCTTGGTCATCCCGCCCGACGCTAGCACAGGCGACGCAGCCGGCGAGTACCCCCGGCTGGCAGGCGCCTCCGGCCGGCGTGCGATGCAGCCGCGCGCAACTCGACCGCGGCGTTCCGCCTGGCCGCATCGACCCGAGGAGCCGGGGCTTTTGCAAGGCCGCGCGCGCCGCAGTAAGCAGCGCCCCAGTCGCACCGACGCGTCCGGCTGGGAGCAGGCTTGAACGAACCTCGCGAACAGCAGCCCGGCACTTCCGACGGATCGATCGGCGACGGCGACGCCGGGCTCGCGCAAGCCGCGCGCGATGCCGATCGGCTGGCGTTCGGCCCGCAGTTGCCGGAACGCCTCGACCTGCGGGCCTGCCTGGCCGCCACCGTCCTCGGAGTCCTCACCGGCGCGGTGGCCGTGCTCTACCGCCAGGCGCTCGACGGGGCGATCCGCCTCCACGACGGCGCCCGGGCAAACCTCGCCATGCACGGCGTCGCGGGCTGGCTCGGGCTTCTCGCCTTGACCGCCGCCGTCGGCGCGCTCGCGCGGCTCCTGGTCGAGCGATTCTCCCCGGAGAGCGCGGGCAGCGGGATTCCCTCGGTCGAGGCTCGACTGCAGGACGGGTCACGGCTCCGCTGGCCGCGCATCCTGCCGGTCAAGTTCGCGGGCGGACTGCTGGCGCTCGCGACCGGCATGTCGCTCGGGCGCGAGGGGCCGACGGTGCAGATCGGGGCCGCGCTCGGCGAGGCGGTCTCCGGGCGTGGCGCACGCGACGCTCGCACCCGGGCGGCCCTCGTCGCCGCCGGCGCGGGCGCGGGACTCGCCGGAGCCTTCGGCGCTCCGATCGCGGGGCTGCTCTTCGTGCTCGAGGAACTGCGCTTCGCCCTCGTGCCGCTCACCTATGCTACGGCGCTTCTCGCCTGCCTCGCCTGCCAACTCGTCGTGCGGACGTTCCTTGGATCGGCACCGATCCTCGGCGCAATCGACCCGGCACCGCTCGGCGGCGTCGGCCTCGCCCTCGCCGCGGGCTGCGGCGTCGTCTGCGGCCTCGTCGGCGTCCTCTATAACGCGGCGATCCTCGCCGCGCTCGACCTCGCCGACGCCCTCTCGGCGGTTCCGGGCTGGGTCCGGGCGGCCCTCGGCGCCTGCTGCGCCATCCCCGTCGCCGCCTTCGTCCCCGATGCACTCTTCGGCAACGAGAATGTGGTCGGCCGCCTCCTCCACGACACCACCGCCCCCGGCCCGGACGCGATCACGGCGCTCGCGTTCCTTGCTGCCGCGAAGATCGCGTTCACCGCGACGAGTTACGCGACCGGCGTCGTCGGGGGCCTGTTCGCCCCACAACTCGTCATCGGGGCCGCGCTCGGGGCGATGCTCGGCAAACTCGCCGCGCCACTGCTTCCCGGCGTTCCGCTCGCGACGATCCTCGCCGCGGCCGGCGCAGCGGCGATCTTCACCGCGAGCGTGCGCGTCCCGCTCACCGGCATCGTGCTCCTGCTCGAGATGACCGGAGCGAACCGGCAGATCTTCGCGCTCGCGATCGCGGCGGCGGCCGCCTACCTGGTCGCGACCGCGCTGCGCTCCCTGCCGATCTACGAGGCGCTCGGCGCACGCGCCGTGCGCTCGGTCGGTGCGACCGAGCGTCGCCGGCGGGCTCAGTCCGCGTAGCCGAGCGCGCGCAACGCCTCGCGATGCGCGCCACCGCCGAGGGCCGCGGCACGTCCGGTGCGCGGCTTCGCCGCGAGGAAGGCGTCGGCGACCGTCTTCATCAGCTGCACCTCGTCGCGCCGTGCCGCCGCGACATTCGCATGCTCGAGCGGATCCACGGCGAGGTCGAAGAGCTGCTCGGACTCGTCGGGCCGGTAGCCGAATCGGCGACGCCAGGGGGCCGGGCCGTCGCCGTCGTCGGCATCGTCGGCGACACCCGGTGCCATCTCCCGGTACATCCAGGCCGGCGTCCGGACGCTCACTTCCTTCTCGCGCGGCGCCTCGATCACGATCGAGTCCGCACCGCGCCAGGCTTCCGGCGCCTCGATCCCGGGCAGGAAACTTCGCCCCGTCCAGGCCGCCGGCCGCGGCATGCCGAGCGCATCGAGGATCGTCGGAGCGATATCCATGTTGCCGACGAGTTCCGGCGAGCGACGGCCCGCCGCCCGGCCCCCGGGCAGTCTCACGAGGAGCGGGATGCGCGTCACGTCGTGGAACAGTCCCGCGTGGGCCCAGGCGAGGTCGCCGCGATCACCGAAGTTCTCGCCATGGTCGGCCACGAAGACGAACAAGGTCCGGTCCCATGCCCCCGCCGCCTTCAGAGCATCGACGAGACGTCCGACCTGGCTGTCGATGAAGGCGAGTTCGCCGCGGTAGCGCGCACGCGCGACCGCGTCGACGCGCACGCGTCGCTCGGCGGAGAGTCCGGCGACTTCGCTCGGCCGGATGCGCCGGACGGAGCCGTCGGGGTTCGCGAAGATCCTCGCGAGTTCCGGATCGTCGGAGACGTCCGCCCCGGGCGGCAGGAACGACGCCGGCGGCGCATACGGCTGGTGCGCGTCGAAGAGGTGGAGCCAGGCGAAGAAGGGGCGTACCGGGCGGGCCCGCAGCCAGTCGACGAAAAGGTCCACGGTCTCGTCGGCCGGCCGCTCGCGCAGCAGCCGCCTGGCGGGCTGGTCGGCATGGCGCAGCGCGAGGGCGTCGTCGAACCAGTCGAAGCCCTGGGAGAAGCCGAGCGCACGGATGAGCGGCAGGCCGCTCACGAGGCCGGCCGTCGCCCAGCCGCGGCGATGCAGCTCCTCGGCGAGCGTGATCCGCTCGTCGGGCAGCACGCTCGAATTGTCGTAGACGCGATGGTCGCTCGCATGCGAAGCCGTCATGAGCGAGGCGTGCGACGGCGTGGTCACGCAGGCGACGGTGTAGGCGGCGGTGAAGACGACACTCTCGGCGGCGAGCGCGTCGAGCCGGGGCGTGCGGGCGGGCCCGCCGTAGCAGCCGAGGTCGTCCTGACGCGTGGTGTCCGACGTGACGACGACCACGTTCCAAGGGCGCGGCGTCGGCTCGCCGGTCGGCTCGGATTCCGGGACCTCCCACTCGACCCGGGGCTCGATCCAGAGCAGCTGCGGTGCGGTGCCGGGCGCGGAGGCGCCGGGCGGCCCCGCCGGCCACTCGGCGGAGAGCGTGACCCAGCCGGGGCCGCGCCAGTCCGCCGGCACCGCGACGTCGATCGCCCCGTCGCCACGGCGGTCGGCCACGATCACCTGCTCGCCGAGCGTCACCCCCGCATCGTCCGGCGTCGCCGAGAGACGAACCCGGAAGATGGCTTGACCCCCGATCGGCGCGTCGCCCTCGCCGCGAACCGCGAGACCGGCGCGGATCGCAGCACCCGCAGGAGGGTCGATCCGCACCGCGAGCGTCGCGCCGGGTGCGAGATCGATCGCGCGACGGAGCCCGGCTTCGAGTGGCACCCAGCGCGCGACCGCGCGGCCCTGCGCCGCGACCCGCACCGGATCCTCCGATCGAAAGCCGACCAGCGGGTGAATGGCGCGCCGCGGCGTGCGCTCGGGCGCCCGGTCCACGGCCGGTGCGGGCGCATCCGCGACGACCGGTGGGGGCGTGCCGCGGGCACCGCCCGTGCCGCTCTCCGAGGGGCATCCGGCGAGCAGCAAGGCCGCGCCGAGCGCCGCGAAGACAAGTCGCGACGCCTCCGGGCGCGCCGCGGCGTCACGGTGGGAACTCGGTGCGGGGGCCACGTGTCCGCGAGCCTAGCGCGGGCGTCGACGGCACGCGAGAAGCGGCCGCTTCAGAATCGCTCGGCCGGTGCCGTGCGCGCGGCCAGCGCCGCGAGCCAGGCCTCGAGGTCTGCGGGCCAGGGGCTCTCGAAGCGCAGGCGCTGCCCGGTCGCCGGGTGGGCGAACCCGAGCAGCGTCGCGTGCAGCGCGAGGCGCGGCGGGTCGAAGGACGATCGCCGGCCATGGCGACGGTCGCCGAGAACCGGGTGCCCCGCGCCGGCGAGATGGAGGCGGACCTGGTGCGTGCGGCCCGTCTCTAGCCGGGCACGAATGCGCGTCGCCATCGCCCCGAATGCGACCTCGCGCCGCAGGTGGGTCACCGACCGTCGTCCGGCGATCGGTTCGTCGATCGTCCACGCCGCGTTCAGCGGCGCGCCGTCGACGACTGCGAGGTACTCGCGGTCGACGTCGTGAGCGCGGAACGCGGCCGACAACGCCCGGTTCGCCGCCTCGGTGCGCGCCAGCAGGAGCAGCCCGCTGGTCGCCAGGTCGAGCCGGTGCACGACGAAGAACGGGCCGCCGAGCAGGAGCGAGCGCCGCAGGAGGTCCGCCACGGTGCCGCGGTCGCCCTCGGGCGTCGGCGCACTCGGCATGCCCGCCGGCTTGTCGACGACGACGAGGTGCTCGTCGTGGAACACCAGCCGCAAGTCGCGCCGCGGCCCGGGGGCGGCACCACCGTTCGTTCGCCGCAACCCGGTGGACCTTCCGACGGCAGCGCTGCGCCCGCCCGGCAGTGCCGTGCTCGCCGTCGCCCGCTCGAGCGTACCGCCGATCCAGGCCTCGACGACCTGACCGGGGTGCAACTTCCGGCTCGCAATCCGCGCGCGCGCCCGGTCGACGAAGACTCCCCCGAGCCCGAGGAGAACGCGCGCCGCACCGCGCGAGAGCCCCGGGATCCGCCGCGCGAGCAACTGGTCGAGGCGCAGGTCCGCGTCACCGGACTCGACCTCGAAGCGGTGGCGCCGCGCCGTGCGCACGCCGCCTGCGCCGACGTCGCTCAACCGCCGGGAACGGTGACGGTGTCGGTATCCCGGCCCGAGCGGATCACCCGGCCGGGAAGCTCGCCCGTCACTTGGCCGTCGCACACGATGTCGCGTCCGGCCACGAGCACCCGCGAGATGCCCCGCGCCTCGGCCCACAGCCGGACGGTCCCGCCCGGGAGATCGGCTGCCGTCCGCACCGGGCCCGGGCCGACCGTCGCGGGGTCGAGGAGCACCAGGTCGGCGTGGCAACCCGGCGCGATCCGCCCGCGGCCGCGCAGTCCGAAGAGGGCTGCGGGCTGCCCGGTCATCATGTGCACGGCCTCCTCGATCGAGAGCAGGCCACGGTCGCGCACGACGTCGCCGAGGAACCCGGTCGGGTAGCGCGCCCCGCACATGCGATCGAGGTGCGCGCCGGCGTCCGAACCGCCGATCATCGCGCGCTCGTCGCGCCAGACGTCGACGCGCAGCTTCCAGCTGTCTACGTCGTCGTCGCTCGGCAGGGGCCAGAGGGCCGTGCGCAATTCGTCGGCGACCACGATGTCGAGCAGCGTGTCGAAGGGGTTCCTTCCGATCTCCGCCGCGACGTCGGAGACCAGGCGCCCGGCGAAGACCGCGTTCTGCGGCGCGAAGGTCTCGCCGATCTCGTAGCGCTCCCCCTTGGCGAGAGCCCCGAACACGCCCGCCTCCGGGCGTGCCCCGCCCTCGCGCATGCGCTGGCGCACGGCGGGGTCGGAGAGTGCGCGGATGCGCTCGGGGACCGGGAGCTTCAGGATCGGTCCCCACTCGGGGATCGAGTTCAGCGCGCAATAGTCGAGGAAGCTCATCTTGAGCCCCCCGAGCGTCGGCATCGTGAGGGCGACGATCTTCGCCCCGGCCGCCTTCGCGCGCGTGCCGGCGGAGAGCTGGTGCTCGTGGCGCTCCCGGCGCAGCGCGCTCACCTGCATGACGTTCCAGTTGAGCGGCCGGTTCGCGGCGAGTGACATCGCGATCATGAGGCCGATCTCGGAGTCCTGGAACTGGTTCAGGCAGCCGTCGATGATGAACTCGAGGGTCGTGCCGGGATGGTCGCGCACGGCCGCCGCGAGCGCGAGCGTCTCGTCGCGCGCGGCGAAGCGCGAGGGCACGGGGCTGCCGGCGCCGTCGACGTGGGTGAACGCTTGCGAAGAGGAGAAGCCGAGGCCGCCGGCGGCGAGCCCCTCGCGCAGCAGGCGCACCATCGCCGCGATCTGGTCGAGGTCGGCCTTCTCGCCGACCGCCGCCTCGCCCATGACCGTGCGGCGCAGCGCGCAGTGCCCGACGAGGAAGCCCGCGTTCACGCCGATGCGCCCGTCGAGGCGATCGAGGTACTCGGCGAAGCTCGACCAGTTCCAGTCGATGCCGTTCTCGAGAGCCGAGAGCGGCATGCCCTCGACGTTGGCCATCATGCGGCGGACGTAGTCGGCGTCGTTCTTGCCGAGCGGCGCCAGGGTGAAGCCGCAGTTGCCGCCGATCACGGTCGTCACGCCGTGCAGGTTCGAAGGACTCGCGAAGGGGTCCCAGAAGAGCTGCGCGTCGTAGTGGGTGTGCGGATCGATGAATCCCGGGCTCACGACGAGGCCGTCGGCGTCGATCGTGCGCGCGGCCGGCTCGGAAGTCGCACCGAGGCTCACGACGAGACCGTCGCGCACGCCGACGTCGGCGCGGAAGCCCGGCGCGCCGGTGCCGTCGACGACGTTGCCGTTGCGGATCAGGGTATCGAGCATGGCCGTCACCCTATGCGACCGGAGCGCGGACTCAAGGCCGCGCCGCCCGGCCCGCGCCCGCCGCGGGACACGGCCCGGGTCGGGTCCGGGCGACCCCCCGCGCAAGACCGCGGCCGGCGCGGGTTGAGTCCCCGCTACCGCGGTGGAAGGATCGAGTGCATATCCGGCCGCGCCACCCCGGCCCGGTCCGATCCGAGGAGGACGACATGGCGGCGGAACGCGGCATCCTGACCGATCTCGAGGAGTGGAAGGCGCTCGGCGCCCATCACGCGAAGATCCGCGACGTCCACCTGCGCGACCTCTTCGCGGCCGACCCCGGGCGCGCCGCGCGCTTCTCGGCCGAGGTCGGCGACGTCCACCTCGACTACTCGAAGAACCGGGTCGAGCCCGAGACCCTGCGGCTGCTCCTCGCCCTCGCCGAGCGGTGCGGACTGCGGGCGGGGATCGACGCGATGTTCGCCGGTGAGAAGATCAACGTGACCGAGGACCGAGCCGTGCTCCACGTCGCGCTGCGCGCCCCCCGCGACGCGCAGGTACGGGTCGACGGGCCCGACGTCGTGCCCGAC
>CAMBZJ010000053.1 GCA_945872365.1 Klebsiella pneumoniae
GTCCGCGCCGCCCGCGCCGCCCGCGCCCGGCGCGGATCGCGCGGCGCGGTCGAGGGTGCGTGCGGGCAGCCGGACCGTCCGCACGCGCACCGCGAACGAGTGGTGCAGGATCGCGTGCGCAAACGACTTCGTCGCGGCGGCGTCGCCCGCGAGTTCGGCGGCGTCGCCGCGGTCGAGCGTCGGCAGCCACAGTCCGGCGAGGTGAGGGAAGGCGCCGCGCTCCAGCAGCAGTCGCCCGGCGGGATCGCGCAGGACGAGAAGATGGAGGTCGTGGCGCTCGGTGGCGCGCCGCACCCGGCGCGGAGGGTGCAATGCCTCGACTCCCGCCGCGTGCGCACGGCAGTCGCGTGCAACCGGGCAAGTCGCGCAATCCGGCCTGCCCGCGCGGCAGATCGACTGACCGAGTTCCATGAGCGCCTGGTTCCAGTCGCCCGGCCGCACGCGATCGAGGAGGCGGGCGGCGATCGCCCGGTGCGGCTCACCGCGGCCGTCGGGCAGCCCGAGACGCTCCAGGCGCGAGAGCACGCGCACGACGTTGCCGTCGACGGCGGCGAGCGGCACCCCCCAGGCGATCGACAGCACGGCCGCCGCCGTGTACTCGCCGACGCCGGGCAGGGCGCGTGCCGCCGTCACGTCGCGCGGAAACGCGCGCTCGCCGCGTTCGACCAGTGCGCGGGCGGCCGCATGCAGGGTGCGCGCGCGGCGGTAGTAGCCGAGTCCCGACCAGGCGGCGAGCACGGCGTCTTCGGGCGCGCGCGCGAGCGAGCCGAGATCCGGGAAGCGCGCGACGAAGCGCTCGAAGGCTGGGCCGGCGACGTCGATCCGGGTCTGCTGGAGCATCACCTCCGAGACCCAGACGCGGTAGGAGTCGCGGTCGCGACGCCAGGGAAGGTCGCGGCGATGGGCGTCGAACCAGCGCAGGAGCGAGCGGCGCAGCGAGCGGTCGCGCACGGCGCCCGCACCGCTCGCAGGGCCGCCGTTGCTGCCCTCGCTGCCCGCGCTGCCCGCGCCGTCCGCGCTGCCCGCGCCGTCCGCGCCGGCGCGCGACGGCCGCTGCGCGACGGACCGCGTCGCCGCGGAAGTCGACGCGACGGCCGCAGTCCTCACCACGACGTCCAGCCACCGTCGACGAAGACCGTCGTGCCGGTGGTGAAGCTCGACGCGGGCGCGACCAGGTAGAGCAGTGCCGTGCGCAGCTCGCTGCCCTCGCCGAGCCTTCCCATCGGCGTCCGGTTCAGCACCCGCTCCACGTTCGCCGGCTCGGCGAAGCCGTGCTCGGTCAACTCGGTCTGGAACCAGCCGGGTCCGAGCGCGTTCACGGTGATGCCGTACTTCGCCCACTCGGTCGCCATCTGCCGGGTGGCGTTCTCCAGGCCGGCCTTCGCGGTGACGTAGCCGATCGCGTTGTAGACCGGGTTGGCGGTCCGGGCGAGCACCGAGGTGACGTTCACGATACGCCCGGGGCGACCGCTCTCGATCAGTCGCCGCGCGACCTCCTGCGCGAGCAGGAAGGGTACGGTCAGGTCGAGCAGCAGGGCGCGCTCCCACTTGTCGCGCGCATGCTTCTCGGCCCGGCTCATCGGCGCGACGCCGGCGTTGTTCACCAGGATCGAGACCGACCCGAGTAACCGCTCCGCCTCGGCGACGACGTGGGCGCAGGCCCCGGCTTCGACAAGGTCGGCCGGTACCGCGACCGCGCGGACGCCGGACTCGCGCAGCTCGCCGGCCACCGCCTCCAGCCGGTCGCGCCGGCGGGCGACGAGTGCAACATCGGCGCCGGCCGTCGCGAGTGCACGCGCGAACTCGACGCCGAGGCCCGAGGAGGCCCCGGTCACGATCGCCGTCTGCCCACGCAGCGAGAAGAGTTCCTCGAAAGCGCCCATGGCGCGAACCTCGCGTGCCCGGCGCGCGGGGTCAAGGCCGCGGCGTCCGGCCCGCCGCCGTCGTGCTCAGGTCTCGATACCGATCCAGCTCGACTGGCGCCCGGCGTTCGCGCCGTCGCGGCGGTAGGAGGCGAAGCCCGAGTCGCCGCAGAAGGTGCACGGTCCGACGAACTCGATCGCCTCGTCGGGTACGCCCGCGTCGAGCAGGATGCGGCGCCCGACGCGGCGCAGGTCGAGCGTGCCCTTACCGGGTGCCCGCCCCGACCCGCCGTCGCGCCAGGCCTGCCAAACGCCGTCGCCGAAGCGCTCGGCGAAGCGCGCCGCGATCTCGCGCTCGATCTCGAAGCAGCAGCCGTCGATCGACGGCCCGAGGGCGACGCGCAGGTTGGCGGGTGCGGTGCCGCTGCGGGCCGCGACTTCCGCGACCGTCGCCGGCACGATCCCGGCAAGCATGCCGCGCCAGCCCGCATGGACCGCCGCCACGGCGCGTCCGCCCGGCGCCGCGATCAGTACCGGCACGCAGTCCGCGGTCGCGATCGCCACGGCGACGCCGCGGCGATCGGTCGCGAGCGCATCGAGTTCGCCCGCCGGCGAGGCCGTCCGCTCATCGACCCACGACAGCGCCGTGCCGTGCACCTGGCGCGCGCGCACCAGGTGGAAGCCCTCGGCGACCGCCGCACCGGCGGGGGCGAAGCCGTGCGCCACGCCGCCGATCCGCAGCCCGATCGCCTGCAAGTCCCCGGCTGCGGCGGCCCCGTCGTCGCTGCGCTTCGGGTCGCTCACGGGATCTCCGGCACGACGATCTCCCCGGCGATGATCCTGCGCTCGTACTCCTTGATTTGTGCGACGACCTCGGGGGTGAGCGCGGGATTCGAGGTCGAGAAGCCGACCCCGTCGTCCGCGAGCGAGAACACGCGGCTCCCGGGGGTGAAGCGCCCGGCCCGGGTGATCGCGATCGCCTCGTGGACGGCCGTGTCCACCCGCTTGATCATCGAGGTGAGCACGAACGGACGCTCGTCATCGCTCACCGTCTGGTACTGGTCGGAATCGACGCCGATCGCCCAGCGGCGCCGTTCGGCCGCAGCGCGGAAGAGCCCCGCACCCGAGGCCCCCGAGGCGTGGTAGACGACCCCGGCACCCGCGTCGTACATCCCGAGGGCGATCGCCTCGGCGGCGTCTGGCTTACTGAAGGCCGACGAGTCGTTGCCGATGTACTCGACGAGGATCCGCGCCCGCGGGTCGACCGCGCGCACCCCCGCGTCGAACCCGGCCTCGAACTTGCCGATCTGCGCGCTGCGCTGCCCGCCGAGGAAGCCGACCGTCGTGCAGTTGCAGGACGACGCCGCCGCGACGCCGACGAGGAAGGAGCCCTCGTTCTCGCGGAAGACGTAGTCGGCCACATTGTCGTGCACGCCGAGCGAACTCGCGTAGCCGTCGACGACCATGAAGTGGGTGCCGGGGTAGGTGTCGGCCAGGCCGGCGGCGGGCTCCGAGAAGCTGAATCCTATGCCGATGACGAGATCGACCCCGAGGTCTGCCAGGGCGCGCAGGTTGGCTTCGCGGTTGGAACCGGTGCCGTTGGCCTCGTTGGTGAAGACGTTGTCCGCGCAGACGAGCCCGTCGGCGATCGCGCGCTGCAGTCCCTGGCGCGCCGACTCCTCGAATGGATCGTTGTCCGGGCCGCCGACGTCGTAGGCTAGGCCGACCTGGAGCGGCGAGGTGCAGCCGGGGTCGCCGCCGCCGCTCGAGTCGCAGGAGGCGAGGGCGGCGGCGAGCAGGAGGGCTCCGAGCAACGGCGGCGTTCGGCGGACGAGGGATGGTCTCATGCCCGGTGCCATACCACCTCCCGGTCCCTTCGGCGTGCCACGCCCCCGGGGCGGACCGGCGGCGGCCCGCCGCGGCGACCGGGCGGTGCGCGCACGACCGTCCGCCGGCTCCCTCGACCGGATTCGCGGGACGGCCCGTTGCGGCCCAAGCCGACTCCCTCTAGCGTCGGGGAATCCCCGCGGAGAATTTCCACCTGAAGCCGCCGATCCGCATCGAGGGCGCGCGCACCCACAACCTGCGCGACGTCCGCTGCGAGGTGCCGCAGCGCTCCCTGACCGTCGTCACGGGGGTCTCCGGGTCCGGCAAGTCGAGCCTCGTCTTCGACACGCTCTATGCCGAGGGTCAGCGACGCTTCGTCCAGTCGCTCTCGACCTACACGCGGCTCTTCCTCGAGCGGATGGAGCGCCCGGACGTGGACTTCATCAGTCACATCCCGCCGGCGATCGCGCTCGCGCAGAAGAACGCGATCCGCAACGCCCGCTCGACCGTCGGCACGATCACCGAGATCAACGACCACCTGCGCCTGCTCTGGACGCACGTCGGCGAGACGACGTGCGTCGCCTGCGGCGGGCGCATGCTGCGCGACGACCCGGAGAGCGGCCTCGCCGAGATCGCGGGCCTGGCACCTGGCAGCCTGGTGCTCGTGACGGCGGCCCTCGACCCGCACGGGATGCCCTGGCCGGAGGTGGTCGCCGCGCTCGTCGGCCAGGGGCATCGCCGCGTGCTCGCCGGGGGGAGCCTCGCGCGGATCGACGAGATTCCCGTGGAGGAGGTCGGAGCGCTCGCGGAGGAGGGACGGCTGCGCATCGTCCTCGACCGACTCGTGGCGGGCAAGACGTCGCGGGCGAGATCGCGCGAGGCGCTCGAGGCAGCGTTCGGGATCGGCGAGGGGCGGCTGCGCATGGTCATCGAGGCGCCGCCCGGCACGGCGGCCGCGACCGACGCGCCGCGCGGTTCCGCTTCGCCCGCCGCGGTCGCGCCGCGCGCGATCGACCTCGACCGCCGCTTCAGCTGTCGCGACTGCGGACGCGAACAGTCCGAGCCGGCGCCGAACCTGTTCTCCTTCAACAGCCCGCTCGGCGCCTGCCCGAAGTGCGAGGGCTTCGGCCGCGTGACCGGGCTCGACCTCGACAAGGTGATCCCCGACCCGCGCAAGAGCCTCGCGGGAGGCGCGATCGCACCCTGGCAGACGCCCTCGAACCTGGAGATGCAGGAGTGGCTGATCCGCGTCGCCGCACCCGCCGGCATCCGCACCGACGTGCCGTGGGCGAAGCTCTCGGCGGCCGAGAAGCGCTTCGCACTCGACGGCGAGCCGAAGGATCCGGAGGCGAAGCCCAAGCGCGGCGACCACCACTTTCCCGGGGTGAGGGGCTTCTTCCGCTGGCTCGAGGGGAAGCGCTACAAGACGCACGTCCGTATCCTGCTCGCCCGCTACCGGGGCTACACGCACTGCGACGCCTGTGACGGGCACCGACTTCGGCCCGAGGCGCTCGCGACGCGCGTCGGCGGCCTCCACATAGGCGAACTCCTCGCGCTGCCGGTCGCGGAGGTCGCGCGGTGGGCCGACGAGCTGCCGCTCGATCCGCATCGCCAGGCGCGCGCGGCACGCCTGCTCGCCGAGGTGCGCGGCCGGATCGGGTACCTGGTCGCGGTGGGCCTCGACTACCTGTCGCTCGCGCGCCAGGCGCGCACGCTCTCCGGCGGCGAAGCGCAGCGCATCCACCTCGCGACCGCCCTCGGCGGCGCGCTGACCGATACGCTCTACTGCCTCGACGAGCCCACCGTCGGGCTGCACTCGCGGGACTCGAAGCGACTGCTCGGCGTCCTGCACCGGCTGACCGAGGTCGGCAACACGGTCGTGGTCGTCGAGCACGATCCGGTCGTCATCGAGGGCGCCGACCATGTGATCGACCTCGGCCCCGGCGGCGGCGCGCGCGGCGGGCGGGTGCTCTACGCCGGCGAGCCGTCGCAGATGCCGACCGAGCTGTCGGAGACGGCGCGATTTCTGCGCGAGCGCAGCCGCGAGCGCAATGCCGGCGGCGCGTCGCTCGCGGCCGAACGGCCGCTGCGGCCCTGGGAGGTGCGCGCGCAAGCGGCCGCGGCCGCAGCCGCAGCCGCAGCCGAGGTC
>CAMBZJ010000054.1 GCA_945872365.1 Klebsiella pneumoniae
CCCTTCGGGACGCCGCTTGCGGCGGAGGTGGATCTGGGAAGCGCGGGCGGCGCCTTCCTCGGCGTGACGGAGACCTGCCGACTCTCGCACAACGGCGACCGCTACACCTGCAACGGAGAGGGAGTCGCGCCGACGCCGGCTCCTGCGACACCCACGCCGACGCCGGCTCCCACGCCGACGCCGACGCCCGCGGTCTGCGGCACGAGCGGCACCTACACCGACAACTGCGACGGTACGGTGACCGACAGTTCGACCGGCCGCGTCTGGGAGAAGAAGACCGACGACGGCGGCGTCCACGACAAGGACAACGCCTACTCGTGGTCCGCCGTCAATGCGTCCCCGTGGCCCTTCAACGGCACGGCTGCAACGGTATTTCTGGCGACGCTCAACACGGCACCGTGCTTTGCCGGCTCCTGCGACTGGCGCCTTCCGACGATCGAGGAACTCTCGGGCCGGTCGGACGCCGGCTACGCCACCGGCGGCATCGTCGACCTGACGGTGCCGGGATGCGGCGCTCCCAGCTACTCCGCGCCCTGCATCAACGCGATCTTCGGGCCGACGGTTTCCGGCCTCTACTGGTCGTCCTCTACGGACCAGAACCTTCCGGACTACGCGTGGTTCGTGAGCTTCTACATCGGCAACGGCAGCAGCGGCGCTAAGATGGCTGGCTTCTCCGTGCGTGCTGTTCGCGGCGGCTTGTGACTTGACCCTTTGGTCATTGGACCCTTGACCCTTTGACTCCGTCTTCCGGTGCCGCTGGTGCTGCCAGCGGTGCCGGAGGGCCATGAGGGTGCCCGCACGCGCCCGCGATGCCCGCCTGCGGCACGATCCCGGCCCGGCTGGAGTCGGCGTCGCCGCCTCCTACTCGTCGCTCCTGCGGCCGATTCCTGCTCGACAACCGGTGCGCGCCTCTGGCACCCTGCCGACCAGCGGCCTCTCGTCGCTCGCCGGCCCGCGACGGATTCTTGAAGCGCGGGATTGAAGGAGAGAGCCGATGAGGATCGCAACGAGGACGTTCGTGCTGGCGCTGGCCGTGGTGGCGTTGGTGGCGGGAGGAGCGCAGGCGGCGCCGACGGCGGAGCAGTCGTGTCAGAAGGCTCTGTCCCTTGCTGCCGGCACCTACCTGCAGTGCATGGAGAAGGCGATGGGCCTCTACTACGGCGGCGCCGACTACGTCGGGAAGGTCGCGCCGGCGTTCGGCAAGTGCGTGGACAAGTACACGGCGAACTGGCCGAAACTCGTGAAGAAGTACGACGCCCAGTCTTGCACAGGCGGCTTCGCGGGCCGATACGCGGACAACGGCGACGGGACGTTCGCCGACCGGCTCACCGGCCTCATCTGGGAGAAGAAGACCGGCACTCCCGGCGGCACGGCGAACCCGTCCGATCCGCACAACGTGAACAACCAGTACCCGTGGAGCACGGGCTCCCCCTACAAGGAAGACGGGGGGGTGTTCACGACGTTCCTGAATACGCTCAACGTCGGCGGGTTCGGAGGCTCGAACGGCTGGCGGCTGCCGACGATCTATGAACTGAACACGCTGGTCGCGCCCGGATTTCCGAACTGCAGCGCGCCGCCGTGCACGGCGGTGCCGGGCGCGACGGTTTCCAACCTTTACTGGTCGTCGTCGACCGATCTGTCCAGTCCGGTCGTCGCGTGGTGGGTGAACTTCAACGATGGCTACGTCAGCTCCTACAATAAGGCGAGCTACCTATGGGTCCGTGCCGTCCGTTCCGGCTCGTGACTTGACCCTTTGGTCATTGGACCCTTGACCCTTTGACTCCGGCCTCCGGTGCCGCTGGTGCTGCCAGCGGTGCCGGAGGGCCATGAGGGTGCCCGCACGCGCCCGCGATGCCCGTCTGCGGCACGATCCCGGCCCGGCTGGAGTCGGCGTCGCCGCCTCCTACTCGTCGCTCCTGCGGCCGATTCCTGCTCGACAACCAGTGCCCGACTCAGGTACCCCGCCGACCAGCGGCCCTCTCGTCGCTCGCCGGCCCGCGACGGATTCTTGAAGCGCGGTGTCGTTTCCGCCGAGGAGGCGTGCGACTACGCCCGAAGTCTGGTGATCGTGTTCGCGCGGGTGAACGACGAGGGGACGCGATGACCCTGCGAGAGCGCCGACCGACGCCTACCGGGTCTTACGCGGGATGCTCGGCCGCGGTCGCGCGCCCGACGACTGGGAGCATCCCAGTCCTGGAGGCGCGAGCGGAGGGCGGCCGGTTGGGCCGGCTCGTCTAGAGAACGAGGACCTGACCCGGGACTTCGCGGGCTCGCCGACAAGGTCACGGCTCCGCTTTGCGATTGTCCGCCGAGCCCATCCGCGATACTCTGACTCACTGAGGAGTACGGATGGCCGACGAAGCCGCCGAAGGAATTGCGCCGACGCTGCTGCTGGCGATGCCGCAGTTGCTGGACCCGAACTTCCACCGTTCGGTCGTCCTGCTCTGCAAGCACGACGACGATGGCGCGCTCGGGTTCGTCGTGAACCGGCCCGTCGAGATGACGCTCACCGAGATGCTGTCGCTCGACCCGCCACCGGCGGCCGGGTGCAACCTCTCGGTCTGGCAGGGCGGGCCCGTGAGCCAGGAGCGCGGCTGGCTCCTCTGTCGCACCGAGCTCGAAAGCGGCGAGGGCTTCGAGGTCTGCGACGGCATCTACATGTCGACCTCGCAGGCGATGCTGCGCCGCATGCTCGACGGCAAGCCGCGCGAGTGCGCGCCCGACCGCAGCCGCCTGCTGCTCGGCTACGCCGGCTGGGGTCCGGGGCAGCTCGACGCCGAGATGGCGGAGTCGGCGTGGCTCACCATCCCGGTCGACGTCGGCCTCGTGTTCGACACGGAGGCGGGCGACCTCTGGGAAGCCTGCCTGCGCACGCTCGGCATCGACCCGCTCGCGCTCGCGCCCGCCCCCGGCATTCACTGAGAGAAGCGGCGCGCCGCGTCCTCGCGACGTCGCGCCGCCGGCGAGTCCACGACTTCATGTCGGGCCTGCCATGGTCCCGTCGCCCGTGGATCGCGAACTCTCCCCTTGTCGGTAGAGCAGGGGAGGAGGTATGGCGTGGAGGAGATGGCGATCGAGGCGAGTTTCCGGTCCGAGGAACGCTTCACGCAGGCCGAGTTCCGCGCCTGGGTCGACGCGAGATCGCCCCGCGACGACGCACGCTACGAGTTGCTCCGCGGGCGCGTGGTCATGAGTCCCCCGGCGCGTCCCCGCCACGGGCGAGCCGAGGTGACGATCGCGTCGCTGCTCGAGCGATACGTCGCCGGGCGCGGTCTCGGCCTCGTCTTCGGATCGAGTACGGGCTACGCGCTTCCTTCGGGCGACACGCTGTCGCCCGACGTCTCGTTCGTCTCGCACGCACGACTCACGCAGGGAGAAGGTGCGGGTCTCGACGAGTTCTTCGCCCTCGCCCCCGACCTCGCCGTCGAGATCCTCTCGCCGAGCTCGATCTCGCGCGACCGCGTCGAGAAGCTCGCGATCTACGCCGAGAACGGCGTCGCCGAGTACTGGATCGTCGACCCGCGTCGTCGCGCCGTCGAGGTCCACCGGCTCAGGGGCGACGCCTACGCCGAGCCGGAGATCTTCGTCGAAGGCCGCATCCGCTCGACGGTACTGCCTGCGTTCGAGGCCTCGGTCGCCGACGTCTTCCTCGGCCTCGATGCTTTTCGCACTCGAGGAGGCGACTAGAGAGGCGACGCTTCGACTTCGAGGTCGGTCGCTGCGGTCGCGAAGCGATTCCCATGCAACTGCAGCAAGACTACGTCGACGCGGTAGGCACCGGGCCTCGATGGCGCTTGCGCCGGCACGGTCATTTTGAGCGTCTCCTCAGCCGGAACATCGCGCCACAGATTGACGAAGGTTCCCTCGAAATCCTCCACGACCGGGACATTCGCTGCGACGATGCGGAATTTCAAGATTACTGCATCACCCTCGATGAGCGCCGCCCGCTCGACATCTTCGAAGACGGCGAGCGGTCTCTGGCGCGTCGTGCCG
>CAMBZJ010000055.1 GCA_945872365.1 Klebsiella pneumoniae
CCTTCTCCTCGGCGAGCAGCTCGTAGGCGAAGTCCTGGTCGTCGGCGATCGGGTAGATCACCGGGTCGAGTCGCGGGAACATGTAGAGCGCCGCCTTGGGCTTGACGACGCTCACGCCGGGGATCGCCGAGAGCATGTCGTAGGCGAGGTCGCGCTGGCGGCAGAGGCGTCCGCCGGGTGCCACGAGGTCGCGGATGCTCTGGTACCCGCCGAGCGCCGTCTGGATCGCGAGCTGCCCCGGCGTGTTCGCACACAGACGCATCGAGGCGAGCATGTTCAGGCCCTCGACGTAGTCGCTGGCGTCGCGCTTGTCGCCCGAGACGATCATCCAGCCGGCACGGTAGCCGCAGGCGCGGTAGTTCTTCGACAGGCCGTTGAAGGTGACGAAGAGCACGTCGTCGGCGAGTGACGCGATGCTCGTGTGGATCGCGCCGTCGTAGAGCGTCTTGTCGTAGATCTCGTCGGCGAAGACGACGAGCTCGTGGCGCCGCGCGATCTCGACGAGACCGCGCAGCAGCTCGACGGGGTAGAGCGCGCCGGTCGGGTTGTTCGGGTTGATGACGACGAGCGCCTTCGTGTTGCGCGTGACCTTCGCCTCGATGTCGGCCAGGTCGGGCAGCCAGCCCGCGCCCTCGTCGCACAGGTAGTGCACGGGCGTGCCGCCCGACAGCGAGACGACGCCGGTGTAGAGTGGGTAGTCGGGTGCCGGGATCAGCACCTCGTCGCCCGAGTTGAGCAGTGCGTTCATGCTCATCGCGATCAGCTCGGAGGCGCCGTTGCCGAGGTAGACGTCGTCCACGGCGACGCCCGCGATCGACTTCTCCTGCGTGTAGTGCATGACCGCCTTGCGCGGCGCGAACAGGCCCTTGCTGTCCGTGTAGCCGGCCGCGTCGGGCAGGCTCCGGATCATGTCCTGGACGATCTCGTCGGGCGGCATCAGGCCGAACGCGGCGATATTACCGAGGTTCAGCTTGATGATGCGCTGCCCCTCCTCCTCCATCTGCCGCGCCTTGTCGAGCACCGGGCCGCGAATGTCGTAGCCGACGTTGGCGAGCTTGTCCGACTTGGTGATCGTCTTCATGGCGGGACCTGCGCGGGGATTTCTTCGCGTCGGGCACCGAACGGGTTTCGGCGCCCGGACTCTTCCCTATACTTTCCGCATGCCGTGCGCTTGCCGGGGGGCGAGTTCCGCCGACGCGGTGCGCGGCCTGCTCCGGGCGGCCCCGCGCCAGCCCGGGGTGGCGGTCGGGACGGTGCTGCCAAGACGAGAGCGCCCGATCCCGATCCTCGGCGAGTGCCCATCCACCCGGGGGCTGGCTCCTCCCGCGGCCGCGCGCTAGCACCGCCGGCATGAAGCCGACCCCGCACCCGGAGCTGTCAAAGAAGGAGATGCTCGCGGCCGTCCGCGCGGGGCGACCCGCGTGGGAGCGCCGCCTGCAGGAACTCGTCGAGATCCCGAGCGTCTCGGGCGACCCCGACCGCAAGCGCGACGTCCGCCGGGCGGCGGAAAGCGCCGCCCAGGCGATCCGCGACGCGGGCGGCGACGCGAAGATCGTCGAGACCGGCGGCCACCCGCTCGTGCACGGCCGCCTGCGCGCCGGCGACGGGCTGCCGACGGTGACCGTCTACAATCACGTCGACGTCCAGCCGGCGAACGAGCCGGAGTGGAAGAGCGAGCCGTTCAAGCTGCTGCGCAAGGGCGACTCCTACGTCGCCCGCGGCACGACCGACGACAAGGGGCCGGCGCTCGCGGCGCTCGGCGGCGCGCGGCTCGCCCGCGAGCGCGGCGTGCGCGCGAACGTCCACTTCCTGTGGGAACTCGAGGAGGAGATCGGCTCGCCGAACTTCGAGCGCACGATCCGCGAGCACCGCCGCGAGCTCGCGACCGGCTCGGTCGTCGTCTCCGACACGGTCTGGGTGTCGCGCCGCCAGCCCGCCTGCCCGGCCGGGCTGCGCGGGCTGCAGGGCTTCCGCATCTCGCTCGAGACCGGCGAGACCGACCAGCACTCGGGCACGACCGGCGGGGCCGCCCGCAACCCGGTCGCCGAACTCGCGGACCTGGTCGCGGCGATGGTCGACGGCCGCACCGGGCGGGTGAAGATCCCGGGCTTTCACGACGGCGTCGTGAAGCCGACCCGCGCCGAGCTGCGCGACCTCGCGCGCTGCGGCTTCACGACCGCGGGCTTCAAGAAGGACCACCTGCTGCACTCGCTGCGGGTCGACGACCCGATCGAAGTCATGAAGCGGATCTGGCTCATGCCGACGATGGAGGTCCACGGCATCGCCGGTGGCTACCAGGGACCGGGCGTGAAGACGGTCGTGCCGCCGCGCGCGACCGCGATTCTCTCCTGCCGGCTCGTGCCGGACATGAAGGCGTCGCGGATCGTCGCGCTCGTGCGCGACTTCGTGCGTGAGCGCTGCCCGGACGCGGTGGTCCGCCCCGAGCATGCGCTCGAGCCGTTCCGCGGCCGCACCACCGGGCCGCTCGCTGACGCGATCCGGGGCGCGATGGAGTTCGGCTTCGGCAAGGAGCCGGTCTTCGTGCGCGAGGGCGGCTCGATCGGCGCCGTGGTCTCGATCGAGAAGGTGCTGAAGGCGCCCGTGCACTTCCTCGGGCTGTCGCTGCCCGAGCACGGCTACCACGCACCCAACGAGAACTTCGACTGGCGGCAGGCCGAGGGCGGGATGCTCGCCTTCGCGTCGTACTTCGACCGGGTGGCGCGGCTCGGGTGACGGCGGCCGGGGCCCCGGCCGCGGGGCGCCGGAGCGCGCCGCGCGGGGTTGTCTTCGCGGCAGCAGCGCGTCGCAGCGGAGAGCTTGTCGTCGCGCCGCGATCGGATAGACTCTACGCCTAGGAGGAGCAAAAACATGAGCTTTCCCGCACTCGTACCCTCCCGTCGGGCACTCGTCGCGGCGGCGGTCGCCCTGGCCTGCCTCGCTCCTGCGCAGCCGGCTTTGGCCGACGAGCAGGTCGTCTCGGGCGACTGGAAGATGACCCTCCCGCTCGGACTGCAGAAGGACGCGGCCTTCGTCCCCGAAGGCAACACGGTCTCGGCCGACAAGATCGACCTTGGCCGCGCACTCTACTTCGATCCCCGGCTCTCGAAGGACGACACCGTTTCCTGCGCCACCTGCCACGCCCCCGAGCACGGTTTCGCCGAGCCGCGCAAGACCTCACAGGGCGTCGGCGGCAAGTTCGGCAAGCGCAACTCGCCGACCGTCATCAACCGGCTGTTCTCCTCGAACCAGTTCTGGGACGGTCGAGCCGACGACCTCGAGGCCCAGGCCAAGGGCCCGATCACGAACCCGATCGAGATGGGAATGGACTCGCCCGAGGCGGTCGTGAAGAAGCTCTCGGCGATCGCCGGCTACAAGGCGGCCTTCAAAAAGACCTTCGGCTCCGAGGAGGTCTCGATGCAGCGGATCGCCGACGCGATCGCCTCCTACGAGCGCACCATCGTGTCGGGCGACACAGCCTACGACCGCTACCAGGCGGGCGACAAGAAGGCGCTGACGGCCCAGCAGGTGCGCGGCCTCGAATTGTTCAACGGCAAGGCCAACTGTGCGACCTGCCACGCCTCGTTCAACTTCTCCGACGAGAACTACCACAACCTCGGCGTGGGCTGGGAGGCGTCGAAGAAGGAACTCGCCGATGTCGGCCGCTTCGAGGTGACCAAGGCCGAGACCGATAAGGGCGCCTTCAAGACGCCGACGCTGCGCAACATCTCTCAGACCGGGCCCTACATGCACGACGGCTCGGAGGCGACGCTCCGCGAGGTCGTCGTGCTCTACAACCGGGGCGGCAACAAGAACCCCTGGCTGTCGCCGAAGATGAAGCCTCTCGCCCTGAGCGAGTCCGAGGTCGACGACATGGTCGCCTTCCTCGGTGCGCTCGACGGCGAGGTGAAGGCGCCGGGCAGGCCCGCGTCCTTCCCGCAGTGAGCCCCGCGCCGGGGG
>CAMBZJ010000056.1 GCA_945872365.1 Klebsiella pneumoniae
TTGCATCGACCAGTGCCAGTGGGTCACCATCGGCTCGACCACGGCCGACGGGCTCGGCTACTTCCGTTTCGGCTCCCTCGACGCCTCGCACTCCGTGCAGGTCGTCTCCTCGTCACCCGGCAAGGGCGACGGACTCGACGGCGTCTACACGGCGCTGCGCGTGCGCGCATGGGATCCCGAGAGCCGGATCTGGAGCGCCTGGACCGATCCGCCGAAGCTCGAGGGCTTCAACGTCCAGTGGGCGGGCTACGAGGGAGGCTTCGCCCTCGTCGAGACCCGCATCAGCGGCGCCGAGCAGGTGCACGCCGTGATCGCCGACGGCCCCGACGACGGCGACGATCCGGCGATCTCACTCGACGTCGACGAGGACACCCCGAACTTCTGGCTCCAGGAGCACAAGGGCGGCACCATCGAGTACACCCGCTACGGGATCTGCGACCGCAACCAGGGCTGTCCGCCGGAGTGGCTCGTCATGCAGTCGCCGGCGATCAACGTCCAAAGTCCACCCCTCGCCCGAGGTGCCGAGTACCCCTACGTGCTCGGCATGGCGACCGCGAGCCGACCGGGGGCCATGTTCATCGGCACGAGCGTCTTCGGTCCGCGCGACATCCCCGACATCAGCGTGCAGGTCGACGTCGACGTCAACGTCGATCTCACCCTCGGCCTCGACTTCTCCCACCTCTTCTGAGCGGCGATGCTTCCCGGCCACCACGCTCATCCGCTCGCCTGGACCGTGGCGGCGCTCCTCTGGAGCGCCGCCACGAGTCGGGCGCTCTACCGGGACACGGCAAGCCCTGGCGTCGCGACCGCCGGGCGCTGCGCCCTGCTCTGCCTCGCCGCGATGGTCTTCGCGCTCGCCGGCGCCCGCCTCCACTTCGTCCTCGCCGCCTGCCGAGCGGGTGGCGGTGGCTGTTCCTGGAGCGAGGCGATCAGCTGGCTCGCACCGGCCACGGGGGCCGCCCCGTCGACGCCCGGGCTGCGCATCGGCGGGGGCCTCGTCCTCGCGGTCCTGTTGCTGGTCGCCGCCGGACCGCGCTGGATCGGCCACACCATGAACCGGCTTCGCCTGCTCGATCACGCGGCCCCACCGGCCGCTCTCGCGATCGCTCTCGGACGAATCGGCTGCTTTCTCGAAGGCTGCTGCTTCGGGGTTCCCTGCGCTCGCGCGTGGTGCCTCGGCTACCCGAAGGGCAGTCCCGCGTGGTGGAGCCAGGTCGCGCTCGGACGCATTCCCGATGGTGCGTCGACCGCGCTCCCGGCGCACCCGACGCCGCTCTACCTGGCAGCGGGAGCCCTCGCGGCGGGAGCGCTCGCGCTCGCCGCGAACCGCCTCCTGCGACGGGACGGTGCCTGCGCATTCGCCTTCGCCGCCGCACTTTCCGCGACGCGCCTGCTCGTCGAGCCGCTGCGCGAGGTCGCTTTCGGCCAGGGCGCGGCCGGGCAGGCGCTGCTCGACGGCTTCGTGCTCGCGGGAGCGGTCGTCGGACTCGCCTGCCTCGTCTATCGCGACGCCTGCGCGGGCTTCCTCGCTCCCGCCCGCCAGGCATCGTCGCCCAGACCGGGGATGCCGGCATCCTGCACGAGTCGGCCGTCCTCGGGGTCCTCGAAGAGCGGCAACCGATGGAATCGCCGCCAGAGACGCCAGGCCAGCGCCGCGGAGAGGACGCGCACCGGGTAGTCCCGCGGCAGCGGCTGGAGCCACGGTTGCACCTGGGCGAAGTTGCGCGCCCCGTAGTGGTCCATGACCGTGCGCAACCCGCCGTTGGCGGGGCCGATGTTGTAGGCGAGCAGTGTCAGGAAGAGGTCGCCCTTCATTTGCGCCGCATAGCCGGCAAGCGTTGCCGCGGCGACGGTCGCGTTCTGGCGGTCGTCGAGCAGGTCGATCCTCTCGACCCCGAGCACCCGCCGCGCTCCCTCGGTGGCCGCAGCCGGCACCGCGGTGATCTGGAAGAGGCCACGGCCACCGTCGGCACTGTCCCGCGGCAGGAAACTCGACTCGGTCGCGGCGACTCCCATGAGCAATTCAGGGTCGATGCCGAACGCCAGCGCGGCAGCTTCGACCATGGCCGCATGGGCCTCGCCGCGCTCCATGAGGCGACGCTCGTCCTCCTTGTCCATCCGACGATAGGCCGCCCACACCTGGTGGCGGATGACGCGGTCCTGAGTCGCCCGTTCGCCGGCGACGATCTCGTTGAGTCGCAGGAGGGTGCGCCGTGGTGGCGCCCAGACCGCGAGGGCGACGACCCCCGCGAGCAGCGCCAGGTCGAGCAGCGTCCGCCGCAACGGCGTCGTCCGCTGCCGCACGCGGTCGATCGCCACCGCAACCGCCAATCCTGCGACCGCCGTGCCGGCGAGGACCGCGACCAGAAGCCAGGGCCGCCCGTCGAACCGCGGGGCGCCCAGCGCCGCGAGGATCGCCATGACGAGAAGCGCGCCGGAGAGCACGTGCTCGACGGCGCGATGCGCGAGCGCCCGGCTGCGAGACGGCGCCCTCGCCTTCGCCCGGGAGCGCGACGCGCGACGCTTGCCTGGCACAGCGCCACGAACCCGCGCTCCAGCGTTCGCGGGAATGCCGCGATCCGCCCTGCCCGTCGCCGGAGTCGTCCGCGCCCGCGCCTTGCTCGACTCCGCCTTCTCGCCCCCGCCAAGTCGCCGTTGCACGGCTCCGCACCCCTCGGCCGGTCCCCTACCCTCGCCTGCATCGCACGGCAAACCCCGCCGCCGTCGCCAGGCCGTTGCTAGGCCAAGTCCGACCCGCGACTTTCCGTCGCGCGCGGCAACGCGACGCGGACCGTCGTCCCACCGCCGAGCCGACTTTCGATCGAGAGCTGCCCGCCGTGCGACTGGACGATGTGCTTCACGATCGAGAGCCCGAGGCCCGTGCCACCGAATTCGCGACCGCGCGCCTTGTCGACACGATAGAAGCGCTCGGCGATCCGCGGCAAGTCCTCGGCCGGGATTCCGCAACCGTCGTCGCTCACCGCGAGCTCGACCATCGTGCCGTCCCCGGAAACCTTGGCCGCCAGCCGGACGTGCCCGCCCGGCGCGTACTTGATCGCGTTGTCGAGCAGATTGGAGAGCACCTGCGCGAGGCGGTCGGGGTCGCAGGCGACCCGGAGAACGTCGGGCACCGCAAGCTCGACCGCAACGCCGCCCCTTCGCGCAGGCTCCGCGAGAAGTTCCGCCGCGTCGCGCACGGCATCCGCGAGTCCGAGGTCCTCGATCGAGAGGGGACCGCGCCCGAGTTCCAGGTCGCTCAGGACGAGGAGGTCGTCGATGAGCCGGCCGAGGCGCCCGGCGTGCCGGTCAATGATCCCGACGTAGCGCGCGGCGCTCTCGCGATCCTGGAAGCCGCTCGAAGCGAGCGTCTCCGCAAAGCCCTTGATCGCCGTGAGCGGCGTGCGCAACTCGTGCGAGACGTTCGCGACGAAGTCCGTGCGGACGCGCTCGAGCCGCCGCGTATCGGTCAGGTCGTGGAACACGAGCACCCGGAATCGGCCGTCGACCGTGGGGCCGGAGTTCACGCGGAGGAAGCGGTGGATCGCCCCCCGCACCTCGAGCTCGCGCGAGGC
>CAMBZJ010000057.1 GCA_945872365.1 Klebsiella pneumoniae
CACGCTCATGCCCGACGTGGAGGCCGGGGCGCGCGCCGCGCTCGAGCGCGGTTTCGGGCTCGCCGTCCACGCGATCGGCAACGCGGGACTGCGCGCCGCGCTCGATGCGTTTCGCGCCTGCGAGCACCTGCGCGGACGCGGGCGGCCCGAAGCACGTCTGCGGGTCGAGCACGCCATGCTCGCCTCGCAAGAGCAATTGCGCACCATGGCCGCGCTCGAGGTCGTCGGCGTCGTGCAACCCGGTTTCGTCCACCACGTCGGCGACTCGGTGCGCGACGTCGCCTTCGACGGGGAGACCTGGCTGCCGTTTGCGAATCTCGCGCGCGCCGGTGTCCGCTTCGCGGCGTCCTCCGACGACCCGTGCGCCTTCCACGAACCGCTGCTCACCTCGGCCCGCGACGCGACCCGCCGTGCGGCCTCAGGGCTCGTCTCCGGCGCGGACCAGGCGCTCGCCTACACGGACTGGCTCGCCGCCTACACCGCCGGCGCCGCCTTCGCTGGCGGCCAGGAATACGAGCGGGGCAGTCTCACGCCGGGCAAGCGCGCCGACCTGGTCGTGCTCGAGGGCGACCTCGACCCCGAGAATCCGCCCGCCGTCGTCGAGACCTGGGTCGCCGGCCGGCGCGCCTGGCCGGCCGGCTGAAGCATTCAGTTTTCGGCCGCGCCCTCGAGGATCCACTGCCGGAAGCCGCCGATCACCTCGTCGGAGAGCGGGGCCGCACCGAGCGGCATCCGCGCCCCGCCCTCGCCGTCGAGCAATTTGCCGAAGAGGTGGCTGCCCTCGAGGTCGAAGGGTCGGACCAGGAGATGGTCGGCATCATGCGAGGACGGCTTGCGGAAGATCGCGTCGTAGGCCTTGCCGTGCGAGAGATCGAGGCCCTGCGCCGGGGTGGCCCCGGAGTGGCAGCCCGCCGTCGCGCAGCTCGCGTCGAACACCGGTTCGATGTTGCCCTTGAAGGTCACGCGGGTCTCCGGCGGCAGCAGGAAGGCTCCGTCGATCGGAATCCCGTCTCGGATAAGTGTCCAGTCGTCGTCCGAGCAGGGGGCTTCGGGACACTGGTCCGCGCCGCGACAATCGAGCAGGTACTGGTTGGCGGCCGGATCGGGCGCGGGAGTCTCGCTCGCGACCGTACACCAGACGAAGGAGGGGGCAGCGCCGTCGGAGCGGAAGACGTTGCCGGTCACGGTGCGGTCCTGGAGGTTGAAGGAGATCGCCCAGCGCTCGGAGCCGACGTTCTTGTTGATCAGGTAGCGGCGCGAGTCCGGGGTCATCTGCGAGCCGGAAGCACGGGTTTCGGCCCGCGCGACGCCCGGGCGCCCGAGGAGCAACAGCGCGACCGCGATGGAAGCGGCGACCCGCAGCGCGCGGCTGCCGTCGAAGTGATTCGGAGACGTCGTCATGTCGAGGTCCTCTCCGCGCGCTCGATCCGCGCGGTGCAGGTTCAGGGTCGCCCCGGCGCCGGGGCGGCGAAAGGATCGGAGAAACGCGGGTCGGTCGTGAAGCCTGCGTCGGTCAGGCTGCGCAGGAATTCCAGCAGGTCGGCCTTCGCGGCCGCCGACAGCGGGAACCCGGTGACGAAGGTGCTCTTGTAACGGCTCAGTAGCCCGTCGCCGGCCGTCGGTCCCGAGTCGATCTTGCGGCCGCCGCGGGCGTAGTGGTCGATGACCTCGCCCAGCGTCGCGATGCTGCCGTCGTGCATGTAGGGAGCGGTGAGTTCGACGTTGCGTAGCGTCGGCGGCTTCATGCGGCCCATGTCGCGACGGTCGCCGGTAAACTCGAAGAGGCCGACGTTGGGTGCGGGGTAGTCGCCGCTTCCACCCACGTTGTAGAGCCCGTTGTTCTCGAAGGGCGTCTTTTCGCGCGGGCTGCCGTCGTGCTGCAGCGCGCTCGCGAAATTGAGCCCGCCGTGGCAGTGCCGGCACTCCAGCAGCTCGGAGAAGAAGAGGTCGCGACCGCGCTTAGCGGACGCCGAGAGCGCGGACTCGTCGCCCGCGAGCCACCGATCGTAGGGGGAGTTGCCGGAGACCAGCGTGCGCTCGAAGGCGCCGAGGGCCTTCACCATGTTCCCGACCGTGACCGGATCGGACTCGCCCGGGAAGGACGCGTCGAACATCCCGCGATAGACCGGGTCGGCCGCGAGGCGGGCGGCGAGTTCGTCCTCGCGGCCACCGAAGCCGAGTTCGACAGGCGACTCGCCGAACAGCGGCACCATCGCCTGGACCTCCAGGGTGTCGAGCAGCGGATTCATCCAGGTGAGCGACGGGTTGTACGCGGCATTCGCGAGCGACGGCGCGCTGCGCGGCGTCACGTCGCCGGTCGAGCCGATCGAGACCACGCGCCCGTCGCTGAAGGCGACTTCCTGGCGATGGCAACTCGCGCAGGACTGGCTGCCGTTGCGCGACAGCCGGCTGTCGTAGAAGAGGCGGCGCCCGAGTTCGACCTTCGCGGTGCTCATCGGGTTGCCCGCGGGTACGAGCGGGACCGGGAAGCCGGCCGGCAGGTTCCAGGTCCAGGCCTCTCCGGGCGGCGGGATCGGAGTCGGCGCGGGCGTGGCGCTCGGCACGGGCGTCGCCGGCACCGGCTCCGCCCGCCCCGCGGCGACGCGAAACACCTCCTGGGTGCCGGTCGCCTGCCCGGGAAAGGGCAGCCCGAGGAGGTCGAAGGGGCCGGCGCAATCGGGATCGGTGGGCGAGCCCTGGCAGCCACCCGAGGTGCCCGGCGTGTTCGTCGCGAGGTCGCTGCGCGACAACAGCGTGCCGACGTCGAGCAAGATCGCGTCGCGCGTCGGGTCGAAGCCGTCGAGCGCGATCGCCGCGCGATGGGGGTTGTCGCAGCCGCTCACGTTGCCGCGGCCGTCGCCCTGGCAACGGGTGCTGCCGACGTGGATGCTGTAGCCGGTCCCCGCGCCGACGACCCCGTCGAGGACGAGGAATCGATAGCCCGAGTTCCAGGTCCAGAACATCGCGCTCGCATCGAGCGGCGGAGGCGCGACCGAGGCGTCGCCGTGGTTGCGCTCGAAGGGCACGCCCAGGGTGAAGCGGACGCCGCTGTAGGTACCGGCCGCGACCTCGCCGCGCAGGTGCGTATTGGTCGCGGCGGTGCCGACGATCGCGCAGCGGCCGGATGCGTCCTCGAAGTCGAGCAGCGCGATCCCCTCGAGCTGGGTGGCTCCGTCCTGATCGAGCACGACCGGCTCCTCGGTGCCGCCCGCGCGCACCAGGCGCACGTCCGACACGTAGAGCCGCAGGTCGGCCGGCTCCCAGTCGAGAGCCGTGCTGCCGATGCCGCGGTAGATCCGGCCGCAGGCGAACGGCTCGCCGTTCACCTCGGCGAGAAACGAGAGCGCGACCCGCGGCGGGCCGG